>NZ_MLCT01000023.1:0-35034 GCF_001806145.1 Pseudomonas sp. BS-2016
TGCACGCGAGACTCGCCTGAAGGTCGACAAACTGGTGAAGGCTCAAGAGCTGCTGGTGAAGACCACTATCAAGCAAAAGGCCGAACTGGCGCTGGCGGATCATATCGCCGCTATCAACAAGACGCTGGGTAAAGTCACGCTGCCTCATATCATTTCGGACTTCGCCGGCGCCATGAAGAGCAAGCGGACCATCGCCAGTCTCCAGGACGCAGTTGATACCGAACTGGCCCGGGCGAAGATCGATGCAAGCCAGGCCGCGGACAGCATTCGCTTGAACCTGACCAGTCTGGCGGAGCTCGCCGTTGATCACGCTTTCCTGTTCAGCGACGTGCAGCAGCTGGTGACCAAGGCCAACGATGACCTGGTAACGCTGATCAAATTCCGCATCTCCGAACACCAGCAGGCCGAGCAGGCAAAGGCCGACGCGAAGCGCATCGCCGAAGAGCAGGAAGCCCAGCGGCTGGCAGCCATCAAGCCACAGCCAGTCGTGGAGAAAGTGGCGGCGCCCGAGCCAGCCCGCGCCACGCCAGTTCAGACAGCGGCACCCGTCGCCCAGGCTACAAAGCCAGTAACGAGCCACGTGGTCGAGCAGGTAGCGCTGCAGGCCAGCGTGACGGACTTCGAGGCCCTGGTGAAAGCCGTGGCATATGGTCAAGCGCCGATCAGCGTCCTTTCGGTCAACTGGGAAGCGCTCGATGCGATGGTCGCGGCGCAGGGATCAACCTTCAGCATGGCCGGGGTAACACTCGCCAAGGCGGCAGCATGATCAGCAACCACCTCAGCCTGGTCGAGCAGCACCGCCAGGACGCTTACTCGATATCGGAGCGCACGGCGGAGTTCTTGGCCGCTGGCGGGACAGTCGCGCAGTTGCCAAGCCCGCCACGCAAACCGCTGCCACCGCCCCGCTCCACCAAGATCGATCCCGAAACCATCCTCAAGCGCCGCAAGCCGCCCATCACCCGGGCCGAGCGTGAAGCGCTGCGCAAACTCGCGGAGGCATTATGAGCAAGCGCAAGACGCATAACCTGCAGGCGCGCATCGCCCGGTCGTGCCGCTCGCTACTGGCATCCAATCACGTCGCCGTGGTCAACATCGACCCCAGTGGCCGCCAGGGCATGATCAATTACAAATCGCTGAAGAACATCGCACCCGGGAAAATTGGGCAGGCAGTGTGCGACATTGCCCACCGGTGGACGATCTACCTCAGCGTGCTCTGTATTGATACTCGCGGTGACCGCTACAGCAAATCCATCGAGGTGGTGCCTGATGGTGTCTATCTCTCCGACCATCTGGAGGACGTAATCGAGCATTGCTACAAGCAACTGCGAGACGCAGCCAACCAAAACCAGATGGTAGCCTCGGGGTGGATCGCCATTCCTGAGTCGATATCGCTCGAAGAAGATCACGCAGCACGGATCTTTGAAGCGGTCGGCGCCTGGAACCAGCAAAAGGTTGCGGCATGAAACGCATAGCCCGCATCCAGCAACGCAAACGTCAAACATGGCTGGCATTGCCGGCCAGCGGAATTGAAGAGGTAGGCCATGGCTGCCGCGCAGAAAGAACGATCGGCAAAGACTGCGGCGAGGCGAAAGACTCGCGGCGAGGAAGAGTTGCGACTCCATACCATGGCCGGCACCCGCCAAGCCTTGGCTGACCTGATGGCCTGGAACAGAATCGAGGAACAGGGCGAGGCCATGACCTTGATGATTCACCACCTGCACGGCCTGGGCCCAGCGGGATCAGCGCAGTTCCTCACGCCTCCGCGACACGAATATGTGATACCCGAAAACGTGTCGGCAAAATTGCTGCTCGCCTACAACCGCGAAGCTTTGCGGCTAGGAAGCGATGAGACCGATTAGGCTGGAAGACCCTCGATCTTACTTCTCGCATCTTCCCATACGGCAGCAACTGCGGTGTCTTTATCAGGCCAAGACTGTTCTGCGCATTTGATTTGCGGAAAGCCGTCGACTACAAGGCGCGCCGTTACATGCCCACCATGGAAATTGATGTAAATGGTGAAAACTTTTCCATTGTGGATGTCGCGAAACGAGTACTGCTCCAATTTGACTCTCCATATCAACCGACCCCGTGCCGGTCTCTCGTAATACCCCAACCCAAACCAAATTGCCACCACCGATTACGGAGGGCGGCGCCTGACTGGAGATAATTCATGGACGATCAGTTCTACCTGCAAGACAGCCGCAGTCACGCCTACGTCGGCGACGGGTTGTCGTTCTGGGGCTTTGGCGGCTCCGGGTATGTCACCGACCTAGCCAAGGCCCAGGTGTTCACCCGTGAAGGCACTTGCGATCACCGCGACACTGACATCCCGTGGCCCAAGGCCTACGTCGATGCCCGGGCGCGTATTGGTGTCGACTGCCAGTGTGTGACGTTGAGCGAAGCCCTGGACCAGAACAACGACGCAGCCGAGTTTTACATCCAGCAGCCGCAGCGCTGGAACGGAAACAACTTGATTTGGCTTTGTGAGGGCGGAGTATTCACAAGCGACCTTTCCAAGGCCGTGGTGGTGCAGAGAGCTCACACCGTGACCTGGATCGGTAAGCTCGGTCAGTCCGGTGCGGTGGTCTGGCCCAAGCCCTACATCGACGCGCATAGCCGCCGGTTGGTCGAGCGCGATGACGTGAGCATCAAAGAAGCCCTGCGCGGCACCGGCATCAAGTTGCCCAAGCCGAAGAAGTCCAGACCGATGATGTTCAATTGTGACGGCTGCGGTCGGTTCATCAGTGACGCGCAACGCTTTGAACACAACTGTCTGAATTGCGGCGCTGACAATCGCCCCTGACCGTCCTGCGCTAAACACCAGCGCCTTCCCTGTTCAACGACAACGCCTCCCGGCAAGGGCAGCGCAATCGAGCAGAGCCGTTTTGCTACCGAGCTTGCATCCATGAAGGATTATTTTGAAGTGCTTCGTTGCACTCATCCCAGAATTGAAATAACGCCGCTTTGGCATCCTCAGCGGTATCGAAAAGGCCAGATGGTATAGCTACTCCCCTCACCACATCATCAACTTCGATTCCGTATTGCTCCGCACCATCAAGGCGAACCACTCGCGCACGAGTTCCACGTCCCACGTTGATGAATCCGTCAGCTTTGAATTCCGCGATGACTTCAACTATCTGTACCATCTCTAAACCCCCGTTGGTAAGTGGTGGCACTTTAGCATGAGCCAGAGAATTTCCTACGCCCAAAGAAAACGGGCTCCATGCCGGTCACCCGTAACACCTCATATCAACGAATCACGCCAGCAGGCGAGGCAGACCTACGCTCGGAGATAACCCAACTCTATCCATGCATTGCCTTGTAAACCAGATCGCCATACCCCCAAATGAAGGTTCCAGCCACGCTCAATAAGAAGACTGCAGCCTCGGCAATTCGAAAGCGAATATTAAATTCCTTCAATACTTGCAGCTTAATGACATCGCCAAAGAAACCAGGGGTGTAAAGCTGTCCGCTGGTGAATACAGCCATAGCTCCCGCAATGAACGAAAAAAGCGTTGTCACGGCTCCACTTCTTTGAATCCAGCTTGCCCTCGCTTCTCCAGCAGGCAGCCATGATCCAAACGCTGCAACAAGCGGGGTAGCAAACGCGACGACAAGTAACAAAACAACAATTACGTAGTAAATCCAAGTCGCAAACCTTGATCGAGCCTCGGTACCTACGGCTCCTGCAAATGCAAACATCACAACCCTCCATTTTTCCCGGACTATACCGGCGAGGAGCCATCATGTCTTCACAGCAGAAAAAACACCCCTTCGATTTTAAAACCCAATACGGCCTTGGCTTCAACCAGCAGGATGACGAAATCGTCGTGGACTTCTTCTGCGGCGGTGGCGGCGCCGGTACCGGGCTGGAAATGGGCCTTGGCCGTGGAGTAACGGTCGCCAAAAATCACAGTGCTGCCGCCATCAGTATGCACACAGTCAATCACCCACATGCGAAGCACTTCACCACTGATGTGTTTGAGGGCGACCCTGATACTGAATGCGGTGGCCGGGCCGTGGGCTGGTTCCATATGTCGCCGGACTGCACCCACCACAGCCAGGCTGCCGGTGGGCAGCCCCGCAAACGCGAGATTCGCAACCTGTCGTGGATCGGCCTTAAGTGGGCTGGCAAGAAACGGCCCCGGGTGATCAGCCTGGAGAACGTGAAGCAGATCCTTCAGTGGGGGCCACTGGTGGCAAAGCGCTGCAAGTCGACTGGGCGTGTCATCAAGTTGGGTGGCGGAATTGCCGAGGCAGGCGAAGTTGTACCGGTTAACGAACAGTTCTTAGTGCCCGATCCAAAACGCCGCGGCCAAACGTGGGCAGTTTTCGTGGCTGAATTGCAGCGCTTGGGATATGTCGTCGAATGGCGTGTGATCAAGGCCTGCGACTTCGGAGCACCGACCAGTCGGGAACGCCTGTTCATGATCGCACGGTGCGATGGTCAGCCTATCGTGTGGCCGGAGCCCACTCACGCAAAGAACCCCGCCAAGGGTCAGCAGAAGTGGCGCACTGCCGCCGAGTGCATTGACTGGAGCATCCCCAGCAAAAGCATCTTCGGCCGTAAAAAGGATCTGGCCCCGGCCACCCTGCGCCGCGTGGCCAAGGGTATGCGCAAGTTCGTGCTCGATGCCACAAACCCTTTTATCGTGCCAATCGCGAACTGGTCCGGGGAAAGCGTGCAATCTGCGGCCGAGCCGCTGCGTACCGTGACCTCCTACCCAAAGGGCGGCGCCTTCTCGATTGTCAGTCCAACGCTCGTTCAAACCGGTTACGGGGAGAGAGCGGGCCAAGCACCGCGAGTACCTGATCTGGATCAGCCGTTGGGCACGGTGGTGGCGGGCGGTGTTAAACATGCAATCGCAGCAGCGCACCTGGTGAAGTTCAGGTTTACCGATGAAGGCAAGGCGCTGGATGAGCCGTTGCCAACAATCACCAGCGGCGGGAATTACAAGCGCCCAGCCGGTGCTGCGCATGCAATGGGGATTTCAACGGTGTTCATGGCGCAGATGAATGGCGGCTTCAATACCACCGCCGCCAAAAGCATGGACGCCCCTATGACCACAGTGACCAATACCGGCAGCCAGCAACAACTGGTCACCGCCAACCTGGTGCACTTGCGCGGTAACTGCGATGCGCGTGATTTGAATGACCCACTACACACCATCAGCGCCGGCGGTACACACCACGGGTTAATGACGGCATTTCTTGAGCGCCAGTTCGGCGCAAGTGTCGGCCAAGCCCTGGACGAGCCAACTCCAACAATCACAGCGGGCGGTGGCGGCAAAAGCTCTCTGGTTGAGCTGCAACTGTCGCCGGAGGTTGAAGCCGGTGCACTGAGGGTCGCGGCATTCCTGATCAGCTACTACGGCACCGAGAATGTGAGTGACGCCAACGAGCCGACACCCACCATCACCACCCGCGACCGTCTGGCACTGGTCACCGTGACCATCAAAGGCACGCCGTATGTAATCGTCGACATCTGCCTGCGGATGCTACAACCGGCAGAGCTGTACAAGGCTCAGGGCTTCCCGGGCGACTACATCATAGGTTACGGCGCCGATGGCAAGCCCTTTACCAAAACCCAGCAGGTTCATATGTGTGGCAACAGTGTCAGCCCGCCGCCGATGGCTGCACTTGCCCGGGCGAATGATCCATGGCGAGCAATCGAGCGTCAGGCGGTGGCAGCATGACCGCGCTCCGCCGAACCGTCCGGATCAATGGCGGCCCCATGCGGCCGCTGGACTTGAACGTCATGTGCGACCAATGCAACAAATCACGTGCCCACGCCCCCAGACCAATTCAGCAAATTGCACCAAGCCCAAGCGGTTGAGCTGCACTTGCAGAACAAATAGTTCAACCTAATTGGCTATCAATGAATGTTTTCGCTGCTTCAACCGCTTCAGCTAATGCGCTTGGGTAATCAGGCCAGTTCTCGACCAATTCAGCAGCCGTAACACCGAAACCAGACACATCGCTCGCGTCAACAATATGTACTGCAGCAGGTGCGCTGTCGTTAGGCTTCATCCAATAAAATTTTAAATATACAGTCTGCCCCCTATATCGATGCGTCAACGACATCTGTTTTTCATATTGCACGAAACACACTCCTTTATTTCCAGATAGTTACATCTAGCAAGCCTACTTTAGGTCTCATCCACAAATACGCAACTGCAAAACTAAATACCATAGATCAGCCGCTACAGCGGTAAGGACGAAGTCATGCCTGAAGAAAAGAAGAAAGCCTGGCCGGACCACTTCCGTTACATCGACACCATTGGCCCGGATGGTCTTGAGGTGCACTGCATCACTTACCAGGTTATCGGAGAAACCACGCAGTGCTACTACATCGGCGACACCCATACCTGTGACCTGATCAAGGGTCCGCAATACAGCTGGACCGCCGAGGCGGTGAAGAAACGCCGGAAGCGCGTGCTGAAAGAAGGTGGTAGCTGGGGCAGGCGTTTTGCCTACACCGACAAGGCACTGGCACTGCGCTCGTACAAGGCACGCAAGTCTTGGCAGATGCGACATGCACAGCTTTCAATCGAGCGCGCCAAGGCAGCCATTGGATATTTCGGCAACCTTGAAGTCGAAAGCACGGTGCCGGCGGAGGCTGTAACCATTCCGAACGAATACATTCAGGGCTTGGGCTGGGGTGACTACTGATGACTATCAAGCCAAAACCCACCGATGCCGAAATAAAAGCCCAGATCATGTATTGGGGCTCGCAACAGATGACCTATGTCATTCGTAACGGTCTGAGCATGGCCGGGCACAAGGGATTAAAAACCAATTGGGTGCGCCGCCAGCTGGAACGCCTGGAGCGCGCCGGCCAGGTTAAGCGCGTGCCATCAGTTTATGCCAGACAGATCTGCTGGGCCTTGGTCGAGGTGGTGAGGCCATGAGAGCTGTTCGTCGTTTTATTGATGATCCTGCCGCCCAATACGGTTTCCGGTCAGTGCCCGCTACCTACGAGGACGCCGAAAAGATTACCGGCTTTCGCCTAGACCGTCGTATCAACTACGCGATTACCCAAGAAGGGGAAGTTGAGCAAGAAAGCTGGTGCACCCTTGATTGCTCCGGATGCAGTTGCGGCTGCGAGGGTGGATGTAGTTGTGGCCAGCCCGCGGGATGCAGCGAATGCGGGTACACAGGCAAACGGCGGCATCACTTTGGCTTCCCGCCCTCCCCACCAGATCGCAAGGACTCCTAACCCCAATCCCTCTACATGCCAGCCGTAGTTCGGCAGGCAAGGATTTTCTATGCCCTCACTTCAAGCTCTCAGCACCAAACAGCTCTGCCTGTTCCTGCTGGTCGTCACGCTTTACCTGATTGCCAGCGTTACATGGTTCTGCCTGGCTATCCTTCCGCTAACCGAAAACGGCTCTGACGCTCATCTGGTTGGCGCATTCGCCGGTACCGCGCTTTGGATTGTGGCCGGGTATTCGATTGCCATTTATGTAATTGGGACACCAGGAGGCAACCATGGAAACTGAAATCCTCTCAGAGGAAGAGCTGGCCGATCTAACTGGGTACAAACACCGCGGATATCAGCGCCAATGGCTTAAAAACCGCAATTGGGTCTTTGTCGAAAGTCGCGGCGGTCGCCCTCTCGTTGGCCGGATGTTCGCACGCATGAAGCTAGGAATAATCTCGCCAACGCTGGCAACCCAACCCCCGCCACCCGCCCCTACCTGGACTCCTGACTTTTCTCGAGTAAGTTGAAATGCGCCCTCGCAAAACCGAAAACCAACACCTGCCGCCACGGATGTATCAGCGAACACGCCTGCGCAAAAATGGGAAAGTGTGGACGGCTTACTATTACCGCGATGCAACGGGCCATGACATTCCGCTGGGTAAAGATATCGACCAGGCCCGTATGAAGTGGGCCGAACTGGAGTCGAAAGAAAAACCATTAGACCTACTTGTAATGAGAGGGATATTTGATCGATACGCCAGAGATATCATTCCAAAGAAGGCGCCAAGGACGCAAAAAGACAATGCCGCCGAACTTCGCCAACTGAGGTCTGTATTTGATGACGCGCCTATTGATGCAATCTCGCCGTCTATGGTGGCTCAATACCGTGATGCCCGATCAGCCAAGACGCGAGCAAATAGAGAACTCGCACTGCTCTCGCACGTATTTAACATAGCCAGGGAGTGGGGGTTAACTCGACAGGAGAATCCGTGCCTCGGTGTTCGCAAGAACAAAGAGAAACCCAGGGACTATTACGCCAATGACGACGTATGGCGAGCAGTTTATGGCTGCGCTCCACAAGAAGTTCAGGACGCGATGGACTTGGCCTATCTGACTGGACAGCGCCCGGCTGATGTTTTGGCGATGCGCCGCGACGATATGGTGGGGGATTTTTTGCTGGTACGCCAAGGTAAGACTGGCAAGCGCCTACGCATTCACTTGAACACCAGTGTCGGCCGCAGCAGTCTCGGGCTGTTGCTTGACCAAATCATGCAGCGCAATGCTGCTCACACCTCACCTTATTTCATTCTCAGCAAAAGCGGTGTGCGGGTGTCCTGGCAAATGATGCGCAACCGCTGGGACGCCACTCGCTTGCTTGCCGCTGATAGGGCAAGAGCATCGGGATCAGAGGAGGAAGCAAAGCGGATTATACAATTTCAATTTCGAGACATCAGGCCAAAGGCCGCGTCGGAAATTGCAGATATTTCGGAGGCGAGCGCACTTCTTGGGCACTCAAAAGAAGGGATTACGGAACGGGTTTACCGGCGTGTTGGAGCCATCGCCAAGCCCACAAAGTGAGTTAGTTATGGAACACCATGCCCAAAGAAATGGAACACTTCACTTTTCAGCACCCAATAAAAAACCCCGCAGACCTTGATCTGCGGGGTTTTCAGTATGGAGGCCGAGGCCGGAATCGAACCGGCGTGGGCGGATTTGCAATCCGCTGCATAACCATTTTGCTACTCGGCCGTTTGTACATGACATTTAAAACGTCAGATACAAAAGAAATCGCAATGCTGTAAACCTATGATTCTTCAGCGGTTAAGGCTGTGTGCCGTGCTGATGGCGCGCATTATGTACTAGAAGAAAGAAGCTGGCAACCCCCTGAATTCTAATAATTTTTAGCCTCTCAATCCGGTGCTGTTTCTACCTGAAGCTACGCAGCGGGGGGATAGAGAGCAGGTAGTAAATCCCACCTTTACGATCACACATCCGAGACCCGCACTTTCATGCATCTATTCACCTGTCGCCATGTGGGTGCTGTTACAGGGCGCAGCACAAATCCTACCCAATGGAGTTACTACTGCCCTCAACCTAGCAGGATTTGACCGACTTTATTGCTAGAGCCTCTCACGTAAAGTCTCGCCGCCGTTAACGAACGGACCGACACCTTTACTGGAGCTTTACGATGAAAAAAATATGGATGCCCGTGGCTATTGCCGCAGCAGTTTTGGCTACCAGCGGTTGCATGAGCCATAACGTGAGCCAGCCCAACGCTCCTATTGCCGGTACTGTTACAGCTGACCTGAAAGCGAAAATTGAAGTGGGTGGCGAAATTACAGGCCAATCCACATCGAACGTTCTGTTCGGTGTATTGAAAATCAGTGGCGACAGTGAATTCGCCGATGGCGTGACTTACGGCGGCCCAGCGCCTGCATTTAGCCTGCCTGATCCTGTTTCTGCGACAAAAGCCGCTGCCGCTTACAAAGCAGTTAAAAGCTCAGGCTCTGACCTGATTGTTGCACCACGCTATGCGGTGTCGGTTGAAGACTATTTCATTTTCAAAAAAGTGAATGTCACCGTGACTGGCAACAAAGGCAGCATCAAGAACATCCGCTAAACCGAAATGTTCCAGGCAGCATCAAGTGGGCAGTAGCTCGGGCTGATCCCCATTCAGCACATACTCAGCTGTGACAGCACAACCTAATGAACTGGCACTGCTGCGAGCAACTGCCTATCAAGCCGCCTGGTTCGGCGGGACGTAAGTCCCGCCACCTGCCTCAAATCACTACATTTCGTATAAAACGCACGACTGTATCACCTGCATTTCGATAGCTATGCGGCCTGTTACTGGCATAGGTATAAAAATCACTGGCATTAAAGTGCAGCACCTGATCATCTAGCACCAAGGTCAAGCAACCTTCAATAATGTACAGCTGTTCGCTCCATCCTTCTGCATCAGCCTCTGATACGTATTCCTCTCCCGGCTCCAAACGCCATTCCCACAATTCGACCTCTTTTGTCGCGGCAGCCTTGGCCAATAACACAGCCTTGCTACCCGAAACGGAGCCGCTCCAGGCCACTTCGTTAATACGTCCAGGGTCCGGCGACCCGGGGGCCTGAATCAAATCACTGAATGCGGCATTCAGGGCTTCAGCTACTCGATCAAGCGTGCTCAGGCTGACATTTTTTTCACCCGCTTCTATCGCAACCAGCATCCGACGACTGACTCCGGACGACTCCGCCAACGCGCTTTGACTGAGCTGTGCGAGCAGCCGCAGCCGTCGTACGTTTTGACTGACGTGCTGAAGAACCGATGCACGCTGGGAAATTTCTTTGGGCACTATATTGCTCACTGTGTGGGACTGCGCAGTATACTGCTCAGCTTTGGCGCATTGTGCGTCTCACCTTTGTAACGCGCAAGGTCGTGACACCATTGAAAGCTTCCAGACTGTCGTCTTTGACATCTCGCATCAGTAAAGCCGAATGCGTGCTGATCCTGATCACTATCGTGTGGGGGGGCACATTTTTGCTTGTACAACATGCTCTCACTGCAAGCGGCCCCCTGTTTTTTGTCGGGTTGCGATTTGCCGCTGCCGCCAGCATCGTTGCGCTGTTCTCAATCCGCAGCTTAAGCGGCATGACCTTGCTTGAACTGAAAGCCGGATTATTCATTGGCATTGCCATCATGCTGGGCTACGGTTTGCAAACCATTGGTTTGCAGACTATCCCCAGCAGTCAGTCGGCCTTTATTACTGCACTCTATGTTCCTTTTGTTCCATTGCTGCAATGGTTGGTTCTGGGTCGCCGCCCGGGATTAATGCCCAGTCTGGGCATCATGTTGGCTTTTACGGGGTTGATGTTGCTCTCAGGCCCCAGTGGAGCGTCGTTAAATTTCAGCGCCGGTGAAATAGCGACATTGATGAGTGCCATCGCCATCGCTGCCGAAATCATCCTGATTAGCGCCTATGCCGGTCAGGTGGACGTGCGCAGAGTGACCGTAGTGCAATTGGCGACAGCTTCCGCGCTTGCCTTCGCGATGACTGTACCTACCCATGAAGCAGCCCCCGAATTTTCATGGCTACTCTTAATAAGCGCAGTCGGATTGGGTATTGCCAGCGCAGTCATTCAGGTCGCCATGAACTGGGCGCAGAAAAGCGTATCCCCTACCCGTGCCACGTTGATTTATGCGGGAGAACCCGTCTGGGCCGGTATCGCCGGGCGTCTGGCGGGCGAACGTTTGCCCGGCATTGCACTGCTGGGTGCCGCATTGATTGTTGCAGCGGTGATCGTGAGTGAGTTAAAAACAAAAGGTAAAACCATCGACATGCCTGATGAGAGCGAAAGCAATAAAGCATGCGATTGATTCTGCAGCGCTGAAATCAGATGCACACACCCCTGTCCGGGCGTGCTCATACAAGGATGCTGCCGGGCAAGCCATTAAACAGCTTGTACACATTTTGTAGGATTCGTCCTCAGCCTGACTGTTGGTGATCCCCAGCCCGCCACGTATGATCGCTCACAAACTCCTGCAGATTAGAAGCCTATGTCCCTGATAGTTCTACTGCTTCTGCCCTTTATCGGCAGCTGTCTGGCGGCTGTTTTGCCGCACAACGCGCGCAACAGTGAATCACTGTTGGCCGGCCTTATTGCACTCGTAGGCACCATTCAAGTCGCTATGTTCTATCCGCAAATCGCCCATGGGGGTGTGATTCGGGAAGAGTTCATGTGGCTGCCCAGTCTCGGCCTGAATTTTGTATTGCGCATGGACGGGTTTGCCTGGCTGTTTTCAATCCTGGTGCTGGGCATCGGTACGCTTGTGTCGTTGTACGCCCGCTACTACATGTCACCTGAAGACCCCGTCCCCCGCTTTTTCTCGTTTTTCCTGGCCTTCATGGGGGCAATGCTCGGTCTGGTGCTGTCAGGCAACTTGATCCAGATCGTATTTTTCTGGGAGCTCACCAGTCTCTTCTCATTTTTGCTGATTGGGTACTGGCACCACCGCTCAGATGCACGCCGTGGCGCTTACATGGCATTGATGGTCACAGGCGCGGGAGGGCTGTGCCTGCTGGCAGGGGTCATGCTGCTCGGCCATGTTGTCGGCAGCTACGATCTGGATGCCGTATTGGCGGCGGGCGACCAGATTCGCGCCCACAGCCTCTATCCGATCTTGCTCACTCTCATCCTGATTGGTGCGCTCAGCAAAAGCGCACAATTCCCGTTCCATTTCTGGCTGCCCCACGCGATGGCGGCTCCCACGCCGGTGTCGGCGTATCTGCACTCAGCAACCATGGTCAAGGCCGGTGTGTTTCTGCTGGCAAGGCTATGGCCTGCGTTGTCCGGCAGTGAGCAATGGTTCTGGATCGTCAGTGGGGCCGGTGCCTGCACGCTGGTATTAGGTGCTTATTGCGCCATGTTCCAGAACGACCTCAAAGGCCTGCTGGCCTACTCCACGATCAGCCACCTGGGCCTGATTACACTGCTACTGGGCCTCAATAGCCCGCTGGCTGCGGTCGCGGCCGTGTTTCATATTCTCAACCATGCCACCTTCAAAGCTTCCTTGTTTATGGCAGCCGGCATCATCGATCACGAGAGCGGCACCCGCGACATACGCAAGCTCAGCGGCCTGTTCAAGCTCATGCCTTACACCGCGACGCTGGCCATGGTTGCCAGCGCTTCCATGGCCGGTGTACCTCTGCTCAACGGTTTCCTGTCCAAAGAGATGTTCTTCGCTGAAACCGTGTTCATCAATTCCACAAAATGGGTAGAAATCGCACTGCCGGTGATTGCCACCGTCGCCGGGACCTTCAGCGTCGCCTATGCCCTGCGCTTCACGGTGGATGTGTTCTTCGGACCGCCCGCCACTGATCTGCCGCACACGCCCCATGAACCACCGCGCTGGATGCGTGCGCCCGTTGAATTACTGGTGTTTACCTGCTTGATGGTCGGTATTTTCCCGGCCCAGACCGTTGGACCGCTCCTCGCTGCCGCTGCCCAGCCTGTCGTCGGTGGCCAATTGCCTGAATACAGCCTGGCCATCTGGCATGGCCTCAACGCACCGATGATCATGAGCCTGATCGCCATGTCGGGCGGTATCGTGCTCTATGTCCTGTTGCGCAAACAGCTCAAGCTCAATCGTTTCCCGCTACCGCCCCTGATCCGCTTCTTCAATGGCAAGCGTTTCTTCGAGCGCAGCGTGGTGGTCATCATGCGAGGCGCGCGACGCATTGAGCGCCGTGTCAGCACTCAACGCCTGCAAAGCCAGCTGTTTCTGCTGGTACTGGCGGCTGTGGTGGCAGGTTTGATACCCATGATTTACAGCGGCCTGAGCTGGGGGGATCGTCCTAAAATCCCGGGGTCGATCGTGTTTGTCACCCTGTGGCTGATGGCAATTGCCTGCGCCCTCGGCGCCGCCTGGCAAGCCAAGTATCACCGTCTGGCCGCACTGACCATGGTCAGCGTATGCGGGCTGATGACCTGTGTCACATTCGTCTGGTTCTCGGCACCGGACCTGGCGCTGACGCAACTGGTGGTTGAGGTGGTGACCACGGTCTTGATTCTGCTCGGCCTGCGGTGGCTGCCACGTCGGATCGAGGAAGTCTCCCCGCTGCCAAGAATATTGCGCAAGGCGCGCATCAGGCGCCTGCGTGACTTGCTCTTGTCGACTGTGGTTGGCGGCGGCATGGCGTTGCTGTCCTACGCGATGCTGACCCGTCAGACCCCGAATGACATTTCTTCGTTCTACCTCAGCCGCGCACTGCCTGAAGGCGGCGGTAGTAATGTGGTGAATGTGATGCTGGTGGACTTCCGGGGCTTCGATACCTTGGGTGAAATCACCGTGCTGGCAGCTGTGGCGCTCACTGTTTTCGCCCTGTTGCGCCGCTTCCGTCCCCCCAAAGAAAGCATGGAGCTGCCCGCCCAGCAGCGGTTGCTGGCCAAGGATGTGGTCACCGATCTGGTCAACCCGCGCAGCGCCAGCGACACCGCGCTGGGTTTCATGATGGTGCCCGCGGTCCTGGTGCGTTTGTTGCTGCCGATTGCGTTCGTGGTGTCGATGTACCTGTTCATGCGCGGCCATAACCAGCCAGGCGGCGGTTTCGTTGCCGGGCTAGTGATGTCAGTCGCGTTCATCCTGCAATACATGGTTGCCGGCACCCAGTGGGTGGAAGCTCAGATGAGCCTGCGTCCGTTGCGCTGGATGGGCACGGGCTTGTTGTTTGCCACGATCACCGGCCTGGGTGCAATCGGCTTCGGTTACCCGTTCCTCACCACCCACACCGCGCATTTCAGCTTGCCGGTACTGGGCGATATCCACGTCGCCAGCGCCCTGTTTTTTGACATCGGCGTATTTGCCGTCGTGGTCGGCGCCACCCTGCTGATCCTGACCGCTCTCGCGCACCAGTCAGTCCGGGCCCACCGCCCGAGCCTGCAAGCCAATGCACAACCCAAGACAGGAGCCGCCTGATGGAAGAAGTCATCGCGATCGCGATCGGCGTACTGGCCGCCTCCGGCACCTGGCTGGTGCTGCGTCCCCGGACGTTTCAGGTCGTCATGGGACTGTGCCTGCTGTCCTACGGGGTCAACCTGTTCATATTCAGTATGGGCAGCCTGTTCATCGGCAAGGAGCCGGTGATCAAGGACGGGGTTCCGCAAGACCTGCTCAACTACACCGACCCGCTGCCCCAGGCACTGGTGCTCACTGCAATCGTTATCAGTTTTGCCATGACCGCGCTGTTCCTGGTGGTCTTGCTGGCCTCACGGGGCCTGACCGGCACCGACCACGTGGATGGCCGGGAGCCTAAAGAATGAACCTGATGCCGCATTTGATTATTGCGCCCATTCTCTTGCCGCTGCTGACTGCCGCGTGCATGTTGCTGCTGGGCGAGAAACACCGGCCAATGAAGGCCCGCATCAACTTGGGCTCAACGCTGCTGGGGCTTGCCATTTCCATCACCCTGTTGCTTTGGACACAGCAACAAACCGAACCCGCCTCCATTGGTGTGTACCTGCCCAGCAACTGGCAGGTGCCGTTTGGCATCGTGCTGGTCGTCGATCGCCTGTCAGCCTTGATGCTGGTGCTCACCGGGATCATCGCCAGTTGCGCCTTGCTGTTCGCCATGGCTCGCTGGGACCGGGCCGGTGCCAGTTTCCATGCGCTGTTTCAAATACAGTTGATGGGGTTGTACGGCGCGTTTCTGACAGCCGATCTGTTCAATCTGTTTGTGTTCTTCGAAGTGCTGCTGGCAGCGTCCTACGGGCTAATGCTCCACGGTTCGGGCAAAGCCCGGGTGTCAGCCGGGTTGCATTACATCTCGATCAACCTGCTGGCATCGTCCCTGTTCCTGATCGGTGCCGCGCTGATCTACGGGGTCACCGGCACGTTGAACATGGCTGATCTGGCCCTGAAGATCCCGCTGGTGCCTGAAGCCGACCGCGGTTTGCTGCACGCGGGTGCGGCCATTCTGGCCGTGGCGTTTTTGGCCAAGGCCGGGATGTGGCCGCTCAATTTCTGGCTGGTGCCGGCCTACTCTTCGGCAAGCGCACCGGTGGCTGCGTTGTTCGCGATCATGACCAAGGTCGGGATCTACACCGTGCTGCGCCTGTGGACGCTGATGTTTTCCGGCCAAGCGGGCGCTTCCGCCTACTTTGCCAGCGACTGGCTGATCTATGGCGGCATGGCCACGATCGTCTGTGCTGCGATCGCAATCGTGGCGGCTCAACGACTCGAACGCATGGCCAGCCTGAGCATTCTGGTGTCGGCAGGCATTTTGCTCTCGGCTGTCGGGTTCGCCCAACCCAACCTCACCGCAGCCGCCCTGTTCTATCTGATTAGCTCAACGCTCGCCCTCAGTGCGCTGTTCCTGCTGGCCGAACTGATCGAGCGATCTCGCTCCTCCAATGAAATGCTCCTTGAGGATGATGTTGAGCAGCTCCCCAGCTTGATGGAGTCGCTTAACCCGCCCCGTGGCACCAACCTGGATGACGAACAAAAGGCCGTGGTGGGCCAGATCATTCCCTGGACCATGGCGTTCCTTGGCCTGAGCTTTATCGCCTGCGCGTTGCTGATCATCGGCATGCCGCCACTCTCAGGGTTCATCGGCAAGTTGACCCTGCTCAATGCCCTGCTCAACCCCGTGGGGCTGGGCCACCTCAGTGAAGCTCCGGTTTCCACAGCGGCCTGGTGCCTGTTGGCCCTGCTGATTCTTTCGGGTCTGGCTTCGCTGATCGGCTTCTCGCGACTGGGCATACAGCGCTTCTGGACGCCACTGGAGCGCCCCTCTCCGCTGCTGCGCCGTTATGAGTGCATTCCCATTGTTGTCTTGCTCGGGCTCTGCGTTGTCATGACCTTCAAGGCTGAGCCCGTGATGCGTTACACCCAGGCGGCCGCTGATACGTTGAACAACCCGGAGCGCTATGTCATGGCGGTCATGGGCTCACGCCCGGTGCCCAGTCCTGAAGCGAAAGCCGCCATGCAGAAGGTGCAGCCATGAAACGTCTGTTTCCCGCGCCGTGGTTATCACTGGCCTTGTGGGCATTGTGGTTGCTGCTCAACCTGTCACTGAGTGCGGGGAACCTGTTGCTAGGGGCCGCGCTAGGTTTTTTGGGGCCGCTGATGATGGCACCGTTAAGACCGTTGCCCATCCGCATTCGTCGTCCGGGCGTGATCATCAAATTGTTTTTCCTGGTCGGGCGTGACGTCATTCTTTCGAATCTGGCCGTGGCCTGGGGCGTGCTCAACGCCGGGCGCCGACCGCCACGCTCACGGTTCATCAAAATCCCGCTGGATCTGCGCGACGCCAACGGGCTGGCAGCCCTGTCGATGATTACCACCGTAGTGCCCGGCACCATTTGGTCCGAATTGGCACTGGATCGCAGCATTTTGCTGTTACACGTGTTCGATCTGGACGACGAAGCGCAGTTCATCCAGCACTTCAAGTCCACCTATGAACGCCCACTGATGGAGATCTTTGAATGAGTGCGCTGCTCTCCAACGCCATTTTGCTGAGCCTGTTCATCTTCAGCCTGGCCATGGTGCTGACCCTGATCCGTCTGTTCAAAGGCCCTTCGGCACAAGACCGGGTACTGGCGCTGGATTATCTGTACATCGTGGCCATGCTGATGATGTTGGTGCTGGGCATTCGGTATGCCAGTGATACCTATTTTGAAGGCGCGCTGCTGATTGCCCTGTTTGGCTTTGTCGGGTCGTTTGCGCTGGCCAAATTCCTGTTGCGCGGTGAGGTGATCGAATGAATTCCATCAGCGAGCTATCCCTGTGGATTGAGGTTCCAGTGGCGGTGCTGCTGGTGCTGAGCAGTCTGTTCGCCTTGTGCGGGGCAATCGGCCTGTTGCGGCTCAAAGACTTTTTCCAGCGCATGCACCCGCCTGCACTGGCCTCCACCCTCGGCGCCTGGGGCGTGGCATTGGCCTCGATCCTGTATTTTTCGGCGCTTAAATCCACCCCTGTTTTACACGCCTGGCTGATACCAATCCTGCTGTCCATCACCGTACCCGTGACCACCTTGCTGCTGGCGCGCACGTCATTGTTCCGCAAGCGCATGGCGGGTGAAGACGTTCCGGCAGAGGTCAGCAGTAAAGGCGGCAGTTGACGCAATCCCCCAACGGCTGACTGCTCCGACGGTCAGCCCGCCGGTAGCAGCCTCGCGTTATCCGCCGGCGCCGGGTCTACATCAAGCCCAACCATTTCCAGTACGTTGCGCCGAAGCCCAACATCAAGACATACCCCACCGCGGTGACAATCAGTCCGACTTTGGCGAACTGCTTGGCGGTGAAGGTCTGCGTGCCCAGACACACCATGTTTTGCGGCGCATTGATCGGCAGAATGAAACCGTAACTGACCACAAAACCCAGCAACATGGTCATGCCCAAACGGTTGAACTCACCGGGCAGGGTTTGCAGCACGGCAATCAGGATCGGCAGTAATGCCGAGGTCAATGCCGTGGCACTGGCAAACCCCAAGTGAATCAAAATTAGGAACGCCCCCAGAATCGCAAAAATCCCCAGCGGCCCGAGCTGATCCAGCCCGGTATGCTGCACCACCTGCCCCCCCAGCCATTGACCGGCCTGAGTGGTGAGCAACGCCGTCCCCAAACTGATGCCGACCCCGAAAACAATCACCGTGCCCCATGGGATGCGCGACTGCACATCCTTCCAGGTCATCACCCCATAGCGCGGCAACAGCAGAAAGACCAATCCGGCGTAGGTGGTCGAGGTGGTGTCAAAACTGTGCAGCTTGCCCTCGGTGGCCCACGCCAGCAGCAAGGCGACAGAGACGGCCATCAGACGTTTCTGCGGCGCGGTCATCGGCCCCAATGCAATCAGCGACTGCTCCACAGCTTCCTTGCCACCCGGAATGCTGTCGCTTTCTGGCGGCAACATCTTGAGCACCACAAACAGCAACACCCCCGACATGATGATCGCCCAAGGCGCACCGGCAATCAGCCAGTCGATCCAGCTCACCCGTGCGCCCAGCATTTTGTCCATGAACCCGACCGTCAGCAGGTTTTGCGCCGCCGCCGTTTGAATGCCCACGTTCCAGATGCTGGTGCCCTGCGCCACCACGATCATGATCCCGGCCGCAATGTTGGAGCGCTTATCGACACCAAACGCCAGAATCACCCCCATCATGATCGGCACCACACACGCACTGCGCGCCGTGGCGCTGGGCACAACCAGGCTCAGCAGAATGGTCACGGCAATCGCCCCGAGCAAAATTCGCCGGGTACTGGTGCCGATTTTTGACAGGGTTACCAACGCAATGCGTCGGTCCAGCCCAGTGTGGGTCATCGCCGCGGCAATAAATAACGCCCCGGCCACCAGGGCCAGGGCGGCATTGGAAAACCCGGTCAGGGCCATGGTGATCCCGGCCGATGTCCCGTAGAGGCGCGACGGGTCGTCCAGCATCGGCGCCATACCGATCAAAAACGCCATCAGCGACGTGATCATGATGGCGCTGGCTTCGTACGACACCGCCTCGGTGATCCAGACCACCACCGCGAAGGCCAGGATGGCCAGCATGCGGTGCCCGGCGACCGGCAGGTCAGGCGGTAATGGCAACAGCAAAATCCCGACCATGACCAGGACAGCAATCACCAGACCCAAGGGCAGTTTCAATTTTGCCGGGGTCGGCTCCGGGGTGGTTGCAGGCGCTTTCATGGCCATCTCCTTATGCATAAAATCGCCTGCAGCATAGGTCAGGAATGCAAATCGGGCGTTGATGCCTGTCAGCTTCACGCCAGTCGGGACGGCGCCCGACGTCAAGCAGGGTTAGTGGATTTTGTAGTGAAAGGTGTTTCGCACGCCCGCCACGCTGACGGCCTGACCGTCCACCATGCGCGGCTTATAACGGAAGGTCGCCGCAGCGAGTAGCGAAGGACGAATAAACATCGGGTGGCAATTGCCCACCACTTTCGGGTTCTCGACCTTGCCTTCAGGCGTCACCGAATACTCCACCGTGCAATCCCCTTCGATGCCTTTATCCAACGCCCGCTGCGGGTAATCCGGCGCGTCCTTGCTGATGGGTAAATATTGGCGCACGTCGGCAGCCGCTGCCTGCTGTTGCGCACGCCGGGCGTTATCTGCTGCAACCCGCGCCTGATCGGCCAGCGCCTGCTGACGCTCCGCCTGCGCCTGTTGCTCGCGTAGCCGGGCTTGCTGCTCTTCAAGCTGACGGGCTTCAAGTGCCTGCTTTTGCTCAGCGACCCGTTTGCGCGCCAAAGCAGCCTGTTCAAGTTTGCGCGCCTGAATCTGCGGGTCGATCGGCGCAGGTTTGACCTCGGGTTTAGCCTCGACCACCGGCGCCGGTGTCGCCACGGGCAAGGGATCCGGCGCTGGCGCGGCCACCGGTTCGGCAGGCAAGGTAATCAAGCGGGTCTTGAGTACGGCGGGCGCGCTCACCGGCGGCTGTTGCAGCGTCCAGCCGACCACCAGCAGCGCCACCACTGCCCCGTGCAACGCAACCGTGACGGCCCACGCCTGTGCGTTACGCCACAGTCGCCCCCAAGGCATGTGCCGGGCCGGCGTGACCGCGCACCCCATGACTGCGGCGCTCATTGCGGCGCCTCGGTCACCAGCCCCAGGTTGCTCACGCCGCCCTGCTGCAAGGCAGCCATCGCCTTGACCACACTGCCGTAACCGGCGTCGTTGTCGGCCCGGATATACACCTGCGTGTCGCCGTTTTGCGCCACCACCTGACCGATCTTGGCCTGCAACTCGTCAAGGTTGACGGCGCTGTCCGTCTGGTTTTTGGTGTCCAGTTCACGGCCCAGGTTCCAGTAGTAACCGCCGTCGGCCTTCACCGATAACGTCAGGATCGTCTGCTGTTTGTCATTGATCAACGCCTCACTGGCCACCTTGGGCAGTTCTATTTTGACCCCCTGGGTCAGCATCGGCGCGGTCACCATAAAGATCACCAGCAATACCAGCATCACGTCGATATACGGCACGACGTTCATTTCGGCCTTGGGCCCGTGTTTACGCTGTGGTCGAGCGAGCATGATCAAACTCCCTGTCAGGCAACCGCCGCCATGTTTCGCGCGCCTGCATGCAGACCCCGGTACAGGCGCATTTGCACTTCATTGCCGAGGCTGTAATAGCGGGTGAGCAACGTCTGGCCCCTGGACGAAAAACGGTTGTAGGCAATCACCGCCGGAATCGCCGCAAACAAACCGATCGCGGTGGCAATCAAGGCCTCGGCAATCCCCGGGGCCACCGTGGACAACGTGGCCTGCTGCACCTGAGACAAACCGATGAACGAATTCATGATCCCCCACACGGTGCCAAACAGGCCGATGTATGGGCTGACCGAGCCCACCGTCGCCAGAAACTGCAAACCCTTTTCAAGGCGCACTTCCTGCTCGGTAATCGCTACGTATAACGCGCGTTCGACCCCCTGCATCACCCCGTCAGGATCAATCCCCGGCTGCTGCTTCAGCTGTGCGTACTCGCTGTAGGCCGCTGCGAATACCTGCTCGGCACCGGCATCGTCGTGGTGATTGTCGCGGCTCTCGCGATACAGCGCGTTCAGCTCGCCCTGACTGCGCAAGCGCTCAGCGAAGGCGTCCATGTCCCGTTCACTGCTGCGCAAAATGGCACTGCGGCGCACGATCAAAAACCAGCTCAGCACAGAGGCCAGAAACAACACCAGCATGACCCCTTTCACCAACAGACTCGCGTCGCTGATCAAACCCCAAATCGTCATATGTTCCATGGTTGCTTGCATACCTGACTCCTTGCTCAAGACGGCGCCGCTCAGCGGGAGTGGCGCACGGATTAAATTCAAAACCCCTGCGGTGACCGGTTGATGACAACCGGCTCAAGGCAATTTCAGGGTCTTGGCCACTTCGGCCCACGGGATGTACTTGTAGTTCTGGCTTTGCTCCGGCATGCGCTTGCGGCCGTCCTGCACCACCAGCATGCCTTGGGCAAACGGGCCGCCGAGGTTGGCCGAGGTCACGTCCAGACCGTCCGTTTCCGACGTTCCGTCAATCCCGGCGTCAGCGTTGACCCCGACACGAAAAGCGCCGCGCACGGCATACGGTGGTGCGGCATCCAGCACGACGTAGCTGTCATTGCCCTGGCTGGAAATCACCAGATAGGACTGTTTGGCGGTCTGATACAGCGCCAGCCCTTCGATGTCGTCCTGCACCTGATCGCCAACGCCGATCACACGGGTCAGCGTGACCGGCTGATCGGGGCGCGCATCCACCGCCCACACCGCCACATCTTCTTCGCCCACGAACAACCGTTGCTGCCGGTCGTCCGCTACACAGCCTTCCGGTTGGGTCTGAACCTTGAACTGACGCACCAGCTCACCATGCACTTGATCGCCCCTGGCGCTCAGGCGGTGCTGGACGAACGTGCCGTCTTTGTCGTTGGCGAAGCTGTAGAGTTCGCCCCCCGGCGCTTTGAACAGGCAGAACCCGTAGATGTCCTTTACCGGTGTCGGCACTTCACCCACTGCGCGCACCTCACCCGTGGCAGGGTCGATGCTGAACACACTGAGGCTGTTGTGGTCACGGTTGGTGGCCACTGCCAGGTCCACGGTGCGTTCGCCCAACGTGAATCCGGGGCGCACATCGACATTGTTCAGGCGCCCCACTTCAAGGTGTTGCAGCCGCTTGCCTTGCAGGTCGTACACCTCAAGGCCATTCTTTTTATTGGTGCCCAAGACCCGGCTCAGGGCCGGATTTTGCGGGTTAACCCAGATGGCCGGGTCATCCGCTGCATCGCCCTGACTGACCACCGGTTCGGTTTGCACCACGGGTTTGATCACCGGCAATGGCGCAGGGGCACGGGCCGGGGTCGGCTGCCAGTTCAACAGCCCCTGGAACACCTGTTGGTTGCTGTCATCCTGCACCAGCACCTGCAACCCTTGAGGCGTCTGGCGCACCGCCAGGTGTTCCGGCTCTTTGAACGTGTCCAGCGCCAATCGGGCCACTGGCGACCAACCGTTACCGTGCTGCTGGTAGAGGTGCAGGTGCGCCGCTTTCGGGTCCAGGCCGAGCATCCCGCCCGGTACCAGCGCCATGGCCCCGGCGGCCTTTTTCACCTCACCAAAGGGCTCGATCAGCGCCACGGGCACCCGCGAGGCATCGGCCTCGGCGTGGGCCGGGTACACCCACCAGCCGACCTTTTCTTCATTCACGAACAACTGTTGCCCGGCATCGTCAACCTGACAGAACTCGGCATTCGGCGGTAACGGCAGGCTGCGCACCAGACGTGGCTCGGCCAGTCGTTTGCGGTCAGCCGCCACCAGCCATTGTTCGCCCTTGCCCTCTTCACCCACGGTGAACAGATAGACATTGCTCGCCTCGTCGCGGTACAGGCACACGCCGTTGACTGCGTAATCACGGGGCGGCAAGTAGACCGGTGCCTGCCACTCATGGCTGCGCGGGTCGAGGCTGAACAGGGCCACTTGCTGCTTTTTCTCGTCATGGCTGGCAACCAGCACCTGATCGCCCATCGGACGGCTGTCCAGCGACGCGAAAGCGCCCGCTACGTGGCTCAGGGTTTTGCCCTCTGCGTCGAGCAGCAACACCCCGTCACGCTTGCTCACGGCCAGCCGCTGGTGATCGGGGGCAAAGCCCAGTGCCTGCACGTTGCCCGTCCCCCAGGCCTGCAAAGTCGGCGCTGCGATGTCAGGTGCGGCCTGCGCCGTGGCTGCGCTGAGGCAGGCCAAGATCGGCAACAGACACGGTTTACGGATAAAACGCATGATGGGAAATTCCTTCTACTGGCCCGCTCGGGCCGCCTTTAAAAATGGGTGAACGTCAGGCCCAGCGAATAGGTCGGTCCGTACTCTTCGTACTGGTTGTTGTAACGACGGTGGCCGCTGTAGACGAAGTAAGGCTGGTCCGTGAGGTTCTGCGCCTCGAAGCTGACTTGCAGGTTTTTGGTCAGCGAGTAACGGGCGCTGAAATCGACAAAGGTTTGCGCATCGACATGCAGGTCGTGGGCTTTGTCACTGATCCCTGCCAGCTCATAGAGGTACTGCGATTTGTAGTTGGCAGAGAGGCGCAAGCTCAGTGTGTCGTCTTCCCAGCCGAGCATCAGGTTGCCCACGGTGTCGGACTGGTTGGGCAGGTCGATGTCGCGCTTGCGGTTGCGCCCCGTGGCCTGATCGAACCCTTCAATGCTGGCGCTGGAACGGCTGAAGGTGGTGTTGGCGCCGAGCAACAGGCCATTCCACGGTGCGGGCAGCCAGTCAAACTTCTGCGAATAGGCCAGCTCCAGCCCGTACAGCTTGGCGCTGTCGCCGTTGGCGTAGGTGTGCGCCTCGGTGAAATCGACCCATTCGCCACTGCCCGCCAGGTCGTTGTTGTAGACAAAGTTCTTGATGTCTTTATAGAAGAGGAACGCCGACACCGTGCCCGCCTGCCCCATGTAATGCTCAATGCCCAAGTCGAAGTTGCTCGATTCCAGCGGCTTGAGGTTGGGGTTGCCGAAACTGGCCTCGTCATCGTCAATCACAAAACCCGGCGCTAACTGGCCGAAGGTGGGGCGCACCACGGCGTTGGTCCACGCCGCCCGCAGCTGGGTGTTTTTGTCCAACTGATAGCGTGCGTGCAGCCCCGGCAGCCAGTGGTGGTAATCGCGTTGAGTGTCTTGTGCTTCAAAGGCGCCATCACGCACACCTGTGCCTTTGGCCTCGAATTCAGTGCCCTCGTAGCGCATGCCGGCGATAAAACGCCAATCGTCGATATCGACGGTGTTCATCACGTACGCAGCATTGATGTCTTCGCGCATTTTGAAATCGTTGGCCCGCGACTCCTGTTCATCGTAGTAATCGCCGGGGTTGAGGCCACCGATCAGGTCTTTGATCGCACCACCGCTGATGCCGGGGCCGAACTGGCCCAACTGATAGTGCACATTGCCTTTGTCGAACGGGCTCATGTTCAACTGCGCATCGTTAAAACCGGCGTCATCGAAATCCTTGTAGACCCAGGCATTGAGGTCATTGTCCTTGTTGCGACGGCTGACCTTGCCGCCAAATTTGACCTGCGAGGCATAGCCCTCAACGTCGTAGTCACGGGCCAGGTCCAGGCGAAGGTTTTTCTCGGTGTCGCGGGTGTCCTGCTCTTCCCAGTCCACTTTGTCGAGGGTGAAGTTGGACGGGTCATAAAAGCCCGCGCCAATGATCGGCCGGGGCTTTTCAGTGTCGTAAAAACCGCTGTTGGGGAAGCTGGAATTGCCTTTGAACGTGGCCCCCGCGATGTGCCCCGGGCTGTCTTCGCTGGAGGTGCTGTAACCCGCCTGCCCGCTGAGGGTCCATAAGCCCAGCATGCGTTCACCACCGAACACATACGACTGGATTTCCTGGGTCTCTTCGCGCTGCTTGAGCTTGCGCTTGGCTTTGGCCTTGCCCAACTCACCTGCCGCCTGTGGCTTGTCGAATTCGAGGCTGGTGGAGTTGCGGGTTTCGCTGTCCTTGAAGCGGCTGTACAGCGTGCGCAGGTACAGTTGGGTGTCGTCATCGGGCTTGTAGTCGAAATTCAGCCCGCCGCCGGTGCGTTCACGGCTGATGTCGTACACGCGTTGCTCGAAGCTGTTGAGCCGGGCGCCGTCATTGAAATCCCACGCGCCGCCGGTTTCGACGTTATCGGAGCCGAAGTCCCGTTTGTTCCAGCTCAGGGCAGCGGCCACACCGAAGTTGTCGATACCGTCACCCAGGCTGAAACGATCACTGATCGCACCCGAAAACTTGGGGCTGGTCTGGTGGGTGTTCTGGTTGTAACCGGCCTCACTGGTGCCGGTGTAAAACAGCCCTTTGTGGTCGAATGCCGACAGGCTTTGTACGTCCACGGTGCCGCCCAGCGAGTTGGCATCCATGTCCGGGGTCAGTGTTTTGATTACCGACAGGGATTGCACCAGCTCGGAAGGCAACACATCCAGCGCCACAGCCCGGCGCGCGCTTTCCGGCGAAGGCACCAGCGTGCCGTTGATGGTGACGCTGTTGAGGTCCGGCCCCAGGCCGCGCACGCTGACAAACCGGCCTTCCCCCTGATCGCGCTCGACACTGATGCCCGGCAGGCGCTGCACGGCCTCGGCAACGTTGGCGTCGGGCAACTGCGCCACGCCATCGGCGTGCACCACGCTCTCGATGTTGTCGGAGTTACGTTGTTCCTTGAGCGCCTGATCGATGCTCGCCGCCTGCCCGACCACCTCCACATGCTCGGTGGCGCCTGTGGCCGCCGCATCGGCGGCGCTCAGGCGTTCACTGGCAATCGCGATGGCCAAGGCGCTCACTGTAAACCCGACCCACTGTGCCTTACTGCGACACTTGTACATGCTTGTGCTCCCCCAGCGTCCCGTGACCGGCCGGGCAAGTGGCCCGGCAATTGGTAGCGAAAACTAGGCAGCGCGGATGACAGTGCTGTGACAGCAAGTGGCGCGAGCCCCCGGAATCAGGGGGTCTGGACCCAGATGAAGGGCGAAATGAGCTGATTTGACCTCACGCGGTGCGCAATGGCTGTTCACGCACGCCACGGCGATCAGGGCCAAGCCCCCGTGCCGGCTCCGTCCGGGTGAATGGCGCCTCAAGTGTTCAACTCGGCAGGCCCTGCACACGCTGTTGTTTACAGAAATTTCTTGCAACAGCTCTGAGCTGATTCGACCCGGCGCGCCCGTCACACGGTTGTCACATGGCTCTGTTCTGCTGACCGGCAATACGTTTTGGTAGAACACTCATGAGCGGGTTAAACGTGCTTACACATCATCGCTGGAAACTCGCCCTGCTGGTACTCGGGGCCAATATCGGCCTGCTGCTGAATCTGGCCTTCGGCAGCGTAAAACCGGTCAGTGAGTGGCAGTGGCTGGACATTCTGGGCGAAGGCGGCACGGCGCTGTTTATGCTGTTCTGGCTGGGACTGGTGCTCAAAAGCCGACCTGCCGGGCGCGTCACCAACTACTTGGCCAGCGGTTTATGCTTCATGTTTTTCTCGTGGTGGATCGATGTGCTCGACGAATTCATCCGCTTGCCCAAGCACATCGGCTGGGACCACTGGCTGGAGTCGGCACCGATGCCGGTGGGCATGATATTGCTGACCATCGGCCTGTTCCACTGGCACCGCGAACAATTGGCCATCAGCCAGCAAATGGAGAAGCGCGAGCGGGTATTTCGGGAGCACCGCCTGTTTGACAAGTTGACGCCGCTGGGGGGCGCCGATTACCTCAAGCGTCAGGTCAGCGATTGCCTGAGCCACAGCCTTGAGCATCAGCAACCGTTGTCGCTACTGGCGCTCGACCTCGATCATTTCGCGTCGATCAATCAGCAATACGGGCACCCAGAAGGCGATGCCGTGTTGCAAGCCATCAGCCAGTTGTTGTTGCTCAACCTGCGCCGCCACGACCTGCTGTGCCGTCTGGCCGGGGATCGCTTTGTGATGGTGTTGCCCAATACCGGCGAACGTCAGGCGCGCCTGCTGGCACAGGAAATGGAACAGGCGGTGCAAAGCCTGGCGCATAAAACCCGTCTCCAGGGCGAACGGGTTTACCTGTGCGCGAGCACCGCAGTGGTGATGGCGGTCGACGAAACCCCTGACGCCCTGCTCAAACGCCTTAACCTGGCACTGGCCCGCGCCAAGCCGCCCCGGATCCAGCGCGCATGAGCCGGCCCGGCGGGTGGTACGAGGCCGACACGCGCTTCATACCCGGGCATTATCAGCCCGCGACGCTGATCGATCTGGCGCTGTCGCGGGACATCGACAGCCATCGCCTGTTACGCGGCACCGGGCTGTTTTACGAAGACATTCTGGCGGGCACGACCTGCGTCAGCCCGCAGCAGTTTTTCAGCCTGATCGGCAATGCCCGCCGTCTGCTGGACGCCGATGACAGCAGCTTTCTGTTCGGCCAGCGCTTGTTGCCGGGGCATTACGGCCCCGCCAGCCACGCCCTGCAACAGGCGCCCAACCTGCATCAGGCGCTGGAAACCGTGATCCACCATCGCGCCCTGCTCAGCCCGCTGCTGACGCCGCGCCTGGTGCTCGATGACCATTACGCCTATGTGTATTGGCTCGACAGCAGCGGCGCCCAGGAGCACGCGCGCTTTGTGCTGGAAGCCAGCATGACTGCCCTGCTGGCCATGAGTCGGTGGCTCAGTGGCGAACGGCTGCCGTGGGAATGCCGGTTCAGCCATGCCGAACCCCGCTATGTGGAGCAGTACTGGGTGCACCTGGGCGAAAACAGCCAGTTTGGCTGCCAGCTGGACATGATGCGCATCCCCCGGGAGTGCCTTACCCGGCCATGGCCCAAAGCCTCAGCGATTGCGCGGCAAGTGGCGTTGCAACACGCCCAGCGCGAACTCGACAGCCTGGGGTTCAGTGCCAGTCTGCTTGACCGTGTGTACGTGTATTTGCGTCACAACGCGCACCACGCGCCGAGCCTGGAACTCACCGCCCAAACCCTGGGCATGAGCCAGGCCACCCTCAAGCGCAAACTGAGTAAACACGGCACACACTTTCAGGCGCAGCAGGATCAGGCGCGTAAACACATGGCGCTGTACCTGTATCAGATCAAAGGGATGAGCAACGAAGACGTCGCGCGCTACCTCAATTTCAGCGATCCGGCCAACTTCCGGCGCTCGCTCAAGCGCTGGACCGGCTGTACGCCCAATCTGATTCGGCAGTTGTTTTCCTAGCCGTCAAGCCCTCTTCGTGGCCACGTACTGCGCCAGCGCTGTCCACCGCTCACCCACACACGAGGCCACGAAGAAGGCGAACACCTGATGCGGAGTTACTGGGCCAATGCCCGCAACTTGGCCAGTTCGTCGATCGCCAGCGGTATCCCGTGCTCCAGCGATTGGGCGCGCGTCTTGAACCGACGATCCCCCGGCAGCCGTTCCAGGCCTACCGCGTGCATCTGGCGCACCAGCTCAGCGCTGCGCCCGGCAAAGCTGTTGCCTCCGGATTTGCTCGGATCAATCACGATCAGTAGCTGGCCGGTCCACGGCGTTTGCGCGCCGGGGTGTTTGGACCAGTCAAACTCGAACGAGAAATTGCCGCCGGTCAAGGCCGCCGCGAGCAACTCCACCATCATCGACAGCGCCGAGCCTTTGTGCCCGCCAAACGGCAATAAAGCCCCGCCGTCGAGAATCGCTTTCGGGTCCTGGGTCGGCTCACCCCGACGGTCAACGCCCATGCCCGCCGGCAGTTCATGACCTTTACGCGCGGCAATTTGCACATCGCCATGGGCAATGGCGCTGGTGGCCAGATCGAACACAATCGGGTGGTCATCGGCACGCGGCGCAGCGAAGGCAATCGGGTTGGTGCCAAACAAGGGCTTTTGGGCGCCGTGGGGCACCACGCACGTCATGCTGTTGACCACGCTCAACGCCACCAGCCCCTCTTCAGCGAAGGGTTCAACGTCGGGCCAGAGCGCTGCAAAGTGGTGCGAATTGCGAATGGCCAGCACCGCAATCCCGGCGCTGCGGGCTTTTTCGACCAGCAGCCCCCGAGCGGCCGCCAACGCCGGTTGAGCGAAGCCATTGGCCGCATCCACCCGAATAAAACCCGACGCCACATCTTCAACTTGAGGGCTCGCCTGGCCATCAACCCAACGACTGGCCAGTGAGGACAAATAGCCGGGAATGCGGAACACCCCATGACTGTAGGAACCGTCGCGCTGGGCTCGCGCGCAGTTATCCGCCAGTACCCTGGCCACGGTGTGCGAGGTGCCGTGGCGTTCAAAAATCTGTTGCAGCAAGGTGGTCAGTTGCTCCAGAGACAGCGATTCAACGGCCTGTTCGCTAGCGTCGGATTCAGACATGCGGTGCGCTCCAATCGAGTTGTTATTGTTGTGGGCAACTATCCGGCGATGACAGATATCTGTCAATTGTTGACTTAATGACAGAAAACATTCACTTTCTGCAACGCGCTGAAATAAAAACAGGAACAACAGCCGTGAGTCAGTCGATCAAACAACGCCTGGAAAGCAGCCTGTCAACCGCCGCCCCGTCGGGTCGGGCGATTGCCAGTTACATGCTGGCCAACCTCTACGAGCTGCCTTTTCAAACGGCCGCCGACATTGCCAGCAAGCTGGGCGTCAGCGAGTCGAGTGTCGGGCGTTTTTGCCGGGCGCTGGGTTACAGCCATTTCAAAGAACTGAAAAACGACCTGAAAGACGACCTGGGTGATGGTCCCTGGCTGGTCGGTGATCGCCTGCAAGAATTCCGCCAACAATCGAGCCAAAGCCCGCAGGCGCTGCCGCGCAGTTTTGAGCTGGAAGTCGGGGCACTGGTCAAGGTCTACGAGTACAGCCTGACCCCCGAGTGGCAGATCGTCAGCCAGCGCCTGGCCACACGCCGCAAAGTCTTTGTCGCCGGTTTTCAGACCGAGCGCGGCATCGCGGCCTCGATGGTGCATTTGCTGCAATACATCCGCGACGGCGTGCACCTGGTGGACGGTGCGGCCGGGCATTACGCCGATGTCCTGTTATGCCCCGACCATGACTGCGCACTGGTGGTGTTCGAAGCGCGGCGTTATTCGCGCCACGCCCAGCACCTGTGCCGCAAGGCCCGCGAAGCCGGTATCCCGGTGACGCTGGTCACAGACACCTTCTGCGATTGGGCCGACCAGTACGCCGATGAAGTGTTTCGCGTACCGACCGAATTCAATCTGTTCTGGGAATCCACGGCGGCCATGCTGTCGCTGGTGCACCTGTTGGTCAATGAAGTCTGCAAACAACTGGGACCGGACGTAGAAAAACGTCTTGAGGCAACCGCGGCCTTGCACAACGAGTTCGTGGGCTACACCTCCTCACCCGGCACAAAACAATAAAACGAGGTGCTAGATGAAAAACGTCATTCGCTTTGCAAGTGCATGTGCAATGGTTGTAGCCGTAGCGTCCAACGCTCAGGCCGACAAACTGACAATCGCCACGGAAGGCGCCTACCCTCCGTTTAACTACGTGGACTCGGACAACAAGCTGCATGGCTTTGACGTCGACATCACGATGGCCGTGTGCGAACGCATGAAAGCCGACTGCACCCTAGTGGCGCAGGATTGGGACGGCATTATCGCCGGCCTGATGGCCAAAAAATACGACGCGATTGTGGCCTCGATGATCGTCAACGATGAGCGCAAGCAGAAAATCGCGTTCACCAATCATTACTACCGCACCCCGCTGTCGATTGCCGTGCCCAAAGACTCGGACATCACCGATGCGCAAAGTGACTTCAGCGGCAAAACTGTCGGCGCGCAAAGCGCTGCCACCCAAAGTATCTATGCCGAAGAGCACTACAAAAAGGCTGACCTGAAGCTGTACCCAACCCTCGACGAAGCCAACAGTGAACTGGCCAATGAGCGGGTCGATGTGGTGATTGCCGACAAGTTCCCATTGCTCGAATGGGTCAATAAAACCGGCAAGGACTGCTGCAAGATCATTGGTGACGTGAACGGTACGCTGGCCGACGCCGCAATCGCGGTGCGTCAAGAAGACAACGACTTGCGCGAGCGCTTCAACAAGGCTCTGGACGAGATCGTGGCTGACGGCACCTACAAAAAGATCTCCAGCAAGTACTTCGACTTCGACATTTATTAACCTGCCCGCCCTCGGTTGAGGGCAGCCTGCCTGACGCCTTGCCCTGCGCACCCGGTGTGCGCAGCGGCTGAATATCGGCCCGATTTTGTCCGGGGATTCGAGCATGCTCGATCAACTTTCATTGCTTTCCTTCGCCAGTGGCGGCTGGGGCTCGGCGCTGCTTGCCGGGTCGCTGGTCACCATCGCCCTGGCCTTGAGCTGCCTGCCCATCGGTTTGCCATTGGGGCTGCTCGTGGCGGTGGCCGCACGTTCCAAAAATCGCTGGATGCGTGCTTGGGCGACGACGTTTTCCACTGTGTTTCGCGGCCTGCCGGAACTGCTCACGCTGCTGATCATTTACTACGGCTGCCAGATCGCGGCGCAAAAAATCCTGGGCCTGATGGGCTACCACACACCCTTCACGATCAACACCTTCGTGGCGGCAATGATTGCCTTCAGCCTGGTGTTTGCCGCGTTCTCCAGCGAAATCTGGCTGGGCGCGTTTAAAACCATTCCCAAAGGTCAGTTCGAAGCCGCCTCGGCGCTGGGCCTTTCGCCGTTCACCACGTTCCGCAAAGTGGTGCTGCCGCAACTGGCGCGCATTGCCCTGCCTGGCCTCTCCAATAACTGGCTGTCACTGCTCAAAGACACCTCGCTGGTGTCGACCATTGCCCTGGTCGACTTGATGCGTCAGACCAACCTGGCGGTGAGCGTGACCAAAGAACCGATGCTGTTTTACAGCGTGGCGTGTTTCATCTACCTGTTCTTCTCAGCGATTTCCGGCCGCCTGTTTGCCTACCTGGAGCGCCATTTCAATCGTCATCAGCGGAGCGTGCAGCCATGAGCCTGACGGACCTGCAAAACCTGTTGCTCAGCCCCGACTTGCTGGACCGCTACGGCCCGCGCTTCATTGACGGCCTGTGGGTGACCTGCAAACTGGTGGGCATCTCCTTCACCCTCGGCGCCCTGCTCGGCTTGCTGATCGCCCTGGGGCGCCTGTCGAGCAGCCGCTTTTTGCGCAGCTTTACCGGCGCCTATGTGTATTTCTTCCGGGGTTCACCGCTCCTGGCGCAGCTGTTTTTGCTGTACTACGGCCTTGGCTCGTTCAAAAGCCTGTGGCAAGACGTCGGCCTCTGGTGGTTCTTCCGTGACGCCTGGCTGTGCACCCTGTTGGCGTTCACCCTCAATACCGCGGCGTACCAGGCCGAAATTTTGCGCGGCGCCATTTTGTCCGTGGCCCAGGGCCAGCGTGAAGCCTGCAAGGCCTTGAACCTGTCGCGCTGGACCACCTTTCGCAAAATCGTATTGCCGCAATCGCTGTTGGTGGCCATCGGCCCGCTGGGCAACGAACTGATCCTGATGATCAAGGCCAGCGCCATTGCCTCACTCGTCACCATCTATGACCTGATGGGCGTGACCAAAATGGTGTTCTCGCGCAGCTTCGACTTCCAGGTCTACCTGTGGGCCGCCGTGCTGTACCTGGTGATCGTGGAGGTGGTGCGCCGCAGCCTGAAACTGATTGAAGGCCGACTCAGCCGTCATTTGCAGTAAGCCCATTGTCCGGGCTGCGAACACGGCCCCCGTTTCAAGGATTTGTTTATGCATTGCGACACCATTGTTCTGGGAGCCGGCATCGTCGGCGTCAGTACCGCGCTGCAACTCCAGGCCCGAGGGCGCAACGTGGTGTTGCTGGACCGGGCCCAACCCGGCAGCGGAACCAGCCACGGCAATGCCGGGCTGATCGAGCGTGCCAGCGTGATCCCCTACTCGTTCCCGCGCGAAATCTCACGTTTGCTGCGCTATGGCCTGAATCAGCAATCCGACGTGCGCTACAGCCTCAAGCACCTGCCCAAGGCGGGGCCGTGGCTGATGCAGTATTGGCGCCAATCCGGGGCCAAAGGCTTGGCCAAGGCCACCCGCGCCATGTTGCCGTTGATTGAACGCTGCGTCACCGAACATGACGCGCTGGCGGGGCCGGCGGGCATGACCGGCCTGATCAGCGACAGCGGCTGGGTGGAGGTGTACCGCACCCGCGAGGACTTCGACAAAGCGCAGCGCGATGCCGCCGCCTTACAAGCGTACACACTCAACTACCGCGTACTCGGGCAGGCCCAGGTGCACGCACTGGAACCCGGCCTGCACGCTGATGTGATCGGCGGCATTCACTGGCTCGACCCCAAAACCGTCAGCGATCCGGGCGGCCTGACCCGTGGCTACGCCGAACTGTTCATCAAGCGCGGCGGCACCTTCGTCATCGGTGACGCCACCAGCCTGCGCCCGACGGCGGGCCAGTGGCAGGCAGACAGCCATAAGGGGTTGATCGTGGCCAACGAAGCCGTGATCGCCCTGGGACCACAAGCGCGGGACATCTTCGAACCGCTGGGCTACCGCATTCCGCTGGCCATCAAGCGCGGCTATCACATGCATTACGCCGCGAAAGACGGCCACACCATGCACCACCCGATTCTGGATTCGGTGGGCGGCTATGTGCTGGCGCCGATGGTGGGCGGAATACGCCTGACCACCGGCATCGAATTTGCCGACAGCGAAGACCCGATCAACGAGATCCAGCTGCGCCGTTGCGAAGCGCGCGCCCGCCACCTGTACCCGCTGGGCGAGCGGCTGGACCCCGAACCGTGGCTGGGCCGACGCCCCTGCCTGCCGGACATGTGCCCGGTAATCGGCCCGGCCAGCCGGCATAAAGGCCTGTGGTTCAACTTCGGTCATGCTCACCACGGCTTGACCCTGGGCCCGGTGAGCGGACGCTTGCTGGCCGAAATGATGACCGGTGAATACCCCTTCACCGACCCGACACCCTACAGCGCCGAGCGCTTTTACTGATTACTGGAGACACACAATGCATGCACAACCTGCTTACGTTCACACGCCCGTGTCTCCATCGTCGGACACCAGAAAGGTGGTCGTGGACATCGCTGGCCTGAACAAGTACTACAGCGCGTTTCATGTCCTAAAAGGCATCGACCTTACCGTGCGCGAAGGCGAACGCATCGTCCTGTGCGGCCCGTCCGGCTCAGGCAAATCCACCTTGATCCGCTGCATCAACCGCCTGGAAATCGCCGAAAAAGGCAGCATCCTGATCAACAACACCGACCTGTCCCAAGCCACCCGCGAAGCCGCCAGGGTCCGCAGTGAAATTGGCATGGTGTTCCAGCATTTCAACCTGTTCCCGCACATGAGCGTCCTCGACAACTGCATCTTGGCGCCCATGTCGGTACGCGGCCTGTCGCGTAAAAAAGCGGTTGAACTGGCGCAGCACTTCCTCAACAAAGTCGGTATTGCCAGCCAGGCCGACAAATACCCCAGCCAACTGTCAGGCGGACAGCAGCAGCGCGTCGCCATTGCCCGCGCCCTGTGCATGGAACCCAAAATCATGCTGTTTGACGAACCGACGTCTGCGCTGGACCCGGAAATGGTCAGCGAAGTGCTCGACGTCATGGTCAACCTGGCGGGCAGCGGCATGACCATGCTCTGCGTGACCCACGAAATGGGGTTTGCGCGGCAAGTGGCCGAACGCGTGTTGTTCCTCGATGGCGGCATGATCATCGAAGACTCGCCGCCCAACGACTTCTTCAACGCACCCAAAAGCCCGCGAGCCAAGGCGTTCCTTGCGCAAATCGTGCATTGATTTGACGCTGTTGCTTAAAGCAATCTCACTGCTGCTACCTAAACGGTGCAAACGATACAAAAGCCCCTCACAGCAGGCTGAACGCAGGTGCTGTTGCGGGGGTGGGTCGGCAGGAGCCGAGCCAGCCGTGCTGGGCCATGGAAGGCCCGTC
>NZ_MLCT01000024.1:0-198216 GCF_001806145.1 Pseudomonas sp. BS-2016
TCATCAACATCCGCAGCGGGGCTTCGGTCATCCAGCTTTTAGCCGTAAGACGGGTGCCACGGGCGGCGCGGATTTCACCGTCGCGGTGACGGGTGAACTCGGCTGGCGATTTAGGGGTAGTTGAAGTCACGGGTCACTCCTCAGCGATGGGCAGACGCACACTTATGTACTTGTACATACAAGCATATGCAAGTAAGCGGCCAATCTTTGAATTTTCAACATTAAAATGACGAGAGCCCCGCAAACATGGGCTTTGAACAACGTGAGCGGTGTCTTACAAAAAAAGAAAGCACGCAGGGAGGTGTTACGAGGGGGCGTTTTTGCGCTGTTTTGAGGCATTCGGTAACAAATCGGCCTCAGGGTCAGTGCGTAGCAGCGGCCGAGGGCTGCTACGCGATGTGGGTCAGACGGCACTTAACTCAATCACACAGCAGCGGCCTGTCACGGTGATTTCCAGCAAACGGTCGGCATTGCTCAGTTGCAGGCAATCGTAACGACCCAAATGTTCATGGTGCGTGTGACCGACCCCCACATGCACCTGCTCGCTGGCACTGAACACCAGCACGGTAGTGGCCGAAGTGAAAAAGCGCTGTGGCGTGGTAGCCGCCAGCCATTGCAGCCGGGCGCGGTAACGGTCCGGGGCATAAATCAGGTTGAAATCGCGGATCGGTCCATCCAACAGCGTGCAACTCACTGCGCTTTCACCCCTGAAGGCGAACGCATCGAACGGTAACAAGGCTCGCGTGTGTGCGCCGTCCACTTGCAAATTCATGCCCGCGCCTTGCAGCACGCTGATGATGCGCTGGTAGCCCTCAAACTGCGAAAAACCGCCCGACTCGCCAATGTCAGCAATCGACAGGCGCCAGCCAAAGCCTTCAAGCCCCTCGCCTGCATCACGGGTGATTTCTTCGGTGCTGCCGCCGCCGTTTTTCCACGGCATGCGCGGGTAATCAGCGGCGCGTAAAACGGTCAATGGGTTCATTTACTGAAACGTCCTTCGAGGCGATGACGGGAACCGGGATGAATCAGGCGAGCCGCCGTCACCGGCTGACGGCCCGACCAGGTACGACGACGAACCAGCAGGCAGGGCTCGCCGGGTTCGATTTGCAGCAGCTTGCACTCTTTCGGATCAGCCAGAATCGCTTCGACGACGTGTTCGCCCTCGGTCAGGGGGGCGACTTGAGACAGATAGGCGTAGGGCGTTTGCAGCGTGAAATCCTGCTTGAGGTAATCCGGTGCCACCAGGGCATTCACAAAACGGTCCTCAATTTGCACGGGAATTCCATTCTCGTAATGCACGATCAACGAATGAAACACCTTTTGCCCTTCGCGCATGTCCAGCACCGCCGCGCGCTCGGAACCGGCGGCCTCTTCACCCAGGCTGATGACCTTGCAACTGTGCTCATGGCCACGGGCGGCAATCTCGTCGGCAATGTTGTGGACTTCAAACAGTGCGGACTGGGTTTTGGGTTCGGCCACAAAGGTGCCGACCCCTTGCATGCGCACAAGCAGGCCGTCGGCGGTCATTTCACGCAGGGCGCGGTTAATGGTCATACGGCTGAAGCCCAATTGGCTGACCAGCTCACTTTCAGAGGGGACGCGGTAATGCGGCGGCCAGTTACCGCTCTTGATTTGCTGAGTGATCATCTGTTTGACGCGGGCGTACAGGGGCGCCGGACTTTCGCCCATTTGGGCAGCCAGCGGGTTGACGGCAGGCGGAGTCGGCACAGGCATTCCTTGTTTATGAGTAAAGACGCGTAGCTTGCCGGAGTTTACCGAGCAGGCAAACGTCTGTATATGTATATACAAATAACAAACGATAGGGTACGAAACCGATGTCCGTTTTCTTTGCCGAACGTGCGCTGTTACCCACGGGCTGGGCGACCAATGTCCGAATAGAGGTTGGCGAAGATGGCCGACTCGTGTCCATCCAGCCCGATGCCCACGCGCAAGGGGCCGAACGCGTGAATGACCCGTTGTTGCCGGGCATGCCCAACCTGCATTCCCACGCGTTTCAGCGCGCCATGGCCGGTTTGGCGGAAGTGGCTGGCAACCCCAATGACAGTTTCTGGACATGGCGCGACTTGATGTATCGCCTTGTGGGAAAAATCACCCCGGAACAGCTGGGCATCATCGCCCGCCAGTTGTACATCGAGATGCTCAAGGCCGGTTACACCTCAGTGGCTGAATTTCACTACGTTCACCACGATCTATCCGGCAAGCCCTACGCAAATCCGGCGGAATTGGCATTAAGAATCAGCGAGGCCGCACGCTCTTCGGGCATAGGTCTTACACTCCTGCCGGTGCTTTACACACACGCCGGATTTGGTGGCCAAGCCCCGAATGACGGCCAGCGGCGCTTCATCAACAGCACCGAGCATTACCTGAAAGTGCAGCAACAGTTGGCGCCGCTGTTGGCCAGACAACCGGCCCAAGCCCTGGGCGTGTGCTTTCACTCATTGCGTGCCGTCACCCCGGAGCAAATCCATGACGTCATGGGGGCCAGCGACACCACATGCCCGGTACACATTCACATCGCGGAACAGCGCAAGGAAGTGGATGACTGCCTGAGCTGGAGTGGCAAGCGCCCGATTGAGTGGTTGTATGACAACGTTGAAGTCGACGCGCGCTGGTGCCTGGTGCATGCCACCCATGCCAATGCCGACGAAGTGGCACGCATGGCCACTAGCCAGGCCGTGGCAGGGCTGTGCCTGACCACCGAAGCCAATCTGGGCGATGGGATTTTCCCGGCGGTGGAGTATCTGGCACAGGGCGGGCGCTTGGGGATTGGTTCCGACAGCCATGTGTCCCTGAGCGTGGTAGAAGAGCTGCGCTGGCTGGAATACGGCCAGCGCTTGCGCGATCAGCGACGCAACCGGTTGCACCGTCCCGATCAGCCCATGGTCGGGCGCACGCTGTTTGACGCCGCACTGGCTGGCGGCGCGCAAGCCATGGGGCAGCCTGTTGCCGGGCTGGCGGTGGGCCAGCGCGCCGATTGGATTGTGCTGGACGGCAACGACCCGTATCTGGCCACGGCGCACGAAGATGCCATTCTCAACCGCTGGCTGTTTGCGGGCGGTGATCGTCAGGTGCGTGATGTGCTGGTCAATGGCAAGTGGGTGGTGCGCGAAGGTCGCCATGCTGACGAAATCGAAAGCAGCCACAACTTCGCCCGCGTGCTTAAAGCGCTCGTGGGGTAAGCCACAACACTGACTTCAAACGGCTAAGGAAAGCATTCCCATAGCGGCTAAATCTCCTTCTGATGCAGGAACTGTCCGATAGCTACCTTGCGTTCTCTCCAATGAACGCAAGGATTTATCGTGACTACAGTAACTGTTTACTTCTGCGGCACCGGCTCCACCAAGTTCGACGCCACCCACGAGAATTACTGGAATGGCGAGCTGATTTCGACGCTGGCGGCCCACAGCACAGGCCGTGAGTTTGCTGAATGGATCGTCGTGGATGGGCCCGGCAGCGGCAACTTGCAGGCCGATGAAATGTTCGTGCAGAACAAGGAATACGGCATGACCGGCAGCCTGTTTGGCAAAGGCTGGGAAGAGAACGTGAAGCACGCGCTGAGCATTCTCAAAGGCAAGTGCGAATGGCAACGCGAGAAGCTCACCGAAGCGGAATATAACCGCCTCAAAGCGGCCGGAATTCCGATCGAAGACGTGACCGTGACCGGTTCGTGGATGTGGCGCAAATACGATTACGGCAACCGCAGCGTGACCCAGCAACAACTGCAAGAACAACTGATCAAAACCTTCCGCAAGGACGGCGTGATCCCGACCCGGGTCAACCTGGTGGGCTGGAGTCGCGGCGCCGTCAGCTGCCACATGCTGGCCAACGCCATGCTCAACGACAGTGAGCTGAAACATATTCCGGTCAATATTTTCGCCGTGGACCCGGTGCCGGGCCCGCTGAACTTCCAAAGCGCGCGGGTTGAGCTGGGTAAAAACGTTGAGGAATACGTGGGCTTCTTCGCTCGTGATGAACGCTCTAAAGGGTTTTCTTGCGTCGTTCCGGAAACCGCCTCCAACACGCGCGTCCACATTTACCCAATGGCCGGGCGCCATGCCACGCTAGTGGGCAACGCGGCGCCTGATGGTGACAAAGGCGACAAGGTGCTGGTCGCGCCAGGGATGGTGGTGCGCCATTTCGCAGAAACCTGCCTGACCCGCTGGGGCGTGGCGCTGGATAAACGCTTGAACCTGTCCGCTGCGGATCTGGAAGCACGGCACAAGACCCTCGTCAGTGACGAGGCGAAATACGCGGCCATGCATAAGTACTCCTACACCAAGATCACTGAGTCGGAGAAGAACGAGCGTTACGCGTCACTGGGCAGCAAAGGTGTCGCGTTCAGCGCCATTAAAGGGGCGCCCTACCAGCCAGCCGCAGGGTTGTCGCAGAGCCTTGCGTATAGCCCGACCACCTACAAAGACATCCTGTGATGTGACGCGTTGAAGCCAACCCTCAGGCAGGGGGGTTGGCTTTTTTGTGTGCCGGAGTTCGGTTCAGGCGCCTTGCACATGCAGCGCGGCCCACTCACGAACCTGCGCGTAGGGATAAAGCTCAAGGGCGGCAAACCCCGGAATGGCGCGGGCTTTGATTTTGGTAAACATCGGCACGCTGATACCGCACAAGAAGCGGGTCAGGCGTTCCGGCGGGGGATAACTGCCTGTGTATTCCTGATGCCTGTGGATAAACGGGCCGCACAGGCCTTCAAAGTTTTTATCCACAAGCGGCGCAAGCGCAGGCGGCTCGGGCAATTGCGCCACCTGTCCGGCGCACACCGAACAATGCCCGCAGCGTTGCGGTGCGTTGTCGTCGCCAAAATACTGCGCCAGGCGATAGCTCAAGCACGTGTCACTGGCAAACAGCGCCAACATGGCGTGAATCCGCACGATTTCGGCATTTTCATGGGCGCTGAAGTAGCGATGCAGCTCCAGGCTTAACGCATCGACGTCCACCTCGTTCACCCGCACGCTGTAGACCTCGGTCATCTGCTTGCTTTCCAGCTCGATCCAGCCTTTCTCCTGAAAATAGTCGAGCGCCTTGACCACGCGATTACGCTCGGCCTGATGCTGTTCATACAGCGCATCGAAATTCACCGTCCACCAGGTTCGGGCGCGGCTGGACGTCTGGATGATGCCCGCGACAAAGTCCCGGCGTTCGCCCTCGAACCTGGCCAATAACGCGTCGGGATCGATCAGGCACTTGAAACGGTACTCCGCGAAGTAGGCATAGCGCGGCGCAATCAGCCCACGCAGCTCCAATTGAACCAGCAGGGTTTTGAGCGGCAACTGACGGATATTGCTCTGATCGGACAAGGGCAACAGCATGAATTCCCACTGACCTTCAGCGATGGCCGCACGCAGGTCTTCCAGCACCGTGCGAATCCCCTGCAACTCGGGCGTGTCGCCATAAACGAAGTTTTCCAGCACGTTGAGGCTGTCTCGGTTGGCCAGCACCAGGCAGTCCGACGCCTGCCCGTCGCGCCCCGCCCGGCCGATCTCCTGGCTGTAATTTTCGATCGACTTGGGCAAATCAAAATGCACCACATTGCGGATGTCGCTTTTGTCGATGCCCATGCCGAAGGCAATGGTGGCGACGATGCAGTTCAACTGCCCGCTCATGAACTCACGCTGGATGCTTTCGCGCTGATCGTGGGGCAAACCGGCGTGATAGGCGCTGGCGCTGATCCCGTGCTGATTCAAGTGCTGGGCGATGTGCTCGGCCGTCTTCTGCAAGGTGACGTAGACAATACTCGGTTGGCCCTGACGCTCACCCATCCACTGCACCAACCGCTGACGCTTGGCAGCGCCGGTAACAGGTTCGACCCACAGATTGAGATTGGCGCGATAAAAACCGGTGGTGACGACATCGGATTCAGCAATCGCGAACTTGGTTTGCATGTCCACAATGACCGCAGGCGTGGCAGTGGCCGTGAGCAACAATACTTGTGGGATATTGAACTGGCGCTGGTAGTCCGGAAGCTTCAAATAGTCCGGACGGAAGTTATGGCCCCATTCCGAAATACAGTGCGCCTCGTCCACCACCAGCAAAGAAATCGGGACTTGCTGCAGAAAATGTCGGAAGCGCTCGTTTTTCAGGCGCTCGACCGAAATCATCAAAATTTTCAACTCCCCCGACTTGGCCCGCGCCATCACCGAACTGGCTTCATCGCGGCCTTGTGCCGAGTCAATACTGGCCGCCGGAATGCCGTGGCGCTGGAGAAAGGCCAGTTGATCCTGCATCAGCGCCAGCAGCGGCGAAACCACCAGCGTCAGGTGCGGCAACAGCAAAGCTGGCAACTGATAGCACAGCGACTTCCCGGAACCCGTGGGGAAAATCGCAGCCGCTGAGCGCCCAGCCAACACCGCGCTGATGGCCGCCTCTTGGCCGGGACGAAATTGTGGATAACCGAAAACCTGTTCCAGGGTGTTGTGCATCACTGTCACTCCATTGACCGTTGCAAAGCCCGCAAGGCTAACGCCCGCTGCGCAACGGATCGAGAAAAGGTCAGGGGAAATTGAAAGGGAATGATACAGGGTCGAGTTCAACTGTTCGGTGTTGATCGATGAAGGCAGACCTTCAGCCGGGGATACGCCCTGCCCTGTTGTGCTGATGGGTGGAGCGCTGCACAGCGATCGCAACTTCTTACCTCGACAGCAACTACGGGACTACGTTGTACTTCTTCAACCTTGGGTTTACGGACACACCACATGAAACTCGCCACCGACCTCCCCGACACGCCCGTCTTGCGTGAGCTGATGCAATTGCTGCACGAAGAAATCGGTCTGCCGGAGCACAAAACCGTCAGTTTGAAGACGGCGATCAATCTAGACCTGGGTTGCAATGGCCGTGACGCCCAACAGCTGATGGAGGCGCTGGAAGAGCGCTTCGGGTTGACGCTGGATGATTACGACGCCTATCGCTATTTTCAGCCCGCAGGCCATGACCCTCATCTCAAGCGCAGCGCCAAGGGCCGGGAAAGCAAAGTGCCCTTGACGATTGGCATGCTTTACACAGCCATCGTGGCGCAACACTGGGACACCGACAGCCTTGAAGGCTGATTCGCAGGTATAAAAAAACCGCCCTCTCAGGCGGCTTTTCGTGAATCAGCGTTCGGTACGAAGGGTTATGCCTTCGGGCCAGCCGCCTTGATTGCATCGCTCACGTCAAACTTCTTGAAGTTTTCGGTGAACAGGCCAGCCAATGCCTTGGCGGCTTCGTCGTACGCAGCTTGGTCAGCCCAAGTGTTGCGCGGGTTGAGCAGAGCCGTGTCGACGCCCGGTACGGTTTTTGGCACGTCCAGGTTGATGATGTCCAGGTGTTCGGTTTCAGCACCGATCAGCGCGCCGCTCTGGATCGCAGCGATCACGGCACGGGTGGTCGGGATGTTGAAACGCTTGCCCACGCCGTAGCCACCGCCGGTCCAGCCGGTGTTGACCAGGTACACCTTGGAGCCGAAACCGCGGATGCGTTTGATCAGCAGCTCTGCGTATTCACCGGCAGGACGTGGGAAGAATGGCGCGCCGAAGCACGTCGAGAAGGTCGACTTGATGCCGCTGCCCGAACCCATTTCAGTCGAGCCCACCAGTGCGGTGTAGCCAGACAGGAAGTGGTAAGCCGCTTGTTCTTCGCTGAGGATCGACACCGGCGGCAATACGCCAGTCAGGTCGCAGGTCAGGAAGATCACGGCGTTAGGCTCGCCGCCCAGGTTCTTCGGAGCGCGTTTTTCGATCAGTTCACGCGGGTAAGCGGCGCGGCTGTTCTGCGTCAGGCTGTCATCCGAGTAGTCAGGCTTTTTGTTGGCATCCAGTACCACGTTTTCCAGAACGGCACCGTGCTGGATGGCTTTCCAGATGACCGGCTCGTTCTTCTCCGACAGGTCGATGCACTTGGCATAGCAACCGCCTTCGATGTTGAACACCACGCCCACGCCCCAGCCGTGTTCGTCGTCACCGATCAGGTAACGGCTTTCATCAGCCGACAACGTGGTCTTGCCGGTGCCGGACAGGCCGAAGAACAGGGTCACGTCGCCGTCTTCACCCATGTTGGCGGCGCAATGCATCGGCAGGACGTCAACGGCTGGCAACAGGAAGTTTTGAACGGAGAACAGGGCTTTTTTCATTTCGCCGGCGTAACGCATGCCTGCGATCAGGACTTTTTTGGCCGCGAAGTTGATGATTACGCAACCGTCGGAATGGGTGCCATCGCGCTCAGGCACGCACTCGAAGTTCGGTGCGTTGATCACTTGCCACTCATCTTTGCCAGCCGGGTTGTACTGTTCAGGGTTGATGAACAGGCAACGGCCAAACAGGTTGTGCCAAGCGGTTTCGGTGGTCATTTTCACGGGCAGGTAGTGCGCCGGGTCAGAACCTACATGAACGTGGGAAACGAAGCGCTCGCGCTCACCGAGGTAGGCCGCAACACGGTCCCACAGTGCGTCGAACTTGTCGGCCGGGAACTTGCGGTTGATCGCGCCCCAGGCAATGGCGTCCTGAGTTGTAGGCTCTTCAACGATAAAGCGGTCAGCTGGCGAACGGCCGGTACGGTGGCCCGTTTTAACAACCAGTGCGCCATTGTCGGCAAGCTCACCTTCACCACGGTTCAGGGCTTCTTTGACCAGATCGTCGATGCTCAGATCGGTGTACACGGCGTTATTAGCTTGCGTCATGAGGTTCCCCGTCGGCCATTGGCCGATTGCGCCAAACGTTTTGTAGTAGAAAATTTTGCACTACTACCGCGAAAAAAGTGGGCCGGATTATGCCAGAAACGCCCAAAAAAAGTAGGGCCCACCTGTCAGAACCGCGTTATACCGGGCTTTGACAGGGGTTTTACCTGCGCTGAAACGTTTTAGTGGTGAGTGCCTGAAGGCGTCTCTACACCTGCGCCCGCGAACAATTGATCGACATCGGCGGCATCGAACAAGTAACGCTCGTTGCAAAATTGGCAGTCGATTTCAATATGGCCGCCGTGCTCTTTGACCAGCGTAAGCGCATCGTCATGGCCCAGGCTGGACAACGCATTGCCGGAGCGTTCGCGCGAGCAGCTGCATTTGAATTCGATGCCATCCTTATCAAAAAGACGCACTACATCCTCGTGGAACAAGCGATGCAGAATTGTTTCGTTATCCAGCCCCAGCAGTTCTTCGACCTTGAGGGTATCGCCCAACGCATTCAGGCGGTTCCAGCTCTCGGCACGATCTACTTCGTCTTTGATCACTTCGGCAGGCAGTTGCTGCAAGAGCATGCCGCGTGCGCGCTTGCCATCCGCCGCGAGCCAGAAACGCGTAGGCACCTGGTGCGACATTACGAAGTAATTGGTGAAACAGGCCGACAGATCATTGCCGCCCAGGTCCACGATGCCCTGATAACGCTTACCGATTGTCGGGTCGATGGTCAGGGCCAGGACGCCGTTGGGCATCAGGTCGCTCAGGGTCGCGTCGGGGGTGATCTGATCCGCGTCAAATCGGGCCAGGCCGCGAATTTCATGTTCGCTGGTGATTTCAATCATCAGCAGCGGAACCGCGCCTTCGGAACGGGCTTGAAGGCTCATCAGGCCGTCGAATTTCAGGGTGCTGACCAGCAACGCCGCAGCGGCCATCAGCTCGCCCAGCAGTTGTTGAACCGGCTCAGGGTAAGCGTGCTTGGCCAGTACCTCAGCGTAGCTGTGATCCAGCGACACCAGCTCGCCGCGGGTGTCGCTGTTATCGAAAATGAAGCGCTGCGTAAAGTCGGTTTTGCGTAAATCGGACATAGGAATAGGGTTCTAAATTGGTGACAAAATGTGTTCGAGTCTTTATAAAGGCGCGTTTTTAGCACCTATCGAGTGCAAAGACCCAGCCAAGGGGGCATGTCATGAACAATCCCACTCTGTTCCAAACAAGGTGGAACCTCAGAGCCCTAGCGGGGTGTAATTTACTCGCTCTGGGGCTTTTGTGTTTCTGGTTATGGCCATTCGGCCAAATTCTCTGCCTGACTTTCGACGACTGGTTGTTCCATCTGCTCAATCGTCCATTGGCTGATAACCCTATATGGCTCCACATGTGGGCAGTTGCAAGTCTTCGACCTTTCGATGTGGTAGTCGGGGTCATCATGCTGGCCCTGCTGATCAAAGGTAACTGGGTATTTGAGGCCACGCAGGTCCGTCGCGCGCTGTTTGGTTTTCTGGCGATCCTGTTGCTGCTGGTGGTGATCCGCGCGCTGTTTTCCAAACTCACGGCCGCGATGGGTTGGCAGCACAATAGCCCGTCGATGGTGTTTGAAGATGCCATTCACCTGAGCGACTTCTTTCCGGGCCTTGAAAAAACCTGGGAACTGAAAGACCGCTCAAGCCAGAGCTTTCCGGGCGATCACGCCTCGGTACTGCTGATCTGGGGCATGTTCATGAGTGTGTTCAGCCGCACCATTGGCCAGAAGGTGGTGATCTGGGGCCTGACGCTGCTGTTCATGATGCCGCGACTGGTAGCTGGCGCTCATTGGGGCCAGGACGACTACATCGGCGGCTTGTTGCTGGCATTCCTGGCGTTGGGCTGGGGCTATTACACCCCGTTCGCGGCCAAGGTTTCAGGTGCGCTGATGCGCGTGACGGCACCGATTTTTTCGCTGTTGCAGCGTCTGCCGCTGGTGTCACGCATGAGCGTGGTGCGCGGTTAAGCAACGCGCGTCATACACCGTTTAAACCTGCGCTCTACTCGGCGCCACTGGCATCCTGAAACTGATGCAGTTGGCGCCGTTGTTTTTTGGTCGGTTTACCGTCCGTCGTGATGCCCATTGCTCCGGATTTGCGCATGGCGGCAGCGTGTTCACGCTTGGCAATACTCTGCTCAGTTTCGGCGTACAACAATTGCGCCTCGGGCGCGCCACGACGCACGACTGACAGCGCTTTGACTTCGACCGTGCGCTCTTCCAGGCCCACGCGTATTTGCAGCTCATCGCCCAGTCGAGGCTCTTTACTCGGCTTGCAACGCTCACCGCGACAATGCACTTTGCCACTTTCAATAGCGGCCTTGGCCAGCGCCCGGGTTTTGAAAAACCGCGCCGCCCACAACCATTTGTCCAAACGGACCTTTTCGTCTTCTTCTTGCTTCTGAGCCATTGGAATTCCTCTTCTTTGACAGAGTCAGAACTGTACTACCGTTTCTAATGAATAGATGAATCTGGCATCCGGCTAGAATGCCGTTCCTCTCAGCGCCTTTGGCGAGGTTATGTCCCATGACGTTTTTTCCCGATTCCCTGACGGGCGCCAAAAGCCGTTGCGACGCTTGTCGACAAGCCACGCCGCTGGGGTTCGATTTCCAATTTGCGTACCAACCGATCGTGGACTTGCGCGATCAATCGGTCTTTGCCCACGAAGCACTGGTCAGAGGGCCTGCCGGTGAAGGCGCACTGGATGTTTTACGGCAGGTAAATGACACCAATCGTTACCGTTTCGACCAGGAGTGCCGCACGCGTGCAATCAAGGGCGCGGCCGCGCTGGGCATGCAGCAACACCTGTCCATCAACTTCATGCCCAACGCGGTGTATCGGCCGGAACTGTGCATTCGCAGCACCCTGGAAGCCGCCAAAGCCCACGATTTCCCGCTCGACAAGCTGATTTTCGAAACGCTGGAAAGCGAACACATAGATAACTATCGCCATTTGACCCATATTCTGCGTGAATACCGCGAATTCGGTTTCAAGACAGCCATCGATGACTTCGGAGCAGGTTATTCGGGGCTCAATTTATTGGCGGATTTTCAACCTGACCTGATCAAGCTCGACATGGCACTCATCCGCGATGTCGATCAGGATCGTGCGCGTCAGGCTATCGTGCGCGGCGTTGTCATGATGTGTTCTGAATTGAACGTTACAGTCATAGCCGAAGGCATCGAAAGCGCTGGCGAACGGGATTTCCTGGCCGATTGTGGAATATTTCTGATGCAGGGTTACTGGTTCGCCAGACCGGCATTTCAAGCGTTGGCCGAGGTTCGACCTGCGGCCTGGATACGTTAATCGCGGTTACTCATATTGAAGACATTTGATCATCTGACCGTTGTCGGTCTGCGCGAGTGGGTGGCGCTCCCCGATTTGGGCGTCGCAGGCTTGCGCGCCAAAATCGACACCGGCGCCAGTACGTCCAGCTTGCACGCCACTGAAATCGAGCCTTTTGTGCGCGATGGTGCCGAGTGGGTGCGTTTCAACGCTCATTTGGGCACGCTGGTGCAACTGCGTCATCGCCGTTGCGAAGCCCCTCTGGTGGCGATAAAAACCATTAAAAGTTCTAACGGTCATGCGCAAGTTCGCTATGTGATCCGCACCCGCCTCGCGCTGGGTGATCGGGTCTGGTCGGTGGAGTTCACCCTCGCCTGCCGCAAGTCCATGCGTTACCGTTTGCTGCTCGGCTCAAAAGCCCTGATCGATGGCCAACTGGTGGTCAATCCGGGGCTCAAATACGTTCAAGACAAGCCGGTTTTCCCGGTCTCTACCCTTTCTGCCACAGGTGCTGCATGAAGATCGCTGTGCTGTCGCGTAACCCGCGTCTGTATTCCACTCGTCGCCTGGTCGAAGCCGGGACGGAACGAGGCCACGAAATGGTAGTGATCGATACCCTGCGTGCCTATATGAACATCGCCAGCCACAAGCCGCAGATCCACTACCGGGGCAAGCCGCTGGAAGGCTTCGATGCCGTGATTCCGCGCATTGGTGCCTCGGTCACGTTTTACGGCTGTGCGGTGTTGCGCCAGTTCGAAATGATGGGGGTTTTCCCGCTGAACGAATCGGTGGCCATCGCACGTTCGCGGGACAAACTGCGCTCCCTGCAATTGCTGTCGCGGCGTGGGCTGGGGTTGCCGGTGACGGGCTTTGCGCACTCGCCGGATGACATCCCCGACCTGATCGAAATGGTCAATGGCGCACCGTTGGTGATCAAGGTGCTGGAAGGCACCCAGGGCATCGGCGTTGTGCTGTGCGAAACCGCGACGGCGGCAGAATCCGTGATCGAAGCCTTCATGGGCCTCAAGCAAAACATCATGGTGCAGGAATACATCAAGGAAGCCGGCGGCGCCGATATTCGCTGCTTCGTGGTGGGTGACAAGGTGATTGCGGCGATGAAACGCCAGGCCAAACCGGGTGAGTTCCGTTCCAACCTGCACCGTGGCGGCAGCGCCAGCCTGATCAAGATCACCCCGGAAGAACGCATGACCGCCATTCGGGCCGCCAAGGTGATGGGGTTGAGCGTGGCAGGCGTGGACATCCTGCGCTCCAATCACGGCCCGTTAGTGCTGGAAGTCAACTCCTCACCGGGTCTGGAAGGGATCGAAACCACCACGGGTAAAAACGTGGCCGGAATCATCATTGAACATCTGGAGAAAAACAGCGGGCCGAACCTGACAAGAACCAAAGGCAAAGGCTGACGCCCGCCGCCACGACCAACAAAAACGCGAGGCTGCCTCCATCGGCAGCCTCGCGTGTGGTTAGCTCAGGTCCTTACACCGCGCCACGGGGCAACATCAGCCCCAACGGCAACCTGACCCGCGCTTCAAGCCCACCGCCGGAACGGTTGCGTAACTCGACATTGCCACCATGCATCGACGCGATGCGCTTGACGATTGCCAACCCGAGCCCGGTCCCCTTTCCGCCGCGGGCACGATCGCCGCGAATGAACGGGTTGAAGATGTCTTCAAGCTCGGAAGGGTCGATGCCTGCACCACGATCCATCACGCTGAGCACCACATACGGCGCGCTCACATCGCCTGACACATAGGCGGCCACTTCCACATCCTCACCCGCATGATGCAACGCGTTGCCGATCAGGTTGTTGAGCAAGCGCTTCATCGATACCCGGCGCAGCGGAAACGGCTGAATCGGTTGCAGGCGCAAACGCACCCTCTCTTCGTTCTGGTTGTAAGGTGCCACGACCTCACGCACCAGCTCGCACAAGTCCACCTCTTCGACCAACTCGTCACGGCCATCGCGAATAAAGGCCAGGAACTGATCGAGGATCGCGTCCATGTCTTCGATATCGCGCACCATGTCGTCCGTCAGGTCGTTATGGTTGCCCATCAATTCCAGCGACAAACGCAGACGCGTCAACGGCGTACGCAAATCGTGGGAAACCCCCGCCAGCATCAACTCTCGCTCGCGACCCGCTTGCTCCACGTCTTCAGCCATTTGGTTGAACGCGCTGTAAACCTCCGTCATCTCACTCGGCGTATCACTGATCGGCAACCGCACGCTGCGGCCCTGACCCAGTTGACGCGCGGCATACACCAGGCGCTTGAGCGGCTGGTTAAGTTGACTGACGAAAATCCACGCCGACGCAGTTGAGAGCAAGCCAATGGCCAAGAACCAGCCCAGCACGCTCCATATTTTTTGCCCGCGCAGCGGGTGCGGGTACAGCGGCACTTTCAGCCAGCCATCCCCCAGACTCGGCGCCCGAACCCACAAGGCGGGTGGCGAATGCACCCGCAAGCGAACCTCGGTATCAGCGCCCAGCTCGGCCTGCATCTGACGTTGGTAAGCACCGCTGTAAGGCCAATGCTGCTCACCCTCGGGCACGCCGCCACCCACCACCCGGATCAACCCGGCGGCATCGGCAATTTTTTCGCGGTTTTCCTCATCGGCCGCCCAGTAGGCACGCAGCGTAAGCGCAACGCCGTGGCTGTATTGACGATCAACCAGGACATCTTCATTCATCAGCAAGTACACCAACGTCAGTGCCTTGGAGAACAGAACGACGATCAATACCAGCCAGAGGGTGCGCGAGAAGAAACTTTGGGGGAACCAGAGAGGGGTTTTCATAGATTGATGCTTTTGCAGTTTGCAGGAGCGCGTAGGGATACCCGCAGAAATGAAATTGCGGGCCACTCAGGTGTTGAACACCCTGCGTGGCCCGCTCCTACAAATGATCCATCACTTGGTGGCGTTGCCGTCCGGCACAAATACATAACCCACGCCCCAGACTGTCTGGATGTAACGCGGTTTGGACGGATCCGGCTCAATCATGCGGCGCAGGCGGGAGATCTGAACGTCGATTGAACGCTCCAGCGCATCCCATTCACGGCCACGGGCCAGATTCATCAGCTTGTCGCGCGTCAACGGCTCGCGGGCATGCATGACCAGCGCTTTAAGCACCGCAAACTCACCGGTGGTCAGCATGTGAACTTCATCACCGCGTTTGAGTTCGCGGGTGGCCAGTGACAACTCGTAATCACCGAACGTGACGCTTTCGTCTTCGCTGCCCGGCGCACCCGGTACGGGCGCAGACTGGCGGCGCAACACGGCTTTGACCCGCGCCATCAGCTCATCGGGGTTGAAGGGTTTGGCCAGATAGTCGTCGGCCCCCAGTTCAAGGCCCTTGATCCGGCTCAGCTCATCGCCTTTGGCAGTGAGCATGATGATCGGCACGCGATTGTTCGCAGCGCGCAAACGGCGGCAGGCGGACAGACCGTCTTCGCCCGGCAGCATCAAGTCCAATACCACAAGGTTAAACACCTCGCGGGCCAGCAAACGGTCCATTTGCTCGACGTTGGGAACCGCGCGTGCGCGATAGCCCTTGCTGGTGAAAAAACGTTCCAACAGGCTGCTCAGGCCCGGGTCGTCGTCCACGATAAGAATTTTTTCGCCTTCAGCAGTGTGTGCAGTGCTGCTCATTAGATGCTCCTGTGATCTCGGCGCGCATTATGGCGTAGCTGCTGTTATACGCATCGTGTGCATTGTTAGCAGATTTTTCCTTCACAGCCAGTACACAGATCATGGCGCGCGCTGCACGCAGTGCCCTGAAGACAGGAACGCTGGTTATAATGCGCCGCCTTTTGTGTCAGGCAACCTCGAATTTTCAATACGTGCGGCGCGATTATTTTTTTCAGCGCATGCCGCATTTTGCAGACTTCACGGGTCAACAGGCTGCCCTTTTGGCCCCGGTAGCGGCGCTTTTTCAAGCCGCTCAACCCGCCTCGCAAGCCTTCAAGCCCGGGCCTGCGAGCCTGCATCACAATTTGTCAGGTGGTTTTATGGACAGCATCAACAGCCGCATCGCCGAAGAACTTGGCGTGCGCCCGCAGCAGGTCGAAGCGGCCGTCGCACTTCTGGATGAAGGCTCCACCGTACCCTTCATCTCCCGTTACCGTAAGGAAGTGACAGGCAGCCTGGATGACACCCAACTTCGTCATCTGGAAGAACGCCTGCGCTACCTGCGAGAACTCGACGAACGGCGCATCAGCATCCTCGCCAGCATCGAAGAACAAGGCAAGTTGACGCCAGAACTGGCGCGCGACATCAAACTGGCCGACACCAAAACCCGCCTTGAAGACTTGTACCTGCCCTACAAGCAAAAGCGCCGCACCAAGGGCCAGATCGCCCTCGAAGCGGGCCTCGGGGAACTGGCTGACGGCCTGTTCAATGACCCGACCCTGAACCCCGAGACGCAAGCCGCCCGTTTCGTCGACGCTGAAAAAGGCGTGGCCGACGTCAAGGCAGCCCTCGACGGCGCCAAATACATCCTCATGGAGCGTTTCGCCGAAGACGCCACCCTGCTGGACAAACTGCGCAGTTTTCTCAAGCAGGAAGCCACCCTCAGCGCTCGCGTCATCGCCGGCAAAGAAGAGGAAGGCGCCAAATTCCGCGATTACTTCGAACACGACGAGCCGCTCAAAAGCATGCCGTCGCACCGGGCGCTGGCGATTTTCCGCGGGCGCAATGAAGGCATTCTCAGCTCGTCGCTCAAAGTGGGCGAAGAATTGCCCGGCACGATGCACCCCGGCGAACTGATGATTGCCGAGCGTTTCGGCCTGCAAAACCAGAACCGTGCGGCCGACAAATGGCTGGGCGAAGTGGTGCGCTGGACGTGGAAGGTCAAGCTGTACACCCACCTTGAAACCGATCTGCTGGGTGAGCTGCGCGACGCCGCAGAAACCGAAGCCATCAACGTGTTTGCGCACAACCTGCATGACTTGCTGCTGGCCGCGCCAGCGGGCCCGCGCGCGACACTCGGCCTGGACCCAGGCCTGCGCACCGGTTGCAAAATTGCCGTGGTCGATGCCACCGGCAAACTGCTCGAACACGCCACCGTGTACCCGCACGTACCGCACAACAAGTGGGACCAAACCATCTCCATCATGGCGGCCCTGTGCGCCAAACATTCGGTCGAATTGATCGCTATCGGCAACGGCACGGCGAGCCGCGAGAGCGACAAGCTGGTCATCGACCTGATCAAAAAATACCCGGCACTGAAAGTCACCAAAGTCATGGTGTCCGAAGCCGGGGCCTCGGTGTACTCGGCGTCGGAACTGGCTGCCAAGGAATTCCCCGACCTGGACGTGTCGATCCGTGGCGCGGTCTCGATTGCCCGCCGCCTGCAAGACCCGCTCGCCGAACTGGTCAAAATCGACCCCAAATCCATCGGTGTCGGCCAATACCAGCACGACGTGTCGCAGCTCAAGCTGGCACGGGGCCTGGACGCGGTGGTGGAAGACTGCGTAAACGCTGTGGGTGTGGACGTAAACACCGCCTCGGTGGCGCTGCTGGCCCGGATCTCCGGCCTCAACGCCACACTGGCGCAAAACATCGTGAACCATCGCGATGAAAACGGTGCGTTCAAAACCCGCGCCGCGCTGAAAAAAGTCAGCCGTCTGGGTGAAAAAACCTTCGAACAAGCCGCCGGTTTCTTGCGCGTCATGAACGGCGACAACCCGCTGGACGGCTCGGCGGTTCACCCCGAAGCCTACCCGCTGGTCAAGCGCATCGCCTCCGACACCGAGCGCGACATCCGCTCGCTGATTGGCGATGCCAGCTTCCTCAAGCGTCTGGACCCTAAGCAGTTCACCGATGAAACGTTTGGCCTGCCCACCGTCACCGACATCCTGCAAGAGCTGGAAAAACCGGGCCGCGATCCGCGTCCGGAGTTCAAGACCGCCGAGTTCCAGGAAGGCGTCGAAGACCTCAAAGACTTGCAGCTGGGGATGATTCTGGAAGGCGTCGTCACCAACGTGACCAACTTTGGTGCGTTCGTCGATATCGGTGTCCATCAGGACGGTCTGGTGCACATTTCGGCGCTGTCCGAGAAATTCATCAAAGACCCGCGTGAAGCCGTCAAAGCCGGTGACGTGGTCAAGGTCAAAGTGATGGAAGTCGACATCCCCCGCAAACGCGTGGGCCTGTCGATGCGCATGAGCGACACCCCCGGCGAGAAAATCGACGGGGCCCGCGGCGCACGTCCCGGCGCTTCGGGGCGCCAGCAAAACACCGCGCCACGCAAAGAAACCGTGGCCGCGGCCCCTGCCAACAACGCCATGGCCTCGCTGTTCGCCAATGCCAAGCAGTTGAAGAAGCGCTGATGCAAATCCCGGCCGGGCTGACCCAAAGCGCGTTCAGTGAGCTGATCGGCTGTCGCGTGGTGCAACTGGATGAAGGCGCGGCCCATGTCGCCCTGAGCCTGGAGCCGCACCTGCGCAACCGTGGCGGCAAACTGCATGGCGGGGTGTTGTTCAGCCTGGTCGACATCAGCATGGGGCTGGCCTGTTCCAGCACCCATGGCTTCGATCAGCAAAGCGTCACGCTGGAATGCAAGATCAACTACATCCGGGCAGTGTCCGAAGGCGATGTGCTGTGCATCGCCAGGGTCATCCACCCCGGTCGCCGCACGCTGGTCGTCGAAGCTGACGTCTGGCAGGGCGACAAGCTGGTCGCAAAAGCGCAAGGCACCTTCGCTGTCCTGTAGCGGTTACCCGTCGATTTAGGTTAATTTCGGCACTGCATACGCGGTGCCGAAATGCGCCCGGAGCGCCCGGGGCCGATACAGGGACGGGGCTGAGCACTCCTTTTAAAAGTCAGGCGACCACGCCGGCTTCAACTTCACCCTTGTAGACCGTCCTGACCACCCCCATATTGGGGCGACTGACGCGTGAAGGAATCCAACTTGAGCCAACTTCTCAACCGCCGCCTGGCTCTGCTCAGCGAGCGCGCTAACCTCACTCTGCTGGAGCAGTGCCTGCACGGGATCGAGCGCGAATGCTTGCGCGTCACCGGCGAGGCCCGCCTGGCCCAGACGCCGCACCCCGACGCACTGGGGTCGGCCCTGACCAACGATCAAATCACCACCGACTATTCCGAGTCGCTGCTGGAGTTCATCACCCCGGCCCTGCCCGACCCGGCAGAGACGCTGGCCAGCCTCGACAAGATCCACCGTTTTGCCTACAGCAAGCTCGGCAACGAGTACCTGTGGAGCCCTTCGATGCCGTGCCCGTTGCCGGCCGAAGCGGACATTCCAATTGCCTACTACGGCACGTCCAACATCGGACAGCTCAAGTACGTTTATCGCAAGGGCCTGGCCCTGCGTTACGGCAAAACCATGCAGTGCATTGCCGGCATTCACTACAACTTCTCGTTGCCTGAGGCCCTTTGGCCTGTGCTCAAAGCGGCAGACGGCTTTGTGGGCACCGACCGCGATTACCAGTCGAGCGCTTACATCGCGCTGATCCGTAACTTCCGCCGTTACAGCTGGCTGCTGATGTACCTGTTTGGTGCTTCGCCTGCACTGGACGCGGGGTTTCTGCGTGGCCGGGCTCACCAGCTCGAACAACTGGACCCCGACACGCTCTACCTGCCGTATGCCACCAGCCTGCGCATGAGCGACCTCGGCTACCAGAGCAACGCCCAGGCGGGCCTGACGCCGTGCTACAACGACCTCAAGAGTTACACCGACAGCCTGCGCAAAGCCGTGGCAACGCCCTACGCGCCGTATGTCGAAATCGGCACGCACCAGGACGGCGAGTGGGTGCAACTGAACACCAACATCCTGCAAATCGAAAACGAGTACTACTCCAACATTCGCCCCAAGCGTGTGACCTACAGCGGCGAGCGCCCGATTCAGGCGCTCATGTCCCGTGGCGTGCAATACGTTGAAGTGCGTTTGCTGGACATCAACCCGTTCCTGCCGGTGGGCATTGACCTGCCCGAAGCCCGCTTTCTGGATGCTTTCCTGCTGTACTGCGCGCTGCAGGAAAGCCCGCAGTTCGACAGCACGGCATGCGGCAACTGCACCTCCAACTTCCTCAGCGTCGTCAAGGAAGGTCGCCGTCCGGGCCTGCAATTGCAGCGTGACGGTCAGCCGGTCGACATGAAGGCATGGGCAGCCGAACTGCTGGAACAGATCGCACCGTTGGCCGCGCTGCTGGACCAAAGCCACGGCGGCGATGCCCACAGCAAGGCGGTGGACGAGCAACTGGCGAAAATCAGGGACGTGTCCCTGACCCCGTCGGCCAAAGTGCTGGCCAGCATGGCCGAGCACAAAGAAAGCTTCGCCCAATTCTCCCTGCGCCAGAGCATGGCCCACGCCGAATACTTCCGCGGCCAGCCACTCAGCCCTGAAGATCAGGCGGCTTTCGAAGAAAAAGCCCGCAAATCGATCAACGACCAACTAGACATTGAAGACACCGAAGAAGGTGATTTCGACCTGTTTGTGGCGTCGTATCAGGCGAGCATTTTGGCGATCAGTAACTGAGTGATGGCGGGCGGGCAGCCCGCCAGCCAATCCCCGAAGACGTTCAGGTCTCGCCGTGTCAGGGGGCGCGCACGCAAAGGTGCCGCCTCCTACACGAACTGCGGCAACGGATGGCTTCGGGGATTTGAGTGCAGGCGTACCGTACACCGCCGCTGAAATAAACAGTGGCCGGGCCTGAGAATCCGAGAAAGAATAGCGACCGGAACGCCACCCATCTCCATGATTGAGGGCGTTTTTTTTGTGCCAGCTCACCCTTTATGGCAGCTGTGCGCGGGAGGCATTCGTGCCGCCGGGGTTCCTATTGTCCCGATTCTCAGCCCGCGTACGGCTGCCACCCTCGCCTGAGAACTGAAAGTGGCAGCTCTTAATCACATAGGAGCACACTCAATGACCACCCCTTCCCCGATCAACACCCTCGGCGTCGTAACCTTTGGCCCGTGTGGCGAAAACGACCTTCCTCTGTTTTGCGTTAACCCCGGCATCCCCTTGCGTCAGGCGCTGGAGCACGTGTCGGCGTTGTTGTTTTGCGCCAAAAAGCTGGCCCTGGATGCCGCCCTGGAGAAGGACGGGGAACGCCATGCCTGGGCGTCGCACTACTTGTGCGACATGGGCAAGGCGGTCATTGATGATGTGTGTTTGCAGGCGTTTTAACGACGCACCGAAGCCGCCGCTCGACGCAGGTGTGCGTGGAACGGCGGCTCCAGTCGGCCGGGCAGGCGCTACAGGGCTTTTTCGAAGATTTTCGAGTTGCGCTGAAAGTTGTACAGCGAGGCGCGGGCTGCCGGCAGGCGTTCGACGCTGCTGGGCTCGAAGCCGCGCTCGCGGAACCAGTGGGCGGTACGCGTGGTTAAGACGAACAGGGTGTTGAGGCCCAACGCCCGCGCACGGCTTTCGATGCGTTCGAGCAGTTCGTCGCCGCGGCGGCCATGGCGGTATTCCGGGTTCACGGCCAGGCAGGCCAGTTCGCCCGCCTCGGAATCGGCAATCGGGTACAACGCCGCGCAGGCGATGATCATGCCTTCACGCTCGACCACGCTGAATTGCTCGATTTCGCGCTCCAGCACTTCGCGGGAACGACGCACCAGAATGCCCTGCTCTTCCAGCGGGCTGATGAGGTCGAGCAAACCGCCGACGTCTTCAATCGCGGCTTCGCGGATTTTTTCGAACTGCTCCTGCGCCACCAGCGTGCCGCCGCCGTTACGGGTGAACAGCTCGGTCAGCAGCGCGCCGTCTTCGGCGTAGCTGACGATATGGCTGCGGGCCACGCCGCCCCGGCAGGCCTCGGCGGCCGCTTCCAGCAGTTCAGCCTGATAATCGCTGCCCAGGCGCTTCATGTGGGCGGGCACTTGTTGCGGCCGCAGCTCGCGCACCAGACGCCCGTCTTCATCGAGCAAGCCCGGCTCGGCGCCAAACAGCAGCAATTTGTCGGCCTCCAGATCGATGGCGGCACGGGTGGCGACGTCTTCGCAGGCCAGGTTGAAGATTTCGCCAGTCGGCGAATACCCCAGCGGCGACAACAGCACGATGGAGCGCTCGTCGAGCAAGCGGTTAATGCCCTTGCGGTCCACCCGCCGCACTTCGCCGGTGTGGTGGTAGTCCACGCCATCGAGCACGCCAATCGGGCGCGCCGTCACCAGATTGCCGCTCGCCACGCGCAAGCGCGAACCCTGCATCGGTGAGGACGCCATGTCCATCGACAGCCGCGCTTCAATCGCAATGCGCAGCTGGCCCACGGCGTCGATCACGCATTCCAGCGTCGGGGCATCGGTGATGCGCATGCCTTCGTGGTAATGCGGCGTCAGCCCGCGCGCTTGCAGGCGGCTTTCGATTTGCGGACGCGAGCCATGCACCAGCACCAGCCGTACGCCCAAACTGTGCAGCAGCACCAGGTCGTGAACGATGTTGCCGAAATTGGGGTGCGCCACGCCATCGCCGGGGAGCATGACGACGAAGGTGCAATCGCGGTGGGCATTGATGTAAGGGGACGCGTGACGTAGCCAGTTAACGTAATCGGGCATAACCGGAGCCTGTAAAAAAGTGAGTCGCCTAAAAAGGGCACAAACAGCAAACGCACAACGGGCTGGTAGTTATCGTCGAAACTGACTTGGCGACACGCGTGCTCTCCTTGTGTGGACGGGTTGGACCTGCGGCGATTTACGGCGCCGGGGTCAGGCAATAGTGTTCGATCAACTGACTGAGTAGACGCACGGTCGGCTGCAAACGTGACATTTCGAGGTGTTCGCCCGGCTGATGTGCGCAGCTGATGTCACCGGGGCCGAGCACCAGCGTCTCACAGCCAAGGCGCTGAAGATAAGGCGCTTCGGTGCCAAACGCTACTGCTTCGGCACGATGCCCGGTCAGGCGCTCGGCCACGCGCACCAGTTCGCTGTCGGCCGCCTGCTCAAAGGGGGCAACGCCTGCCGCGAGCGGGGCGAAGTCAATCTGCACTTGGTGGTGCTCGGCCAGTGGCTGGAGCTTGCTGCGGATGATGGCACGCAGCGCATGGGGGTCCATGCCCGGCAAGGGGCGCAGGTCGAATTCCAGCGAACACTGGCCGCAGATGCGGTTCGGGTTATCGCCCCCGTGGATGCAGCCAAAGTTGAGGGTCGGCTGCGGCACGCTAAATTGCGGGTTGCGGTATTCGTGCAGCCATTGTTGGCGCAAGTCCTTGAGCGCGCTGATGACGTCGTGCATGGCCTCCAGTGCGCTGTGGCCCAGACGTGGGTCCGAGGAATGGCCACTGCGCCCCAGAATGTCGATGCGCTCCATCATCACGCCCTTGTGCAGGCGGATCGGCTTGAGCCCCGTCGGCTCACCGATCACCGCCGCACGGCCCAGCGGACGCCCGGCTTCAGCAAGCGCACGGGCGCCCGCCATGGAGGTTTCTTCGTCGCAAGTGGCCAGAATCAGCAAGGGTTGCCGGAACGGCTGATCCAGCAGAGGCCGGACGGCTTCGATGATTAAGGCGAAAAAGCCTTTCATGTCACAGCTGCCCAATCCGACCCAGCGGTTATCCACTTCTGTCAGTTTGAGCGGATCGGTCTGCCACAGCGCTTCGTCGTACGGCACCGTGTCGCTGTGGCCTGCCAGTACCAGTCCGCCGGGGCCGCTGCCATAACTGGCGAGCAGGTTGAATTTGCCTGGGCTGACAGGCTGGATCTCGCAGGCAAAGCCCAGATCACCCAGCCACGTGGCCAGCAGGTCGATAACCGGGCGATTGGTTTGATCCAGATGCGGTTGGGTGCAACTGACGGACGGTGCGCTGATCAAGGCAGCGAATTGCTCTTTGAGCGAGGGTAAAGGCATGCGCTGACTTCCTGTTGGCGGGGCGAGGCCCATCATAGGGCCATCTGAGCGGCAGAATAAACCCATGCGGGGCGCCGGGGCGGCGAGTCCTGTACACTGCACGGCCTTGGCAGCCACACCTTTCCCCGGCTGCGCACCGTTCCTGGATTTTCCGGCCATGCAGAAAGAAACCGAAATCAAACTCCGCGTCAGCCGCGAAACCCTCGCCGCCTTGCGCGAGCACCCTTTGCTGAAAAAGCGCAACAAAAGTGGCTGGGAAAGCCGTGAGTTGCTCAATCAATATTTCGACACCCCGGAGCGCGACCTGGCCAAGGCCAAGGTTGCCCTGCGCTTGCGCCGTGATGGCGAAGACGTGATCCAGACCCTCAAGACCCGTGGCGAAAGCGTTGCCGGCCTGTCTGTGCGCAATGAATACGACTGGCACCTGCCCAAAGCCAAACTGGACGTCAAAAAACTCGACGGCGAGTGCTGGCCCGAGGCGTTGGCCGAACTGGACAAAAAAACCCTCAAGCCCATTTTCACCACCGATTTCGTGCGCGAACGCGCCGAGATCTCGTGGGGCCGTGGCAAAGCCAAAGTGGTGATCGAAGCCGCGCTGGACGTGGGGCACGTGATTGCCGGCAAGCAGAAAGAAGAAATCTGCGAGCTGGAGCTTGAACTGCGCGAAGGCGAACCGGCTGCCTTGCTGGAACTGGCCGCCGAGCTGGCTGAAAAACTGGCCTTGATGCCGTGCGACATCAGTAAGGCTGAGCGCGGTTATCGCCTGTTCGACGCCAACAGTTATTCGGTGAGCCTGCCAGCCCCTGAGCTGACGCCGGAAACCCCGCTCGATGACGCGTTTGCCGCGCTGGCGTGGCATTTGCTGGCCAGCAGCCAGCGGTTGGCCGAGCAATACCGTTTCAATGGCCACTGGCGCCTGTTGCAAGACTGGGTTCAGCAACTGATTGACCTGCGTGCGCTGGTCAGCAGCCTGGGTCAGGCCGCGCCACGCCAATCCACCAGCACCTTGCGCGCCTCGCTCGACGCACTGCTGGAAGACTGGCGCCCGCTGGTGCAGATCGGTCAGGACGACGAAGACGTGCGCAAAGCCGCGCCCGAGCAGTTCCTTGAAGAGCTGGAAGACCCGCGCTGGGGCCAGTTCTCGCTGAACACCTCGCGCTGGTTGATGGACCGCAGCTGGACCGTGGATCGCGGCACCACCCGTGGCAATCGTCAGGGTGCTGCACAACTGAGCAGCTGGCTGCCGCGTTTGCTGTCGGATGAAGCCATCGCGCTGCGCCTGAACCGTTACCAGCAGCAACCGGAAGACTTGGCAGAGCAACTGCCGCGCATCGAGCGCATTCAAGCGTGGCTGCGTTTGGCCCGTGGCGTGCTGGAGATTGCGGAAGTCGATCGCTTGTTTGGCGAGATGAACAAGCTGCAAGAGCTGGCGAATCAGCCGCTCACCGACGATGTTGAACACAACGAAGCCTTGCTCGATGCCCGCAAGCATCAAGCGATCGCGGTGTATCAGAACCGCGCCTGGAAGACCTTGCTGCGCGCCTGAGCGTGAAGCAAAAGGCCCTCAGCGCTCGCTGAGGGCCTTCGGCCCTTTATTTCGTGGTCTTGGGCATGTCTGCGTCGGGCGTGCGCCAGATCAGGCGTGTGGTGTCGTAGCCTTGCTGTTGAGCCTTGCTCAGCAACTCGTCACGGGTTTGCTGGTCAATGGTCGGTTTGCGCGACAGCAACCACAGGTAGCGACGATCCGGGTTGCCTACCAGCGCCGTGCTGTAGTTGTCCCCCAGATACAGCACCCAGTAATCGCCTTTGGTCACACCCGGCAACAGTGTCGAGACCCAGTTATCAAACTCAACCCACAATTTGTCGGTCTTGCCCGGGACTTGCGGGGTGGCGGTGCCTTTGGCTTCCTGCCACTCACCGTCCTCGGTCAGGCAGCGGTTGAGCACGGCCACGTTACCGTCGGGCTTGAGGGTGTATTGCGCCTGGGACTGGGCGCAATTGCGCTGGAAGAACATCGGCAATCGCGCCTGTTCATACCAGGTGCCCTGGTAGCGCTTGAGATCGACGTTATCGACGGTTTTGGGGGCCAGTGCATCGCTGCCGGAGCTGGAACAACCGGCCAACACCAATGCAGTGCCCAGACACGCTAAAAGTCGCTTCATGGGTAACGCTCCTGTTCAGTCTTATTTCAAGCCCTGACCCGAGAACATCAGCACTTTGTCGCCTGCATATTGCACGCTGATAAAGCTGTTTTTATCGCCCCAGGTGCAGCTCGACATGCCGAGTGCACCCGAGCAGTCGGTCGGGCTGCCCAGCAGCTTCTCCACCTCGGCCTTGGGCATGCCGGCCGACAGCTTGGAGTAGTTTTCCTGATTGACCTTGCTGCAGGCCGCCAGTAATACACAGAACGACAACAACGCCAAAGAACGCAACTTCATGGAAAAGCTCCTGAATGGGAAGGTTGGCATTGCTGCCTCGGTGAGAGCTTAGAAGAGAAAAGCGCAGGGTGGTTCCCGCAGGGCACGGGTTTAGTTGCAGGCAGGACACGTTGAGGGGAGGCAAGGAGGGGGTGTCGCCTCCGGGGAATGGCTAAACGTCAGAAGAACGGGGGGCGTGGGCCCCCCTTCGCAGCCTGCGGCGGCGAGTGCGCGCTTAGGCTTTGTGGTAAGCGGTGATGCGCGCGACTTCTTCTTTGGAGCCCAGGAATACCGCAACACGCTGGTGCAGGCCTTCAGGCTGGATGTCGAGGATGCGCTGGTGGCCGTCAGTGGACGCGCCGCCTGCCTGCTCCACCAGGAACGACATCGGGTTGGCTTCGTACATCAAGCGCAGCTTGCCTGGCTTGGACGGCTCACGGCTGTCACGCGGGTACATGAACACGCCACCACGGGTCAGGATGCGGTGCACGTCAGCCACCATCGCCGCCACCCAACGCATGTTGTAGTTCTTGTTCAACGGCCCTTCTTCGCCCGCCAGCAGCTCGTCGACGTAGCGCTGTACCGGGGCTTCCCAGTGGCGCTGGTTGGACATGTTGATGGCGAACTCCTGAGTGGACTCAGGAATGCTGATGTCTTCGTGGGTGAGCACGAAGCTGCCCATTTCGCGGTCCAGGGTGAACCCTTTCACGCCGTCACCCAGGGTCAGCACCAGCATGGTTTGCGGGCCGTAGATCGCATAACCGGCCGCCACTTGGGTGGAGCCCGGTTGCAGGAATGCTTTTTCGCCCAGGTCGCCGTTCTCGGCCAAATGGCCTTCAGGGCAACGCAGCACGGAGAAAATCGTACCGACTGGCGCGTTGATGTCGATGTTGGACGAGCCGTCCAGCGGGTCGAATACCAACAGGTAGGCGCCTTTCGGGTATTTGCCCGGGATCTGGTAGGCGTTGTCCATTTCTTCGGATGCCATACCGGCCAGGTGACCGCCCCATTCGTTGGCTTCGAGCAGGATTTCGTTGGAAATCACGTCGAGCTTCTTCTGGACTTCGCCTTGCACGTTTTCGGTGCCCATGCTGCCCAGAACACCACCCAGGGCGCCTTTGGACACGGCGTGGCTGATCTCTTTGCAAGCACGCGCCACCACTTCGATGAGGAAACGCAAATCAGCAGGCGTGTTGTTGCTGCGGGTCTGCTCGATCAAATAGCGACTCAGGGTAACGCGGGACATGTAAGGCTCCGAACTAGGGGGAGGGGGCAAAAAACCCGCGCAGTTTAACGCGTGTTGCCGTGCAAATCTTCTAATCAGACTCAGATCCGGCCGAGCGGGTTCAGTTGACGGCCAAAAACAGCCAAAACCCGTGGCCACCGACCCGTGACGAGGCTGCGTGCGCTCGCAGCCTCGGGGGTTGGACAGCCGCTATAAGGCGGTTACAGCGCCTTCCAGATCTCGGTCGCGTATTCACGAATGGTGCGGTCGGAGGAGAACCAGCCCATGCGTGCTGTATTGAGCACCGCCGCGCGCCACCACGCGTCCGTGTCGTGCCACAGATGTTCGACGCGCATTTGCGCATCCCAATAAGCGTCGAAGTCGGCGCAGACGTGAAAACGGTCGTACTCGGTCAACGCGTCAATCAGACCGGTGTAACGCGCCGGGTCATCGTGGGAGAACACCCCGCCGCGAATCGCCTGCAAGACGTCGTTGAGCCGGTGGGACGCGGCGATCTCCGGCCCTGCGTTGAACTCGCCATTGCGCTTGCGCGCTTCGACCTGTTGCGCGGTGAGACCGAAGATAAACATGTTTTCTGCGCCGACCCGCTCGCACATTTCGACGTTGGCACCGTCCAGCGTGCCAATGGTCAACGCCCCGTTGAGCCCGAATTTCATGTTGCTGGTGCCGGACGCCTCATACCCGGCAGTGGAGATTTGCTCGGACAAATCGGCCGCCGGGATGATGTTCTCCGCCAGGCTGACGTTGTAGTTGGGCAGGAACACCACTTTGAGCAGACCGCGCACAGTGGGGTCGTGGTTGATGGTGCGCGCAATGTCGTTGGTCAGCTTGATGATGAGTTTGGCCTGTTGATAACTGGCCGCCGCTTTGCCGGCAAAGATCTTCACCCGCGGCACCCAGCGGTTGCCCGGCTCGGCGCGTATGGCCTGATACAGCGCCACGGTGTGCAGCAGGTTCAGCAACTGGCGCTTGTACTCGTGGATGCGTTTGACCTGCACATCGAACATGGCTTCGGGGTTGACCACGATGCCCAGGCGCTCATAAATCAACGCCGCCAGGGTGCATTTGCTTTGCAGGCGCTGTTCAGCGAACTGCTTGCGGAAGTCCGCGCGCCCAGCGAACGGTTCCAGTTGAATCAGGTTGTGCTCGGGATCGTCCTGAAACTGCGGGCCGAGCGCATCGACCAACAGCGCCGTCAGCGGCGGGTTGGACTGGTAAAGCCAGCGTCGGAAGGTCACGCCGTTGGTTTTGTTGTTGATACGGTCCGGGTACAGCTTGTGCATGTGCGAGAACACGGTGCTGCGCATCAATTGCGTGTGCAGCCCTGACACGCCGTTGACGCTGTGGCACCCCAAAAACGCCAGATTGCCCATGCGCACGCGGCGGCCGTTGTCTTCCTCGATCAAGGACACGGCGCGCAGCACATCAAAGTCATGCACGCCCTGTTCGCGCAGCGAATCGATGTGCAGCCCGTTAATCAGGTAAATGATCTGCATATGCCGGGGCAGCAAGCGCTCCATCAGCCCCACCGGCCAGGTTTCGAGCGCCTCGGGGAGCAAGGTGTGGTTGGTGTAGGCCAACGTTTCGACCGTGACCTTCCAGGCGGCGCCCCACTCCACCTCGTGCTCATCGACCAGCAGGCGCATCAGCTCCGCGACAGCGATGGACGGATGAGTGTCATTGAGCTGAATGGCCACGTGGTCGCCGAGGTCAAGCAAGGCGAAGCCCTGATCGAGATGGCGCCGGATCAAGTCCCTCAACGACGCCGCCACGAAGAAGTATTCCTGACGCAGGCGCAGTTCCTGCCCGGCTTCATTGCTGTCCGCCGGGTACAGCACCCGCGAAATGCTCTCAGCGCGCACCACTTCCGCGACCGCGCCCAAGTGGTCACCGGCATTGAAGCGTTCGAGGTGCATCTCATGCACGGCCCTGGACCGCCACAAGCGCAACGTGTTGACGCTGGCACCGCGCCAGCCCACGACCGGGGTGTCGTAAGCAATCGCACGCACGGTTTCGCCCGGCCACCAAACCTGCCGCGGATGCCCCTGTTCGTCGACTTTGGTTTCGACCGCCCCGCCAAAGCCAATGAGGTACACCACCTCCGGCCGCTCAAACTCCCATGGGTTACCGAAGTCCAGCCAGTTTTCGGTCTGCTCCTGTTGCCAGCCGTCGACGATGCTCTGGCGGAACAACCCGTGCTCATAGCGAATGCCGTAGCCGTGGGCTGCGACGCCCAGGGTGGCCATGCTTTCCATGAAGCACGCCGCCAGACGGCCCAGCCCGCCATTGCCTAGCGCGGCATCGGGTTCGAGCAGGCGGATCTGCTCCAGGTCGACCCCCAGCTCGGTCAGCGCTTGGCGAGCGATATCCAGCAAGCCCAGGTTGCTGAGGCTGTCGTACAGCAAACGGCCGATCAAAAATTCCAGCGACAGGTAATACACCCGCTTTTGGCCTTTGCGGTAAATCTGCCGCGTGTTGTCCATCCAGTGCTCGACCATATGGTCGCGGGCGGCCAGCGCAATGGCCTCGAACCAGTCATGGTCGAACGCGTGTTCCGGGTCCTTGCCCACCGCGTAGGTCAGTTTGGCCAGTACGGCGGCGCGGAAGGCCGCCACTTGAGCATCACAAACAAGCGGTTCCTGGGACATCGATGCAACCTCAAGCGAGATGAAGCGATTTTAAGAACGAATGGTGTCAGCCTAGACGCTCTGACAGAAGGTGGCGGGTTGTGTTCGAGATTTTTGCGCGCGCCTGCGGCTAAAACGGGCGGGCGAATGGCGCACCGGATTGGGGCAACACGCGGCGCTGCCGGGGATTGAGCAAAAAACCGGCAAATGGTTGTTCAATTCTTGTTCAACCCCGGTATGATCGCGCGCCCTGTTACACGCTGGAATATAAGCCTGATGAAGTCCAACCTGATCGCCGCCGCGGAAATCGACCGTCTCGATACGTGGGCCAAATACACCGCGCCCATGTGCGGCTCCTGCATTTCCAGCTGCTGCACCCTGCCGGTCGAGGTCAAGGTCAAAGACTTGATCCGCATCGGGCTGGTGGATGAATTCGAACTGGGCGACCCGCCAAAGAACATCGCCAAGCGTCTGCAAAAAGAAGGGATTGTGGAGCGTTTTAACCAGAAGTCGGGCATCTTCACGTTGCAGCGCATGAGCAACAACGACTGCCTGTACCTGGACCGCAAATCGCGCATGTGCACCATCTATGAGAAGCGCCCCGACACGTGCCGCAACCACCCGCGCATCGGGCCGCGCCCAGGCTACTGCGCCTATATTCCCAAAGCGGTTGAGCGCAAGAACAGCAGCGTTAAATTGATGGATTTTTAAGCCGCACAGCCCCCTCACCCCGGCCCTCTCCCAATGGGAGAGGACGGGGGGATGAGGCAACAATGCCCCCAAACGACGAACATAAAAAAACGCCCCCGACCGCAAGGTCGGGGGCGTTTTTGTAACCGCTAACTAATTAACTTAGTTTTTGGCTTTTTTGGCAGCGCGGGTACGCTCGCCTTCGTCCAGGATCTTCTTACGAAGACGGATGGACTTAGGCGTCACTTCGCACAGCTCGTCGTCCTGGATGAATTCCAGAGCCTGTTCCAGGGTGAAGCGAACAGGTGGAACCAGAGCGATGGTTTCGTCTTTACCCGAAGCACGCATGTTGTCGAGCTTCTTGCCCTTGGTAGGGTTAACGCCCATGTCGGTGTCACGGCTGTTCAGGCCCACGATCTGACCGTTGTAGATCTCTTGACCGTGCTCAACGAACAGCTTGCCACGCGCCTGCAGGGTTTCCAGGGAGTAGGTCAGCGCCTTGCCTGTTTCAACCGATACCAGAACGCCGTTCTGACGGCCGGACATGTGGCCGGACTTCATCACGTCGTAACGATCGAAGATCGAGGTCAGGATGCCAGCACCGTTGGTCAGGGTCAGGAACTGGTTACGGAAACCGATCAGACCGCGAGCAGGGATGTTGTATTCCAGACGTACACGGCCCTTGCCATCCGGCACCATGTTGGTCAGGTCGCCCTTACGCAGGCCCATCTCTTCCATCACCTTGCCCTGAGATTCTTCTGGCAGGTCGATGGTGACGTTTTCGAACGGTTCGTGCTTAACGCCGTCAACCATGCGGATGATCACTTCTGGACGGCCAACGCCCATTTCGAAGCCTTCGCGACGCATGGTTTCGATCAGAACCGACAGGTGCAATTCACCACGGCCCGATACTTTGAACTTGTCAGCCGAGTCGCCTTCTTCAACGCGCAGAGCAACGTTGTACAGCAGCTCTTTGTCCAGACGTTCCTTGATGTTACGGGACGTCACGAACTTGCCTTCTTTACCGCAGAATGGCGAGTCGTTTACCTGGAAGGTCATGGAAACGGTTGGCTCGTCAACGGTCAACGGCTTCATCGCTTCAACGTTCATCGGGTCGCACAGGGTGTCGGAGATGAACAGCGAGTCCATACCGCTGATGCAAACGATGTCGCCGGCAGCCGCTTCTTCAACGTCTACACGGTGCAGACCGTGGTGACCCATCAGCTTCAGGATACGACCGTTGCGGCGCTTGCCGTCAGCGTCGATGGCCACAACCGGGGTGTTCGGCTTGACGCGACCACGTGCAATACGGCCAACGCCGATAATGCCCAGGAAGCTGTTGTAGTCCAGTGCCGAGATTTGCATCTGGAACGGACCGTCACGGTCTACGGCTGGTGCTGGTACGTTGTCGACGATCGACTGGTACAGCGGGGTCATGTCTTCAGCCATGTCGGTGTGGTCAAGACCAGCAATACCGTTCAGGGCAGAGGCGTAAACCACTTTGAAGTCCAGCTGTTCTTCAGTAGCGCCCAGGTTGTCGAACAGATCGAAGATCTGGTCCAGAACCCAATCAGGACGCGCGCCCGGACGGTCAACCTTGTTGATAACCACGATTGGACGCAGGCCGGCTTCGAACGCCTTCTTGGTCACGAAACGGGTTTGCGGCATAGGGCCGTCTTGAGCGTCAACCAGCAGCAGAACGGAGTCAACCATCGACATTACGCGTTCTACTTCACCGCCGAAGTCGGCGTGGCCCGGGGTGTCCACGATGTTGATGTGGTAGCCGTTCCAGTTGATGGCGGTGTTTTTCGCCAGAATGGTAATACCGCGCTCTTTCTCCTGGTCGTTGGAGTCCATCACGCGCTCGTCGTTGAGCTCGCCGCGCTCCAGAGTGCCGGATTGACGCAAGAGTTTGTCTACCAGGGTGGTTTTACCGTGGTCAACGTGAGCAATGATGGCGATGTTGCGTAGATTTTCGATCACTTGTGTATCTCGATCAGAGGATTCGGTGTGCTGACAGGTCGTGGCAGCGATTAACAATAGAGTCAGGCCTTGCCGTTACAACTTGACGGCGGCGTCGGGGGGCCGGTGACGCAGGCCACAGGCATACAGCCCCGGGCTCTTAGCTCGGTCGATAAACGCGCACATTGGCATGTCCCTCACTGAGCAAATGGTGAGCATGCAGGCGACTCATCACGCCTTTGTCGCAATACAACAGGTACTGACGGGTGTCATCCAGTTCCTTGAAGCGGCTGTTCAGAGCATAGAACGGCAACGCTTGTACTTCGATGCCAGCCAGTTCCAGCGGCTGATCTTCCTGGGCATCCGGGTGACGGATGTCGAGGACGATCTGGCCCGCCAGCACTTCGCTGACCTCTTCGACTTGCAAGTCCTGGCCCAATTCATCGATGACGCGATCAATCGGCACCAGTTTGGCCCGCTCAAGCGCACGCTCAAGCACGGCCATATCAAACTGTTGTTCTTCGTACTCCACGCGCGGACGTTTGGCGTGGGTCTTGGGGTTGACCGAAATCACCCCGCAATATTCAGGCATGTGTTTGGCGAAGTCGGCAGTGCCGATCTCAGTCGCCAAATCGATGATGTCCTGCTTGTGGCTGGCGATCAGCGGGCGCAAGACCAGTTTGTCGGTCACGCAGTCGATCACGGACAGGTTGGGCAGCGTCTGGCTGGACACCTGAGAGATCGCTTCGCCCGTCACCAGTGCGTCGATATCGAGCCGGTCCGCAATACGGGACGCAGCGCGCAACATCATACGCTTCAAAATGACGCCCATATGACTGTTATCGACTTTGCCGAGAATTTCGCCCAGCACTTCTTCGAACGGCACGCTGACAAACAGCACCCGCTGCGAGCTGCCGTACTTCTTCCATATATAGTGCGCGACTTCCATCACGCCCAGTTCATGGGCACGGCCGCCGAGGTTGAAGAAGCAAAAATGGCTCATCAGGCCGCGGCGCATGATCTGGTAGGCCGCGACGGTGGAGTCGAAACCACCGGACATCAGCACCAGCGTCTGTTCCAGCGCGCCCAGCGGGTAGCCGCCAATACTGTCGTGCTGGTTGTGAATCACAAACAACCGTTGGTCGCGAATTTCGATCCGGACTTCGATTTCCGGGTTTTTCAGCGAGATTCCGGCCGCACCGCACTCACGACGCAGCTTGCTGCCCACATATTTCTCGACGTCCATCGAGGAAAACGGGTGCTTGCCCGCACGCTTGCAGCGCACCGAAAAGACCTTGCCGGCCAGCGAATCGCCGAAGTGCAGTTTGCACTTCTCGACGATGTCGTCGAAGTCGCCCAACGGGTACTCATCCACCTGCAGAAAATGCGCGATGCCCGGCATGCAGCTCAGGCGTTCGGTCATCTCTTTCAGGGCTTTGGGGTCGCTCACACGCGTTTGCAGCTCGATGTTGTCCCACACACCGCTCACTACCACAGCCGAGTCCAGATCGCGGAGCACGGTACGGATGTTTTTGGCCAATTGACGGACAAAACGCATCCGAACCGGGCGGCTCTTGATAGTGATCTCGGGGAAGACTTTAACGATTAGTTTCATGAAAACAGCGCGCGAGCAGCCTGCCAAAAAAGGGGGGCGCGGATTATAGCGGAAATTGCTCAAGGTTTAACCAGTTATCGTACAAACGGTTTTGGCCGCACCAAAATAGAGCAAAAGGGCAGGTTTTCGCTTCATTTGAGTGCGATAACAGGCACGAATCGGTAGGCTGCACCGCTTACCTGCCTGAGTTTGGCGCATTACACCCAAGTCAGGGCACTGGCATGCAATTTGCTCCCTTGTGAGGCAGGTTGCCTTGGCAGAGTATTCGCGCCGGCATCAAGCACATTACTAAGGGCGCACCACTACTTACCCGCCCGAAGCCACCCCGGAGGACATATGTCGAAGTCGGTTCAACTCATCAAAGATCATGACGTCAAGTGGATTGATCTGCGCTTCACGGACACCAAAGGTACTCAGCACCACGTGACCATGCCGGCCCGTGATGCGCTCGATGAAAACTTCTTCACCGACGGCAAGATGTTCGACGGCTCCTCCATCGCTGGCTGGAAAGGCATCGAAGCTTCCGACATGATCCTGCTGCCAGACGACAGCACAGCGGTCCTGGACCCGTTCACCGAGCAGCCAACGCTGATCCTGGTGTGCGACATCATCGAACCTTCGACCATGCAAGGCTATGACCGCGACCCGCGTGCGATCGCCAACCGTGCCGAGGAATACCTGAAGTCCACCGGTATCGGCGACACCGTATTCGTTGGTCCGGAGCCTGAGTTCTTCATCTTCGACGAAGTGAAATTCAAGTCCGACATCTCCGGCTCCATGTTCAAGATCTACTCCGAACAAGGTTCGTGGATGTCCGACCAGGACGTTGAAGGCGGCAACCGTGGCCACCGTCCAGGCATCAAGGGCGGCTACTTCCCGGTTCCACCGTTCGACCACGACCACGAAATCCGTACCTCCATGTGCAACGCCATGGAAGAAATGGGCCTGGTCATCGAAGTTCATCACCACGAAGTGGCAACGGCTGGCCAGAACGAAATCGGCGTGCAGTTCAACACCCTGGTGAAAAAGGCTGACGAAGTTCAGACCCTGAAGTACTGCGTACACAACGTGGCTGACGCTTACGGCCGCACCGCGACCTTCATGCCCAAGCCGCTGTACGGCGACAACGGTTCAGGCATGCACGTGCACATGTCCATCTCCAAAGAAGGCAAGAACACCTTCGCTGGCGAAGGCTATGCCGGCCTGTCCGACACCGCTCTGTACTTCATCGGCGGCATCATCAAGCACGGTAAGGCCCTGAACGGCTTCACCAACCCGTCGACCAACTCCTACAAGCGTCTGGTGCCAGGCTTCGAAGCGCCGGTGATGCTGGCCTACTCGGCACGCAACCGTTCTGCCTCGATCCGTATTCCTTACGTGTCCAGCCCCAAGGCTCGCCGTATCGAAGCCCGTTTCCCGGACCCGGCAGCCAACCCATACCTGTGCTTCGCAGCACTGATGATGGCGGGTCTGGACGGTATCCAGAACAAGATCCACCCGGGCGACGCCGCCGACAAAAACCTGTACGACCTGCCGCCTGAAGAGGCGAAAGAAATCCCGCAGGTGTGCGGCAGCTTGAAAGAAGCGCTGGAAGAACTGGACAAGGGCCGTGCGTTCCTGACCAAAGGCGGCGTGTTCAGCGACGACTTCATCGACGCTTACATCGCCCTAAAAAGCGAAGAAGAAATCAAAGTACGCACCTTCGTACACCCACTGGAATACGAGCTGTACTACAGCTGCTAATCCCGTGACACCGGCGCTGGCCGCGTGAATAAAAAACCTCCTTCGGGAGGTTTTTTTTGCTCGTTCTTACACCGATTCCAGCCCCGGCTTGCACGGCAGATCTATCCTGACCGACAGCCACTCCCCGCCGTTCTGCGTAGCGTGAGTCCACTCAATCACGGCTTCAAAACCACGCAAGGATTCGCTGATGGTGCGCTCACGTCTTATCCCCTCCTCCCTGTTCATCACTGCCAGCCTGAGTCTGTCGGGCTGTGCGCAGACCTCAACCGCCGTACAGACCGAACCGCTCCTTAAAACCGCACACGCCTGGGAAGGGACGCGCTACGAGGCGTACCCCGAGGGGCGGCCAGAATTAAGCGTGTTGAAAATTACCATTCCCGCCAAAACCACCCTCAACTGGCACACCCACCCAATGCCCAATGCGGCGTATCTGATTTCCGGCGAACTGCTCGTAGAAACCCGCGACGGCAAACACACCCGGCTCAAGCCCGGTCAGGTGCTGCCTGAGGTGGTGAACGTGCCTCACCGCGGAACCAGCGGCAACACGCCCGTGGAACTGATCGTTTTTTACGCGGGCGCCACAGGCCTGCCGCTCTCCAAACCCGACTGAGCCCGCCATGCATAGTTTTGTGCTGCTGACCCTTGGGCTGATCGCCGTGCCCGGTGCTGCGCAACCTTACACATACATCGACGAGGGCGGCACACCCCACTACACCGACACGCCCAGCCGCCATGTGCTCAGCGCGCCGGTGGTGCTGACACCCCTCAATCGGCTCCCGGCACGGGCAATAGACCCGCAGACCGATCCGCAGGCGTTATTACCCGAGCGTGAAAGCCCGCCGGTGGTCTTCAGGTACACCGTGCTGGAAGTCAGCGGCTTGCCCGAAGGTCAAGCCCTGAGGGCCAACAACGGGACGTTCAGCGTTCAGGTGCGGGTCGAGCCGCCGCTTCGAGCGGGGCACCGCCTCCAGTTAGTACTGGACGGCACGCCCTACGGTGTTCCCGGCCGCTCACGCGAGATAAAGCTGGATAACGTTGACCGGGGAGAACACCGCCTCGCCGCGCGCATTCTGCACGGCAACACCGAGGTGCAACGCAGTGCTGAGGCGACATTTCACCTGCAACGCGCGCGCTGGCGTTAGCGCTCTTCACGCACTGAGCCGACCCTGTGCAGGCGAACTGAATGCTTTCACCAAAAATTGCACTATATTGGTGCATAGATAACCGTTTCATGAAGCCCTGCGGTCCACTTTGGTTCGACTCGCCGCGTGAAGCCTTCGTTTTCGCCCTATAAACCACCTGTAACGCCTTATTTCTGGCGAATAGCGCTTCTTTTCGGAGCCTTGGTTTGGTTTTTGCATTTTCCTCGTCTCAGCGTGTAACCCGCGCACGTAATCCGGGATCGGCCCATGACCATCAGTGATGCCTTGCACCGACTGCTACTCGACAACCTGACCACAGCGACCCTGCTGCTCAATGCCGACTTGCGCCTTGAGTACATGAACCCCGCAGCCGAGATGCTACTGGCCATCAGCGGTCAACGCAGTCATGGGCAATTCATCAGCGAACTGTTCACCGAATCCACCGAAGCCCTGCATTCACTGCGTCAGGCCGTTGAACAGGCGCACCCGTTCACCAAGCGTGAAGCCATGCTGACCTCGCTCACCGGTCAAACCCTGACCGTGGACTACGCCGTTACGCCGATCCTGAGCGCAGGCACCACGCTGCTACTGCTCGAAGTGCATCCGCGTGACCGCTTGCTGCGCATCACCAAAGAAGAAGCCCAGCTGTCCAAGCAAGAGACCAGCAAAATGCTGGTGCGCGGGCTGGCCCACGAAATCAAGAATCCCTTGGGCGGTATCCGCGGGGCCGCCCAGCTATTGGCTCGCCAGTTGCCGGACGAAGGCTTGCGTGACTACACCAACGTCATCATTGAAGAAGCCGACCGCCTGCGTAACCTCGTGGACCGCATGCTGGGCTCCAACAAGCTGCCGCTGCTGGCCATGACCAATGTGCACGAAGTCCTGGAACGGGTCTGCAACCTGGTCGAGGCCGAGACCCAGGGCAGCATCACCCTGGTGCGCGACTACGACCCCAGCCTGCCCGACCTGCTGATCGACCGTGAGCAAATGATTCAGGCCGTGCTCAATATCGTGCGCAATGCGATGCAGGCCATCGGCGGCCAAAACGAACTGCGGCTGGGGCGCATCACCCTGCGCACCCGCGCCATGCGCCAGTTCACCATTGGCCATATTCGCCATCGACTGGTCACCAAAATCGAAATCATCGACAACGGGCCGGGCATCCCGGCCGAGTTGCAAGACACCCTCTTCTTCCCGATGGTCAGCGGCCGCCCGGACGGTACCGGACTCGGGCTGGCCATCACCCAGAACATCATCAGTCAGCATCAGGGGTTGATCGAGTGTGAAAGCCACCCCGGCCACACGCTCTTCTCGATCTTTCTGCCACTGGAACAAGGAGCCGCATCGACATGAGCCGAAGTGAAACCGTGTGGATCGTCGACGACGACCGTTCAATCCGCTGGGTCCTGGAAAAAGCCTTGCAACAGGAAGGCATGACCACACAAAGCTTCGACAGCGCCGATGGTGTCATGAGTCGCCTGGCTCGCCAGCAACCGGACGTGATCATTTCCGATATCCGCATGCCGGGTGCCAGCGGCCTGGATTTGCTGGCCAGGATCCGCGAGCAACACCCGCGCCTGCCCGTGATTATCATGACCGCGCACTCGGACCTGGACAGCGCGGTCGCGTCCTATCAGGGCGGCGCCTTTGAGTACCTGCCCAAGCCATTTGACGTCGATGAAGCCGTGTCGCTGGTCAAGCGCGCCAATCAGCACGCGCAGGAGCAGCAAGGCTTATCTGTGGCGCCTGCGCTGGCTCCAACGCCTGAAATCATCGGCGAAGCGCCAGCGATGCAAGAAGTGTTTCGCGCCATCGGCCGCTTGAGCCATTCCAACATCACCGTACTGATCAATGGCGAGTCGGGCACCGGCAAAGAGCTGGTCGCCCACGCCCTGCACCGCCACAGCCCGCGTGCTGCCTCGCCCTTTATTGCGCTGAACATGGCCGCCATCCCCAAAGACCTGATGGAGTCCGAGCTGTTCGGCCACGAAAAAGGCGCGTTTACCGGCGCAGCCAACTTGCGCCGCGGGCGCTTTGAGCAAGCCGACGGCGGCACCCTGTTTCTGGATGAAATCGGTGACATGCCGGCCGATACGCAAACCCGCCTGCTGCGGGTGCTGGCCGACGGCGAGTTCTACCGTGTCGGCGGGCACACACCGGTCAAGGTCGACGTGCGCATCATCGCCGCCACCCACCAGAACCTCGAAACCCTGGTGCAGGCGGGCAAGTTCCGCGAAGACTTGTTCCACCGCCTGAACGTCATCCGCATCCACATCCCGCGCCTGTCGGACCGCCGCGAAGACATCCCGACCCTGGCCCGCCATTTTCTCAGCAGCGCGGCGCAAGAGTTGTCCGTCGAGCCCAAGCTGCTCAAGGCCGAAACCGAGCAATACCTGAAAAACCTGCCATGGCCCGGCAACGTGCGCCAGCTGGAGAACACTTGCCGCTGGATCACCGTGATGGCGTCAGGCCGCGAAGTCCACATCAGCGACCTGCCCCCCGAACTGCTCAACCTGCAGCACGACGCATCGCCCGTCACCAACTGGGAGCAGGCCTTGCGCCAGTGGGCCGATCAGGCGCTGGCCCGGGGTCAGTCCAACTTGCTGGACAGCGCTGTGCCGACGTTTGAACGCATCATGATCGAGACCGCCCTCAAGCACACCGCCGGGCGCCGTCGCGACGCCGCCGTGCTGCTGGGTTGGGGACGCAACACCCTGACCCGCAAGATCAAAGAACTCGGAATGAAGATTGACGGCGACGAGGACGACGGCGAAGACACCTGATTCACCGCGCCAAAAGACCGGCCTCGCACCCTTGGCTGGCAGCATGCACCATTTGCGTGCACTGCTCTGGCTCAAGGGTTTCAGGCTCACTGCGTGTCATAAACGGCGACCTGACAAAAAAGCCCCGGAATCCGGGGCTTTTTCGTCTGTGGTCATTTTTTTGTGAGCCCGTTGCAAAAACTGGCACGCACCCTGCAATAACCCTGATAACGCTTTAGGGGACCCTGGTACAGGCAGGCCAGGACTCCCCACTTTTACACCCGCGACCTTGATGCCCTGTGCATCAACGCGCACCCCGGTTTGGGGAACCCGGTACAGGCAGGCCGGACTTCCCTCTTTTATTGCTCACGCAGATTGACCTGCAAACGCCAGCGCCCGTCCTGCGGCGCACCGACCCAGTCGCCCTGCAGCGCACGGGCCGCCACCACCGTCAGCAACAACCCACCGTCGGTGCGTCGCACCCGCCAGTTCACCTCTTTACCGTTGAGCGTGAACTGACCGTTCTGCGCCTTGCCCTGGGCATCGAACAACAGACCCACCGTGCCGTCGACCATCTCCCCATGCAGCTTGGGCTCATCGCTGAACCACACCGCCAGGGCGCCCGGCAACACCTCTACGTGCTGCAATTGAACCGGCTCGGGCGTGGTCAACCGACCAATCATCATGCCCACCATTAACCCGACAATCGCCAAAGAACCCAAAACACGCGGCCAGAGTTTAGGTCGCGGGTCCTCTTCGGGAGTAGAATCGTGCCCATCTTTACGTTCGGAGCCGTGCATGTTTCACGTCATCCTTTTTCAACCAGAAATTCCGCCGAATACCGGCAACATTATCAGGCTGTGCGCCAACAGCGGCTGCCACCTGCATTTGATTGAGCCCATCGGCTTTGAGCTCGACGACAAGCGCCTGCGCCGCGCCGGGCTCGATTACCACGAGTATGCGCCGCTCAAGCGCCATGCCGATCTGGCCAGTTGCCTTGAAAGCCTGGGGCATCCGCGCCTGTTCGCCTTCACCACCAAAGGCTCAAAGCCGTTTCACGACGTTCAGTTTGCCGAGGGCGATGCCTTTATCTTCGGTCCTGAAAGCCGTGGCCTGCCGCCTGAAGTGCTCGACGCACTGGACGGCGAGCACCGCTTGCGCCTGCCGATGCGCGAAGGCTGCCGCAGCCTGAACCTGTCCAACACCGTGGCCGTCGCGGTGTATGAAGCCTGGCGTCAGTTGGGCTTCAAGTAATACAGGGCCAGCCCCATAAAAAAAGCGCCGTTACGGCGCTTTTTTTGTCACATCGGCTGTTTATTGAACAGTCGGCGTGCCTTCTTCCTGCATGCGCTGCAGCTCTTGCGCGTACAGGGCATCGAAGTTCACCGGCGACAGCATCAGGGCCGGGAACGAACCACGGGTCACCAGGCTGTCCAGGGTTTCACGGGCATAAGGGAACAGGATGTTCGGGCAGAACGCGCCGAGCGTGTGGTTCATCGAGCCCGCATCAAGGTTTTTGATCAGGAAGATGCCAGCCTGTTGCACTTCAGCAATGAACGCCACTTCTTCAGCGTTTTTGACCGTGACCGACAAGGTCAGTACGACTTCGTAGAAATCACCTTCCAGCGGCTTCTGACGAGTGTTCAGATCCAGCGCAACGGTCGGTTCCCACTGCTGACGGAAGATGGCCGGGCTTTTCGGCGCTTCGAACGACAGGTCACGCACGTAGATACGCTGCAGCGAGAATTGTGGGGAAGTATCGTCTTCAGTCGCAGCGGTGTTCTGTTGGTCAGTCATCACAGATCCTTGTTGATCTTGGGGCTTATAGAGAATGAGAGTCAGACGTGCAGCAGCGCGTCCAATTTACCGGCACGCTCAAGCGCAAACAGGTCATCGCAGCCGCCAACGTGCGTGTCACCGATCCAGATTTGCGGCACGGAGGTACGGCCTGCTTTCTGGGCCATGTCGGCGCGCACCTGTGGCTTGCCATCGACCTTGATTTCCTCAAAGGCGACGCCTTTCTTTTCTAGCAGGGCCTTGGCCCGCATGCAGTAGGGGCAATAGTCGCTGGAATACACGGTGACCTTGGACATGGTTACTTCACCACAGGCAGGTTATCGGCGCGCCAGCTGGCGATGCCACCGGACAACTTGGCTGCGTTGTACCCGGCTTTCAACAGTTCACGCGCATGGGAACCGGAGTGCTGGCCTTGAGCGTCAACCAGGATCAGGGTCTTGCCCTTGTGCTTGTCGAGCTCGGCAATGCGCGCCATCAGCTTGTCTTGCGGAATGTTCAACGCCCCCACGATGTGGCCGGCAGCGAAGTCCTTGGCCGGGCGAATATCAATCACCACACCCTCGTCGCGGTTGACCAGGCCGGTCAGTTCGCCGGTGCTGATGCTACGTCCGCCACGGCTCATTTCGTGGGCAATCAACAACGCCAGCAGGATGACAAACGCGCCCACCAACAGGTAGTGAGAAGTGGCAAATGCAATCAGGTGATCAACCATCAGAAGGTTCCAGGGTCGTAAAATGTGGGCCAGTATACACAGCCGCCTTGGTCGGCCAAACCCCGCCCGGCGGTGACGCCACATGAACTTCGCTTTAAACTGCCCGTCCTCTGCAACCCTTCTTCTAAACCAGCCACGAGTGGGATCTATGACTACCACGCCTAAACCTTTGGTTCTGATCATCCTGGATGGCTTCGGTCACAGTGAAAGCCACGAATACAACGCCGTTTATTCGGCCAAGAAACCGGTGCTCGATCGTCTCTGCGCAAGCATGCCAAACGGCCTGATCTCAGGTTCAGGCATGGATGTCGGCCTGCCGGACGGGCAAATGGGCAACTCCGAGGTTGGCCACATGAACCTGGGCGCTGGCCGCGTGGTGTATCAAGACTTCACCCGTGTCACCAAATCGATCCGCGATGGCGAGTTCTTCGAAAACCCGACCCTTTGCGCGGCGGTCGACAAGGCTGTTGCCCAGGGCAAGGCCGTGCACATCATGGGCCTGCTGTCCGACGGTGGCGTGCATAGCCATCAGGACCACCTGGTGGCCATGGCCGAACTGGCGTTCAAGCGCGGCGCCGAAAAAATCTACCTGCACGCGTTCCTGGATGGCCGTGACACCCCGCCCAAAAGCGCGTCCTCTTCGATTGAGTTGCTGGACGAGGCCTTCAAAGACCTCGGCAAGGGCCGCATTGCGAGCTTGATCGGTCGCTACTTCGCCATGGACCGCGATAACCGCTGGGACCGCGTCGAGCAAGCGTACAACCTGATTGTCGATGGCAAAGGCCAGTTCAACGCCGCCACCGCCCAAGAAGGCCTGGAAGCGGCGTATGCCCGTGGCGAAAGCGACGAATTCGTCAAAGCCACTACCCTCGGCGAGCCGGTCACCGTTGAAGACGGCGATGCCGTGGTGTTCATGAACTTCCGCGCCGACCGCGCCCGCGAGCTGAGCCGCGCGTTCGTCGAAGACGACTTCACGGCGTTTGCGCGTGCCCGTCAGCCAAAACTGGCCGACTTTGTGATGCTGACCCAATACGCGGCCAGCATTCCGGCTCCGAGCGCATTCGCGCCGGGCAGCCTGGAAAACGTGCTGGGCGATTACCTGGCGAAAAACGGCAAAACCCAGCTGCGCATTGCCGAAACCGAAAAATACGCCCACGTGACCTTCTTCTTCTCAGGCGGCCGCGAAGAACCATTCCCGGGCGAAGAACGCATCCTGGTGCCCTCACCGAAAGTCGCGACCTACGACCTGCAGCCTGAAATGAGCGCGCCCGAAGTCACCGACAAAATCGTCGATGCCATTGAGCACCAGCGTTACGACGTGATCGTGGTCAACTACGCCAACGGCGACATGGTGGGCCACAGCGGCGTGTTCGATGCCGCCGTCAAAGCCGTGGAATGCCTGGACACCTGCGTGGGCCGGATTGTCGAAGCGCTGGAAAAAGTCGGCGGCGAAGCCCTGATTACGGCCGACCACGGCAACGTCGAGCAGATGTCCGACGCGTGCACCGGCCAGGCGCACACGGCTCACACCTGCGAGCCGGTGCCGTTCATTTATGTCGGCAAACGCAACCTCAAGGTGCGTGAGGGCGGCGTCCTGGCCGACGTGGCACCGACCATGCTCAAGTTGCTGGGCTTGCCACAGCCAGCAGAAATGACCGGCAAATCGATCCTGGTCGACTAATGTAAACCTGTGACGCTGGCACAGGCTGCCCACAAGGACGGTGCAACGCTCAAGCAAACTGGCGTATGCACCGCCCTTCACAGCCTGCGGCAGCGACTACGGGTATTTCATCTCACGGATTTCTCATACTTAACGAGGGCGGGCATACTAGGCCGTCCCATTCCCCAGGTGTCGCCCGCCCCATGCTCCGCGCCCTTATAGCCCTGACTCTCACGTGCATGCTGCAACCGGCTTTTGCCGATGAGCGTGCGCAAACCCAACAACAGCTTGAAGCCACCCGCCAGGACATCGGCGAGCTGAAAAAACTGCTCGGCAAACTCCAGGAAGAAAAGTCCGGCGTGCAGAAAGACCTGCGCAGCACCGAGACCGACATCGGCAAGCTGGAAAAACAGGTAGAGGAGCTCCAAAAAGAACTAAAAAAGAGTGAAGGCGAGCTGCTGCGCCTTGATAGTGAGAAAAAAAAACTCAACAGCGCAAAAGTTGAACAGCAACGCCTGATCGCCATTCAGGCCCGTGCCGCGTATCAGGGCGGCCGTCAGGAATACCTGAAAATGCTGCTCAACCAACAACACCCCGAAAAATTCGCCCGCACCCTCACCTATTACGACTACCTGAGCCAGGCCCGCCTGGAGCAGCTCAAAGGGTTCAATGAGACCCTGCGCCAACTGGCCAACGTCGAAGCCGACATCAACCAGCAACAGGCGCAATTGTTGACGCAAAAAAGCGACCTCGACAGCCAGCGCGCCGAACTCGACAAGGTCAAAGCCGAGCGCCAGCAAGTCCTGGCCAAGCTCAACAAAGACGTCAAAGACCGCGATCAGAAGTTGCAGGCCCGCGAGCAGGATCAGGCAGATCTGGCTAAAGTCCTCAAGACCATCGAAGAAACCCTGGCGCGTCAGGCACGTGAAGCCGAGGCCGCACGCCAGAAAGCCTTGCTGGCCCAGCAAGAAGCCGAACGTAAACGCCAGCGCGAGGCTGAATCGGTTGTGACCGACGCCCCGCGTAAACCCGTCAAATCAACACCCGGCGCACTGGTCTCCAGCGCCGGGGTTTCGTATGGCGGACCTTTTTCTCAGGCACGCGGCAAACTTCCGTGGCCCGTTGATGGTCGATTGCTTGCGCGCTTCGGTGAAAGCCGTGGCGATGATGCCCGTACCAAGTGGGATGGCGTGATGATCAGCGCAGGCGCGGGCACTCAGGTGCACGCCGTGCATGGCGGACGCGTGGTGTTTGCCGACTGGCTGCGCGGTGCGGGCCAGCTGGTCATTCTGGACCACGGTAATGGCTACTTGAGCTTGTATGGCCACAACCAGACGCTGCTCAAGTCAGCCGGAGACATCGTAAAAGCCGGGGAAGTGATTTCCACCGTGGGTAACAGCGGTGGCCAGGCCACGCCGGCGCTGTATTTTGCTATTCGTCAGCAGGGCCGCCCGAGCGACCCCGCACAATGGTGCCGCGCTCAAGGATGAGCCCATCACCTTTAATACGTAGGAGTTCTCTCAACATGCCGCACTTGTCCCGCCTCAACTCGCTGGCCCTGACAATCGCCCTGGTGATTGCTTCGCCTCTGGCCCTGGCGGCCGGGCAGACTGCCCAGCCCGCCGCCGCTGCCGCCAGTGCCAGCGCCAAGGCCCCGCTGCCGCTGGATGAGCTGCGCACCTTTGCCGAGGTCATGGACCGCATCAAAGCCGCGTACGTTGAGCCGGTGGACGACAAGACCCTGCTCGAAAACGCCATCAAAGGCATGCTCAGCAACCTTGATCCGCACTCTGCGTACCTGGGCCCTGAGGATTTCGCGGAGCTGCAAGAAAGCACCAGCGGCGAATTCGGCGGGCTGGGGATCGAAGTCGGCACCGAAGACGGCAATATCAAAATCGTGTCGCCCATCGACGACACCCCTGCCAGCAAGGCCGGGATTCAGGCAGGCGACTTTATCGTCAAGATCAATGGCCAGCCGACCCGCGGCCTGACCATGACCGAAGCCGTGGACAAGATGCGCGGCAAGGTCGGGCAAAAAATCACCCTGACCCTGGTGCGCGATGGCGGCACGCCGTTTGACGTGACCCTCACCCGCGCCAACATCCAGGTCAAAAGCGTGAAAGCGCAATTGCTCGAAGACGGCTACGGCTACATCCGCATCACCCAGTTCCAGGTCAAGACCGGCGAAGAAGTCGCCGCGGCCCTCGCCAAGTTGCGCCGTGACAATGGCAACAAAAAGCTCAAGGGCATCATTCTCGACCTGCGCAACAACCCCGGCGGCGTGCTGCAATCGGCAGTCGAAGTGGTGGATCACTTCATCACCAAGGGCCTGATCGTCTACACCAAAGGGCGGATCGCCAACTCCGAACTGCGTTTCTCGGCCACCGGCAAGGACCTCAGCGAAAACGTACCGCTGGTGGTGCTGATCAACGGCGGCAGCGCCTCGGCCTCGGAAATCGTGGCAGGTGCCCTGCAAGACCAAAAACGCGGCGTGGTCATGGGCACCACCAGCTTCGGCAAAGGCTCGGTGCAAACCGTGCTGCCACTGAACAATGACCGTGCGCTGAAAATCACCACCGCGCTGTATTTCACGCCCAACGGCCGCTCGATTCAGGCCCAGGGCATCGTGCCGGACATCGAAGTCAACCGCGCCAAAATCACCCGCGAGCAAGACACCGAGTACTTCAAGGAAGCCGACCTGCAAGGCCACCTTGGCAATGGCAACGGCGGTGCGGACAAGCCGACCGGCTCTGGCGTGAAAGCCAAGCCGATGCCACAGGATGACGACTTCCAGTTGAGCCAGGCGCTGAGCCTGCTCAAGGGGCTGAGCATTACGCGCGGCAATTGAGATGCGTTTTTCGCTCGTCCTCAGTCTGCTCTGCTGCCTGAACGGTGCCGCCCACGCGGCGCCGGCCAGTCATCCCGCCACCGCGCACAAGGCTTACCTGAGCCTGATCATCGATGACCTGGGGCAAAACCTGCCACGCGACCGCCGCGTGCTGGGCCTGCCCGGCCCGGTCACCACGGCGATCATGCCCGACACGCCCCACGCCGCCGAATTTGCCCGCGAAGCCTACAAGGCGGGCAAGATCGTCATCCTGCACATGCCCATGGACCCGGCCACCGGCCCGTTTGCATGGCACCCCGACTTGCCCCTCGACGAACTTGAAAAACGCCTGAACGCTGCGTTCAAGGCCGTGCCCTACACCAGTGGCATCAATAACCACATGGGCAGCCGCATGACCTCCCAACCCCAGGCCATGGCGTGGTTGATGGGCGACTTGCAGCGTCGGCACAAGTTCTTTGTCGACAGCCGCACCAGCGCGCAAACGGTCGCCGCCGCCGAGGCGCAAAAAATTGGCCTGGCGAGCGTGTCGCGGGACGTCTTTCTGGACGACGTGCGCACTGAGCAGGCCATTACCACGCAGCTTGAAACCGCGATCAAACTCGCCCGCAAGCAAGGCTCGGCGGTGATGATCGGCCACCCGTACCCGCAAACACTGGCGGTACTGGAGCGCGAACTGCCCAAGCTCAAAGCCCAGGGCATCGACTGGATTGATATTCGGCAAATGATCGGCGTGCGCAGCAACAAGGCCATGGCCGGGCACGGCAAGGACGGGGTTTACCGCTAAAGGCGCGTGTCGCTACGGGGATGAGGGGGTGGCGGGTTAAGCCGCCGCTGCATGCCCAGAGGGCGACGACAGGCAGGGCGTGAGTTACAAATACTTCGCGCGGATTTTCTCAACCACGCCTTCGGCCCGCAGTTCATCGAGCGCGTTCTGCAATTTGGCAACCACGGCGTCAGGCACTTCTTTATTCAGCGCCAGATACAGTTCGGCCTGATGGAATCGCAACACCGTCTTGAACCCTGAAATGCCCACTTGTCGCGCCAGAAAACGCCCGGCCGGATCGCCCGTGGCCCACAGGTCGATCTTGCCCGCTTGCAGCCTTCTCGCGTTGTCCTGATCGCGCAATACAATCACGGGGTTCAGGCCTTTTTTCTGAAGGTCGAGCGCAATCACGTCTTCTTTGTAGGCGCCGATCCGGTAAGGCCGGGCCTGCTCCAGCGAAGTCAGGCTGATCGGGCTGTCGGCGCGGGCCAGTAACACCCAGTCATCCGGGCCGATGGGCCCGACCCATTTGAACAACGCCTCGCGCTCCGGCACACGGGCGGTGACGAACACGCCAAAGCCGGGTTTTTCCAGGGCAAGGTTGTAGATACGCTCCCAAGGGAACCGCAGGGTCATGCTGTAGGGAATGCCCGCACGGGCAAAGGTAGCGCGCAGTACATCGACGGCGATGCCTTCGAGGTTCTGGTCTTGAGCGAAGTTCTTGCCGTTTTTCGCCATGTTGTAAGGCGGAAAATTCTCAGTCAGCAACACCAGCGACGTTCGTGGAACATCCGCAGCAAACACGGCGCTGGCCAGCAACAGAGTGGCGCTGGCAACAACGGGCACTATTCGTTTCAACATACGGGCGACCTGAATCCATGGCGTGCCCAAGAGTGCCGTGGGCTCGCCATGCTTGTCCAGTAGCCTTTCGGGTTAGCGCACCACGATCCCGCGCTCAGCCATGTAGGCCTTGGCCTCGGGCACGGTGTATTCGCCAAAGTGGAAAATACTCGCCGCCAACACAGCACTGGCGTGGCCTTCAAGGATGCCATCGGCCAAATGCTGAAGGTTGCCGACGCCGCCCGAGGCGATCACCGGAATCCCCAGTGCATCACTGATGGCGCGGGTCACGCCCAGATCGAAACCGCTTTTCATGCCGTCCTGATCCATGCTGGTGAGCAGGATTTCACCCGCGCCCAGCCCTTCCATCTTCATCGCCCACTCAACGGCATCCAGCCCGGTTGGCTTGCGCCCGCCGTGGGTGAAGATTTCCCAGCGCGGGGTTTCGCCCGGCAAAGACACCTTCTTGGCGTCAATCGCCACCACGATGCACTGCGAACCGAAATGCTGCGCAGCCTCGCCCACAAACTCAGGGTTGAACACGGCGGCCGTATTGATCGAGACCTTGTCTGCGCCCGCATTCAGCAGGTTGCGGATGTCCTGAATGCAGCGCACGCCACCGCCCACGGTCAGCGGGATGAACACCTGGCTGGCCATGCGCTCAACGGTGTGCAGCGTGGTGTCGCGACCATCGACGCTGGCGGTGATGTCGAGGAACGTAATTTCGTCGGCACCCTGCTCATCGTAGCGACGGGCGATTTCGACCGGATCGCCCGCATCGCGGATGTTCTCGAACTTGACGCCCTTTACGACCCGGCCGTTATCCACGTCCAGGCAAGGGATGATGCGTTTGGCTAACGCCATGACGTTCTCCTCAGGCCTTGTAGCTGTCGCAGAAGGCTTGGGCCTTGGCCACATCCAGCGTGCCTTCATAGATTGCACGACCGGTGATGGCACCCACGATGCCCGGCGCCTTGGCGTCCATCAGGGCCTTGATATCGCCCAGGTTGTGGATGCCGCCCGAGGCGATCACAGGGATGGTGGTCGCGGCCGCCAGTGCAGCGGTGTAGCTCACGTTGCAGCCCTGCATCATGCCGTCTTTGGCGATGTCGGTATAAACAATGGCCGACACGCCGTCTGCTTCAAAACGCTTGGCCAGATCGATCACTTGCACGCTGCTGACTTCTGCCCAGCCATCAGTGGCCACAAAGCCGTCTTTAGCGTCCATGCCCACGATGATCTTGCCGGGAAAGGCACGGCAGGCCTCAGCCACGAACTCAGGGTTCTTCACCGCTTTGGTGCCCAGAATCACGTAGCTCACGCCCGCCTTGACGTAGTGCTCGATGGTTTCCAGCGAGCGGATTCCGCCGCCGATCTGGATCGGCAAATGCGGATAACGCTTGGCAATGGCCGTGACCACGTCGCCATTGACCGGCTGGCCTTCAAACGCGCCGTTCAAGTCGACCAGGTGCAAGCGGCGACAACCGCCGTCTACCCATTTGGCGGCCATGCTCACCGGGTCATCGGAGAACACCGTGGAATCTTCCATGCGGCCCTGGCGCAGACGTACACAGGCACCGTCTTTAAGATCGATAGCGGGGATAATCAGCATCTGGCAAACCTTTAAATTCGGGAGTCAACGACTCGGAAATCAGTTCTTTTCGAGCGCCCACAGGTCGCTTTCGATGTTCTCGAACCTCTCTTTGAGGTGCGCCTGCACATCGAAAATCGCGCGATTGTAGTAATGCGGCGCGATTTCGCGGGTGAACAGCTCAAGGATTTCAGCCGCCTCGAACGAACCGAGGTTCAGTTCGAAACGGTCTTCCATAAAGCGTTTGATCTTGCTGTTGGCTTCGTTCTCTTGCTCGGGGGTGAGCGTGAGAATCGGCGGCTTTGGCTTGCGCGCCATTACCAGCGGCCGTCCCAGGCCACGAAGTTTTCCAGCAACTGCAAGCCGTGGGTATGGCTTTTTTCGGGGTGGAATTGCACCGCGAAGCGCGAGCCTTCAGCCAGCGCGGCGGCAAAATCGACGCCGTAATGCCCGCCACCCACTACCTGCCGGGGGTTGCCCGCTGCGATGTAGTAGCTGTGAACAAAGTAGAAGCGCGCCAGGTCCGGGATGCTGTGCCACAGAGGGTGATCGACCTTCTGTTGCACTTCGTTCCAGCCCATGTGCGGCACTTTGAGGTGCTCGCCGTTTTCGTGCAGGTCTTTGCCAAAAAACTTCACCTGACCGGGGAACAGGCCAATGCAGTCGACCCCGCCGTTCTCTTCACTGCTGTCGAGCAAGGCTTGCATGCCGACGCAAATGCCGAGGAACGGACGGTCCTGACTGACTTCGCGCACCAGCGCGTCGAAACCCAGGCGACGGATTTCCGCCATGCAGTCGCGAATCGCGCCCACACCGGGAAACACCACACGGTCGGCTTCACGGATCACGTCCGCATCGCTGGTAATCAGCACGCGACCGGCGCCGACGTGTTCCAGCGCCTTGGCGACCGAGTGCAGATTACCCATGCCGTAATCGATGACCGCCACTGTCTGCATCAGAGCACGCCCTTGGTAGAAGGCATTTGCCCGGCCATGCGCTCATCGAGCGTAATCGCCATGCGCAGCGCGCGGCCGAACGCCTTGAACACGGTTTCGATCTGGTGGTGCGTGTTGGTGCCGCGCAGGTTGTCGATGTGCAGCGTCACGTTGGCGTGGTTCACGAAGCCCTGAAAGAACTCCTGAAACAGGTCAACGTCAAAGCCGCCCACGGTGGCGCGGGTATAGGGAATATGCATTTGCAGGCCCGGACGGCCGGAAAAGTCGATGACCACACGCGACAGCGCTTCATCCAGCGGGACATAGGCGTGGCCGTAGCGGGTCATGCCTTTTTTGTCGCCAACCGCCTGGCTGAAGGCTTTACCGAGGGTAATGCCGACGTCTTCGACGGTATGGTGATCGTCGATATGCAGGTCGCCTTTGCACTCGATGTCCAGGTCGATCAGCCCATGTCGGGCGATCTGGTCGAGCATGTGCTCAAGAAAAGGCACACCGATATCGAATCGGGCCTTACCGGTACCATCCAAGTTGATCGAGGCTTTGATCTGGGTTTCCAGAGTATCGCGCTCGACTGACGCCTTACGTTCGGCCATCACCAGCTCCGCAAAATCATTGGGCGAAAAAGGTGGCCATTATAGGCACGGGTCCGGCAAACAGAAACACGCAAGGGGATAAGTCTGACAGAGAGGGGGTTCGCGCCTCAGGCACAGCGGTTGCCCGAGGCCGCGAGAGGGGCGCCACCCTTGCGGCGGCGCCCGACGGTGTTATTGAAACAGCACCGCCGTCTTCTGCACGGTGACCCACACGCCCCACAGCAGCGGAATCCCCACCACCAGCCAGGCGGCCACGGTCAACGGCAAGCTGCCCGGCGCGGCTTTCCACTCCAGCGACGTCGTGGCGTCAGCGCCTTTGTCGTGCCCCAGCGCCTGCTCAGCCGCCAGTTGTGCATCGGTCATGAAGTACTTGTCGTCCACCGGGCGCACCAGCAAGTTGCAGATAAAGCCCAGCACCAGCAAGCCCGCCAGAATGTACAACGTGATGTCATACGCCGCGGCGCGTTCCACGCCGATGCTCAACTGGTATTCACGCAAGTAGTTGACCAGCACCGGCCCCAGCACGCCCGCAGCTGCCCAGGCCGTCAGCAGACGACCATGGATCGCCCCCACCATCTGCGTGCCGAACAGGTCCGCCAGGTAAGCCGGAACCGTGGCAAAACCACCGCCGTACATCGACAGGATGATGCAAAACGCCGCCACGAACAGCGACACATTGCCCAGATGCCCCAGGTTGGGCACCAGCGCGTACAGCGCAAAACCCAAGGCGAAGAACACGAAATAGGTGTTTTTGCGCCCCAGGTAATCGGAGAACGAGGCCCAGAAAAAGCGCCCGCCGATGTTGAACAGACTCAACAGCCCGGTGAAGCCCGCCGCAATTGCCGCGATCTGCGCCAGTTGCGCCGCATCCAGTTGGCTGAACGACAACTCATTGCCCAACAACTTGCCGGCAAAGACTTCCTGCAACAACGGCGAGGCCATGCCCAGAATGCCGATACCCGCCGAAACGTTCAGGCACAGCACCAGCCACACCAGCGCAAACTGCGGGGTTTTCCAGGCCACACTGACGTGAACGTGACGCTGGGTAATCATCGCGTTCGCGGCTTTTTTCGCCGGTGGCGTCCAGCCCTCAGGCTTCCAGCCGGTAGGCGGCACCCGGTAAGCCAGCGCGCCACCGATCATGAACACGAAATAAATCGCCGCCATGACCACAAAGCTCTGCCACACGCCCACGCTGTCCGGGGTCGCAAAGTGGCCCATCAATGCCGCCGCCAGAGGCGCGCCCACCATGGCACCGCCGCCAAAACCCATGATGGCCATGCCCGTGGCCATGCCGCGCTTGTCCGGGAACCACTTGATCAGGGTCGAGACCGGCGAGATGTACCCCAGCCCCAGCCCGATACCGCCAATCACCCCCGAGCCCAGCCACATCAACCAGATCTGATGGGTATAAATGCCCAGCGCCGAAATCAGCAAACCGCCACACCAGCACAGCGCCGATACTACGCCGGCCTTGCGCGGCCCGGCATGCTCAAGCCAGCCACCCCAGACCGCGGCCGAACACCCCAGAAAGATAAAGAACAAGGTGTAGATCCAGCCGAGCATCGAGATCGGCCAGTCGCATTGCGACGAAAACACCTGCGCTATGAAACCCATGTCCGGCGCACACGCCACCGGCGCGGTAACCCCCAGCGCCTTGGACAGCGGCAGCCAGAACACAGAAAAGCCATAAGCCATGCCAATGCACAAATGGATGGCCAGCGCGGCAGGTGGAACCAGCCAACGATTAAAACCGGGTGTTGCGATGATGCGTTCTTTGGACAGGAACGCCGGCTGTGAGGCAAGGCTGCCCGCAGCAATGCTGGTGCTCATTGATGTTTCCCCCATGAAATAGAAGGTTCTCCAGACACGCTCATGCCCTGACTTTGGCGCCCTTGAGCGCACAGTCTTGTTATTGGCGTAAGTTCGAGGCGCGACAATGCGCCGCAGAAGGCCCGAAAAACAGGCGGAGATTACCATTTGGTCGTAGGAGAAAGATCAAACTGATGCGGTCTTTTGCGTCAAAACTGATCTTATTTTTCAGACTCAAAACTGATCAGCGGTCTAAACCGCACTTCACCGCTTTAACCCCAACGGCTTCGACTCAAGTCGCATCGGGTCACAGGCGGCTGACGCGTGGCGCTATACTCTGCGGCTAAATTTAAAACTGACCTTCACACAGACTTACAAGGATCCGCCCATGAAAGCGTTCGGCAAAATCCTGGGTCTGGTGCTTCTCGGATTGTTGCTGATCATCGTGGCTCTGGGCTTTGCCTTGAGCCATTTGTTTGATCCCAATGACTACAAAGACGAGATCCGCCAGATAGCCCGTGACAAAGCCCACATTGAGCTGACTCTCAATGGCGACATTGGCTGGAGCCTCTTCCCCTGGCTCGGCCTTGAATTGCACGACGCCAGCGTGGCCACCCTCGCCGCACCGAACAAACCGTTCGCTGACCTGCAAATGATTGGCCTGTCCGTTCGCGTGCTGCCGCTGCTGCGCAAAGAAGTGCAAATGAGCGACGTGCGCGTTGAAGGCCTGAACCTGCGCCTGACCCGCGACAAAGCCGGCCATGGCAACTGGCAAGACATCGGCCAGCCCGCACCGGCCACCGCCAGCGCTGAAACACCGGCTCAACCGGCAGCGCCCGCCTCGAGCGCCAAACCCGACACCGCCAGCCAGCCGATCAAACTCGACATCGACAGCCTGACCGTGAACAACGCGCGGGTTGAGTACAACGACGAACAAAACGGCAAGCAGTTCAGCGCAGAAAGCATCCAGCTGAGCACCGGCCCGATTCACGAGGCCACCAGCACTCCGGTCAAATTGACCGCGTTTCTGGGCACCAACCAGCCTGTTATGCGCGTCAAGACCGAAGTCGACGGCAAACTGCGCTTTGACCGCGTCCTCAAGCGCTACCAGTTCGAAGACATGAGAATCACTGGCGAAGCGTCGGGCGAACCGCTGCAAGGCAAAACCGTCACCTACGCCGCGCAAGGGCAAATACTGGTCGATCTGGCTGCGAACGTCGCCGAATGGAGCAGTTTGAAGGTTTCCGCCAACCAGCTGCGCGCGCTGGGTGAGCTAAAAGCCAACAGCCTGGACACCACCGCGCAGATCAGCGGCGGCCTGTCGATTGCCCAGCTTGACCTGGCCAAGTTCCTCGACAGCATCGGCCACCCGTTGCCGCCCATGGCGCCGGGCAGCCTGAGCAAAGTCGAAATGGTCAGCCGCCTGTCCGGCACGCCCACCAGCGTGACCTTCGATGAGCTGAACCTGAAAGTGGACGACAGCACCTTTAGCGGCCGCATCGCCGTCGAAGACTTCGCCAAACAGGCCCTGCGCATCCAGCTCAAAGGCGACACGTTTGACGCTGATCGCTACCTGCCACCCAAAACCGCAGAAGCCACCAGCGCCACCGCCGCACGCCAGGCCGAAGTGCAATCGAGCGAGGCTGGCGCACTGGCCGCTTCGGGCGACACGCCCTTGCCCGCTGCACCGACCAAAAGTGGCTGGAGCACCGCCAAGCTGATTCCGGTCACTCGCCTCAAGGCGCTGGACCTGACCGCCGACATCAGCTTCGGTCAACTGACCATCAGCAAACTGCCGATCCAGAACGCAGCCCTCAAAGCCAACAGCCAGGGCGGCCTGCTGACCCTCGAAACCCTGCGTGGCGATCTGTACAAAGGTCACTTTGCCGCCAACGGCAGCCTGGATGTGCGGCCGATGCTGCCGCTGGTGAACCTGCAAACCCGGATCAACAACGTACCCGTGGAAAAAATCCTGCAGAGCCAGGGGCAAAAACCGCCAATCAATGGCCTGCTGACCCTCGACAGCAACGTCACTGGCAGCGGCAACAGCCAGAACGCGCTGATTGAAAGCCTCAACGGCACCGCCAATTTCGTGCTCAACGACGGTGTGCTGCTCAACGCCAACCTTGAACAGCAACTGTGCCAGGGCATCGCCACCCTCAATCGCAAAACCCTGAGCGGCGCGCCCCGCGGCAAAGACACCCCCTTCAAGGCGCTCAAAGGCAGCCTGGTCTTCCACAACGGCGTGGCCAGCAACCCTGACTTGATCGTGAGCATCCCGGGCATGAGCGTCAAAGGCGATGGCGACATCGACCTGCGCGTTCTGGGCATGGATTACCGCATCGGCATCACCGTGGAAGGCGACAAGAGCGCCATGCCTGACCCGGCGTGTCAGGTCGGTAAAAACTTCGTCGGGGTCGAGCTGCCCTTGCGCTGCCGTGGCCCGCTGGAGCTGGGCGCCAAGGCCTGCCGTCTGGACAAGGAAGGCCTGGGTAAAGTCGCGGCGAAAGTGGCGGGCAACAAAATCAGCGAGAAGCTTGAAGAGAAACTCGGTGACAAAGTCAGCCCGGAACTCAAAGAGGCCCTCAAGGGGCTGTTCAAGCGATGAGAGACGAGCAGTTCGCAACCGTGGTGCTTGAGTGGTTCGATCGCCACGGCCGCCACGACCTGCCCTGGCAACAGGGCATCACCCCTTACCGGGTGTGGGTCTCGGAAATCATGTTGCAGCAAACCCAGGTCAGCACCGTGCTGAACTACTTCGACCGGTTCATGGCGTCATTGCCGACGGTCCAGGCGCTGGCCGCCGCCCCCGAAGACGAAGTGCTGCACCTGTGGACGGGGCTGGGTTACTACACCCGGGCCCGCAACCTGCAAAAAACCGCCAAGATCGTCGTCGAGCAATACGGCGGCGAATTCCCCCGGGACGTCGAAAAACTGGTGGAGCTGCCCGGCATCGGGCTGTCCACCGCAGGGGCGATTGCCAGCATCAGCATGGGCCTGCGCGCCCCGATCCTGGACGGCAACGTCAAACGCGTGCTGGCCCGCTACACCGCGCAAGAGGGGTATCCGGGCGAGCCCAAAGTGGCCAAACAGCTGTGGGCCACCGCCGAACGCTTCACCCCCCACGACCGCGTCAACGCCTACACCCAGGCGATGATGGACATGGGCGCGACACTCTGCACGCGCACCAAGCCGAGCTGCCTGCTGTGCCCCCTTGAAACCGGCTGCCAGGCGCACATGCTGGGCCTTGAGACCCGCTACCCGATCCCCAAACCGCGCAAAGCCGTGCCGCTCAAACGCACCTTGATGCCGATGCTGGCCAATGGCGAGGGCGCGATCTTGCTCTATCGCCGCCCGTCGACGGGGCTGTGGGGCGGTTTGTGGAGCCTGCCAGAACTCGACGACCTCAAGGACATCGAACACCTGGCGCTGCAACACGCGCTCACCGTGGGCACGCAACAGCCCATGCCCGGCCTGACCCACACGTTCAGCCACTTCCAGCTGGCCATCGAACCCTGGCTGATCCACGTCAAGGAGTCCGGCCATCACGTGGCCGAGGCTGACTGGCTCTGGTATAACCTCGCCACCCCGCCGCGCCTGGGCCTGGCGGCCCCGGTGAAAAAACTGCTCAAGCACGCAGCCGACCTATTGAACGCAGGAGAGTCGTCATGACCCGCACCATCATGTGCCGCAAGTACAAAGAAGAATTGCCCGCGCTGGAACGCGCGCCCTTTCCGGGCGCCAAAGGTCAGGACATATTCGACCACGTCTCGGCCAAGGCCTGGGCCGACTGGCAAAAACACCAAACCCTGCTGATCAACGAAAAGCGTTTGAACATGATGAACGCCGAAGACCGCAAATACCTGCAAGGCGAGATGGACAAGTTCTTCAGCGGCGAGGAATACGCAAAAGCAGAAGGCTACGTTCCGCCAAGCGAATAAACCCCGGTTTTAAAGGGTTTGGTCTGTAAGCGACGGTAATAATTAAATATTTTTCAAAAAAGTGTTTGACGGATTATCGAAAAAGGCTTCTAATGCGCCCCGTTGCCCAGATAGCTCAGTCGGTAGAGCAGGGGATTGAAAATCCCCGTGTCGGCGGTTCGATTCCGTCTCTGGGCACCAAAATACCGAGAAACCCCCAAGGAACCATGTGTCCTTGGGGGTTTTTTATTGCCTGCGATTTTATGGTTGCTGGACCATTTCTGGACCAAGGCGCTTTAGGCGTGGGATTGAAAGCAGTCCAACTGACTTTCGGTGCCAGCCCCAGCACTGAATAGTTTTAATCTGAATCCAGTTTTCAGCTTAAGAGCCTCCCTCAGACACGCTGACACGTCAGCCACACTTTGTCCGCCCGCGCAGCCCTTTCGTCCCCCCTGACACGCCACAGGGCCTCTGAACCCTCCCGATCGCCTTTCAACACGTCACGCGGTGCGTGATGCGAAACCATAGGCCGTTATCCGCCCCGGCTCCGGGGAGTTGATTAAGCCTGGCCCTGCCGGGTGCTCGCTTACCTTCTCGACGTGCAGCGAGAGCACGTCAGCACGACCATGGTCGTCTTCCTTGGAGACCTCCTCCAGCAGCTTGATACAGCCGGCTTCGGTGGACTTCCCTATTGCCCATCGGTCACTCGTCTTTGAATCCCGGCAAGCCTTGAGCTGCCCGCCATTTTTTGAGTGTGCGCGTGATGCCTTCGGCTGAGTCGTCAGCATCGTCCTCGGGGAAAAATATCAAGTCCGAGCCTGCTGGATGTTCACAGATCGTGTTGAAGTGATGCACGAGCCTGCTCTCTTCCTCTTCGCTTGCGTCGTTCCCGATAATGCGTTGAAGCAGCTCTATGAATTCCTGTTCGGTGTAGTCGGAAACACTGTTTTTCAAAATCATTGTCTGTCTTCCTTGTGAATCGCTACGTGTCGTTTTGGCGTCATTATTGCGAGGTTGTCTACGTCGTACACCGCGCCGCCATGCCGAACGTTTTCAATATGATGGATCTCGTAGCGAGCGTTTTCACCGTTGTGCTCTGGTCTTTGAGCGAAGGGGGCTTTGCCATTTCGTAGTTTGTTTTTGATGTAGTTAATGGTCCTTTCTGGCAGCGTGCAACGCTTGGCAAAGACGCATCCATCCCATTACATCCCAGGGTATTGGGGAAGATGTGCTTAACCGCCATAACACCCCCTCTGCAATTTGACGATCCGTATTCACCGCCTAAGTGCAACAGGACGCTACTTCACAGGTGTTTGGCTTGTCGGTAGGAGGATTCTCAAGATTTATAAAAAGTCGTCTATCTGGCCTACCGGTTGTGGCCCGGGTTTACAGGGGTGAAGGGGAGATAGAACAAGGATAACCAGCCACTTCGCTTGGCGATTGCGAAGAGATGGAGTTCAATCCTCTCCTCAGCCTCCACAGGACACACGTTCATGGCAACGCCAAAGAAACAGCACAAGCACGCGCAGCGGGCCAAGTCCAAAGCCAAACAGAATCGCATGGGCAAGCCAGCGAAAGCCTCGGCCTCGGCCCTGATCGATCATCCGTTCGATGACGTTAAAATCGACCTCAGCACTTTCGACTTCCAGGACATCAAGGAAAACGGCTTTGAGCCTGAGGATTTCGACGACCTGTTCCAGGCCATGAAAGCCGCCGAAACCCGCGGCCTGCAAGCGATGTGCAGTGTGTTCCTGCAATACCCGGTGCTGGAGCTGGTGATTTCGGAAGAAGAGGAAGAAGACGCCACCGATTTTCTGATGGGCTTGCTGATTGCTTTCCGCATGACCGTGCACGGTGACGACGAAGACGCCGCGCTGGCATGGGTCGAAACCCCGGCCTTCCAGACCGCTTACGTTGAAGCCTCGCGCCTGCTGGCCGAGCGCAGCGCCCGCAACACGCTCTGACAGTCAGGCGGCGCTCCGGTGCGCAGCGCCCGATTTGCCAAGTCAGTGTGCGAGGGATAAAGTCCGCAGCGTCACGGTCAATCCCGTGGCCGGGTGTAGGAACCCGATTCAAAGTTGGCGCGTAGCGCCCAAGACTGTCTTTCCGGCGTTTTTTTATGTCCGGAATAACGCTCTATGGCAGCTGTGTGCGGGCAGACTTCGGTCTGGCCGGGTGCCAACTTTCCCGGTATTCCTACCCCGCACATGGCTGCCACCCAATCCCGTAGGAAGGAACGTGGCAGCTCTTACTGAAAAGTTGGAGACCTTCATGCCGCACCTCACCACCCCGCTCGCCTTCCACGAAACCGGCCCGGCCCATCACAACCACCTGCTGTTCAGCGTGACACCCGACATCCCCGCCGTTCACGCCTTGCACAGCGCCAGCGAACTGCTGTCCGCCGCCACCCACACGCTGGACGCAGCCGCCACCGGCACGCTGTGTATCGACGCCCATCAGGCGTTCCTGCTGAGCCACGCCTTGCGCGCGGTCAAAGCCACCGTGGACGCCCTCGGGCAGGCGCCCGCCGACTGACCGCCCTCAGCCACCCAACCGAACGGCCAGCGCCGCCAGGGTGATCAGCAACACGGGCACGGTCAGCACAATGCCGACCTTGAAGTAATACCCCCAAGTGATGCGGATCCCCTTGCGCGCCAGCACGTGCAGCCACAACAACGTGGCCAGGCTGCCAATCGGCGTGATTTTCGGGCCCAGGTCGCTGCCGATCACGTTGGCGTACACCATCGCCTCCTTCACCACGCCCGTGGCGCTGCTGGCGTCGATCGACAGCGCGCCGATCAGCACCGTCGGCAAGTTGTTCATGACCGACGACAACAGCGCCGTCAGCAGCCCCGTGCCAAAGGTGGCGCCCCACACGCCATGCACGGCAAATGCGTCGAGCCAACCGGCCAGCGCCTGGGTCAGCCCGGCATTGCGCAGGCCGTAGACCACCAAATACATGCCGAGGGAGAAAATCACGATCTGCCAGGGCGCTTCCTTGAGCACCTTGCGGGTTGAAATCCGGTGCCCGCGTGCCGCGATCAACAGCAGCAAGGCGGCGCATAACGCCGAGATGGCGCTGATCGGGATGCCCAGCGGCTCCAGCGCAAAACACCCTGCCAGCAGAATCCCCAGCACCCACCAACCGGCCATGAACGTGGCGCGGTCGTGAATGGCGCTGGCGGGCGCATCCAGCTCGGCCGGGTCGTAGCGCGCCGGAATATCGCGGCGAAAGAACCACAGCAGCATGCCCAGCGTCGCCGCCACGCTCACCAGGTTGACCGGCACCATGACCGCTGCGTATTGGTTGAAGCCGATCTTGAAGAAGTCGGCCGACACGATGTTCACCAGGTTCGACACCACCAGGGGCAAACTGGCGGTGTCTGCGATGAACCCCGCGCCCATCACAAACGCCAGGGTCGCCGCAGGCGAGAAGCGCAGCGCCAGCAACATGGCGACCACAATCGGGGTCAGGATCAGCGCCGCGCCATCATTGGCAAACAGCGCCGAGACCAGCGCGCCGAGCAGCACCATAAAGGCGAACAGCCGCTTGCCACGGCCCCGCCCCCAGCGCGCCACATGCAACGCCGCCCACGCGAAAAACCCCGCCTCATCCAGCAACAGGCTGATGATAATCAGCGCCACAAAGGTGCCGGTGGCGTTCCAGATAATCGACCACACCAAGGGAATGTCGCTCAACTGCACCACGCCAAAGGCCAGCGCCAGCACAGCCCCCATCGAGGCGCTCCACCCCACGCCCAAGCCGCGCGGCTGCCAAATGACCAACACAATCGTGAACACAAAAATAGCACTGGCTACCCACATCGAACTGTCCTCGCCGCTCAGCAGCACGGGTTGCGTAGCGGGCGGTCGCCCATGGCGCCCAGCCGTTGCACATCGCTGTGCAGCCAGGCCCGGTTGGCGTTGAGGGTGATGTCCAGCACTGCCGAGACCCACAAGGGCAAGGCCGGGTTGAGGCGGTAATACACCCACTGGCCCTGACGGCGATCCAGTAACAGCCCGCAGCGGCGCAAGTGCGCCAGGTGCCGGGAGATTTTGGGCTGGCTGTCATCCAGCGCACACATCAGCTCGCACACGCACAGCTCGCCTTCCTGCGCGAGCAGCAGCGCCAGCCGCGCACGGGTGGGGTCCGCCAGGGCTTTGAACACCGACGGCGGGGAAACGGTTTGAGTCATGACACAGGACCTTACAGAGGGACGCCCGAATATATGGACTTCCATATGTAACGGCAAGCCCGCCTCAGGCGCCGGGTGCGCACCCCTGCGGTTTATTGACCCGCACCGTGGACGCCGGATGCCGGGCCAGCTTGCTGGCCGGACGACGCGGGCGAGGCAGCAGTTCGCCGCCGCAGTTGGGGCACAGGCCGCCCAGCTTCTGTTCCGAACACGTCGCGCAGAAGGTGCATTCGAACGAACAGATACGCGCCTGGGAGGCGTCCGGCGGCAAATCGCAATCACAGCATTCACAGTTGGGGCGCAGTTCAAGCATGGTGATTCCTCGCAGTCACGGGGCCATATCAATACGTGTTCAGGTGTACCGTCGATCCTGTGCGGGGTCATTGGGGTCGCACAAGGTGCTGTCAATCTGCCAGAATTTTCCGCTAAGACCTGTCAGATTTATTGCACTTTTTTCATGCCATGGCTTCAGAAAGTCATGAGCGCCTATTTTTTGCGCACGCAGAGAGCCCTGTTACACGGCATGCCACCAGTCCAATCTCCCCCCGCCGCGCCCAGCGTCCTGAACGATCTGCGCGCCGGTACACACACCCTGCATGTTGCGTTAGAGCAACGGCTACCGTTTTTTTCAGACACGCTCGACCTTGGGTTTTACACCCGCTTGCTGAGTGCCTATTTCGGGTTTTATCAGGCATTGGAAGACCGGCTGACGCACAGCGCGTTCATCCCGTCAGGGTTTGACCTGGCGGCGCGACTCAAGACGCCTGCGTTGGTCCAGGACTTGCGGGCGCTGGGCGTAGACCCGCACGCGCTGCCCCGCTGCCAGCACCTGCCCACCGTGCGCAGCGAAGCCCAGGCACTGGGTGTTTTGTATGTGCTCGAAGGCGCCACGCTAGGCGGCAATGTGCTGCGCAAACGGGTGGCCGAGCATTTGGGCCTTGATGCCGATAACGGCGGTGCGTTCCTGTTTGTGTATGGCGAGGACACTGGCCAGCACTGGAAGGCATTTATTGAATTTCTGGGCAGTGTGCCGCTCGATGCCACAGGGCGAAGCGAAGCCGCACAGGCTGCCTGTTCAACGTTTAGCTGCTTCGAGCAATGGCTCGATCGCCAGGAGGTTTTGCTATGAATTCACTCGACACTGAGGCGTTTGAAGCCCTGCTGGTCAATTGCGCCGACGAACCGATCCGCTACCCCGGCGCCATCCAGCCCCACGGCGTGCTGGTGACCTTGTCCGAGCCCGCGCTGTGCATCGAGCAAATCAGCCACAACGTGCAGGACCTGTTCGGCCTGAACCCACACGCGCTGCTGGGCCAACCGCTGAGCATGCTCACCGGCCCGACCGCCGCGGCCGCCATTGCGCAGGCCGCCGGGTTCGCCGCGCACGTGGACGCGCCGCCGCTGGAGCTGGACATGCAAGGGGTTGCGTACGAAGGCCTGTTGCACCGCGAAAGCGGCGTGCTGGTGCTTGAGCTGGAACTCAAGCCCGACGCGCTACAAATCAAAAGCACGATGGACAAAGTGCGCAACCTGAGCCGCATGCTGCAACGCCTGCAAGCGGCCAAAACCTTGCCTGCCCTGTACGACATCTGCGTCGAGGAAATCCAGGCCCTCACCGGCTACGACCGTGTGTTGATCTACCGGTTTCAGGAAGAAGGCCACGGCCAGGTGATCGCTGAAGCCTCGGCGCCGTCGATGGAGCTGTTCAACGGGATGTTCTTCCCGGCCTCCGACATCCCCGAACAGGCCCGCGAGCTGTATCGCACACACTGGCTGCGCATCATCCCCAACGCCGATTACCAGCCGGTCGAATTGGTGCCGCGGCTGCGCCCTGACACGGGCCAAGCGCTGGACTTGAGCGGCGCGGTGTTACGCAGCGTGTCACCGATCCACTGCCAGTACATGCGCAACATGGGCGTGCTGTCGTCCATGAGCATTTCGCTGATGGACGGGGAGCGGTTGTGGGGCCTGATCAGTTGCGGGCATCGTCAGCCGCTGCACGTCCCCCATGAGCTGCGCATGGCCTGCCAGACCATCGGGCAGGTGCTGTCGCTGCAAATCAGTGCCCTGCAAACCCTGGAAATCAGCCGCCAGCGCGAAGCCAAAATGGAGGCGCTGGTGCAGCTCAACACGGCCATGGTCCACAGCCAGGAACACGTGTTTGACGGCCTGGCCGCCGAGCCTGAGCGGCTGATGTCGCTGACCGGCGCCAGCGGCGTGGCGATCCTGGAAGATAAGGTGCTGCACCGTTACGGCGAGTGCCCGCCACCCGATGAAATCCGTGCCTTGTACCAGTGGTTCAAGGCGTCGGGCGAGTCGGTGCTGTCGAGCCATCACCTGTCAACGGTCTATGCGCCCGCCGCCGGGTACAAGGACATCGCCAGCGGCCTGCTGGCCATGACCCTGCCCAAGCCGGTGGACAACGCGGTGCTGTGGTTTCGCAAAGAGGTGAAGGAAAGCATCCCGTGGAGCGGCGACCCGAAAAAGCCGCTCAATCTGGAGCCCAGCGCCACGGGGCTGCGCCTGAGCCCGCGCACGTCGTTTGAGCTGTGGAAGGTCGAAATGGACGGTATTTCCAGCAAGTGGAGCCATGGCGACCTGTTCGCCGCCAATGACTTGCGCCGTTCGGCACTGGAAAACGACCTCGCCCGTCAGGTGCTGCGCGAGCAACAGGCCGTGCGTGCCCGCGACGAACTGGTGGCCGTGGTCTCCCACGACTTGCGCAGCCCCATGACCATCATTTCGATGCTCTGCGGCATGATGCAAAAAGCCTTCAGCAGCGACGGCCCGCACACCTCGCGCCGTATCACCTCGGCCATCGACACCATGCAGCAAGCCAGCAGCCGCATGAACGTGTTGCTGGAAGACTTGCTCGACACCTCCAAGATCGAAGCCGGGCGTTACACCATCAACCCGCAGCCGCTGGACGTGGCGCAGATCTTCGAAGAAGCGTTCTCGCTACTGGCGCCTCTGGCGCTGGACAAGTCGGTGGAACTGACCTTCAACGCTGAGCCCGACCTGAAGATCCACGCCGACCCGGAGCGTCTGTTTCAGGTGCTGTCGAACCTGATCGGCAATGCCATCAAGTTCACCCCGGCCGATGGCAAGATCGGCGTGGCGGCCATGTCCAATGGCGATGAAATCGTGTTCAGCGTGCGCGATTCGGGCAAAGGCATTGCGCCTGAGCAGTTGCCGCACATCTTCGAACGCTACTGGACGGCCAAGGAGGGCAATGCGGCCGGCACAGGGCTGGGGCTCTACATCTCGCAGGGCATCATCAAGGCCCACGGCGGCCAGTTGCGGGCCGAAAGCAAGCCGGGAGAAGGCAGCGAGTTCCGCTTTACCGTGCCCAGGGTTGCCTGACGGCCCTCCGGCCCTGGCGCGTCACCCTTAACCGGTGACGCGCCAAGGCCAGCGGCCTGTGGACAGATCAGGCGAAGGCGTTGATGAACCAGGTGATCATCGGGATCGCCACAATGTCGATCAACACCGCGCCACACAACGGCACGATGATGAAGGCTTTGTACGAAAACACTTTGTAGTGATCGCAGATCGCGCCCATGTTGGCCACGGCATTGGGCGTGGCGCCCAGCCCGTGCCCCATGAAGCCTGCGCACAGCACCGCCGCGTCGTAGTTGCCGCCAAACAGGCGGAACAGCACGAAGATGCACAGCAACAGCATGATCACCACCTGCACCACCAGAATCACCAGCAACGGCATGCCGAGCTTTTCCAGTTCCCAGAATTTGAGACTCATCATGGCCATGGTCAGGAACATGCCGAGGCTGACATCGCCCAAGGTGCTGACCGCATGGTCGGGCAGCTCTACCGCCTGGGTGCGGTCGTTGAGGTTGCGTAGCACGATCGCCACGAACATGGCGCCCACGTAACTGGGCAACACGATGCCCAGGTGCTGTTGCAGGCTGGCGCCCAGCCAGAAACCCACCACCATGATCACCACGATGCAGGTCAGCAGGCGCAGCAGGGTCGCCGCGTCCAGTGCCGCAGGCGGCGTGTGCACGACCCCTTCAAAGGCTTTGAGGTCCCCGGCGTCTTCTGCCTTGACGCTCAGCGCGTTGCGTTCGATCAACCAGCGCGCCAACGGGCTGCCGAGCAAGCCGCCCGCCACCATGCCGAAGGTGGCCGCCGCCAGTGCAGCGGTGGTCGCCCCCACGGCCCCCAGGTTTTCGGCAATCGGGCCGAACGCCGCCGCTGCGCCGAACCCGCCTTCCAGCGAGACCGCCCCCGCCATGATCCCCAGCAGCGGGTCGATGCCCAGCGCCTTGGCCACGCTCACGCCGACCACGTTTTGCACCAGCGCCAGCCCCCAGCATGCCCCGAGGTAGATAAACAGCAACTTGCCGCCCTTGCGTAACAGCCCCAGGCTGCCGCCCAACCCGACGGTGGTAAAGAACGCCACCATCAACGGGGTTTGCAGGCTCGTGTCGAGGGTCAGGTCGAGCAGTTGCCGATCGCGCAGCAACCAGATCAGCAAGGCAAAACCGAAGCCCCCGATCACCGGCGCGGGGACGCAGAGTTGGCGCAGCCAATAACTGCGTTTTTTCAGTTGGGCACCCAGGCCCAGCAGGAGCAGCGCGAGAGCCAGGGTGCTCAGCGCATCCAGTTGGAATGTCAGCATGGCGAATTTCTCTTTTTTTTATGATTCAACAAGCGGGTTCAGGGACGAGCGAATAACTTAATCAATCAGGCTGGCCAGCAGCCGCGCACCAATGCGGGCGGTTCGGTGGTCCAGGTCCAGGCCAGGGTTGAGTTCGGCAATATCGGCCATGCGCACCTTGCCGCTGGCCTTGGCGCGCCGTACCAGGTGCTCAACGATGTTCAGATCGACCCCGTGTGCGGACGGCGCACTCACGCCCGGCGCCTGACTAGCAGGCAGCACGTCCAGACAAAGCGTGAGGTAGAGGTGGTCAACGCCACTCAAAAACTCATCCAGCGCGGCCTCCAGCGCGGGCATGTCCCAGCTGTTCATGTGCCGGTCGAGGCGGTAACGCACGTTCAGCCGCTCGGCCTGTTCGAACAGGGCCTGGGTGTTGTTCAACTGGCTGACGCCCAGGCAGCAATACGCAAACGGCATGTCGGCGCGCTGGCAGTACTCGGCGATTTGCCGGAAGGGCGTGCCGGAACTGCTTTGCTCGGCGTGGCGCAGGTCAAAGTGCGCATCAAAATTGAGAATGCCGATGCGCGGTGCGGGGGTTTGCCCGCGCAGGTAATCGGCCAGCCCGCTGAAACTGGCGAAGGCGATTTCATGCCCGCCCCCCAGCCCCAATGGCAAATGCCCTTGGGTCAGCAGCTCAGTGACCTGCGCGGCGTAAGCGTGTTGTGCGCCTTCGAGGTCGCTGCCCACACAGGCCACGTCCCCGGCGTCATACAACGGCGCGCTGCCGTGCCAGGCCAGATTGGCCAGCGCCGAGCGCAAGGCCGGTGGCCCCAGACGCGCGCCCGTGCGGCCCTGATTGCGTTTGACGCCTTCATCACTGGCCAGACCAATGAGCGCCGCGCCCGCCGGCATACCCGGCGCCAGCGGTTTGATCCATTGATGCCAGCGCAGGGCGCCCTGCCCTTCGGCGGCGTCAATGCGGCCTGTCCACAGGGTCATGTCAGGTACAACGGTCATGCGAAAACTCCCATTACATTCAATCCAGGCGAGCGCTCAGGCGCAGCGCGACGTCCTGCGTCCAACGGATCAGGCGTTCGCTGCGTTGCTGGGCGCGAAAAGCGGGGGCCATAAGGCTGATGGCGCCTTGCAGGCGCTCGCGGCTGTCGATCAAGGGGGCGCTGACGCCCCAGATGCCGTCGTCGATTTCACTGAGGCTGACGGCGTAACCCTGAGCGCGGATCTGCTCAAAACTGCGCTGGTAGTCGGCGCACGCGGGCGCGTCGACGCCCTGGCTGTGCAACAGGGCGAGGCTGTGAGCCGGGTCCATGTGCGCCAGCAGCACCCGCGCCGAGGCGCCGACCAACAGCGGCTGGGCCAGCCCTTTCTGGTAACAGCAGCGCAGCGGCTGCGGGCTGTCGACCAGTTCGATGCAGATCGCCTGGCCATTACTGGGCACCATCAGCGCCACGCTTTCCTGGCTCAGGTCGGCCAGCCGTTTGAGTTCGGGCTTGGCCAGCGTGACCAGAACCGCCTCGCGGTCGAATTTTTTGGCCAGTTGCAAACAGGCCGGGCCGGGCAGGTAGCGGCCCTGTCCGTTTTCTTCGGCCAGCCCCCAACGCAGCAGGGTTTTGAGGTGGCGGTAAGTGCTGCTCAGCGGCTGGCCCAGTTGTACGGACAGCTCGCGGGCGGAGATGGCCTCGCCGGATTGCCCCAGCATGACGAGGATGTGCAGTAAGCGATCTGTTGGCGTGTTGTTGTTCATTGTCGGCCCCATGCTCTTGCTCGCATGGTGCACGGAGTTTCCCATTAGCTGAAATTGCATTCCCACAGAGTGAGAAATCCCCCGCAGATAGTGATCAACGGTCATCCCGGTGGGCTTTGTTCAACCCAAAAAAAGACCGCCATCAGTGTCGATGGCGGTCTGGGTGGTACTCAGCCGGTTGTGCCGTCCTGGCGTCAGTTGAGTACCGGTGCCCCCATTTTTTCAATGCGTCGACGACGGGCGACCAGCAGGCCCGCCGTGACCACAAAGATGCTCAGCAGGCCGGTGGCAATGATCTCGACCTGATGCGCTTCCTGAAACAGCATGACGGTCAAAATCGCCACGATGAACACAATCACCGCCCAGGTCAGGCCCGGGAACAGCCACATTTTGAACGCGATTTTTTCGCCTTCGGCGGTGCGCTTTTGGCGCATGCGCAGTTGCGACACGGCGATCACCAGATACACCAACAGAGCGATGGCGCCGGAACTGGCGAGCAGAAATTCAAACACTTGCGACGGGGCGACGTAGTTGGCGAATACCGCGAGAAACGCCGCACCGGTGGACATCATCACCGCCCAGTAAGGCGTGCCGCTGGCGTTGGTGCGTTTGGCCACCGCCGGGGCGTCGCCACGGTTGCTCAACGAGAACAGCATGCGCGACGAGGTGTAGAGCGCCGAGTTCAAGCAACTGGTCACAGCGATCAGCACCACGATGTCCACGATCAGCTTGGCGTTCGGGATGCCCATGCGATCCAGTACGGTCTGGTACGAACCGACCTGCGCCAGGCCCGCGTCGTTCCACGGCACCAGCGCCACGACCAGGAAGATCGACACGAGGTAGAACAAGCCGATCCGCCAGATGACCGAGTTGGTGGCCTTAGTGATTTGCTTGCTCGGGTCTTTGGATTCGGCCGCCGCGATGGTGACGATTTCAGTGCCCATGAACGAGAACATGGTGGTCAGCATGGCGGCCAGTACCGCGCCCATGCCGTTGGGCATGAAGCCGACGGTGTCGACCAGATGGGAAACACCGCTGACCTGGCTGTTGGGTAACAAGCCGAAGACCGCCAGTACGCCCAAAATGATGAAGCCGATGATCGCCAGCACTTTGACCAGGGCGAACCAGAACTCGAACTCGCCGTAGTTCTTGACGCTGAACAGGTTGGTGGCGGTCAGCAATAAGGTGATGACCAGGGTAAAGACCCAGATGGCGGTGTCCGGGAACCACGCGTGCAAGATGGTAGCGGCGGCGTTGGCCTCCAGCGGAATCACCAGGACCCAGAACCACCAGTACAGCCAGCCGATGGTGAAACCGGCCCAATGGCCAATGGCACGGTCGGCATAGGTGGAGAACGAGCCGGTATCGGGTGAGGCCACGGCCATCTCGGCCAGCATGCGCATCACCAGCACCACCAGCGTACCGGCGGCGGCGTAGGCCAGCAGCACGGCGGGGCCCGCCTGCGCAATGGCGTGACCGGAGCCCACAAACAGGCCGGCGCCGATGACACCGGCAATCGACAGCATGGTCACATGCCGTGGCTTGAGCCCTTGTTCCAGATGGTTAGAGGATTGCGTATTGCTCATTGCGACTACCTTTAATTGAAGCCATTCCGAGCACCTGCGTTGACATTCGTAAAAAGTAACCAACACAGGCGTTTCGAATCCTTGACGCAATAAGTGAGCCAAAATGTGACAAAGTGCCGTTTTCCGCGGGCTGCAAAGGTGCGCAGAAAAAAACACGGGCGCTTTAGCGCAAGGCTTTCGATGAATTCGTTACCGTAACACTCAGTTACACCTACCGAAAACGCACCCAGATTACCCATTTGCGCCACACAGGCCCCAAACCTGTGCGCATCTTTGACCTTTAGTAGGTTCGTGCTTCCAACGAAGGGCCAAAACTGGCACCATCGCGACCTTTTTTACGCGATACCTGTCTGGCCCGAGGGCAAAACACCGGCTCGGTTGTTGTCTACGCGACAGTCTGCTGTCGCAATGCGACCCACGACTGCCCCCAGCCTTTTTTGTACCCCTGAGACGGTTGGTGGCCTTTGCAGCCCTATGCTAGCTTGGCCTTCGCCAGGACGGCCGCCCAATAGCAGGATCGCACCCGAACACAATGAGGACCGCACATGGCTCTGGCCACGCCCGCGCTTGAAATCCGCAATTTGCACAAACGCTACGGCGAGCTTGAGGTACTCAAAGGTATCTCGCTGACCGCACGCGACGGTGACGTGATCTCGATCCTGGGTTCTTCCGGTTCCGGCAAATCGACGCTCTTGCGCTGCATCAACCTGTTAGAAAACCCCCACGAAGGCCAGATCATCGTGGCCGGGGAAGAGCTGGCGCTCAAAAAGGCCAAGAATGGCGAACTGATTGCGGCCGATGGCAAGCAAATCAACCGCATGCGCAGCGAACTGGGTTTTGTGTTTCAAAACTTTAACCTGTGGCCGCACATGAGCATCCTCGACAACATCATCGAGGCGCCACGCCGAGTGCTGGGGCAGAGCAAAGCCGAGGCCATTGACGTGGCAGAAGCGCTGCTGGCCAAGGTCGGCATCGCTGACAAACGCCACGCCTACCCCTCCGAGCTGTCCGGCGGCCAGCAACAACGTGCCGCGATTGCGCGCACGCTGGCCATGCAGCCCAAGGTGATTCTGTTCGATGAACCGACATCGGCGCTTGACCCGGAAATGGTCCAGGAAGTACTAAGTGTGATCCGCGCACTCGCCGAAGAAGGCCGCACGATGTTGCTGGTCACCCACGAGATGGGCTTTGCCCGTCAGGTGTCCACCGAAGTCGTGTTTTTGCACCAGGGTCTGATCGAAGAGCAAGGGTCGCCTGAACAGGTTTTCGATAACCCGGTTTCAGCGCGCTGCAAACAATTCATGTCCAGCAACCGCTAACGGAGCAACACGCATGCAGAACTATAAAAAGTTTCTTCTGGCCGCTGCCGCCACGCTGGTGTTCAGTGCGAACGCTTTGGCTGTGGATAAGTACAAAGTCGGCATTGAGGGGGCTTACCCTCCGTTCAATAACAAAAACGCAAGTGGCCAGGTCGTCGGTTTCGACTACGACATCGCCATGGCCCTGTGCGCCAAGATGAAGGCCGAGTGCGAGGTGGTGACCTCGGACTGGGACGGCATCATCCCTGCACTGAATGCCAAGAAGTTCGACTTCATCGTGTCGTCGCTGTCGATCACTGACGAACGCAAACAGGCCGTTGATTTCACCGACCCGTACTACTCCAACAAACAGCAGTTCGTGGCTTCTAAGAAGGTCGAGTTCGAAACTGACATCGACTCGCTCAAAAGCAAACAACTCGGCACCCAACGTGCGACCCAGGCCGCCACTTGGCTGGAAGACAACGTCGGTGGTGACATCAAGCTGTATGACACTCAGGAAAACGCTTACCTCGACCTGGCTTCGGGCCGCGTCGATGCGTTACTGGCCGACAAGTACGCCATCTACGACTGGTTGAAGAGCAAGCCCGGTGAGGCGTTCGAGTTCAAAAAGGATCCGATCAACGAAGACGACAAAGTCGGCATTGCGCTGCGCAAAGGCGAATCCGATCTGCGCACCAAGTTGAACCTTGCCCTCAAAGAAATCAAAGAAGACGGCACCTACAAGAAGATCAACGACAAGTATTTCCCATTCAGCATTGAATGACCTGCCTGACCGGCGCGCCGCAAGGTGGCGCCGGTCCCTAGCAAAGCCTGCCTATTTATGACTATCGACTTATACGGATTCGGCCCGGCGCTTGCCGCTGGCGCGCTGATGACCGTCAAACTGGCACTCACGGCGCTGTGTCTGGGCCTGGTGCTGGGCTTGCTCGGCGCACTGGCCAAAACCTCGCCCTACAAGCCGGTTCGCTGGCTGGGCGGCACTTATTCGACGCTGGTACGCGGTGTGCCAGAGCTGTTGTGGGTGTTGCTGATTTATTTCGGCAGCGTGAATGCCGTGCGCGCGCTGGGCGAGTTCCTCGGCATGCCCGACCTGACCCTCAGCGCGTTCGCGGCGGGTGTCATCGCGCTGGGCTTGTGCTTTGGCGCGTACGCCACTGAAGTGTTTCGCGGCGCCATTCTGGCCATCCCCAAAGGCCATCGCGAAGCGGGCCTGGCGCTGGGCCTGACCAAGCCACGGATTTTCACCCGGCTGGTATTGCCGCAAATGTGGCGGATCGCCCTGCCCGGTCTGGGCAACCTGTTCATGATCCTGATGAAAGACACCGCGCTGGTGTCGGTGATCGGTCTGGAAGAAATCATGCGTCAGGCACAAAACGCTGTGACCTTCGCTAAACACCCGTTCACCTTCTACATGGTGGCCGCCGTGATGTACCTGGGCCTGACCGTGCTGGCCATGGGCACCATGCATGTGCTTGAAAAACGCGCAGCGCGCGGCTTTGTGAGGAGAACGTAATGGTCTGGGAACTCTTCATCAAGTGGCTGCCCAAGCTGATTCAGGGCGCAACCCTGACCCTCGAACTGACCGCGCTGTCGGTGATCGCCGGCCTGATCGTCGCCATCCCGCTGGGCATCGCCCGTTCGTCCCGGCTGTGGTACGTGCGCTCGCTGCCGTATGCGTACATTTTCTTCTTCCGCGGCACGCCACTGCTGATCCAGTTGTTTCTGGTGTATTACGGCCTCGGGCAGTTTGAAGCGGTGCGCGACAGCGTGTTGTGGCCGTACCTGCGCAGCCCGTTCTGGTGCGCGGTCATCACCATGACCCTGCACACGGCGGCGTACATTGCTGAGATCCTGCGGGGCGCCATTCAGGCCATCCCGCCGGGTGAAATCGAAGCCGCGCGGGCGCTGGGCATGTCGCGCTTCAAGACCCTGATCCACATTGTGCTGCCGCGTGCTGCACGCATCGGCCTGCCCGCGTACAGCAATGAAGTGATCCTGATGCTCAAGGCCAGTTCGCTGGCGAGTACCGTGACCTTGCTGGAACTGACCGGCATGACCCGCACCATCATTGCCCGCACGTACCAGACGGTGGACATGTTCCTGATTGCCGGTGTGATCTATCTGGTCATGTCGTTTGTGCTGATTCAGGGCTTCAAGCTGCTGGAGCGCTGGTTGCGCGTCGATGCCTGCCAGGGCCGATAAGGCCGACGTGTTGCGGGGAGCGTCATTGCTCACCCGCTTCCAGGCGCTGGACCGCTGGCTCAGCCAGCATCAACACCTGTGGCGCCCGCGGCCATTCACGCAGTTGACTATGCCGTGGGAAGCGCAACACCCCGAACTGGCGCAGTGGTTGCGCCAGCGTTCGTTACAGGACGCCGAAGACAACCACAACCAACCGCATCACCTGCCCGCCCCTGCACCGTTTCCGGCGCTGGCGGCGATGTCGCGTGCCTTGAGCGCCGTGTCGGCCTTGCCGACGCAAGGGTTCATGCCAGCGCTGCCGCGCTTGCAGGTCGACGTGCCGGGGCGTAAATGGCAGCAGATCGACGCCTTCGCTCAGTGCCTGACGTTTCAGACCCCGCCCACTCATTGGCTGGACTGGTGCGCGGGCAAAGGCCATTTGGGGCGCCGCCTGCTCAGCTCAGGGCAGCGATTGACGTGCCTGGAATACGACCCGGCGCTGATTGATTCCGGTCAATTGCTCAGCCAGCGTCACCGCCTCGACGCCCGGCACGTGCAACAAGACGTGCTCACGGCCGAGGCCGCCGGGCAGTTGACGGCCGACATGACCCCGGTCGCGCTGCATGCCTGTGGCGATCTGCACGTCCGGCTGCTGCAATTGGCGAGCGCCGCCGGCTGTGGACAACTGGCACTCTCGCCGTGTTGTTACAACCGCATCAGCACCCCGACCTATCAGCCGTTATCCACAGCCGCCCGTGCCTCGGGCCTGTCGCTGAGCCGGGAAGACTTGAGCCTGCCCATGAGCGAGACCGTCACCGCAGGCAGCCGCGTACGCCGCCAGCGCGATGAATCGATGGCGCGGCGGTTGGGGTTTGATGTGTGGCAGCGGCAGGCGCGGCAGTGTGGCGACTACTTATCCACACCGTCGTTACCGAGCACGTGGCTGAACAAGCCGTTTGCGGACTATTGCGAAGACTTGGCGGCGCTGAAGCACTTATCCACAACCGGCACCGAAGATTGGGCGGTGCTGGAAGCGGCGGGGTGGCAGCGGCTGGCGCAGGTGCGCAACCTGGAACTGGTGCGCGGCTTATTCCGGCGTCCGCTGGAGCTGTGGCTGGTGCTGGATCGCGCGCTGTACCTGAGTGAAAACGGCTACGACGTGCAACTGGGCGCATTCTGCGACCGTCACCTGACCCCGCGTAACCTGATGCTGCTGGCGCAGCGCTGTGGATAACTGACGCCAGCAGTGGGCCTGCCTTTTGTACTAGGAACCGCGATAGGTCGAGAAGCCGTATGGGCTCAGCAGCAGCGGGATGTGGTAGTGCTGATCGACGTTTTTCACGTCGAAAATCACCGGAATTTCCGGGAAGAACGTGTCGCGCCCGGCCTTCTTGAAGTAGTCCCCGGTTTTGAACACCACGCGGTATTCGCCGGTTTCCAGGGCCTTTTTGGCCGGGAACAGCTCGCTGATGCGCCCTTGTTCGTTGGTCACGCCCTGCGCCAGCGGCTGCCAGCTCTCACCAACGTGTTGCTCCAGCGTCACGTTGACACCCGGCGACGGCAAGCCGTTTTCGAGGTTCAACACATGCACGCTCAATGGGTTGCCTGCGGCCAATGCCAGGCTGGACACCGCGCTGAGGCTCAAAGCGGCCATCGTCATACGTAAAGTTTTCATCGGTCATCCTCCAGTTAATAACAATTAACGCGTAATCGTCAGGCCGACGGCTTGCGCGGCGCTGATTGCACAGGCTTCATCCTGCTCAGCCCCACCGGCACCGGCCACGCCCAGCGCCCCTACCAGTTCACTCCCGGCAAACAGCGGGACGCCGCCGCCCAACAGCAGCAATTCCGGGATCGAATTGAGGTTGGATGCTTCGGGATTGTTGCGTGCCCGCTCGGCAAACAGCCGGGTCGGGGTTTTGGTGGAGAGCGCGGTGTAGGCTTTACGCTGGCTGGCCACGGCATTGTGCGGCCCGACGCTTTCAGGTCGCATGGTCACCAGTGCGTTGCCACCCCGGTCCAGCACGCTAAAAGCACCGGTACAGTGCGCGAGGGTGGCATCGGCCAGTTGCCGCGCCGTGGTCAGATCCAGCTCCGCATGCCGCGGCAATGCAGGGGCGGCCTGAGCGTTGATGGCAACGACCATGGCCGCGCCTGACAGCAGGGTTTTCAGCATCATTGGGCTTGCTCCTGAATGAATGACGCCACCTTACCCGGCGCTGTTCGTCAGAACCCCGTCAGTTGGATTACAAGTTTGTAATAGGAAACACCCGCGAAGGCGCCTAGGATCTGTTCCCGTTTCACAGCAGCCACGTGGGCTTTCGTCCCTTCGGGCCGCGTTTCACCTGTAACCCGCGACGCGGCTTGCAATAAAACGCGAACAGCCCCTAGCCTGTGCAGACGATTGATCGAGGTGTGCGATGCGTTTGTTAGTGGTGGAAGACGAAGCCAAGACCGCGGAGTTTCTGGCCAAAGGCCTGAAAGAATCCGGCTTTGCCGTGGATGTGGCGTTGAACGGCCTGGACGGGCGTTACTTTATCGAGCAGCAGGCCTACGACCTGGTCATCCTGGATGTGATGCTGCCGGGGCTCAACGGCTGGCAGTTGCTGCAATTGATTCGCCAGCGAGGCGCCACACCGGTGTTGTTCCTGACGGCAAAAGACGCCATAGAAGACCGCGTGCGTGGCCTGGAGCTGGGCGCCGACGACTACCTGCTCAAGCCCTTCGCCTTCGCTGAACTGCTGGCGCGGGTGCGCACCCTGTTGCGCCGTGGCCCGATGCGCGAGGCTGAGTCCTACACCATCGCGGACCTTGAAATCGACGTGCTGCGCCGTCGCGTCAGCCGGGGCGGCCAGCGCATCAGCCTGACCAACAAAGAATTCGCACTGTTGCATTTACTGGCCAGCCGACAGGGCGAAGTGCTGTCACGCACCCTGATCGCCTCGCAGGTCTGGAACCTCAACTTCGACAGCGACACCAACATGGTCGAAGTCGCCGTGCGCCGCCTGCGTTCCAAGGTCGACGACCCCTACATGCCCAAACTTATCCACACGGTGCGCGGCGTCGGTTATCAACTGGAAGCGCCCGATGAGTAAATCCATCGCCTGGCGCCTGGCGCTGGCGATTGCCCTGACCTGCGCGCTGGTGCTGAGCGTGATTGGGGTGTTTCTGTATCGCTCGTTGGCATCGGAGCTGGCCCTGCGGGACGATCAGGCGCTGCTCGGGCGACTGGAACAGATGCGCGCCTTGCTCCACGACAGTGACAGCCTCGAAGCCCTGCAAGCCCGCCCGCGCCTGTACCAGAACATGCTGGGCAATCAGGACAGCGTGCTGCTGGTCAACCGTCAGGATGGCGGGCAGGTCATCGCCATCAACCCGCATCAACAAGCCCTGCCCACGCTGCCACCCATCGCCAAAGATCGCGCGCCGCAACGGGCCGACATCCAGACCCGCGATGCGACCGTGCTGCTGGCGGGCATGGCGCAGGGGCCAGCGGGCGAGACCTTGAGCGTGATGGTCGGTAAACGTCTCGAAGAGCGCGAGCACATCCTCGCCCGCTATCGCCTGAACCTGTACGTCGCCATCGGACTGGGCACGCTGCTGGCCTTCGCCCTGGGCGGCCTGCTGTTGCGTCGCGGCCTGAAACCTTTGCACACGCTGGCGCAAGCCATGCGCGGCATCAACCCGCGCAGCCTCGACCAGCGCATGCCTGTGGATAACGTGCCCAGCGAACTCAAAGAACCTGTGCAAGCACTCAATGCCATGCTGGCGCGGCTTGAAGACAGCTTTGAGCGGCTGTCCCAGTTTTCGGCCGATCTGGCCCATGAGATCCGCACCCCGCTGCACAACCTGCTGGGCAGCAACAGCCTGGCGCTGAACCAGTCGCGCAGCCCGGCCGAATATCAGGACGTGCTGGCCTCGAACATCGAAGAATACGAACGCCTGAACCGCATGGCTGAAAACCTGATGTTCCTCGCCCGCGCCGAACACGGCCAGCGCCCGCTGCACCTGCACCTCGTGAACCTGCAGGACGTGGGCCAAGAGCTGTGTGATTACTTCGACGCCCTGGCCGAAGACCGTCAACTGCGCCTGGACAACCAGCTCCACGGGACGCTGACGGCGGATCTGCACTTGCTGCAACGGGCCCTGAGCAACTTGCTGGCCAATGCCGTGCGCCATGCCGAGCCGGGGTCGACGGTCAGGTTGCTGCGACGAGATGAACCGGGGTACTGCTGGATCGGCGTCCACAACACCGGGCCGACGATTGATCCGCAGCACTTGAACAAATTGTTCGACCGCTTCTACCGGATCGACCCGTCGCGGGCAGAACCGGGGGACTCGGGCGGCCTGGGGTTGGCGATCGTGCGCTCGATCATGCACCTGCACGACGGCCAAGTCCGCGTCAGCAGCGACGACAGCGGAACATTGTTTGAACTGGGGTTTGCCCGCGCGTAATGCCCAAATTGGCTGATCTTTGCGAGTCATTCGACAGCCTGGAAAACCTCCACAACCCCGATGGCGCCAGCGTTGCGGCAGAGACTGTGAAAATAGTCTGATATCAGGGGTTTACAAGCCAAAACATCCCGGTATACTCGTCGCCCATAACGCCGGTATAGCTCAGTTGGTAGAGCAACTGACTTGTAATCAGTAGGTCCCGAGTTCGACTCTTGGTGCCGGCACCATACAAGGTTCCAGAGAAGGCTTTAAAAATCTCTGGAACCCTCGAAAAACCCGCCTTCTGGCGGGTTTTTTCGTTTTGGCGTTCCGTCGGATTCCGGTGGCAGCCACAGCTAATAAGGGTAGTTTTAAGGATAGCTCCAGTTCGATATTGGGGAGTACCCTTATGGCCCGCACTACCGCCCCGCTCACAGACACCACCTGCCGCACAGCAAAGCCCCGAGAGCGCGAGTACAAGCTCTTCGACGGTAATGGCCTCTACCTGCTCGTACAACCCAACGGCCGCAAAGGCTGGCGGCTCAGGTACGTGAAACCCGATGGCCGCGAAGGCCTCACCGCCCTCGGGAGTTACCCGGTGGTGGGATTGGCCGACGCACGCCGTAAGCGGCTCGAACTCAAACAGCAGCTTGCCAACGGCATCGACCCCATCCAGTCCAAGCAGCAGGCCAAGGCCCAAGCCGTGATCAACGGGCGCACCTTCGAAAGCGTCGCGCTCGACTGGTATGCCGCCATGGTGCCCAAGTGGGCGCCGGGCCACGCCAAGACCGTACTCAGCAGGTTGAAGACCCACGTACTCCCTATCATCGGCGCTAGGGCAATCGTCGAGCTCGATACCCACGATCTCATGCAGCCACTTGAGGCGGTGACGAAGCGTGGCACCATCGACGTTGCACTCAGGATCAAGAACTACCTGCAAAGCATCATGCGCGAGGCCAAGCGCCTTCGGCTGATCACGGTGAACCCAGCTCACGACTTGGATGGCGCAGTCCAAGCGCCAAGGGTGACACACCGTCCCGCACTACCCTTATCGCGGCTACCAGAACTACAGGCGCGTATCGACACCTATAAAGGCCGAGCCCTCACCCGCCTGACGGTGATGCTGTCGCTGCACGTGTTCGTGCGCTCCAGCGAACTGCGCTTCGCACGATGGGGCGAATTCGACCTCAAGCGCGGGATCTGGGAGATCCCTGACACTCGTCCGGCGCTGGACGGCGTACCTTTTTCCACACGGGGTACAAAAATGGCCGGAGACATTCACCTTGTGCCCTTATCCCCGCAAGCGGTGGCCTTGCTGGAACAGATCCACACGATCACCGGCAAATTCGACCTGGTGTTTGCCGGAGATGCCAAGCCGTGGAAACCGATGTCCGAGAACACGGTGAACGCTGCTTTAAGGACGATGGGCTACGACACCAAGGTGGACATCTGCGGCCACGGCTTTCGCGCCATGGCGTGTAGCGCGCTGATCGAGTCCGGGTTGTGGTCAGAGACGGCCATCGAGCGGCAGATGAGCCACAAGGAGCGCAACAATGTGCGCGCCGCGTATATCCACAAGGCCGAGTTCCTTGAGGAGCGCCGGATGATCATGACTTGGTGGAGCCGGTTTCTGGAGGCGAACCGTGAGGACCATGTGACACCGCATGAGTTTGCCAAGCAGGCGGGTGAAAACGTCACGCGCATTCGCAGTGCCAGGTGGGCCGAGTAGCCCGCCGCCCCATCATCCCAAAACCGCTATGAAGTCACCCACAGCACTGCATTTGAAATGACCATGCGGATGATGGACGTCCTGAATTCGATTATGGACGCCATCGCCCGCAAGGACTATGAGAACAGACGCTGCAGGACACTCAGGGCATCGCCGAGGCCAAGGAGCGTGACAGGCTCAGGTTCCGGGTTGAGAGGACCTACAAAGGCCGCGCAGCGAACCATGAGCGCAACACCGCAATTCTGGCGATTTGGGATAGAGGTGGCAGCTGGTCGGAGGCCTGTGCGGCCACTGGCGCCTCTCGGAGCACGCTGCTGAGGCTCTTGAAGACCCGTGAGAATGCTGCGGCGTGAGTGTTCCGCTATCTGTTTTTTGGCTCGTTCGCACTTTTAACAGAAGCCCTCCGGCATGCTTGATGAATGAGGGCTGAACAACCTACAACAATCAATCGCCAGGCTGGTGCTTGTGAATCGGCAGAGTCGGGTGCTTCTTGTCGTTAGGCGGGTTTACATGCCGTCTGCGGTCGTCTTTTCCATCTTCGCGCTTTGGCTTCGGACCCGGCTTGATATCAGTGAACATGTGACCCCCTGTAAGCAACATGGATAGAGACCACAAACGGTAGCACATGGCCACACATTCGCCTGAATTTGAGGGAGCGCCGGGGTTCACAGGCCCAGCGCCAGATGCGTAATCCCCATCTGGCGCTACCCTCTGTTATTTCTCCGAAGTGATGTATGCTCTGGCCAGACAGTCACACTTGCCGCCTTGTGAGCCCGCTGATGAACATGATGTCTAACACGGACGTAGAAGCCTTTGTAGAGTCCCGCTTCGGTCAGAAGAAAGCCAAAACGTTGGGGCACATCGGCCAAGGCGGTGAGAACAATAAGAAAGGCGCTGATTTCGAAGGCGCTTATGCGGTCCACACAGTCTGCCGTATCGGGGCAACCAAGACCCCAGCTGAGTGTGCGCACTATCGCATCAGTTGCCAGGAAGCCGCATTCGTGGATGACCTATGTGTTCGGGAAGTGACGACCGGCCATAAGGTGAACTATCAAGCCAAGAATTCCGATGGGACAGCTGCGAACTGGGATGCAGAAATGCAGAACCGATTCGATATGCAGGCAATCATCGATGCTGACCACCACAAAGCGGCTAGCCATGAGCAGATCTTGGTGGTCAGCTCAGAAGCCAAAGCAGCGGCCAATGATGCAAAAATTCCTGTTGGAATGCGCCGTTTTTGCCACTCTGAGTATTTCCCGTATGAGCACAGCTCCACTGAGCTCGTGATGGAGCACGGCCCGCTTCGGGATGCACTCACAGCACTGTGCGCGTCTGCAAGGTTGTCTCGGATGGATGAGGCCTATCGTCTCGTTCTCGGCCAATGGCATGCGGACAATCGGAACGGCCGCACCGTTCTAGATGTCCTAACGAAGGCTAAAGCGTCATCTCGACCCGATATTTTCGGCGGGTTCCACCCACCAGAGGTAGACCAGATGGTGGCAGCGAATGATGCTCCGAACACGCCACCGAAATGGCTCACTGAGCTACTTGACCGTTTCCAAATGGGATCGGTAGCGGTAGAATGCACCGCTTTTAAAATCAGCTACAATGGCATGGAAGTGAAGGTCGCAGTCAACGCAGCCGCTCCAGAGCCATCGAAGCTCTCCGAACTGCGCAGCCCTGGGGAGGTCCTCATGCTGCTGATGACAGTGGAAGCGGGAATGCTTGCTGATCGACAGCCCACAGGGGGAGACCAACAATGAGCATTGTTACTAGAAGCTACAGTGCCTTTGCTGCGGAAGAGGCCAAAGCAGGCCTCAGAAACCTGCTGTCGTTTGTGAACAACCCGGAGAGCTACTCTGGCGAGATGTTTAAGCTCGGCTCCCTCTTGGGGAAATTGCTGAGTGACAAGATTTCTCTGTCCGAAAGCTGCCTAGTTGCGGCTACTGCGGAAGATGCAGATTTCTTGGGCCGAGGCATTTATGACTCCCTCAAGCGGGAACACAAAACCAAAGCCGCTGTTTTCTGGAACAATCACTATCAAATTCCAGGTGGTAGCAGCATCGCTCCGGTCGTACACAAGTTCTTGGAACCTGGCTACGAGAGCACTCAGGTGCTCATCATTGCTAAGTCGATCATTTCTGGCAGCTGTGTAGTACGGACAAATCTTTTGGAGCTGATTGAAGATATCCAGCCTCAAAAGATCTTTATCGTTTCCCCGGTCATGCACAGCAAGTCCGAAGAGTCGTTGAGAAAAGAATTCCCACGCTTCATCGCGGACAAGTTCGAGTTTGTGGTTTTCGCTACAGATGCCGAGCGTACCGAATCGGGCGAAGTGAAACCTGGTATTGGCGGAGAGATCTATCCCCTTCTTGGCCTAGCGGATCAACCTGTACGCGTAGGATTCATGCCCAAGCTGGTCCAAGAGCTAGCAGCTCTCTGAAAAAGGCCCTCTTAATGAGGGCTTTTTTTTGCCTGAATTCCATGCCAACGGCCTCAGCCCTAGAGCGTATGCAGGGCTATGGGTGCTATACCGCCATGCCACTGGGAGCTATGACAAGGCGCGGCGCATAGATGTGGCGTTCAGGATCAAGAACTACGTGAGAAGCATCATGCGCGAAGCTTGACCTTCACCTTGTACCCTTATCGCCGCAAGCGGTGGCCTTGCTGGAACAGGTCCACTCAATCACCGGCAAATTCGACCTGGTGTTTGCCGAAGACCCCAAGCCGTGGAAACCAATGTCCGAGAACACGGTGAACGCTGCTTTGAGGACGATGGGCTACGACTCCAAGGTGGACATCTGCGGCCACGGCTTTCGTGCCATGGCGTGTAGCGCGCTGATCGAGTTCGGGTTGTGGTCAGAGACGGCCATTGAGCGGCAGATGAGCCACAAGGAGCGCAACAATCTGCGCGCCGCGTATATCCACAAGGCCGAATTCCTTGAGGAGCGCCGAATGATCATGACTTGGTGGGGCCGGTTTTCTGGAGGCGAACCGCGAGCACTATGTGACGCCGTATGAGTTTGCCAAGCAGGCGGGTGAGAACGTCACGCGCATTCGCAGTGCCAGGTGGGCCGAGTAGCCCGCCGCCCCACCGCTACAAATTCGCTTTGAAGTTACTCGCCGCAACGCATGAAGCTCCTCCGCGCGGGTCCTTTTAAACGGGGCTGCAAAGCCGCCCCGTTTAAAAGGACCGAACCTTAGAGAAAAACGGCTGGCACAGCTGAGCGTCTGTGGAAAACCAACATTGTCCACCGGTGGATAGTTTTATCCACAGGCGCTAATTATCTGAAATCAGGCCGCTTGACGACTTTTGTCCACAGGCGTAAACCAGAATTTGCAAGTGCTGCCGAGGCAGCAAAATGTGACCAGAAAACCTGAAAGGTCACGCCCTTCGTGAGGCGGTTCATCCCAAGTACGATTCGCGTCCGGTAGCTCTTACGGTCACTACCCATGTGATGGATGCCTACTCAACATCGTTGCCACTGCGGCAACCACCCTACCCTTCTGCCCCGCAGCAACCTACCCGCTTGGCCATTTCGTGTGCGCCAACCCTTTGCCCGTCTCTTTCTCCGGAAAGAGACGGGCGCTCAAACTACTGCTGCAGCCCATATAGAACGTGGCTTTGCCGCAATCCTCCTCGTGACAATCGGCGTGACAAACACCGAAGTCACCAGCAACAGCGATGTAGATGATGGTGCCGCAGACCATGGATTGGACTGCACCTGGCTGACAGCCAGGCATGCCCCTGTCATCGCAACGCTGCCTTCACCCGACTCAGGATCTCGCGGCGCTGGTTTCGTCAGCCAATGCAGCCTCCACCCGCCCACCGGTATCGGTGCTCAGGAGGCCAGATCATGAGATGCCCATGCTCCCGGTCGTAAGGAGCCGTAAGTCCCGCGTTAGTGGACATCCCCACAGGCCGCAGGGGCCTTGATCCCTGATAACACTCAACATTCTTGGCGGGATGACGTGGGGCGCGGAACGCGAATAGCAGATGAGGTAACCGGCATGGCATTAGTGGGTAGGCGCGATGGGCGCAATTTTGGTTACGGTAGGCAATTGAGCTACGCAGGGCCGCAGGCGCTGAAAGATATGTTCGGCGGCGGTCACTACGGTACGGTTAAGGCGCACAGTGATCGGTGGTTAGCATTCGTAAAGTGGTGTCGGTCTGAAGCGGGGCCAAGGGTTAACGATGCGCGGCAGATTGATAGTGAGGTGCTTTCGGACTATGCCGCATACCTTCGCGGGCTGGTTGAGCACGGCGACCTAGCCATCAGCACTGCACAAAACCGGCTATCCAGCGTTAACAGGACCATGGCAGCGCTTCGCGGTGATCAGTATGTGAAATTGCCAAGTCCGAGCAAGGCGTTGGGTATGCAACGCAGCGGAGTTCGCCACTCGGTTCCGCAGGGCCAAGACCGCGAACAGGTTAAGCCGATTGTCGATGAACTTTGCAAGCATCATCAGCTACGGTCAGCAGCGATCATTCTGTTGGCGCGGTCCACCGGCATGCGCTTGCGTGAGGCCATCTTGGCTGACCTGCCACGGCTAAGCCTTGAAGCCAAAGACTTAGCCAGGATCAACATTCAGGACGGCACCAAAGGCGGCCGCGCCGGTGCATCAGCACCTCGTTGGATTGCGGTGGACGACCATATTCGTGGCGCGCTTGAATTTGCGAGGCTAGTGTCGCCTGCTGGTAGCCGCAACCTGATTGCTCCGAACGAAAGCTACTTGAGCGTTCTCCAGGAAATCGTCCGTCCTGCGCGCGACACCATTCATGCGCACAATCTCAACGGCTTCCACGAACTACGAGCGGCGTACGCATGTGAGCGCTACGAGCAAATCACCCAACATCGCGCACCTATCAACGGCGGTGAATGTGGCCAGCTAAATCAGCGCCTTGATCGTGAGGCCCGGAGGCAAATCGGCTATGAGCTGGGGCACGGTCGGATCGATGTGGTCGCTGCCTACATTGGGGGACGAACATGAGTCAGTCATTCGATATGGAACTGTTCTTGGATGGCGTGCTGATCGGTTCGCACGCAACGCGGCAACGTCATTTGCGCCAGGCGAAAATCATTCAGGTTGAAATCGCAGAGCGCTGGCAGCGAGAAAACCCGTGGACTTGGCAAAGGAAGCATGTGGCGTGGTTTCTCGAACATCGCTTGAGCGAACGCAGTGAGGCTACGCGGTATTACTACGTGCTGACAGTCCGGCTGCTCGCCCAACGGTTAGAAAAAACGTGGACTTTCAATCGCGTAGTTTTCTAATGACATATACAGTGACTGCGTATTTAGAAGAGGCTAGAGCAATAGCTGATCGCGGTCGGCACAAAATTGCCGAAATGGTCGGACTTGGATGGCCAGCGCAGGCATACAACACCATTAAAGAGCAAATGAATCAAGCTGACGCATATACCGCATGCAAGGTGTTCATTATATTTTTAGTTGATGGGCTTGGCTCACATTTTATGCTCACAGTCTGAAATCAGCTGATAATGGTCAGAGTGGTCACTTCGGTGTGTAAACCACCATTGTACAGTTTGGTTTCTTAGCCGAGGCTCGCTAATACGAGCAGAGTCAGCTTGAAGGCTTCGCCGAAGCTGGGCTTGTCATCGGCCTTGTCCAGCACCCGGGTACTGGACGGCAGCACGGTGCTACGGCTAGTCACGGTCAGGATGTGTCCAGCAATGGACCACTTGATCGGGGACTTGCTGCCAGTGCGTTCTGAATCATCTCGCGGACAGCTTCCAGCAGTCCCCAGTGGCGCACGTAATCATGGCACAGGGGTAATTACTAAACACGGTTCATGGGGACGTCTTCCTCGGTTGTAGATTAGGGATGGAAAATGGGGTTGTTTGGGCTAGAGTCCGCTTTGCATCACCAGATGCCGACAGGTAGGACAACGAGCAGTCAACGAAGCAGGGAAGGAAAAAAATGTACGAAGTCGAGTATCACGATCGAATTGGTGAAATCCGTAAGCGCCTGTCTGCTTATAGGCCTGGTAGTGTTATAGCGCGGGTAATCGAACATTTACATAACAGCAAGAACCAAAAAATCTCGGCAATGGGCATGCCATGGATTGTCCTTTTCATGCTAAAAATGTCGATGCAGGAAAGTGCAAAAGGTAATAAGGAAATGAGCAGCAGGGATTTCGGCCGCGTTGCTAACTCAATATATCGACTTCAGCATCTAGCTTGCCCATTAGAAGCTGGTGCGATTCAACTAATGATGCGACCGATGGTGCTTCAGCAAGCCTGGTATCAAGGCTCCGTTATTTTCGATGTTAAAGCGCTAACAAGGCAGATGTTGTGGTATGTAAAGCCAGGCTCAATTTACAATACTAAATTCCAAGAAGTGTATGATTTCACTCTAGAGCAGTTTTACCTACTTAGTCTATATCTAATTATTGGAGTGGCGTCGAATGCCAAGGGTGTTGTTGGCATTAATTTTTTTGACATGATCGCGAAAATTGGGCCGTCAATACCGGCTCCGGCAATTGTTAAATATCTTTCGCTTTTGACTGTCCGGCCAGAAGGTTTGCCCACGTTCTTCATCGGGCATACTGTGCCAGGAGAACTCTACCAGCAGAGTGAGTATTTTCAAACAACTCCGCTAAGAAAGAAGCCACTTTTATTGAATGGCGAGGAATTATACATACTCCATCCTAAATTGTTCTCCCGATCTGTATCCATGCTGATACCCGATTTGCTGAAGGCGATCAAAGACTGGGGTCCGGAACGGAGTGGATTCAAGAATTACTTTGGTTTCGAAATGGAACACTATATTCGTGACCTTCTGAATTATTCTAAAGTTGAGTTCCTCAATGAGGATCAATTAAACAGCCTGTGTAGAGCGGAGTCGATAGCGGCCGGCAAGATGGCTGACTATCTGATCCCTGGTGAAGTAAATGTGCTCTTTGAATCGAAGGCAATTGAACCGGGAGACATAGTTTCCTCAGTGTTCAATCCTGAACTTCTTCGCGACCATTTGAAGGGTAGTTTTATCAAGGGTGTCGAGCAGTGTCAGGAAAGTGTTCATAGACTCCGCAAGATAAAAGATTTTAAGGAAGCCGAATTTTTTGCTGTTGTAATAACTCATGAGGATTTTTGGTTTGCCTCAGCGGCAGATATTGTCGAATATGTAGATCCCGAGTTAGAAGCCCGCACACGAAAAAAGTTTGGTGCAATTCCTATGCCGTTTGAAAACATATTGTTTATTACCATCGACATAGTCGAGGGGCTGATCGACGCCTCTTCAAGGAAGGAAATAAATTTAACTGAAGTATTGGCTGACTGCGTCGAAGCGATGAAAACGCCGGCAGGAAAGCGATTCACCATGAGTCACTTAATTGAAGAGAAATTAGGTACGAAGCTTAAAGGGCATCCTTTGATAATGACCAAAGCCGAAGAGTGGTTGGATTTTTTCCAAACATCTTTGGACGCGAACGCCAAACTTTGGGGTGGAAAAGTGCAGGAATTATTCGAGCTCCGCCGTGCAGCACTTAATCTGCTGCACCTCAATTTGGACTCCCAGAGACAAGGGACGGACTGAGGATGGAGTCCTCACGTAATACCTCTTGATGGTTACGCAAAACGACAGGTAGCGTTAGCTCTCCTGTCAGCGGCGGCCGAGGAGCGTCACTCCTAGGCTTGACCGCGTTCCCGATGGGAGACCGCTATTGCAAGAACGGACTCAAATCAGCGGCAGGTGTTAGCTTGGCATTGAGTTCGCGTATTACGAGGCCGCCAATGTTACGTGCCTTCAGCATCAGCGCCTCACGCATAGCATCGCAGTCTGCTGCCGGCCCCTCGAACGACACCACCGGAGTTCCATGGTCAATATCCCAACTGGCCAAGATTCGGCCGTCCCGGAACTTAATTCTATGTCGGAACAAGACGTATGGTTCCGAATGATTCTGTTGAGAGATCAGACAATAAAATTCATTCGCAGCGCCGGCGTTCGTGAATACCGGATTCTGGCCTCCCCACTGCAGGCCTACGGATCGCCAAGTTTGATCGAGCGTTTGACACAACTCCATGTTTGCCTTTGCCATGCCAGGCGCGACCTCAGCTCGCTCGCGAGCAAGCGATGATTCGGTCAGCTCTCTAAAACGGGCAATCTCGTTTTCTAGGTCGTCAGGCTCCATCGGACTTTCCTCATTTAATTCTGCGAGCCGAGCGGCGAATTCATGGGCATCTCTAAATCGGTGATCTAGGCGGTGCTGGAACGCGATTCGAAGCAAGTGGGTCAGTCGAGGCCAGCGCCTATCTTCTGACACCCTGGGGCGAATTGGGGGCAGGTTCCTCTCGTGTGGATGCCGCCCCTCATAGTCCTGCAAAACGCGTGGAGCGCGACCGAACAGCATGAAAAACAAAAGGCCGCCTGCCATGGCGAGGTCAGAGCGAGGATCTTTATGCTCACCACCCGGGGCAAACTCTGGAAGGCGGAGGAAGCGGTTCCCCAACTCTCGGTCTATGGGGGTACTGAATCCGCTTTCTGCGGCTGATCCGTTCCAGGCAATCCCGAGGTCCACTAGGACTGGGTCTTCCCATTGGCTGTTTCGCAACATTACGTTGTCCGGCTTGAGGTCTCGGTGGTTCAGTGAGAGCTTGTGAGCCGACGCCAGGATCGACAAGATGCGGATAGCGCATGCCAGTGCTTCGTCGAGCGTCGGTGGCGCTGCTTGGACAAAATCGGACATCGTCGGGCCGTCGATGAACTCCATAACGACATAGAGCTCAGCATTTTTGTCTTCCCAAACGCCTTCGTTCGACTCGAAGACCTGAGGGACACCGGGTCCCGCCATGGCTCGAAGTCCACCGACCTCAGTAAGAAAGCGATAGCGGCGTTCGGTCTGTCGGGCGGAATCGCCGTGCAGGCGCTTCATCGCACCGACACGACCGGTTAGGACGTGCTGCACCTTTTGTACATAGCCCTGCCCCCCCGCACGCTTGCCGCCTTCCGCAACCACCCACTCATCTAGTGCCATTTTTCTGTCCTTCGAGCTATATGAATGATGCGTCACGGTGCCCGTCTATCCAAGTTGGTCAGAACCGCCAACCCGAGGTGGTGAGGCAGCGTCTGCACAGTCGAAAGCCGTCCTATGCTTAGCGCAGCTTGGGTCATCTGCTATCGCTTTCCATAGTTTTAGAAGCTTGCCGTTCTATTATGCAAGCACGGGGCGCTACCATGCATCGTGGTAATCGGTCTGAATTGGACTTTTCTAGGGTCTGCTAAAGGTCGGGCGAGCGCCAAAGGATAGTTTTAGAGATAGGCGAAAACTAATTTTAAAATAAGTCATTATAAATCATATACTTATAATACTTTTTGACTCCTGGTGCCACCATACGAAACACCGAAAGAGGCTCACTGCAAGGTGGGCCTTTTTTGTGTGTGCTGAAAAAACCCCATCGTACGGCCTTCCCTGCCTAGCGACCCGAGGCATTCCCTGTTGCCTGCAATCAGCCCGCTTGCGGATTCGCAGCGCCCTGCCCGTCATGTCCCGTAGTGAATGATTGCCATCATTCAACAGTGTTAATTAGCCATCATCTCCTTTAAGATCGCCGCGCTTTTGTGTGTGGCGCTTGGCCATCATTCGCTTTAAAAAGCACATGCATGGAAGCGCCTGGATTATCAGCCGATGTTTAAGGAAGAATTTGTGTCCCCTGTTCTATTCCGTAAAAGCCTACTTGCTCTCGCCATCACGACCTGTGCCCTGCCTGTTCATGCGCAAACGCTGCAACTGACCGATGCCGGCCTGACCCTCGAACGCCAGCAGTTCAGCGAAAACGTCGAAATCACCGGGTCGATGAATCACGCCCAAGAGGGTGTGGACGCGCTTCATATCCTGGGTTCGGACTTCGCCAAAGACCTGGTTTTCAACGCCACGATTACTTCAAGCAATAGCTCGGGTGGCGGTATCGACATGGACAGTTGGTACAACCCCAACCCGTCGAACGGCGACGTGATGTGGGCTAACAACACGGTTGGCGGCAACCTGATCAATAAAGGCAGTGTCAGCTCCCAAGGCAATGGCGCAACCGCGTGGTTGATTGATCCGGCCGTGGTGGGCGGTGATGTCATCAACGAAGGGTTGTTGAGCGCTAAAGGCGAACCGGATGTGGGCGAGGACGACCGTGACGTCTCACGGGCTGCGTATATTTCTGGCTCGACGCATATCAACGGTGATTTCAAAAACACCGCCTCGGGCAAGATCATTGCTGAAGGCACCGATGCCAAAGCCTTTCAGATGGAAGGCGGCCAGCTGGACGGCCGATTCATCAACAACGGCCTGATTCAAGTGACCGGTGTCGGCAGCACCGCCGTTGATGTGACCAGCTCCGAGCGCTGGAACGGCGTGAGTAATGTCAACGACCGCGCCGATGTACGCGGGATCGAGAACAACGGCACCATCATTGCCATGGGCGAAGATGCCGAAGGCATTCGCGCCGACGGCGTCAGCTTCGCCAGCGAGCAAGCGCACATCGTTAACAACGGCCTGATTCAGACCCAAGACGCCGCCATTGTGATCGGCGGTTTTGATATCGATGGCATCAATCAGGGCGGCGCGCTGAAGGTTGTCAACAACGGCACCCTCTTGTCCCAGGACGAAGCGGTAGATGCGTCGGAAAGCGATGGCCGCGTGTACCTGACACTGGCTGACGGCAGCAAGACCACCGGCAACCTGATCGATCTGAGCATGATCGAAGTGACCGGCAACGCTGCGTTCACGGGCACCGACACCACGGCTGACGGCGCCAACATCCGCATGAAAAATAATGGCTGGGTGGATGTCGGCAGCGCGTCGTCGCCCGCGCACCTGGACCTCGGCCTGCCTCACACCACGCTGGACGGCAACCTGTACGTTGCTGGCAATTCGTCGCTGGGGCTGAACCTGAGCGCTGCCACCGATGCCCGCCGCCCAGTACTGGCGGTCAGTGGTACGGCTGAATTCGGCAAAGGTTCGCAGATCCAGCTGGCCGCCAAAGGCAATGATTTCCGCACCGATGGCACCACCTACACGCTGGTGCAAGCCAATGACCTGCAAGACAACGGGTTGACCGTCACCAGCAGTTCGTCGCTGCTGAATGTCGACAGCTACGTGGTCGAGAACAACCAGATTGTGAGCAAGGTCACTGCCAAAGGCGCGGCGGAAGTGGGCAATGTCATCGCTGACATCGGCGGCTCGCACAATGCGCAACAAGCGGGCGCCGCGTTCACCGAAGTCACTCGCCAATTGGCCATGCTGAGCCCGCAAGACCCGCTGTTCCAGCACTATGTCAACGCGTCCAATAACCCTGAAGCGCTGAAAAAACTGGCGGAACAACTGGCGCCTGACGTGAACGGCGGCGCAACCCAAGCGGCGACCACCAGCCAGACCCTGATCAGCAACGTGACGGGCAACCGTACCGGCGGCGGACGCGGCCTGTCTTCAGGTGACACGCTCAAGGAAACCGGCGTTTGGGTGCAAACCCTGTACAGCGATGCCAACCAGGACATGCGCGATGGCGTGGCCGGGTTTAATGCGTACAGCCGCGGGATCGCGGTCGGTGCGGACGGCAAGCTCAACGATCAACTGACGCTGGGTCTGGCGTACAGCTACCTGAACACCGATGTGAATGGCAAGGCAGGCAGCAAGACTGAAGTCGACAGCCACGCTTTCACGCTGTACGGCGGTTTTGAGCAAGGCAATTACTTCGTTGACGCTGCGCTGACGTACGGCATGAACGACAACGACAGCCAGCGCAACATCGGTAACACCAAAGCCAAGGCCGACTACGACAGCAACCTGTTCGGCGTGAACCTGGTGGGCGGTTACACCTACCACATCACGCCCGACCTGCTGATCGAGCCACGCATCGCTGCGCGCTACAGCCTGGTGGACATCGATGGCTACCGCGAAAAAGGTTCGTCGGCTGCCTTGAAGGTCAAGGATCAGCGCTACGAAGTGGCCGAGCTGGGCGCAGGGTTCCGGGTCGCGGCCAGCTATCCGCTGGGTCAGGGCACCCTCACGCCACAGGCCAAGTTGATGGCGTTCCACGATTTTGCCGCTGACGAAGCCAGCAGCACGTCGACCTTCACCCTCGGCAACACGCCGTTCGTCACCAGCGGCGCTGGCGCTGTGCGTAACAGCTACGAAGCCGGTATCGGTGCCGATTACCGTCTGGGTGCCGTGACGCTGGGCCTGAATTACGACTATGTCGGCAAATCAGGTTTCGACGCCGATACGTTCTCGGCCAAAGTGCGTTACGACTTCTGATGAAGCCTTCAGGCCCCAACCCGCGCTCGCGGGTCGGTGTCTGGCCGTGGGGCATGGCGCTGTGTATCAGCGCCCTGCTCGGCGGTTGTCAGACGCCACTTCAGACGTTGCAGGAACAGGCTTCACGCCATCAGCAACGGCTTGAAGTTATCCACACCCCACATTTCCCGCTGATGGTGGCCTTGCCTTCGTCAGCCCCCGTTTCGTCGCGCATTCGCGTGTACCTGGAAGGTGACGGCCATGCCTGGGCAACGTCACGTCAGCCCAGCCTGGACCCCAGCCCTCACGACCTGATGATGGCTCGCCTTGCGTTCAGCGATCCCGTGCCGAGTGTGTATCTGGCCCGGCCGTGTCAGTTTGTCAGCGCCCGCGCCTGCACGCCGGTGATGTGGACGGACCGCCGTTTCAGCCCCGAGGTGCTGTCGAGCCTCGATCAGGCGCTGGATCAGATCAAGGCACGGCTGGGCAATCAGGCGTTTGAGTTGGTGGGCTATTCAGGCGGCGCCGCGCTGGCATTGCTGCTGGCCAGCCAGCGCGAGGATGTTGCGCAAGTGCAGACCCTGGCCGGCAATCTCAGCCCGCGTCAGTGGGTGGCGCTGCAACAGCTCAGCCCGCTGACCGGATCGCTGGACCCCCTGGACAGGCGCCAGCGCTTGACGCAGATCGTGCAGCGGCATTTTGTGGGCAGCGATGACCGCATCGTGCCGCCGCAATTGCTCGCCCGTTACCGTGACGCCTTGGGCACTGCGCGCTGCCTGCAAGCGGTTGTCGTACCTGGCGCCCGCCACGGCAGTGGCCTGGAACAGGCCTGGCGCCGGTGGCGCGATCAACCGATTACCTGCCAGCCCTGAACAGCAAAACGCCCCGACCGGTGATCCGGCTCGGGGCGTTTTTCGTTCAGCTGTTGCGCCTGTTGGTCAGGCCGACGGCATCAGAACACGTTGATCGGGTAATCAACGAAGACGCGCAGCTCGTTACCTTCTTTGTTGTACTTGTCGGCGTTGTTCGACACGCGCAACCACGAACCGCGTACACGCACGCTCAGGTCTTTGACCGGGCCGCTTTGTACAACGTACTTGGCCTGGTTGTAAATTTCGCGCTCGGTGCCACGGCCACGGTCGGAACCGTCATCGATGTTGCTGCCGCGAACGTAAGCGATGTTGTAGGTCAGACCCGGTATGCCCACGGCGCCGAAGTCGAAGCCATAACCCGCTTGCCACGAACGTTCGTCCTTGGCGTTGAAGTCGGACCAGTAGGAGTTGGCCAGCAAGATGGTGTTGCCGCCGTCGCCCACGCCGCCCGCATTGCGGTAGCCGCCGTACGGGTAGCCGATTTCACCGGTGCTTTGCTGGTACGCCAGGATCAACGAGTGAGCGCCAAATGCGTAGGTGGTCGCCAGGCTCCAGATTTTGTTGTCCTGACCGTCGACTTCCAGCACATCGCGCGCGTAATCGGAGTTGACGTGCGTGCGGTAGCCGTTGAAGTCAAATGTCAGCGACTGTTTGTCTTGCAGCGGCAGCACGTACGTCATGCCCAGGTATTGCTTGCGCAGCACGTCTTCCATGTCGGAGGCGTACAACGAGGCGGAGAAGTTGTCGGTGAACTTGTAGCTGCCACCGAACACGTTGATGCTTTTCAGGTCGCCGCTGTCACGGGCATCAGCGCTTTTACGCGACTCGGCAGTGAAGCGACCGACGTTGATTTCCAGACCGTCGATTTCTTTGGACGTCAGCAAGGTGCCGGTGAAGCTTTCTGGCATCAGTCGCGAGTTGTCGTACATCAGCACCGGCAGAGCAGGCATTTGGTCGCCGTACTTGAGCACGGTGTTGGACACACGGAATTTCACCGCAGCGCCCGCTTTGGCGATGTCTTTGGCCGCTTTGCCGCTATCGCCCACCTTGAAGAAGTCGATACCGCCCGCGCCGCTGAGGTTACCCTCGCTGCCCAGACGAAGGGCGTAAATGCCGAAAGCGTCCACACCCACACCCACGGTGCCCTGGGTGAAGCCGGAGGTGAACGTGCCCAGGAAGCCTTGGCCCCACTCGGCTTTGCGGTCTACACCGTTTTTGTAGTCACGGCTGATGTAGGCGTTACGCGCCAGCACATTCAGATGGCTGTCTTCTACAAAACCTTTTGCGTCAGCTTGATCGTTAGCCATGGCCTGGGTAGCACTGAGTACGCCCAACGCGAGAAGACCTATCCGTTTGTTCAACATATTATTTTCCTTATTGCTGGATAAAGGCGCGCTGTGGGTTTCAAGCTGAAACATTGAGTGGTGGTTGCTTCACAAAAACAAAAAGGCCCGCACGAAGACGCAATGCAGGCCTTTCGAAGAGTTGGTGTATGGCTTATAGCCACAGGCGTTGGCAGGAATCCTAGCCGTCGTTACATCCGGGTGTCAATTTGATGAAACTTCTACGGCCTTCGAATGTCGCGCGATCAATGGGGCTCAACGCGTTCAGGGCTCTGCACACCCGTTCAGGCCGCAGGCTGGCGCAGGGTTGGAGGGGTCTTTGGCGCCTGTAGCGTCTTGTTGTCGCAGCCAGTGGGCAAAGGCCTGCGGCTTGCCCAGCCAGGGGCTCACATCCACGACGTGATACTGCCCCGCCCGCTCTAGCACCAGGGTCGGGAAACCCTGCCCGCCGACATCGGCCAATAACCGGCGACTGGCCTTGAAGTGCGCGTGCGTCACTTCGCCATTGCACGCGTCATAGGCCGTTAGAAACGCGTCCACTTCCAGGCCCATTTCCGCCGCCACGGCCATCAGTACGTCTTCGTCTGCAATCCGGCGCCCTTCTACATAGTGGGCCGTCTGCAAACGCCCCAGCAGTTCAAGGCCGCGCCCGGCCAATTGCTCGGCGGCCAAAATCGCAGTGGTCGGCGGCGCCGAGTCGAAGACCGCGCGGGTGTCACGCAACAAACCTTCGAAATACGCGTCGCCAAACGCCTGCCCGGTGTACTCGGCAATGCGTTTGTCATGGGGCATTACATAGTCACGCAACTGTGCGGACACCGGGCGGCGATGACTGCCAGCCATCATGCCGCCGCTGTGGGCGACCACCGGCACAATCTCGCGGGCAGCGTCAATCAACGGCTTGGCGCCGTAGCACCATCCGCACAGGGGGTCGTAGATGTAATGCAAGGTTGTAGCAGCGGTCATGAACGGTCTCAAGCGAAGTGAAAATCAGGCGGCAAGCCTGGGGCTGTCTGCGTTTTATGGCAGCCGCGACGCGGCTTGCCTTGAAACGGGAACAGATCCTAGCGCCGAGACCTGCCCCGAAAAACGCTGAATGGGTGTTTAGTGTGTTTCGTGAATCGTTCAGATCGTTTGTTTACTACGGGTTAATCGTTACAGCAACATTCAGAAACAAACTTTCCGTTGAAGCGACTGGTAATGATAAACAGCTACCAACAAGAACCATTACCATTCGCACCCTAAAAAATAGAACCCGCTTTAACCTTCACGGAAGTTTCTCAACCATGCGTTCCCTCTGCTGCTTTACGCCCTTCACATGGGGGCTGTGTGCATGCCTGTACGTCGGATTCAGTTCCGCTGCCACCACCCTTCCCGAAACCTCGGTCAATGCCGCCGAAGCCGAACTCGATGACCCGCGGGTCAAAGAAGTCACGACCGCGACCCGTACCGCGACGCCTGCGCGCTATGTGCCGCAGGCCATTGATTCGGTCAAAACCAGTCACGTGATGGTGTACGGCATCAACACGCTGGGCCAGGCCTTGAGCGGCATTCCCAACGTCAGCAGCACGGCGGACACACGCTTCGACAGCCTGCGCATTCGCGGCTTCGACGCCAGCAACGATTTCTACCTCGACGGCATTCGCGACGACAGCCAGTACGTGCGCGACCTGCACAACATTGAACGCATCGAAGTGCTCAAAGGCCCGGCCGCCGTGCTGTATGGCCGCGGCAGTCAGGGCGGGATCATCAACCGCGTCAGTAAAACCCCTCAATACGGGCGCCCGTCCAGCATTCAGGCGCAAGGGGGCACGGACGATTTGCGCAGCCTGTACGCCGACCTCAGCGCCGACCCGAGTGACACCCTCAGCCTGCGCCTGAACATGGGCAACGAAGACAAAAACAGCTTCCGCGATCACGTCAGCGGCAACCGCCAACTGTTTGCGCCGTCGATGAGCTGGCAAATCACCCCGGACCTCAATTGGTTGGTGCAGTACGAATACAGCCGCTACAACCGCACCCCGGACCGTGGCATCCCGAGCGTTGGCGGACGGCCTGCCGATGTCAGCCGTGGCACCACGTATGGCGGGCAAAACGATTTCATCGACGATAAGACCCAAAATCTGCGTTCACGGCTCAGCTATGACGTGAACGAGAACTGGCAACTGCGCCACACCCTGGGCATTTTCAAACTCGACAGCCAGTTCGAAAACACCTACCTGACCGGCTACGACGCCAAGACCCGCAAGGTGAACCGCCAGAGCTGGCAGCAGGACATGACCACCCGCAATGTCTTCAACAACCTCGAAATCGAAGGCGTGTTTGATACGTTCGGGCTGGAACACCGCGTGCTGACCGGCCTGGAGCTGGGCAGCCAACGCCGTGACCCCAAACTGTACAGCGCCAAGGGCGTGCCGGGCGTTGACCTGTACAACCCGGATCGCCGCCTTCGCCCAACCGGCCCGTTGGTGCTGTCCAGCGACAACCACACCGAAGTCGACAGTCAGGGCCTGTATGTCCAAGACCAGATCCGCCTCAACGATCAATGGCAGGTGCTGGCCGGTTTGCGCCATGACCGGTTTGAAGTCGACACCACCAGCAACCTGAAAAACCTCTCGGAAACCCGCAACAGTCACGGCACCAGCCCGCGTCTGGGGGTGGTCTGGACGCCGCTGGAAAACCACTCGTTTTATGCCTCGTGGACCAAAACCTTCTCCCCGGTGGGCGGCGGTTTGATCGGCATTACGCCGGGCGCCGCGGGCAACGCCAACGACCTGAGCCCCGAGCTGACCAAGCAAAAAGAAATCGGCGTGAAAAGCGACTGGCTGAACGAGCGCCTGAGCACCACGCTGGCGGTCTATGAACTGGAGCTTTACAACCGGCGCACCAAAGACCCGGAAAACCCGGAAATCACATTGCTGTCGGGCTTGCAGCGTTCGCGCGGCATCGAGCTGACGGCCAGCGGCAAATTGGGCGGCAACTGGTACATGCGCGGGGGCGTCGGCGTGCAGGACGCCACCGTGGTCAAGGACAACAACGGCTTTGAAGGCAAGCGCATCAATGGTGTGGCCAAGCACAACGGCAGCTTGTTCCTGACCTGGAAACCGGAAATGGGCTGGTACGCCGAAACGGGTCTGACGTTGGTGGGGCAACGCTTTGCTGATAACCAGAACACGGTGGTGTTACCGGGTTATGGCCGTTGGGATGCATTGGCGGGGTATCGGGAAAAAGACTGGGAAGTCAGCGGCGCGCTGACCAATCTCACTGACCGCGACTATTACGCGTCCGCCACCAGCGGCTCGCAAATCATGCCCGGCGAACCTCGTAGCCTGGTAGTAACCGGCAAATACAGCTTCTAACCGTTGAACCTGTCACCGTGGCGAGCAACGCGGGGTTGCCTGGGGCACCGTCTTCACGGCCTCGTGCCTCGCCAACGGTGACCGTCAACCGTTCAACTCATCAATACTCCCGACAGGGCCTCCAGTTCTGCCTCGCTGAACAACCCGGCCGGGTAGCGTTCGCGAAGAAGTTGATAGGCAGACTGGCCTGGCGTATTGCAAGGTCCTTTGCGTTTAAACCAATTGGCCAGAACGATCAGCGACTCGTGACTCACAGGTTGTGGTCGCGAACCTCGCTCGCACAATACGTTCATGACAGCGCTCTCCAGGTACTTGAGCGGCAAATGTACTCAAGGTGTGTGACAGAACATCGCCGCGAGCAGCGCGACATGCCCAGACATGGCTCCCTTTCAAGATTTTTAACAAACTCTTTTCACCCTTTTATACGCGTCATTACGGACGCACCTTTTGACCTGAAACAAAAAACCCGCCGTTCTGGCGAGCGGCGGGTTATTTATGCTTCCAACAAGGCGACGAAGCGTCTGGATCAAGCCTTGTGGGGGGCTGGCTGTTGTTGCGTCAGGCAGTGGATGTTGCCACCGCCCAGCAACAGTTCGCGGCCCGGCACCATCACCACTTCGTGCTGCGGGAAGAGGTCTTGCAGGATGGCCTTGGCTTGCGCATCCATCGGGTCATCAAAGCTTGGGGCGATGATGCCGCCGTTGACGATCAGGAAGTTCACGTAAGAACCGGCCAGCCGCTCCGAAGGATTGCGGTCCTGGCTGCCCACCACTTTGTCGACGCCATCGCACTCTTCCTGGGTGGCGTGCAGCGGCCCCGGAATCGGCATTTTATGCACGACAAACGGGCGGCCTTTGGCGTCGGTGCTGGTCAACAAGACCTTCATGGCCGCGTGACAGCGCACGTAGTTCGGGTCGCGCTCGTCGTCGGTCCAGGCCAGCAGCACTTCGCCGGGGCGCACGTAGCAGCAGAAGTTATCCACATGGCCGTCGGTTTCGTCGTTGAACAGACCGTCCGGCAGCCAGATGATCTTGCTCACCGCCAGGTTGGAACGCAGCACGTCTTCGATTTCTTCGCGGGACAAATGCGGGTTGCGGTTGCGATTGAGCAAGCACTCGGCCGTGGTAATCAGCGTGCCCTCGCCATCCACATGGATCGAGCCCCCTTCGAGCACGAAACGTTCGGTGTAGTAACGCGGGCACCGCTCGATTTCCAGCACCTTGCTGCCCACCTGCTGGTCGCGGTTCCACGGCGCATACAGGCCGCCTTCAAAACCGCCCCATGCGTTGAAATCCCAGTTCACACCGCGGACTTCACCGTGGTCGTTAATGACGAACGTCGGGCCGCTGTCACGCACCCACGCGTCATCGCTGGACATCTCGACCACACGAATATTCGGCACATTCAGGCGGGCACGGGCATTTTCGTACTGGCCGGCAGACACGCAGACCGTCACCGGCTCGAAGCGCGCGATGGCCTTGGCCACCGCCGCGTGCGCGGCCTGCGCTGGCTTGCCACCCAAACGCCAGTTATCCGGGCGCTCGGGCCAGATCATCCAGGTTTGGGTGTGCGGCGCCCATTCGGCCGGCATGTAGAAACCGTCTGCGCGGGGCGAACTGTGCAAAAGAGTGGTCATTGAAATCAGGACTCCGAAAATCCGTCGAGGTTGGATTGAGCCAGCGCACGGCCCGCCATCAAAGAACAGTGGACGCCGCTCAGGGGCACGTCAACACGCCGCCCACTTATAGCCGACAAATATCCATTTTTAAAACGCTTTCAGAGGATCGGCAGGATTTTTTTGGTTGTTTAACCGATATATATCGATAAATACCCCTGAAAAGCTTGCCCCGCCTGTCACCTGCGCCCATGTGGCCGCACCGTAGCACTTGCACCGCCCTGCACATCCCCACAAGCTATGCGCCAATTGTTTGTACACCGTCAGGGAATAAGGGATATCCACATGCGCATTTTAGTCACCGGCGGCGCCGGGTTTATTGGTTCAGCTCTGATCCGTCACCTGATCCAGAACACCGGGCACGAGGTGCTTAACCTCGACAAACTGACCTACGCCGGTAACCTTGAATCGCTGCAAAGCATCGCCACCAACACCCGCTACGAGTTCGTACAGGCCGACATCGTCGACCAGGCCACCGTCAGCGCCGTGATCGAGCGCTTCCAGCCAGACGCGATCATGCACCTGGCGGCCGAGTCCCACGTTGACCGCTCCATCGACGGCCCGTCGGACTTCATCCAGACCAACATCGTCGGCACCTACAGCCTGCTGGAAGCCACCCGCGCCTATTGGCTCACGCTGGCAGAACCGGCGAAGAGCGCGTTCCGTTTCCACCACATTTCCACTGACGAAGTGTATGGCGACCTGCATGGCGTCGATGACCTGTTCACTGAAACCACCCCGTACGCCCCCAGCTCGCCGTACTCGGCCAGCAAGGCCGCTTCGGACCACCTGGTCCGCGCCTGGAACCGCACTTACGGCTTGCCGGTGCTGCTGACCAACTGCTCGAACAACTACGGCCCGTTCCACTTCCCGGAAAAACTGATCCCGCTGGTGATCCTCAATGCCCTGGCGGGCAAACCGCTGCCGGTCTACGGCAATGGCCTGCAAGTGCGTGACTGGCTGTTCGTGGAAGACCATGCCCGCGCCCTGCTTAAAGTCGTGACCGAAGGCGTGGTGGGCGAGACCTACAACATCGGCGGCCACAACGAGCAAAAGAACATCGACGTGGTGCGCGGCATCTGCGCCCTGCTTGAAGAACTGGCGCCACAGCGCCCGGCGGGCGTGGCGCAATTCGCAGACCTGATTACGTTTGTCAAAGACCGCCCGGGCCACGACCAGCGCTACGCCATCGACGCCAGCAAGATCGAACGCGAGCTGGGCTGGGTGCCGGAAGAAACCTTCGAGACCGGCCTGCGCAAAACCGTGCAGTGGTACCTGGACAACCTTGAGTGGTGCCAGCGCGTTCAGGACGGCAGTTATCAGGGCGAGCGTCTAGGCTCTACAGAACCCAAAGACCTGATTGCATGACCATGGGCTCGCCTGAATTGAAAATACTGATTAGCGGTAAAACCGGCCAAGTGGCCATGGAACTGCAAAAACGTCTGGCTGATATGGGCGAGCTGGTTGTGCTGGGCCGCGATGAGCTGGACCTGAGCCAGCCCGAGCAAATACGTGCGCAGGTGCGGGCCCACGCGCCCGACCTGATCATCAACGCGGCCGCCTACACGGCCGTGGATCAGGCCGAAAGCGACGTCGATGCCGCCAATGCGATCAACGCCACTGCGCCCGGCATCTTCGCTGAAGAAGCCAAGGCACTGGGCATCCCGCTGATTCATTACTCCACCGACTACGTGTTCGATGGCAGTAAAGAAACGCCCTACACCGAAGACGACATCACCCACCCGCTGAGCGTCTACGGCCACAGTAAAGAGTTGGGCGAAAAAGCCATCGCGGCGACGGGCTGCCAGCACCTGATACTGCGCACCAGTTGGGTGTATTCCTCCCACGGTAAAAACTTCCTGCTGACCATGCAGCGCTTGCTGCAAGAAAAGCCGGAACTGCGCATCGTGGCCGACCAGATCGGCGCGCCCACGTGGGCGGGCACCATTGCCCAGAGCACGCGCGCGTTGATTGAGCGCTGGCAAGCAGGCCATCCCGGCCCTTGGGGCGTTTATCACCTCACGGCCCATGGCCAAACCTCATGGTTCGGGTTTGCCCAGGCCATCGGCGAACAGCTGATTGCCTTGGGCAAACCGTGCGCCGTACTCGAAGCCATCCCTTCGAGCGACTACCCAACCCCCGCCAAACGCCCGCTTAATTCACGACTGGATTGCAGTCGGCTAGCGGCCGACTGGGGCGTCACTCAGCCCGACTGGCACACGGCGCTGCGCGAATGCATGGCCGAGCAAGGCTAAACATCTGGCGCGGATGGCTAAAATCCGCAGGTATACTGCGCCGTACTTTTGCGGCGTAGTTTCAACATGATCAAAACCCCTCCCGTGCCTCGCAGACCCCGCTGGCGCAGCCTCGCCTTGCTGGCCTTGTGCCTGGCGCCCTTGTTGTGGCCGTTGCAGCATCTGGCCGAGCGCTATTACCGCAGCGAGCTGGCCGGGCAAAATCGCCAGACCCTGGATCTCTACGTCGCCAACCTGCTGGGCACACTGCATCGCTATGAAGTGCTGCCGCAGATCCTCGGCGAACTGCCAGCCCTGCGCGCGTTGCTGGCAGACCCGGAAAACCCGCAAATCCTCAGCCACGCCAACCAGTTGCTCAATGACATCAGCACCCAGACGGGCGCCGAGGTGATGTACCTGATGGATGCCCACGGCGACACCCTCGCCGCCTCCAACTGGGACAAACAGGACAGCTTTATCGGCCGCAACTTCGCCTTTCGCCCGTATTTCAGCGAAGCGATGGACGGCAAGCTGGGGCGCTTCTTCGGGCTGGGCACCACCTCGGGCAAACGCGGGTATTTCTTTGCCGCACCCGTGCTCGACGGTGACAAGAAAATCGGCGTGCTGGTGGTCAAGGTCGACCTCGATCACACCGAGCGCCTGTGGGGCCAGACCCCGGAACAATTGATGGTCACCGACCCCAATGGCGTGGTCATTCTCACCTCGCGCCCGGAATGGCGGTTCAGGGCCACCCGCGAACTGTCACAGCAGGAACAGCAGTCGATCTTTGCCATCCTGCCCTACCCGACCCGCGACCCGAAGCCGCTGAACCTGAACCTCAGCAACTGGCTGGTACAAACCCAGGCCATCGACGAAACCGGCTGGAGCGTCAACATCCTCGCGCCGCGCACCTTGATCGACCGCCCCGTACGCACCGTGCTGGCCATTGGGGGCGCCACGCTGCTGGTGGTCATGCTGCTGATCGGTTTGATGATGCAACGGCGCCGACATTATCTGGAGCGTATCGCCTTTGAAGCCAAGGCCCGCCGCGAGCTGGAAATGCGCGTGGCAGAGCGCACCAGCGACCTGGAAGGATTGAACCGGCGCCTGCGTGAAGAAGTGCTGGAGCGCGAGCATGCGCAACAAGAACTGGTGCGCGCGCAGGACGACCTGGTGCAGGCCGGCAAGCTGTCTGCGCTGGGCACCATGTCAGCGAGCATCAGCCATGAATTGAATCAGCCTCTGGCCGCCATCCGCAGTTATGCCGAAAATGCCGAAGTCTTGCTGGACCATCAGCGCATCGACGACGCGCGCGGCAACCTCAAGCTGATCAATGAGCTGACCGGGCGCATGGCCTCGATCATCGCTCACCTGCGCGCGTTTGCGCGGCGCGATCGGCACGCGCCGGAAAGCGTCGCCCTGCAACCTGCGCTGGATGACGCCCTGGCTTTGCTGGCCAAACGTCGGCGCAGCATGGAAGTCGAGTTGATTCGCGACTTGCCTGCCGCCACGCTCTGGGTTGAAGCCGGTGAAACGCGCCTGCGCCAAGTGCTGGGCAACCTGTTGGCCAATGCCCTCGACGCGCTGACCGAAAAAGGCCCGCCGAGGCGTTTGTGGCTGAGTGCCGAGTCCACCCCGGAAGGCGTCACGGTGTGCATCCGCGACAACGGGCCGGGGTTCTGCATGGAGGCGCTGGGCCGCGCGGGCGAACCGTTTTACACGACCAAGACCCGCACGCAGGGGCTGGGCCTGGGCCTGGCCATTTGCGACACCCTGATTCGTGCATTTGGCGGCGAACTGCTGTTTGCCAACCACAAGGAAGGCGGCGCCTTAATCACCCTTCGACTGCGCGCTGGCGCACCGGGCGTCAGCCTGCAAGCTTCAGAGGATTCCAGGTCATGAGCTCATTCATCGACTCAAACGTACAGGTCATCCTGATCGACGATGACCCGCATCTGCGCCAGGCGCTGTATCAAACCCTGGACCTCGCTGGCCTTCACGTCCTGCCGCTGGCGGAGGCCACCGGCATTGCCGCGCGCATCGAGCGCAACTGGCCCGGCGTGGTGGTCAGCGACATCCGCATGCCCGGCATGGACGGCCTTGAGCTGTTGGCCGAACTTCACGCCCAGGACCCGGAACTGCCGGTGCTGCTGATTACCGGTCATGGTGACGTGCCCCTCGCAGTCCAGGCCATGCGCGCCGGGGCCTACGATTTTCTGGAAAAACCCTTTGCCAGCGACGCGCTGCTGGAAGGCGTGCGTCGCGCCCTGGCCTTGCGCGCGCTGGTGCTGGACAACCGCAGCCTGCGCATGGCCCTGAGCGACCGCCAGCAACTGAGCACGCGGCTGGTCGGCCTCTCGCCCCCGATGCTCAGACTGCGCGAACAGATCGGCGCACTGGCCGCCACCAAGGCCGATGTGCTGATTCTGGGTGAGACCGGCTCCGGCAAAGAAGTGGTCGCAAGGGCATTGCACGACTTGTCGAGCCGCCGCGACGGCCCGTTCGTGGCAATCAATGCCGGGGCGCTGGCCGAGTCTGTGGTCGAAAGCGAACTCTTCGGCCACGAGCCCGGCGCGTTCACCGGCGCGCAAAAGCGCCGCATCGGTAAATTCGAATTTGCCAACGGCGGCACGCTGTTTCTCGACGAAATCGAAAGCATGAGCCTCGATGTGCAGGTCAAGTTGTTGCGCCTGCTGCAAGAGCGTGTCGTTGAGCGTCTGGGCGGCAATCAATTGATCCCGCTGGACATCCGCGTCATCGCAGCCACCAAGGAAGACTTGCGTCAGGCCGCCGATCAGGGCCGTTTTCGTGCCGACTTGTATTACCGGCTCAACGTTGCCCCGCTGCGCATTGCCCCGTTGCGCGAGCGCGGCGAAGACGTGCTGATGCTGTTCAAGTACTTTGCCGACGAAGCCAGCGCCCGCCACGGCCTGACCCACAACGTGCTGCAACCGGCCCAGCGCAGTTTGCTGCTGCGTCACACTTGGCCGGGCAACGTGCGTGAACTGCAAAACGTCGCGGAACGCTTTGCGCTGGGCCTTGAGCTGGCCCTGGACAATGAAACGGCCGAGGCGCCGCCATCGTCTAGCCTTGAGGGTTCGGGCAAGCTGAGCGAACAGGTTGAGCACTTCGAAAAAAGCCTGATCATGGCCGAACTCGAACGCTCTCACAGCTCCATGCGCAGCCTGGCCGAAGCCTTGGGCGTGCCGCGCAAAACCTTGCACGACAAGCTGCGCAAGTACGGCTTGCATTTCGAAAGCGGCAGCCACGCCCACCCCGATGAACTTGAGTGATTTGACCAAAGAGGCCTGCATGAACCGCGACAGTCGTTACCTGGAATCCATCCTCCACCACGACATCCCGCTGACCCGCGAAATGGGCCTCAAAGTCCTCGGCTGGCATGACCGGCAACTGCGCCTGCAGTTGCCGCTGACGGCCAACATCAACCACAAGAGCACCATGTTCGGTGGCAGCTTGTACTGCGGCGCGGTGCTGGCGGGCTGGGGCTGGTTGCACTTGAGGCTACGTGAAGCGGGCATCGAAGACGGGCACATCGTGATTCAGGAAGGCCACATCAGCTACCCGCTGCCGGTCACGCAGGACGCGATCGTGTTGTGCGATGCACCGGCCGAGGCGGCCTGGACCAAGTTTGTGAGCATGTACACACGCCATGGCCGGGCGCGCCTGACCCTGGAAACCCGGGTCATCAATGCGGACGGCGAAGAAGACGCCGTCCGTTTCAGCGGCCAGTATGTGTTGCACCGTTAAGGCGGCGCGAGGGTCGATCCCGGTTATGCGCGGGCGAGCTTGAGCAGCGTCTCGCGCCAAGGCGCTTTTGCCGGTAACGCCAAAAACGAATCATTGAGCAGCGATGCCCGCGCCGGGTAAGTGAACGGCTGGCCGTCCAGGTGCAGCACCACACCGCCCGCGCCTTCGAGCACGCCCTGGGCGGCGGCGGTGTCCCACTGTGAGGTCGGGGCCAAACGCGGGTAGCAATCGGCCGCGCCCTCGGCCAGCAAACAAAACTTGAGCGAGCTGCCGACGCTGGTCAGGGTCAATTCACCCAAATGTTCACTCAACCCGGCCAACAGTTTCTCTTGCTCCGGGCTGGAGTGACGACGGCTGGCGACCACTGTCAGCGGCTCGCCCACAGGCGGGGTGGTGCGCACAGTGATGGGTTCGATCGTGTCGCCATCTGCGCGCCACGCCCCCAATTCTGCGCCGCCGTAATAACAGCGGCCGCTGGTAGGCATCGACACCACGCCAAACACCACACGGCCGTGCTCGATCAAGGCGACATTCACAGTGAACTCTTCAGTGCCGGCAATGAATTCCTTGGTGCCGTCCAACGGGTCGACCAGCCACCAGCGGGACCATTCGGCACGCACGTCTTGGGCGATGTTGGCGTCTTCTTCGGACAAGACAGGGATGTCAGGATCGAGTGCAGTCAGGCCGTCGAGCAGCACGTGATGGGCCGCCAGATCAGCCGCTGTCACCGGCGAATCATCGGACTTGGCGGTGACCGCCACATCAGCGCGCCAGAACGGCAAGATGGCGTCACCCGCCTGATGCACCAGTTGAATCACACCCTGAAGCAGTTGAGGGACAGGCAGGCTCACAGCGTAAATTCCCCGCGCTGGGTCAGCAGATCCCGCGCCAGATACAGCGCCGCCAAGGCACGGCCCTCGGTGAATTGCGGGTTTTGTACCAGCGTCGATAGCTCGCGCAAGTTCACTGTCTCGACCCGCATGGGCTCCGGCTCATCGCCTTCCAGACGCGACTCATACAGGTCGGTGGCCAGCACCACTTGGATTTTCTGACTCATGTAACCCGGCGACAGTGACAGCTCGGTCAGGTGCACCAACTGACGGGCGCCATAGCCCGCTTCTTCTTTCAACTCGCGCTCGGCCGCTGCCAGTACGTCTTCGCCCGGCTCGATCAGCCCTTTGGGCAGCGACACTTCGTATTCGTCGGTGCCGCCACAATATTCTTCAACTAACAGGGCATGCTCGGCATCGATCATCGCCACGATCATCACCGCGCCATAACCATTGCCGCGCCCCACCAGCCGTTCATACGTGCGCTCAACGCCGTTGGAAAAGCGCAACTGCACTTCTTCAACACGAAACAATCGGCTACTGGCAACAATTTCACGGGCGAGTACGGTGGGTTTTTGGCGCATAGCGGCTCCTCAATATGAACGGGTTACTATACCCCGGCTTTTCCGATTGTCTTGGTCGGATGTTTTTCAACTGCGGGAGAAGTTTTGCATGACAGCGTTACCTTGGCGCGACATTGATACCGTTCTGCTGGACATGGACGGCACGCTGCTCGACCTGCATTACGACAACCACTTTTGGCTTGAACATTTGCCCCAACGCTACGCCGAACTGCACGGTATCAGCCGGGCCATGGCTGAACTGGAGCTAATGCCGCTGTTTGAACGCAATGCCGGCCAATTGAAATGGTATTGCCTGGATTTCTGGAGCGCCGAGCTGAAGATCCCGGTGCGCGAGTTGAAACTCGAAACCGCGGACCTGATTGCCCTGCGTCCTGATGCCGATACATTTTTAGCCGCCATCAAAAACGCCGGCAAGCGGGTGATTTTGATCACCAACGCACACCGCGATTCGCTGTCTTTGAAATTGGAACGCATCGAACTTGCGCCTTACTTCGAAAGGCTGATCAGCTCGCACGACTACGGTTTCCCGAAGGAAAGCCCACAGTTCTGGGATGCCTTGCACGCTGATACCGGGTTTGATCCGGCACGCAGCCTGTTTATCGACGACACCCTGCCGATTCTGCGCAGTGCACGGGATTATGGCGTGAGGCATTTGCTGGCCGTAAAACAGCCCGACAGCAAAAAAGGCCCGAAAGACACTGAGGAATTTGCGGCGTTGGGGGATTACCGCGACTTGCTGGAAGGGCTTTGAGTCAGGCCCACTGAAGTGCGTGAGGGATCACCACCGCATACCTGGGCAGCGACACACGTGCATGCACACCTGCTGTCGCTGCCGAAAACCGCGCGGGTTTACTCAGGGATACGCAGTGTCTGGCCCGGGTAGATTTTGTTCGGGTCTTTGAGCATCGGTTTGTTGGCTTCAAAGATTTTTTGATACTTGTTCGCGTCGCCGTATACCGTGAGTGAGATGGCGCTGAGGGTGTCGCCCTTTTTCACCACCACAAAACGCGAAGCGGCAACCACCGGTCCGGTCACCGTGATTTGGTCGTCAACACTGGCAACACCTTCGATATTGCCCGCCGCCAGAATGATTTTTTCTTTCTCTTCCTGACTCGCGACCTCGCCGGTCACGATCACCTTGTCGCCCTCAACGGTGGCGGTGATGTTCGGATTGCCCAAACCTACTTTTTCTACGTGCTTCTTGAGTTCTTCCGAGGCGTTGGCTTTGCCCGGTGTCAGCAAGTCGATTACTTTTTCGCCCGCTTCCTTGATAAAGCTAAAAATACTCATCGTTCACGCTCCTAGGGTTGGAATATCCAGACACACAGCGTAGACCAACATTGGACAGGCAGGTTCCGGGGCGGGCACGTTAGAATCCCCCGACGATTTGCACGTGGAGCGAGCATGGACATCAAACAACTGAAATTCCTGATCGCCCTCGATGAAACCCGTCATTTCGGTCAGGCGGCGGCCCGCTGCCATATCACCCAACCCACGCTCTCCATGCGCCTGCGCAGCCTTGAGCAGGAGCTGGGGTTGCAGCTGGTCAATCGCGGCCAGCGCTTTGAAAGCTTTACCGCCCCCGGCGAGCGCGTGCTGGCATGGGCCAGAACCGTGTTGTCCGCCTACGACGGTTTGCAGGCCGAAGCGGCTGCGTGCCGCGGCAACCTGATCGGTACGTTGCGTTTGGGCGTGGTGCCGTTGTCGAGTTTTGACCCGCTGCCGTTATTGCAACAAATGCACAAGGCGCACCCCGAACTGCGCTTTGAGTTGTCCGCACTGAGTTCCGAACAGATCCTGGAGCAATTGGCCCGCAATCAGCTGGATGTGGGCGTCTCCTACCTCGACCGGCTAGACCATGAGCGTTTCGACTCGCTCACCCTGGGCGACACCCGCATGGGGCTTTTATACGACCAACGGCACTTCGCCTTCGGTGAGCAACCGTTGAGCTGGGAAGCGCTGATCGAATTGCCGTTGGCGCTGCTCAGTGGCGGCATGCATTTTCGCCAGTCCATCGATCACAACTTCCACAGTCGCGGGCTGACCCCGCAGCCCATGCTGCAAACCGATGCGGTTCATCAACTGTTGCAAGCCGTGCATGGCGGGTTGTGTTGCGCGGTCATGCCGCTCGAAGGCGGCCTTGAAGCCCTGACTGACGACCTGCGCCTGCACCCGATTGCCGATGCGCAAACCCTCGCCACGCTGGGTTTGATCATGCGCCGCGAAGCGCCACGGTCGGCACTGGCTGAAGCCTGCTTCGCGCTGTTTCAAAAATCATCAACTGCTTGTTGATCGACGGCATCTATCAATAGATCAGCACTAGCGATTAGACGCGACACAGTGTCGCGCCTACCCTTACTGCTGAATATTCCGTCGGTACAGCCTTATGAACGCCCAGCGCCCCACGTGCGCGGCGCCCGCCCAGGATTCGCCCGCGCCCGCTGCCAGCCAGAACTATCACTACGTCACGCTGGACCACAGCAGCGGCGCTGAAACTGCCCTCGCCGAAGAAGTCGCCCTGGCGATTGCCTTCAATGGCATCAACCAAGCGGTGATGCTGGTGACGCCCACTGACCTTGAGGATTTCATCGTCGGTTTCAGCCTGGGCAGCGGCATCATTCAAGACCCCAGCGATATTTATGACCTCAAGCTCAGTGGCGCGGGCTCGGCGCAGTATGCCCACGTCGAAATCGCCAGCCGTGCGTTCTGGAACCTCAAACAGCAACGTCGCCAACTGGCAGGCACCAGCGGTTGCGGCCTGTGCGGCGTCGAAGCCGTCGAGCAAGCGTTGCCCGAGCTGAACGTCCTGCCCGGTGCGCCCTTGCCGCCCGCACAGTGGCTTGACGGCCTGCGCCAGCGCATCAGCGCGTTTCAACCGCTGGGCCAGCACTGCGGCGCGGTGCATGCGGCCGTTTACATGGACGCCAACGGCCACCTGCTGATGGGTCGCGAAGACATTGGCCGGCATAACGCGCTCGACAAGTTGATCGGTGCATTGGTGCGCCAACGCATCGACCTGAACGGCGGCGCGGCGATTGTCACCAGCCGTTGCAGCCTTGAGCTGATTCAAAAAGTGTTGCGCGCAGGCATCCAGACCCTGATCAGCCTGTCCTCGCCTACGGGCCTGGCGCTGCAATGGGCCCGCCGCCACAACCTCAACCTTATTCATCTGCCGCAAAAAAGCGCACCGCGTGTATACAGCCCGGTGCAGGAGAATCCCGCGTGAGCACTCATCATCAAGCCGACCAAACCCCAACCCCTCGCTACAAGCCCTATAAAGGCCCGGCAGGTGGCTGGGGCGCGCTGATCAGTGTGGCGCAAGCCTGGTTGACCAGCGACAACGCCCTGAAAAACCTGCGCATGATGCTCAAGACCAACCAGAACGGCGGTTTCGACTGCCCCGGTTGTGCCTGGGGCGACTCGCCGGAAAGCGGGCTGGTCAAATTCTGCGAGAACGGCGCCAAGGCGGTTAACTGGGAAGCCACCAAGCGCCGGGTCGATGCCACGTTCTTCGCCAAACACAGCGTCAGCGCGCTGCTGGAGCAAAGCGATTACTGGCTCGAATATCAGGGCCGCCTGACCGAGCCCATGCGTTACGACGCGTCCACCGACCGCTATGTGCCCATCACGTGGGATGGCGCTTTCGCGCTGGTTGCCAAGCACCTGCTGAACCTGACGAGCCCCCATCAGGCGGAGTTCTACACCTCGGGCCGCGCCAGCAACGAAGCGGCGTATTTGTACCAATTGTTCGTGCGCGCCTTCGGCACCAATAACTTCCCCGATTGCTCGAACATGTGCCACGAAGCCAGCGGCGTTGCCCTTGCGCAAAGCGTGGGGGTCGGCAAGGGCACGGTCACGTTCGATGACTTCGAACATGCCGACGCAATCTTCGTGCTTGGGCAAAACCCCGGCACTAACCACCCGCGCATGCTTGAACCGCTGCGCGAAGCCGTGAAGCGCGGCGCCCAAGTGGTGTGTGTCAACCCGCTCAAAGAGCGCGGTCTGGAACGCTTCCAGCACCCGCAACACCCCCTGGAAATGCTCACCAACGGTGACCGCCCGACCAACACTGCTTACCTGCGCCCTGCTTTGGGCGGCGATATGGCGCTGTTGCGGGGCATGGCCAAGTTCCTGCTGCAATGGGAACGCGATGCCCAGGCGGCTGGGGAGCCGGCAGTCTTCGACCATGCGTTCTTGAATGAACACACCGCCGGCGTGCTGGATTACATCGCCAGCCTGGATGACACCCCGTGGGACCCTCTGGTCGAGCAATCGGGCTTGACGCTGGCGGACATCGAACGTGCCGCGCGCATGTACCTGAAAGGCAAAAACGTCATCATGTGCTGGGCCATGGGCATCACCCAGCATCGCCACTCGGTACAGACCATTCAGGAAATCGCCAACCTGATGCTGTTGCGCGGCAACATTGGCCGTCCCGGTGCGGGTCTGTGCCCGGTGCGCGGCCACAGTAACGTGCAAGGCGACCGCACCATGGGCATTAACGAGCGCCCGCCCGTGGCATTCCTTGATGCACTGGAGCGTCGTTTCAAATTCAATGTGCCGCGTGAAAACGGGCACAACGTGGTGGAAGCCATCCACGCCATGCTCGAAGGGCGCGCCAAGGTCTTTATCGGACTGGGCGGCAACTTTGCCCAGGCCACGCCCGACAGTCCGCGCACGGCCCAGGCCCTGCGCAATTGCGACCTGACCGTACAAATCAGCACCAAGCTCAACCGCAGCCATTTGATGCACGGCAAGGAAGCGCTGATCCTGCCTTGCCTTGGCCGAACCGACATCGATATCCAGGTGCAAGGCCCGCAAGCGGTCACGGTGGAGGATTCGTTCAGCATGGTTCACGCCTCCAATGGCCAGTTGCAGCCCTTGTCGAATCAGATGCGTTCGGAACCGGCCATCGTTGCCGGCATCGCAGCGGCAACCTTGGGAACGCACCCGATTGACTGGAACGGGGTCGTCGAAGATTACAGCCGCATTCGCGAGCTGATCGCTGACACCATCCCCGGCTTCAAAGACTTCAACACCCGCGTACAGCACCCCGGCGGGTTCTATTTGGGTAACGCCGCAGGTGCCCGCCAGTGGAATACACCTGCGGGCCGCGCCACCTTCAAACCCAACGTGCTGCCACGGGATCTGGTCGACGAACGCACACGTGCGACAGGCCGCCTGCCGGACCTGATCCTGCAATCGATGCGTTCCCACGATCAGTACAACACCACCATTTATGGGCTGGACGACCGTTACCGCGGGGTCAAGGGCCAACGCAACGTGCTGTTTGTGAACGAAGCCGACATTATTCGCCTGGGCTTCAAGCCGGGCCAAAGGGTGGACATCGTGTCTATCTGGGATGACGAGCACGAGCGTCGGGTTAAAAATTTCACCTTGCTGGCGTTTGATATTCCGGCCGGACAAGCAGCGGCGTACTACCCGGAAGTCAACCCATTGGTGCCGCTGGAAAGCACCGGGGATGGCAGCCATACGCCGACGTCCAAGTTCGTGGCGATTCGCCTTGAGGCAGCCACACCGTCGACACTGATCATGGCCAAGGCGAGCTGAGGCAGAACGTCTGCAATCTCTGAATCCACCGCGTCACCCAATGCGATCAAAACCCGCCAAGTGTCCCATTGCGATTCGAGGACAACCTTGGCGGCGGTGACGCGGGAGTGGGCGGGTAGGCGTTGGTACACGGCCTCAACAGTTAGCTGCAAAGTCCCAAGAAGTAAACCAGCTCACTATTGAAGGGTTCGCCCAGTATCGCCATAACCAAGATCGATTGATCTTGGGTTAGCTCATTTCCCCCCATCGGAACATCCCATAAGCGGGTCCAACCCAATACAGCGAGAATTGCTGTCTCCAACTCTTTGGGCACGTTTTTTGTCCTGTATTGAATGGTCCGGGTGGGACTCTGGGTAAAAGCCACTGATTGCAATAAAGACTAATGGCGACACGCCTGATTCACTTAGGGGAGCTCCGATCCACGTGCCGCATCTGCGCGGCACATTGAAAAAAACACAGCGATCAGCGCTAACTATTGCGCAATGCCCCATGCGCAACGATGGGTTGGGCTTGTAAAGCACGCTGCGTTTACTCACCCTGGAAATGCCTCGACGATCAATATCAGGGTTCTTAACTGATGCCTGCTTGTAGTCGTCAATTAATCCATAACAGCAAAGCTCAGGGCAGTAAGCCAGGCCACTGTTGATGGGCGCGTCGAGTACCGCCAGATTATCGACACCTGATTTTGCATGAGACCCTTCTCTCTACTGGTTAATCTCCCGGGCACGTCTAGTCAGGGAAAGATTTTAAGCGCGTACACCGATAAACATGTTTAACGTCACTGGCAGTTGTTCATTTATAGCTGAGGATATTTTTCGAACTTGCTCTTCGGTCAAAGGTAGCTCGCCATCGCACTCGGCAGCTAAATTTTCCCAGCCTAGAATATCCATGACTTTTTTTTCAAACTCAGGTCGCACGTCCAGCTCAAATTTGATTGAGCTATCTTCACAATCGTCTGCAAGGAATCCTGTAATTTCTAAAAACATGTGTTTCTCCATTTACTTTGGTGTGGCGTCCAGAGGAGGGTGATCCCGTTTAATTCGGCCTCCAATGCAGTCTTGCTTGCGCTCCATTTCACCTGCACGGTGCGTACTGAGTCATCACCTGACGCGCCAGTGTGAATGCCGTAAATCTGCATGACCGTCGGAACTGAAAGCGCACCCGCGTGGTGGCCTTGCACATGCAGCACAGTTGTTCGTCGGTATGGAATGTGCCGTCACTCGCAACACGGGCCAGTCCGGCATCCGCACCGATGGCCACTGCAATGACCTCTGACGCGGAAGGCAAAAGCATGGAAGCTGGCTCGGTGGCGGTTCTTGCATCTATGCAGCACCCGTTTTCAGCCACGCAGGATTGGGTGAAGACCAAATCAGTGCGTGGCTTGGGAGATGGCCACTCATCTTTTGAGCGATACACCGGCTCTGGCGGAGCGGTTTTTGCCAAGCAGCCCAACAGGCACCACCGTTTGAACGTTTCGGTTTCCAGAGGGGCTCGAAAAAAGAGTCGTCTTTACCTTCCTTCTTCATGCGAATCGCCTGTCAATTCATTTGAAGCACGAAGGCTGAAGTTGAATCTGAGGTGTGGCCAATTCGACCTCGTAACCGTGTGTGTCTATAAGTGAAGGGCAACAGGGGGATTTAGCGTGCAACGACCGGGCGCGCGCTGTCTTCCCCCTACCCTCGCCTGAACCCACATGACACGACGCTTTTTTTTGGACACAAAAAAGGCCGCTTTCCTGAGAAAGCGGCCTGTCCGAACTAATGCTCAGACCGTGCAAAACCCATTAAGTTCCCTTGTAAAAACAATAACTTAGTAAATTGTGTACAACTCGTGCTACTGGTCGGATTTTGATTGTAACCAACCGCGTACAGCCTCAGGATCGCGCCGTCATCCCTTTGAGGCTTACTTATGAAGCTCACCTCGATTCTCTTGTTGTCCCTTGGCCTGGTCAGTGGCGTAGCCTCGGCCGGTGGCACCACCGAAGCCGGTGTAGGCGGCGCATTAGGCGGGGTTCTTGGCGCCGTGGTTGGGCAACAACTCGGCGGCTCGACCGGATCGGCCATCGGCGCAGGCGTAGGCGGCGCGGCCGGTAGTGCCGTGGGTGCCGACAAACGCAGCCGTGGCGAAGCGGCCATCGGTGGTGCCCTCGGCGCCGCAGGCGGTAACGTCTTGGGCCGCAGCATGGGCGGCAGCACGGGCGGCCTGGTCGGCGCAGCCGCTGGCGGCGGCGCAGGCGGCGCGCTGGGCAACTACATGGGCAACAAAAGCGATGCCGATGATCGCGATTACCGTGATCGTGGCAATCGTCGCTACTACCGCGACGATCACCCAGGCCGGGGTCATGCTTACGGCCATCGCAAGAAGAACAAACATCGTCATCATTGATGACACCCAAACGGGAGCCCACACAGGCTCCCGTTTTTGTTTGTAGGCAAGCCGTCTTTCCCCTCTAAATTGTTTCAATGCATTACGCCCGCCCCTTTCGCGTCAATCATGCAACCTGCATGACCAAGCAAAACACTCAGACTTCTAACCTATTGTTAAACATAGAATTTTTATAAATACGGTGTTGGCACAACCCCTGCAATCTCTTGAATGAAGGCTGCACTTCTCACCATTTCAGGAGCACAACAATAATGATCGGGACTACAGAACACTATCCCGCTGCCCTGCAAGACAGCTCTGGCCACTCCGGTGTGTCCTGGGCCGCGATCTTTGCAGGTGCCGCCGCTGCCGCTGCACTTTCCCTCTTGCTGCTGATGTTGGGCGCAGGCTTGGGCTTTTCAGCCGTATCGCCGTGGTCAGGTGAGGGCGTAGGCGCCAAAGGATTGGGCATCACCGCCATCATCTGGCTGGCCGTGACACAAATTATTGCCTCGGGCATGGGCGGCTATCTGGCCGGTCGTCTGCGGGTCAAATGGGCCAACATGCATGGCGATGAAGTGTATTTCCGCGATACCGCCCATGGTTTCCTCGCGTGGGCAGTGGCCACACTGGTGACCGCCACCTTGGTTGCCGGCTCGGTCAGCAGTGTGATTGGCAGCGGCGTACAAGCCGGTGCGAACGTCGCGTCAGGTGCAGCTACCGCCATGAGCAGTGCAGCCGGTAGCGCTGCGGGCAACCACGCCAACAACGGTGCGGGCAACAGCTCGGATTATTTCATCGACACGCTGTTTCGCGATGATCGCGGCACCGCCGTCAGCGAAGACGCTGCCCACGGCATAGTGACGCGCATTTTCGTCCGCAGCCTGGGCAATGATGGCCAACTGAGTGCAGACGACCGTACCTACCTGGCCCAAATCGTCGCTCAGCGTACCAACCTGACTCAGCCAGAAGCCGAGCAACGGGTTGACCAGGTCTACGCCAAGGCCCATCAGGCCATTGAAGAGGCCAAAATCAAAGCCAAAGAAGCGGCTGACACGGCTGCCAAGGTCGCTGCCTGGACCACCCTGTGGATGTTCATCACCCTGCTGATTGGTGCGTTCTTCGCCAGCCTATGTGCCACGTTCGGCGGTCGCCGTCGCGACGCAGTGACTTACATCGACCACACCACGACCACCACGGTTGTCCGTTAATTCAGGAGAATAAAAATGCGCTCATTACTGCTGTTTTTCCTCGGTATCCCAATCCCGATCATCATCCTGATTGCGCTGTTTGTTCACTGACAGCACACCAACGGCCTTCCTTGTGAAGGCCGTTTTTTTTGCGCTACACCGGCAGGCACGTGGTCGATTTGATTTCAGACAGCGCCACAATCGAGTTCACTTCCTGAATGCCGGGCACCATCGACAGTTGTTCGAAGAAGAAACGTTCATAGGCCTCGATGTCCGGGGTCACGATCCGCAACAAAAAATCCACCGACCCCATCAGCACGTAGCACTCCAGCACCTGCGGGAACCCACGGATCGCATCCGTGAATTGGGTAAAGTTGGAGCGTCCATGAGCATTGAGTTTGACCTCAGCAAAGATCTGCGTATTCAGGCCCACCTTCTTGCGATCCAGCAAGGTCACCTGCCCCCGAATGATGCCTTCCTCTTTCATGCGCTGAATCCGGCGCCAGCAGGGGGACTGCGACAAGCCCACTTTTTCGGCGATCTGTGCGCTGGACAGTGAAGCGTCTTCTTGCAGAAGGGCCAAAATCCTGCGGTCGTAAGCGTCCAGTTCACCTTGCATAAATATTCCCGATTATTAGCTCATTAGGAATTGATCAAGTCTTAATTGATCAAATTCCGATCATCATAGATAAATAATTTCCTACAGTGCATGTGAATATTTCTCCAGCCGAAATCAGGAGTCATTGCATGCCACATCTTGAAGCCGTACCCACCGCGACACGCGCCGATGTCTGGGCCGTAAACACTGCCCCCTGCACAGTGCGTTATCAGATTGTGGCGGAGGCTGAAGCCGATGTGCTATGCCGCGCACTGAACCTGTTTGCCTTGCAGCAATTGATTCCCCAGCAGGTAGAGGTCATGCGCGAAGACGATGTATTACGCATAGACATCGTCAGCGATGAGCAAAGCTGGCACCGCGCCCAGGTGATCGGCGAAAAACTGCGCAATCTGGTGAGTGTCTGTGAACTGGTGATGTATCAGGTGACGTGCAGCCCCTCCCGCCTGCAAAAGCGCTCGCAATAGCTGGTATTGATTGGCAGTCGCCACAGCCCGGGGCGCGGCTAGGCTTGGGTATTCATGGCCAGACAAGGACCTGTCTGCGCTTGTGCATTGCCAAGGAGTCTTCATGCACGCCCATCCTGCCGCCGATCGCCCGCTTGACCTTGAACAGCTGCTGCCGGGTCTTGTTGCTCAAGGGTTAATCGCCCAGCCACTGGCCGATCAGGTGTTGACGCGTTATCGCACCTCCAGCCTGGACCCCGTCCACCCGCTGGTGTTTCTGGCGGCGCAGCAATTACCCGACCTGATGCGCCCCGGCAAAACCCTCACGCTTGAGCACCTCACGGCTTGGCTTGCGCAACAATGCGGGCAGCCCTACGTGCGCCTCGATCCCTTGAAAATCGATGCCGCCAGCGTCACCGGGCTCATGTCCAGCGCGTTCGCGCAGCGTCATCAAATTCTTGCGATTGCAGCCGATCAACACGCGATCACCGTTGCCAGTGCGCAACCCAATGTGAGGGGGTGGGAGGCCGATTTGCGCCAGGCCCTCAATCGCCCCATCAAGCGGGTATTTGCCAACCCCCTTGAGATTGCCCGACTCGGAACGGAACTGTTCCGTTTGGCCAAATCCGTCACCGGGGCTGCACTCACGGATCAAAAAAACACCCATTTGCCCAACCTTGAGCAGTTGATAAACCTTGGCGCGGGCAATCAGGAACCCGATGCCAACGATGCCCATATCATCCATATCGTTGACTGGCTGTTTCAGCACGCGTTCGAACAGCGGGCCAGCGATATCCATATCGAACCCCGGCGCGAGCAAGGGGCCGTGCGCTTGCGCATTGATGGCATGCTGCACAGCGTTTATCACTTTCCGCCGCAGGTCACGACCGCAGTGGTCAGCCGCCTGAAAAGCCTGGGCCGCATGAATGTCGCTGAAAAACGCAAACCTCAAGACGGCCGCATCAAAACCAAAACACCGGCAGGGGCCGAGGTGGAGCTGCGTCTGGCCACCCTGCCCACCGCCTTTGGCGAAAAAATGGTGCTGCGCATTTTCGACCCCTACGTTTTACTCAAGGGTTTTGACCAACTCGGCTTCAGCGTTGAAGACATGCAGCGCTGGGACCGTATGACCCGTCAGCCCAACGGCATTATTTTGATCACAGGCCCAACGGGATCGGGCAAAACCAGCACGTTGTACGCAACGCTCAAGCAATTGGCCTCACCGCAGATCAACTTGTGCACGCTGGAAGATCCAATTGAAATGATTGAGCCTGCCTTCAACCAGACACAGGTGCAGCCCAACATAGATTTAACCTTTGCCAACGGGGTGCGTGCGCTCATGCGCCAAGACCCGGACATCATCATGCTCGGTGAAATACGTGACCTGGAAACCGCTGAAATGGCGATTCAAGCCGCACTGACCGGGCACTTGGTGTTGTCGACGTTGCACACCAACGATGCACCCGGCGCCATTAACCGTTTACAGGAACTCGGGGTGGCGCCCTATTTGATCAAAGCAACCTTGCTGGGCGTGATGGCCCAGCGATTGATACGAGTCTTATGCCCGGACTGCAAAAGCGAACACCGCGTGTCACCCGATGACTGGCACAACTTCGCACCCGGCAGCCCGGCGCCCTCCAGCGTTTTTGCCGCCACAGGCTGTGATCACTGTCGGGAGACTGGCTACAACGGCCGAGCTGGCATTTACGAGATCATGTTGATGACTGACACGCTCACAGCATTGATTAACCACGACACCGATATTAACGCCCTGCGCAGAGCGGCCTGTGAAGAAGGCATGCGCCAATTAAGACTGGTGGCGGAGCACAAAGTAACGACGGGCGTAACTTCCATGGATGAAGTCTTGCGCGTCATTACCGCTTAGTTGAATTATTTTGAATAATATTTAACCGATTAAGGCGTGCGCTCGGGGGATACAATTTTTTCCGGATTTATCTCGAGTCACCTCAAACAAGGAATGGTTATGGAATTCAGCTATGTTGTTTTGCTCTTTGTCGTATTGGCGCTGTCTTTGCTTTTTATGGGGTTCAAAGTTGTGCCCCAAGGCTATGAGTGGACAGTAGAGCGCTTCGGGCGTTACACCAATACGCTTAAACCCGGTCTGAACATTATTATTCCCGTCATGGATAGCATTGGACGCAAGCTTAATGTCATGGAAAGTGTGCTGGATATCCCGCCACAAGAGGTCATTACGTCCGACAACGCTACGGTACAGATAGATGCCGTATGTTTTTTCCAGGTCGTTAACACCGCCCAGGCGGCCTATGAGGTCAACAACCTCGAACATGCCATTCGCAACCTTCTGCAAACCAACATTCGCACGGTGCTTGGCTCAATGGAGCTGGATGCCATGCTCAGCCAGCGTGACGGTATCAATGAAAAACTGCTGCGCACGGTAGATGAAGCAACAGCGCCATGGGGGATCAAAATCACCCGAATCGAGATCAAAGACATCAGCCCGCCTGCGGATTTGATGGCCGCCATGTCAGGCCAAATGAAAGCCGAACGCATCAAAAGGGCGCAAATCCTTGAAGCTGAAGGCTTGCGCGCCTCTGCAATTTTGACGGCTGAAGGTAAAAAACAAGCCCAGATTCTCGAAGCCGAAGGCGGTCGGCAGGCAGCATTTCTTGCCTCTGAAGCCCGTGAACGTCAGGCGGAAGCAGAAGCGCGCGCGACCCAAGTGGTTTCCGAGGCCATTGCAACCGGCAACGTGCAGGCCATCAATTACTTTGTGGCGCAAAAGTACGTTGATGCCTTGGGCAAAATCGCGTCTGCCGACAACAGCAAAGTGATCCTCATGCCACTGGAAGCCAGCCAAGTGATCGGAGCAGTGGGTGGAATCGGCGAAATAGTCAGAGCCTCATTCGATAAAACGAAGGGCTAAGACATGTTGGAACTCCTGCAAAACCTCAACCACTGGGACTGGCTGGCTCTGGCAGCAGTGCTACTGATCTTGGAGGTGTTCGGTACAGGCGGGTATTTGCTGTGGGCCGGGCTTGCCGCTGCTCTTGTGGCCGGGTTGAAGTTTTTGATACCCGAGCTGGCCTGGACGCTGCAATTGCCGCTGTTTGGCGTACTGGCCATCCTGACTGCGGTGTACTGGTGGAAACGCCAGCGCACTTCGCCCGCCTTGAGCGATCAACCTTTCCTCAACCGCAGGGGGCATGAACTCATCGGCCGCACATTCCTCGTTCAACAAGCCATTGTGGATGGACGAGGGAAAATCAAAGCGGGCGACAGTGTATGGATGGCCGAAGGGCCTGACGCCGAGGTGGGCACGGCCGTGCGGGTGGTCGCTCAGAATGGGGTCGTGCTCACCGTAGAAATTGTGACGTAAGGTTACGGAACTCTCTAACACTGACTAGAATCAAAGTTGGTAGTTCATTTATCCGGAGTTTCCCATCATGCGTCTCAAATATGCTGTTGCCGCTGCCGCTTTGTTGACCCTTCCTGTTGGCTCAGCGATGGCCGACAGCTTCTGGCGCAACGTCCTGTCGTCCGGTGCGACCACCGGTTCCACCTACCTGACGTTCAAAAAAGACCGTAAGGTCATCGCCGCACAAGATGACGCAGGCAGTTTTGTGGCCAGCAACGGCGAGATCCGTGGGCCATACCTGGAATCGGCCATGCAGGAGGTTCGCGCGCAGAACCCGAACCTGAAAGTGAGTGACATGGACCTGGCCAACGCGATTCTGGCAAAAAACGCGACCGCTGAATAAAACCGGCCTGTCGCCTCTGGCGTGCCGGTTTAGTCGTCTGGCAGTGAAGCGTTGTCCTGCTTCACCGCCAGACGTTTGGTACACCCTCGGTGGCAAACGCTGATGGGTGTTTATAAAGTGCTCATCGACACCATCGGAAATGTTGTTTGGGTGTGAGTATCCAAAGGGAATGAGTCAGTACCGCTGACCTTCACTTTCAAAAGCCGATTTTCAAGGCGTATTACACGTGAGATGAAAGAGGTGCTCATCGTCACTTAAACGCCTACCTGTTAATCCCTCGATGTCAGTGAGTTGGATAATGCACAACACCGTCAAACACTGTTAATCCGACAACAAAGTTAGACTGTAAGAAAATTCCCCGAATGTACTGCCATATGATCGCTATGCCTCAACATCCCTGAATAACTTCAAGCCTGTTGGAAGGGCCTGACCTAAGATGTTTTAAATCTGCGCGGTCTGCTCACTGTTTAATAGCCATTCACCTTCTGCCATTGCGTTAAGACTTTATATGGCCGAGCGCTTGAACGATTTGATCGTTAAAAAGTGGTCGCGATCACGCTCAAACTTAATCAAACGATCGTCTGGAGCGGCAGGCAAAAACCACTGATACACAGGTACATAAGCCCTTCTGCTTGACTACTGTTTGATCGATTTGGCAGTTTATGCACCCGCGGTGTCGTCTTACTTACCGAAGGGTTTACCTTGCTTGTCGCAGACCTCAACGGCTCCATGCTGGTTGATAGCCCCCTTCATAACGCGCTTCATTCAGCCTTCATACAGAAATTTCACCTGATGTGATCCATGCTCTGGGTATGATTTGGGCCATGTGTTATTGCTCTATGGTCTCTCATTACTCATTCACATCGGACGTCACGCCTTTATGAGCTCGCTGCCCTTCTTGCCGTTTTCCAAACCAACCATCGATGAAGCCACCATTGCTGCCGTGGGCGACGTGTTGCGCTCGGGCTGGATCACCAGCGGGCCAAAGGTTCAGGCATTCGAGGCGCAATTGTCCGAGTACGTGGGCGGTCGCCCGGTGCGCACGTTCAACTCCGGCACGTGCACCATGGAAATCGCCCTGCGCATCGCAGGGATCGGTGCAGGTGACGAAGTCATCACGACGCCGATCTCATGGGTCGCCACTGCCAATGTGATTCTCGAGGTCGGCGCTACGCCGGTGTTTGCCGATATTGATCCGATCACCCGCAATATTGACCTGAAGAAAGCCGAAGCCGCGATTACGCCACGCACCAAAGCCATCATTCCGGTTTACCTCTCCGGCCTGCCGGTGGACATGGACGCCCTGTACGCTCTGGCCAAAAAACATAACCTGCGCGTGGTCGAAGACGCCGCTCAGGCCCTAGGCGCGAGCTGGAACGGGCAGCGCATCGGCGCACGCGGGGATTTCGTGTCGTTCAGTTTCCAGGCCAACAAGAACATCACCTCGTCCGAAGGCGGGTGTTTGGTGCTCAATAACGAAGAAGAAGCGCGTCTGGCTGAGAAATACCGCCTGCAAGGTGTCACCCGTACCGGATTCGATGGCCTGGATGTCGACGTTCTGGGCGGCAAGTTCAACATGACTGACATTGCGGCTGCCATCGGTCTCGGGCAGTTCGCCCATATCGAGACGATTACCGCGCACCGCCGTGAATTGGCCAAGCATTATTTCGAGTGTTTCGGCCCTGACTTTGAAGCCGAATACGGCGCGCAATTGCCTGTGGCTGATTTCAGCACTACCAATTGGCACTTGTTCCAGCTAGTGCTGCCTGAGCGCAAGGACGGCCAACCGGCACGGGCTACGTTCATGAAAGACATGCAGGCATTGGGCGTGGGCGTGGGCTATCACTACCCGCCCATTCACTTGCTGAGCCTGTATCGCGCGCAAGGTTTCAAAGAAGGGATGTTCCCCGTCGCAGAACGCGTAGGGCGGCTGATTGTGTCATTGCCGATGTTCACAGCGATGACCAAAGCCGATGTGGAGCGGTCGGTTAAAGCCGTCAAGGCCGTGTTGCAGAACGCGTAACCGATTTCGCTGCCGGTAGAGAGGTCTACCGGCAGCGACCGTCCCGCCGAGGCTTACTCGCCAATGGCGGCTTTGTAGCCAGCAGCATCCAGCAGTCTGTCCAGCTCAGCGGTGTTGCTTGGCTTGAGCTTGAAGATCCAGCTCGCGTAAGGATCGCTGTTCAGGTTTTCAGGGCTGTCGGCCAGCGTCTCATTGACCGCGATCACTTCACCGGACACTGGCGCATAGATGTCCGAGGCGGCTTTTACCGACTCCACGACGCCTGCGGTGTCGCCTGCGGCAAACACTTTGCCCACTTCGGCCAACTCAACGAACACCACATCCCCCAACGCTTCCTGAGCGTGATCACTGATACCCACAGTGACAGTGCCGTCCGCTTCCAGACGGGCCCACTCGTGACTTTCGGCAAAGCGCAACTCAGCGGGGATATTGCTCATATTCAGTGTCCTCAATAAGAAATGTCAGCCGCTTGCACACAGCGCAAGCCTGCCGGTAAACGTTAGATCAAGGCTTTGCCTAGACGTACAAACGTGGGTTTGACCACGCGAACCGGGTACCACTTGCCGCGAATTTCGACTTCAGCACGGTCACCCGTGGCGATCGGAACGCGGGCCAAGGCAATCGATTTGCTTAGCGTAGGAGAGAAACTACCACTGGTTATCTCTCCTTCGCCAACACCAGCAATACGAACAACCTGATGAGCCCGTAGGACGCCTCGCTCTTCGAGCACCAAACCCACCAGTTTCAGCGGCACGCCCCCTGCTTTTTCGGCCTCCAGCGCTTCGCGTCCGATGAACAGGCGCGAAGCCGGTTCCCAGGCGATGGTCCATTCCATGTTGGCGCAAAGGGGCGAGACAGACAGGTGAATGTCCTGACCATAGAGGTTAAGGCCCGCCTCCAGGCGCAACGTGTCACGCGCACCGAGGCCGATTGGGGAGATACCTGCACCGACCAGATCGTTGAAGAACGCTGGCGCCTGATCGGCGGGGAGCACTATTTCCAGCCCATCTTCGCCGGTGTAACCGGTGCGGGCAATGAACCAGTCCCCTGCGTCCAGTCCTTCGAAGGGTTTGAGCTGGTGAATCACATCGCTGCGGGCCTGGCTCACCAGTTCAGCGACCTTGTGCCGGGCCTGTGGGCCCTGAATCGCCAGCAGCGCCAGCTCCGGGCGTTCCTGCAACTGCACGTCAAAACCGCGGGACTGGGCCGTCATCCACGCCAGGTCCTGGTCGCGGGTCGCTGCGTTGACCACCAACCGGTAACCGTTGGCCCTGAGGTAAACGATCATGTCGTCGACCACGCCACCCTTTTCATTGAGCATGGCGCTGTAGAGCGCACGGCCAGGGGTGTGAAGACGCTCGACATCGTTGGCCAGCAAATGCTGAAGCCATTCCTTGGCCTGCACGCCGCCGACGTCAATCACGGTCATGTGCGAGACATCAAACACTCCACAGTCCCGACGCACTTCGTGGTGTTCCTCCACCTGCGAGCCGTAATGCAAAGGCATGTCCCAACCGCCAAAATCGACCATCTTCGCGCCGAGGGCGAGATGCAGGTCATACAAAGGCGTACGCTGTCCCATGGGTTCCTCCTTCCGGGATTGGCGAAGGTGCGGACAGGCGTGCAAAGTGTTTCAAGCTAGTTAAGTTAGCTTTCGTACACTGCGCAGGGAACCTGGCCTGATTGACAGACCGCACCGAATGCCGCGCATTGTAGCCGCATGCCGGAGCACTGACACCTAGCCGATTCGATGGGCCGAGCGTCGAATCAACCCGATGACCGGCAACAGTCCCACCAGTACCAGCGTCAGGGCGGGCAGTGAAGCACGAGCCCATTCGCCTTCACTGGTCATTTCGAAGATGCGCACGGCCAGTGTGTCCCAGCCGAAGGGCCGCATTAGAAGGGTTGCGGGCATTTCCTTGAGCACGTCGACAAACACCAGCAGCGCCGCACTCAATGTCCCCGGCAACAACAACGGCAGATACACTTTGAAAAACAGTCGCGGGCCACTCACGCCCAAGCTGCGTGCTGCTTCGGGCAACGACGGACGAATGCGCGCCAGGCTGTTTTCGAGCGGGCCATAAGCGACGGCGATAAAGCGCACCAGATACGCCAGTAACAAGGCTGAAAGGCTGCCCAGCAGCAAGGGCTTGCCTGCCCCGCCCAGCCAGCCGGAAACCGGAATGACCAGTTCGCGATCGAGATAACTGAAGGCCAACATGATCGACACCGCCAAAACCGAACCGGGTAGCGCGTAACCCAGGTTGGCCAGGCTCACCCCGGCACGGATGGTCGGTGTCGGCGCCTGACGCCGGGCAAACGCCAGCACCAGAGCCACACAGACCGTGATAAGCGCCGCCATGCCGCCCAAGTACAAGGTGTGCAATATCAGACCCGTGTAACGCTCATCGAGGTCAAAGCGCCCACGTTGCCAAAACCACACCACCAGTTGCAGCATCGGGATCACAAACGCACACGCAAACACCAGCGCGCACCACCCGCTGGCCAACCAGGCTTTAGGCCCGGTGAGGTGATAGAGGGCCTTACCGCGCGGACGCTCGTTACTGGCACGGCTGGCGCCCCGGGCGCGGCGTTCGCCATAGAGCACGATCATCACCACCAGTAACAGCAGGCTGGCCAGTTGCGCGGCGGTTGAGAGACTGAAAAAGCCGTACCAGGTTTTGTAGATCGCCGTGGTGAACGTGTCGAAATTGAACACCGACACGGCGCCGAAATCAGCCAGCGTCTCCATCAGCGCCAACGCCACCCCGGCGCCGATGGCGGGGCGCGCCATGGGCAAGGCCACGCGCCAGAACGCCTGCCACGGGCTTTGCCCCAGCACCCGCGCCGCCTCCATCAACCCTTTGCCCTGCGCCAAAAATGCAGTGCGCGCCAGCAAATAGACATACGGGTAGAACACCAGAATCAGCACGATGATCACGCCACCGGTGGAGCGTACGCGAGGCAAACGCAGCCCCGTGCCGAACCATTCGCGCAGCAGTGTTTGAACCGGCCCGGCGAAGTCCAGCAAGCCGACGAACACAAACGCAAGCACGTAGGCCGGGATCGCGAACGGCAACATCAGCGCCCAGTCGAGCCAGCGTCTGCCCGGGAATTCGCACAAGCTGGTCAGCCACGCAAGGCTGACGCCCAGCAGGGTGACGCCGATCCCGACCCCGATGATCAGCGTCAGCGTGTTGCCCAGCAGACGCGGCATTTGTGTGTCCCACAGGTGGTTCCAGATCTGGCTGTCCACGCTTTGCCAGGACAACAGCAAAACGCTCAGGGGCAAAAGCACCAGGGCAGCGATGCTAAAAACCAGCGGATACCAGCGACGTTGGGCGGGATGTGCCACAAAAGACTCTCGGAAGGAGGGAAGAACCAGCGATTGTATGTTGCGTTGTTACACGATGTGGAGGGGGAAGGCTGCGCGCGGCCCGAATAGAGGCCGCGCGCCTTCGAACAGACCGCCCGTCAGCGCCCTCTGCGCGAGGGAGAGGGCTGGCTTTACACCGGGCTTAATTCCAGCCCGCGCGGTCCATCATGCGGATGGCTTCAGCCTGGCGTTTGCCGGCCACTTCGACTGGCAAGGCGTCTGCCTTGAACTCACCCCAACTGGCCACTTCGGCAGAAGGCGGAACGCTCGGGTTCGCCGGGAACTCCTGATTGGTGCCTGCAAAGATCGACTGCGCCTGCGGCGTGGTCATCCACTCGACCAGCGCCTTGGCGGCTTGCGGGTGCGGAGCGTATTGGGTCAAACCAATACCCGACAGGTTGACGTGTACACCGCGATCAGCCTGATTGGGCCAAAACAACTTCACGGCCAGGTCAGGCTTCTGCTTGTGCAGGCGGCCGTAGTAGTAGGTATTGACGATGCCCACATCGCACTGACCGGCGTTGATCGCCTCCAGCACCGCGATGTCATCCGAGAACACATCAGTGGACAGGTTGTTCACCCAGCCTTTGAGGATCTCTTCGGTTTTGTCGGCACCGTTCACTTCGATCATGGTGGCGGTCAGCGACTGGTTGTACACCTTTTTGGCGGTGCGCAGGCACAGGCGGCCTTCCCACTCTTTATTGGCCAGCGCTTCGTAGGTGGACAGCTCTTCAGGTTTGACCCGGTCCGTGGAGTAGGCGATGGTCCGCGCACGCAGGCTCAGGCCCGTCCATGCGTGGGAAGAAGAGCGGTATTGCGGCGGGATATTTTTATCGATCACTTCGGACGTGAACGGCTGCAGGATGCCCATTTGCTCGGCTTGCCACAGGTTGCCCGCGTCCACGGTCAACAACAGGTCGGCAGTCGCATTTTGGCCCTCTGCCTTGATGCGCTGCATCAGCGGCGCTTCCTTGTCCGTGATGAACTTGACCTTGACCCCGGTTTTCGCGGTGTAGGCGTCAAATACCGGCTTGATCAGTTCGTCGATGCGCGAGGAATACACCACCACTTCGTCGGCAGCGTAGACGCTGCTCGCAAAAACGCTCAGGGCCAGGGCAGTCAGTAGACGCTTGGGTGCCAACATGGGGGGCGGTCTCTCTAGATGCGAATCGGGCGTAAATGGTAGTGAATCACATTTGCCAGCTCAACCTAACTCGCCCCCGAGGCGTTACCAGATGTTGCAAAGGCCGGGGCAGGCTCCGATCAGGGCTTGGCCAGCGGCGGCAGATCCCCGGTCAACCCCAGCGCCTGACGCACGAACACCGCTTTGGCCTCGGGCATTTGGTTGACCCACTTCAGGCCGCTGTTGCGCAGCAAGCGCGCGGTGAGCGAATCCGCCTGAAACAGTCGCTGAAAGCCTTCCATCGCCGCCATCAACGCCAGGTTGTGCGGCATGCGACGACGCTCGAAACGGCTTAATACTTTGATGTCGGCCAGACGTTCGCCACGATCGACCGCGTGCAACAACACGTGGGCCAACACCGCCGCATCAAGGAAACCGAGGTTGACGCCCTGCCCGGCCAACGGGTGGATGGTGTGGGCGGCATCGCCGATCAGTGCCAACCCTTCGGCCACATAGCGTTTGGCGTGACGTTGGCGCAAAGGCACGCAGACCCGCGGGTCTGCGCTCAGTACCGGCCCGAGCCGCCCTTCGAACGCCCGCTCAAGCTCACGGCAGAAACCGTCGTCATCCAGCGCCATCAAACGTTGGGCTTCTTCAGGCGTGGTGGACCAGACAATCGAGCACCAGTCCTGCTGGCCATCGCGTTCCAAAGGCAAAAATGCCAAGGGCCCGTGGTCAGTGAATCGCTGCCAGGCGGTTTGCTGATGCGGCTGGGCGCAGTGAACGCTGGTGACAATGGCGTGATGCATGTAGTCCCATTCGCGGGTCTCACAGCCCGTGAGGCGGCGCACCGCCGAGTGGGCGCCATCGGCTGCGATCACCAGCGGCGCGCGCAAGGTGCGACCGTCCGCCAGCGTCAGCAGCCACTCGTCCCCTGAGCGGCGCATCTGTTCCAGCCGCGCATTGGCCAGCAATTCGATGTCGCTGCCCTGCAAACACTCCAGCAGCGCATCCTGCACCACACGGTTTTCTACGATATGACCCAGCACGTCGGCGTGCACGCTGGCCGCCGAGAAATGGATCTGGCCTGTACCGCTGCCGTCCCACACGTGCATGTGCGAATAGGGGCTGACGCGACGCCGGACGATACCGTCCCACGCACCCAGGCGTTGCAGGATGCGCTGGCTGGCGGCCGACAAGGCGCTGACCCGAGGCTCGAAGACGTCGTCGGTACTGAACGGTTTGACGCTCAGCGGCCCACCATCGAGCAGCAGGATTTTCAAGCCGCTGTCCTTGAGCGCCAGCGCCAAGGCACTTCCGACCATTCCGGCCCCAACAATCAGCAGATCTGCGCGCATTTCCATGCTTTAAGCCTGTGTCGTGAGCGGCAAGCGCCGCACGTGAAAAAAGGATCGACAAGGGGCGCGAACGCCCCCGGCCATCATCAACTGTCTGCGCGGGTGCCCAGGCCCATGGCCTGACGGGCAAACCAGCGTTTGGCTGGAGGCAGCAGATCAAGCCCCAGCAAGCCCAAGTTGCGGCCGAACGACACCAGGGTCTGATCGCTACCAAACAACCGCGTCACCTGGTCCGAAAAACCAATGGTCAATTGCTGGTCGAGTTTTTGCCGCTGTTGATAACTCAACAACGTGGCCAGATCGCCGGGGTGTTTGTCGCTCGCCAACAACGCGTCGGCCAACGCCTGGGCATCGCGCAGTGACAGGTTAAAACCCTGACCGGCAATGGGATGCAGGCTGTGGGCGGCATTCCCCAGCACAGTCAGGTGCGGGCGTACTTGCTCTTGCGCCTCGATCAGCGTCAGCGGATACAAATGCCGCGCGCCGACTTGCTTGAGGGTGCCCAGGCGATAGCCGAAAACGCCCTGCAATTCACTGAGGAAGCTGCGCTCATCCAGCGCGGCCAAACGCTCGGCGTCCATCCCCAGGCGGGTCCACACCAGCGCGCAGCGGTTTTCCGGCAGCGGCAGCAAGGCCATCGGGCCTTCGTCGGTGAAACGCTCAAAGGCCATCCCGCCGTGGGCTTCACTCGGGGTGATGTTGGCGATCAGCGCACTTTGGTCATAAGGACGCTTGCTGACATGAATCCCCAACTGCTCGCGCAAGCCCGAACGCCCGCCATCGGCCAGCACGGCGAGGTCGCAGTCAAGCGTGGTTTCATCGTTGAGGGTCAGGCGATAGCCGTCTTCAAGCGGCTGCAGGTGGATAACTTCAGCGGGGCAGCGCCAGGTAATGACGTCAGGGTCCAGGTTTTTCCACAGGCACTGGCCCAGCCAGGCGTTTTCGACCACGTACCCCAGCGCTGGCACGCCTTCTTCAATGGCGGACAAGCGTGCGGTCGAAAAACGCCCGCGGTCGGACACGTGAATGTCCTTGATCGGTTCGGCGCGGGTGGCGATGGACTGCCACAGCCCCAGTCGCTCATAGATCTGCCGGGCGCCATAGCTCAAGGCCGAGGAACGCGCGTCGTAGCTGGGCTGGTAGCTATTGCCGGGAGCGAAGGGTTCGATCAGGACGATTTTCCAGCCCCGCGCCTTGGCGCCAGCCTGCAACGCCAGCGCAAGGCTCGCACCCACCAGCCCGCCGCCAATGATGGCCAGATTGACCCGACTCATGCTGCGTTCACCTTGGCCGCAGCCATCAAGGCCTCGATATCGGCCACCGTTTTCGGCACATCGCCGGTCAAAATCTCACAACCGTTTTTGGTGACCACTACGTCATCCTCGATCCGCACACCGATGCCGCGCCATTTTTTGGCGACGGTTTGATTGTTAGGGCTGATGTAGATGCCGGGTTCAACGGTGAGGGTCATGCCGACTTCCAGCACGCGCCACTCACCCCCGACCTTGTACTCACCCACGTCATGCACATCCAGCCCCAGCCAATGACCGGCGCGGTGCATGTAGAACGCTTTATAGGCTTGGCTGGCGATCAGATCGTCGACTTCGCCCTGCAATAACCCCAGCGCCACCAGCCCCGCCGTTATCACGCGAACAGTCGCCTCGTGGGCCTGATTCCAGTGCTTGTTCGGCGCGATTTCAGCGAACGCGGCTTCTTGCGACGCCAGCACCAGGTCATAAATTGCTTTTTGCTCGGGCGAAAAGGTCCCGTTGACCGGAAAGGTGCGGCTGATATCGCTGGCATAACAGTCGATCTCGCAACCCGCATCGATCAGCACCAGATCGCCGTCCTTGAGCAGGGCGTCGTTCTCTTGGTAGTGAAGGATGCAGCTGTTGTCACCCGAAGCGACAATCGAGCCATACGCTGGCATTTTTGCCCCGCTTTTACGGAATTCATAATCCAGCTCGGCTTCCAGACTGTATTCATGCAAGCCCGGACGGCTGGCTTGCATGGCACGGATATGGGCACGGGCCGAAATCTGCGCCGCGTGGCGCATGACTTTAATTTCTGCCGCCGATTTATACAGGCGCATGTCATGCAGCAGATGATCCAGGGCAACAAATTCGTTGGGCGGCTGAGCGCCGAGGCTGGCCTTGGAGCGGATGGTGTTGATCCACTCCATCAAATGGCGATCGAATTGCGGGTTGCTGCCCATCGCTGAGTACACCCGGTCGCGGCCTTCAATCAGCCCCGGCAGGATGTCGTCGATGTCGGTAATGGGGAATGCATCGTGCGCACCGAAATCGCGCATGGCGCCTTCCTGCCCGGCCCGCAAACCGTCCCACAGCTCGCGCTCAGGGTTGCGTTCGCGGCAAAACAGCACGAATTCGCCATGAGTCCGGCCGGGGATCAACACGATCACCGCTTCAGGCTCGGGGAAACCGCTCAAATACTGGAAGTTACTTTCCTGACGGTAGACGTGCTCGACGTCACGGTTGCGGATCGCCACGGGGGCCGCGGGCAATATCGCGATACTGTTGGGTTCCATCTGCGCCATGAGCGCCTTGCGGCGGCGTGCGTATTCCGATTTCGGGATATGGATCATGGGCAGACGGGTTTCCTCTTGGTGATCGATCAGTGCAACGAAGGCTTGGCGGCCGCTGGCGCTTCAGGCTTTTTTGTTTCGGTGAACAGCAACAGCGGCGCAACGCGCAGGTATTCCATCACTTCCATGTAGTCGCTTTCACCGTCTTCAGATTCTTCCAGCGCGTCCTGCACCTGTGCGATGGCCGCCAGGTCTTGCAGCACTTCCTTGCCTTCGATGCTCAACGCGTTATCACGGTAGTTAAGCCCGAAACCGACCAGAAAACCCTGGCACCACTCTCCCAATGCAGTGGCGCGATCAGGCAGCGACGCGTCGTCTGTTGGCAGCAACAGCACGACGGTCATGTCGTCACTGGTCAGTTCGCCCTTGACCATCTCTTGCAAACCGATCAAGGCATTGCGTACGTTGTCACTGGTTTCATTTTCGCTCTGGAACAGCTCTTTGGCATCGGCCAGCCAGCTGTCAGGTTCAAAGCCGGCACCGGCCGCACTGCGACCCAGCAACAGGCCGTGCAACTCGGCAGGCGATACGTTAATGCCGCTGGTGCTCAGCAGGGCGGCAAAGGCTTGGTACGGGGAGTTCTGAATAGGCATGGTCAGCTAGGCGCCAAGCGGCGCTATGTCTAGAATGGAGGCCTTGTATCCTAGCATCGGCAGACGAGCCAGACCATCAAGGCGTCAACACCCCTGATTGTCACCCTCCATCAGAAAATACACAGTAGGACACAATGGAAGACACCGACCTGCATGAACTGATGGCTAGACTCGAACGCTTGATTAGCCGGGTCGAGCAACTTAAAAGTCAAAACGGACTCTTACTAGCTCAGGAAAAGACTTGGCGCGAGGAACGCGCGCACCTCATTGAAAAAAACGAAATCGCCCGACACAAGGTGGAATCGATGATTTCGCGCCTCAAAGCCCTGGAGCAAGACTCATGAGTTCAAGCAATAGCGTCACCGTGCATATCCTCGATAAAGAATATTCGATCATGTGCCCCCAGGAAGAACGGACCAACCTGGTGAGCGCCGCCCGTTACCTGGACGGCAAAATGCGCGAAATCCGCAGCAGCGGCAAAGTCATTGGCGCCGACCGCATCGCCGTCATGGCCGCGCTCAATATCACTCACGATCTGCTGCACAAGCAGGAGGTCGCCGAAGTTCAGACCAACAGCTCCACCCGCGAACAAGTGCGCGACCTGCTGGAACGCGTGGATCTGGTGCTTGCCACTGATCCGAACGAACGTCAAAGCTGATTCAAAAGGTTTCTTTGGGGTATACTCGCGCCACTCCCTGGAGTATTCGCCAGTTAGCGATGTCCCTGAGCCGATTCGCACTACCCTGGAGCTTGCACGTTGGACCGGTGTGCATGTCCGCTAGACGGAAAGCCTTAAGGTCTACTGCAACTTCCACCTTGAACTTTCGGGTTCAAGGGCCAAGCCGACAGCGGTACGTCGGGGAGCCTGATTTTTCCAGTGCAATGCCAGCCCTCTGCTGGCATTGGCTTTCTCGGTGTCGACCTTGAACAGCACGCCACCTACCCGCCCGCAACTTCGCCGACAACTGCGCAATGCCCGCCGCGAACTGTCGCCCTGCGCGCAACGCCTGGCCGCCCGCGGCCTGTACCGGCAACTGGCGCAACATCCTTTGTTTCGCCGCGCCAAACACCTCTCGCTATATCTGCCCACCGACGGTGAGATCGATCCGCGCCTGCTGCTGCGCGAAGCGCAACGCCGGGGCAAGATCACCTACCTGCCGGTACTCAGCGCGTGGCCGCGGACCAAAATGGTGTTTCAACGCATCGCCCCTGGCGAGAAGCTGATCCCCAACCGCTTTCGTATTCTGGAGCCGCGCATCAACCCCGCACGCCAACGCAAGGTCTGGACACTCGACCTGGTGTTGCTGCCATTGGTGGGGTTCGATGCGAAGGGTGGAAGGCTGGGCATGGGTGGCGGGTTTTACGACCGCAGCCTGGCGTATCTGGGACGCCGTCAGAGCTGGCGCAAACCGACACTGTTAGGCCTGGCCCACGAATGCCAAAAGGTCGAAAGCCTGACACAAGCCAGTTGGGACGTACCGTTACAAGGCACGGTGTCGGACAAACAGTGGTACGTCGCCCACACATCGCCAAGGCATCACGTTGAGAGCGATGCCTGAAACGCGTTAGCGCAAGAAAGTTTAGCGTTTGAAAGGTTGTACTTGCTGTTGAGCCAGTTCAATCGGCGCGTCGGTCGAGTTGGACCACAAACTTTGCGCATACCCCGTCGTCACTACGCCCAAACCGAACAAAAAAGCCAACACCCACAGTACATCCGGTTTGCGTTTCATCGATTGCCCCCCTTCAGGCAAATCAACACGATGACAGCAACGGTTTTTTTATAGGCCGTGCAGCAGCGTCAAGCTTAAAATCCCGGCATTCTGCGACAACCCGTAACGACACGCAAACGATGGCGTCAACCGGCTGTCGGTTTATCGAAATGTTTCAAGAAAGATGATTCACATCATGTTTCAGGAGAAGAAAAATGGCCCATTGGTTGATGAAATCCGAGCCTGACGAGTTCTCGATCAAGGACTTACAGAAAGTCGGTGAGGCGCGCTGGGACGGCGTTCGTAACTACCAGGCGCGTAATTTCATGCGTGCCATGACGGTGGGCGATGAGTTCTTTTTCTACCATTCGAGTTGCCCGCAACCCGGCATTGCCGGGATTGGCCGCATCGTCGAAGCGGCCTACCCCGACCCCACCGCGCTCGACCCCGACAGCCCTTACTACGACCCCAAAGCCAGTGCCGAGAAAAACCCGTGGAGTGCGCTGCAAGTGGCCCACGTGCACACGTTTCCTCAGGTGATCAAGCTCGACTACCTCAAACAACAGACGGCGCTGGCCGAGATGCCTCTGGTCCAAAAAGGCAGCCGCCTTTCAGTCATGCCCGTCACAGACGAACAATGGGCGACGGTGCTGGGGCTGCTCTGACGGGCAGCCACGCCCTGCAGGCACAGGCGCGCGCCTGTAAACGGGCAAATCACTTCGGCAACCTCGCTCAATAGCGTCTAGGCTTTGACCTTCCTTTGACTGGCATCAAACCGCCCCGGCAGTGAGACCGTCAAACTAGAGCGCTCTGTGAGACAGGATGTTTGCATGTCGAAGAACCACCGTGTATCCCATTATTTCGTTATTCCGTTGGTGATCCTGCTGGTGGCGGCAGGCGGGTTCGGTTACTGGAAATCCCAGCATGACCGACTCCCCGAAGGCATCAGCATGGGCAACGGCCGACTTGAATCCACTGAAGTCCAGATCGCCGCCAAAATCCCCGGTCGCCTCGCGCAAGTGCTGGTCGACGAAGGCGATCGCGTGACCAAGGGTCAACTGCTGGCACGCATGGACACCCGCACCCTCGAAGCCTCGCGCAATCAGGCCGAGTCCGAAGTGCTGCGGGCCCGGCAAAACCTGGCCGCCAACGAGGCCAACGTACAACTGCGCCAAAGCGAAAAACTGCTCGCCAGCCAGGAACTCAAACGCTTCCGCCAACTGGCCCAGCGCGGCTTTGCCAGCGGCCAGCAACTCGATCAGCAACAAGCGCGTTTTGACACCAGCAATGCTGCCGTGGTCGCCGCGCAGGCTCAGGTCGCCGCTGCCAGGGCCGCGATCCATTCCAGCGAAGCGCAAGTGGCACAGCTCACCAGCGAGATTGACGACAGCAGCCTGCGGGCGCCCATCGACGGTGTGATCCAGCTGCGCCTTGCCGAACCCGGCGAAGTGCTGGGCGCGGGCGGACGCGTGTTCATGATGATCGACCCCAGCGACCAGTACATGAACCTGTATTTACCCGCTTCGGTGGTCGGCAAGCTGACCGTCGGCGCGCAGGCGCGCATCCTGCTCGACGCCCTGCCCGAAACGCCACTGCCCGCAAAAATCAGCTTCGTGGCCGCCAAATCGCAGTTCACCCCCAAAGAGGTCGAAACCCGCGACGAGCGTCAAAAACTGGTGTTCCGCGTCAAACTTCGTCTCACCGACCCGAGCGCCGTGCCTCAGGCTAAACCCGGAATGCCCGGCGCCGGGTATGTGCGCACTGCCGACGTGGACTGGCCGGCCAATCTGCAATGAGCGACCTGGCGCTCAACGCCAGTGGCATCCGCCACCGGTATGGCAAACAGCAGGCGCTGCTCGACATCACCTTCAGCTTGCCTAAAGGCACGCGCTGCGGGCTGATTGGCCCGGATGGCGCGGGCAAGTCGAGCTTGCTGGGGCTGATTGCCGGGGTCAAAAAGCTCCAGCAAGGCAGCCTAGAGGTGCTCGGCGGGCCGATTGACGATCGCCGCCATCGCAACACGCTTTACCCGTTGATTGCCTTTATGCCCCAAGGGCTCGGCGGCAACCTGTACCCGGAGTTGTCGATCAGCGAAAACATTCGCTTTTTCGGCACGTTGTTCGGCCTGTCCAAAGACGACTGCGAACAACGCATGGCCAACTTGCTCAAGGCCACAGACCTGGAGCGATTTGCCGAACGACCCGCGGGCAAGTTGTCCGGCGGTATGAAGCAAAAGCTCGGGCTGTGTTGCGCGCTGATTCACGAGCCCGACCTGTTGATCCTTGACGAACCGACCACCGGCGTCGACCCGCTGTCCCGTCGGCGCTTTTGGGAGCTGGTCGACGACGTACGCAGCCAGCGCCCGCAACTGACATTGCTGGTTGCCACGGCCTACATGGAAGAAGCGGAACAGTTCGAGCACTGCCTGATGCTCGACCGCGGCACATTGATTGCGACCGGGCTCACGCAGGAACTGGCGGCGGTCGCCTCCACCGGCAAACTGGACGAAGCGTTTACCCACTATCAGGGCGACACCGGCCACAGCAACGAGCCGCTGGTGATTCCGCCACGGGTCAGCGACAACAGCGATATCGCCATCGAAGCCCATGACCTGACCCTCAAATTCGGCGACTTTATCGCCGTGAACAACGTCAGCTTCGCTATCGGACGCGGTGAAATCTTCGGGTTTCTGGGCTCCAACGGCTGTGGCAAGACCACCACCATGAAAGTGCTGACCGGGTTGATGCCCGCCACCGAAGGCAGTGCCAAACTGCTCGGAAATCCGGTGGATGCCAAAGACCTGGCCACGCGCAAACGCGTGGGCTTCATGTCCCAGAGTTTCTCGCTGTATGGCGAGTTGAGCGTGCGGCAAAACCTGGTCTTGCACGCCCAGTTGTTCGACTTGCCCAAAGAAGACAGCCGCGCGCGGATTGAAGAGCTGATCGAGCGTTTTGATCTGGCTGATATTGCCGAGCAACAGTCCGGCGAGTTGCCACTGGGGTTGCGTCAACGTCTGTCGCTGGCCGTGGCGGTATTGCATCGCCCCGAAGTCCTGATCCTTGACGAGCCCACCTCGGGGGTTGACCCGGCCGCGCGCGACGACTTCTGGCGACTGCTGATCGAACTGTCGCGCGATCAGGGCGTGACGATTTTCTTGTCCACCCACTTCATGAACGAAGCCCAGCGCTGCGACCGTATTTCGTTGATGCACGCCGGCAAAGTACTGGCCTGCGACACCCCCGATGCGTTGCAGCAGCAGTTTCACGGCGAGACGCTGGAAGCCGCATTCGTCACGTGCCTGGAGCAGGCGCAAAACGAGCAGGAGTCGAGTGCGGCGCCCGCGTCCGAAGCGGCTGCGGCGGTGATCAATGCGCCACCACCGCCCAGCAAAAGCGGCTTCAGCCTGACCCGGCTGATAGCCGTCGCCAGCCGCGAATCCAAAGAGCTGCTACGCGATAAAGTCCGCATGGCGTTCGCCTTGCTGGGCGCGCTGTTCATGATGGTGATTTTTGGCTACGGCATTTCACTGGACGTGGAAAACCTGGCGTTCGCCGTCTACGACCAGGACCAAAGCCCGCAAAGCCGCGCGTATCTGGAGGCCTTCCGCAGCTCGCGTTACTTCGAAGAACACGCGCCCATCTACAGTGCAGAAGAACTGCACAAGCGTCTGCAACGTTCAGAAATCAAAATCGCACTGGAAATCCCGCCGGGTTTTGGCCGCGACCTGTACGCCGGGCGCCAGCCCACCGTCGCCGCCTGGCTGGATGGCGGCATGCCGTTCCGTGCAGAAACCAGCCGTAACTATGTTGAATCCGTGCACCAGGCCAACCTTGAACAACTGGCCGCGCTGAGCAGTCTGGCGCAAAACAAACAAGGCGGCGCCAAGCTCGAAACCCGTTTTCGCTACAACCAGGACGTGGTCAGCGTGAATGCCATCGGCCCGGGCGTGATGGCGCTGATTCTCGCCTTTATCCCGGCCATGCTGACGGCGCTGGGCATCGTGCGGGAAAAAGAGCTGGGGTCCATCACCAACTTCTACGCCACGCCCCTGACCCGGCTTGAATTCTTGCTGGGCAAACAGGTGCCGTACCTGGTGGTGAGTCTGGTCAATCTGGCGCTGCTGGTGGCGATGAACCGCTGGCTGTTCGGCGTGCCGTTCAAAGGCAGCGCACTGACGCTGGCGCTCGGTGGGCTGTTGTATGTGTTGTCGACCACCAGCATGGGGCTGTTGATTTCAGCGTTCACCCGCACCCAGATCGCGGCAATTCTCGGCACCATGATCATCACCAGCCTGCCGACGATCCAATTCTCCGGGCTGATCGTGCCGCGCTCGTCACTGGACGGCTCTGCGGCGCTGATGGGCATGCTGTTCCCTGCCGGGCACTTTCTCGATATTGCGGTCGGTACGTTTACCAAAGCCCTGGATTTGCGCCAGCTGTGGCCGCAATGCCTGGCGTTACTGGGCTTCTTCGTCGCCTTTACCGGCTTGAGTCTCATCATGCTCAAGAAGCAGGAGGTTTGATGCACAAGCTCTCGCACATCCTGCGCCTGGGGATCAAAGAACTCACGAGCCTGCGCCATGACAGCGTGCTGCTGCTGTTTTTGTTCTACGCCTTCACGGTGGCGATTTACATGCCGGCGGCGGGGTCAATTATTGGCGTGCATAACGCCAGCGTCGCGATTGTCGATGAAGACCACAGCGCCTTGTCACGCAAACTCAGCGAATCGTTGCTGCCGCCAGAATTCCAAACCCCGCAAGCGTTGCCTTACGATCAGCTGGATGCGTCCATGGATGGCGGCCAATACACTTTCGTCATCAACGTACCGGCCAACTTTCAGGCGGACCTGCTGGCCGGGCGTGAACCGGGTCTGCAGGTCAACGTGGATGCCACGGCCATGAGTCAGGCGTTTATGGGCGCGGGCTACATTGGGCGCATCTTTCAACGTGAGCTGCTCAATTACACCGGCCAGGCCGACGCTGCCGCGAACACGCCAGTACGGATCAGCGGCCGTGCGCTGTTCAACCCGAACCTTGAGGGCGGCTGGTTTTTGGCGGTGATTCAGATCGTCAACAACATCACCATTTTGGCCATTGTGCTGACCGGCACCGCGCTGTTGCGCGAGCGAGAGCACGGCACCCTCGATCACTTGCTGGTGTTACCCCTTACAGCGCTGGAAATCATGCTGGCAAAAATCTGGAGCAACATGCTGGTCGTGGTGCTCTGCACCTGGGTGTCGCTGGAGGTCATCGTCAAATGGGCGCTGGGCGTGCCGCTGGCCGGATCACTGGCGTTGTTTCTGGGGGTGACGGCGCTTTACTTGTTTGCCAGTACTGCCCTGGGGATTTTCCTCGCCACCCTCGCCCGCTCAACACCGCAGTTCGGCTTGCTGGCCATCCCCGTCATCATCCCGATGCTGTTGCTCTCGGGTGGCAGCACGCCGCTGGACAGCATGCCTGAATGGTTGCAGTGGGTGATGCAGTGCTCACCCTCGACCCACTTCGTGAGTTTGAGCGCAGCGATTCTGTTCAGGGGAGCCGGGGTGGACGTGGTGTGGCCCGACTTACTGGCACTGGCGACCATCGGGCTGCTGTTTTTCGCGATTGCCCTGGCGCGGTTTCGCAAGAGCCTGGCGTCGTAACGTTCGTGCAGGGCATGAACGACTGACACCGGTTTTGTTCGCGACGCGATGGGCGCGAACAAAACCACTGCCTGCCAGACGAGCGCTGGGCCAGGCTTACTGAACGATCAAGTTATTGAACAGCAGATCATCAACCTGCGGCTTGCCGGTCTCGTCGGTCAGAACCTGCTGGATCTGCTTCAGCGCTTCCTGGCGCAGCTTCTCTTTATTCTCGACATTGCCCAGGGTTTCGCTGGTCTGCTGAGTAAACAGACCCACCAATTGGTTGCGAATCAGCGGATCGTTTGCCTTCACGGCCTTGGCCGCTTCGTCGCCCGTGACGCGCAACGCGATATCGGCCTTGTAGACCTTGAGCTTCGGGCTGCCATCCAGACCGTAATTGCCTACAAACGGCGGGCTCAGGCTGATGTAGCTGACCTTGGCCTCGCCTTCTTTCGCTTCTTCGGCTACCGCTGCCATCGGCAAGGACAGGGCCAGCATCATCAAGATCCACGCTTTCACAATTCGCTCCTTTTTACGGTTGGGGGCAAGCATACGGGTCGTTTGGCCCTGGCCCAAGGGGTATAGCGGATGGGCAGATCACCAACAGACGGCTGCGGGCAGCCTCTTCGAGGTTATCGGCCAAGGTAAGCAAAGCAATAACGCGCCGATCTGCGACACCCCTTCTTCGGGCAAATGGCATAACTATGTACCTCACCCGCTGTTTCAAGCGCACGTAGGTTTGTCTTCCCAATAACGGGAAAACCTGAATAAAGACAGCGGAGAGACAACATTAAAACTCAATACGAAGCGTACACAGAGCATGAACTCGTAAAACTGTTCACTGACATTTGGTGCATCAACTTCCTCTCTGAAGAAGAACACAGTGCCCTGGTGGAGCATTTTTTAAGGATCACTGAACACCCGGACGGTTTACAACTGACCGTCTACATCGAAGCGGGTATTGCAAAGGACCCGCAGGATGTCATTCGAATCGTGAACGAATGGCGACTTGCCAATGGCAAGCCAGGGTACAAAACCTCATGAGTCAACACGGGTGCCGTCTTTTCGAGAGCACCCGTACTCAGCTGCCTGAAGCGGCTGTCAGGGTTTACAACATTTCACTGGCCACCTGAATGTGATCACGCTCGAGAGACCTCGCCAGCAGGTCCTTCACCCCCTCCGGCAACGTATCGACAAATCGGCTGCCCCGTTTTTTCTCACAGGTGCGGCTGATCTTCTCCATGTCTTGTGACAGCTCATACAAGGCCTCGGACAATTGCTCCAAGGTCAGATCTTGCGCGACATACAAATCGATCAAACGGCTGCGGGCTACCATAAACAAGGTCAGCCCCCCCAGCGGCATCTTCAGGTTGCGCCTTTCAAACCGGTGGATTTCCTCAACGTGTTTGCGACAAGTGGCGCCCGCCAGATCGACCCCCTGCAGCCTGCCACGGGCTTCACGGCTGTCGTTAAGACTGAACACCAGTGGCGATAAAATCTCGACCTGCTGCGGGTTGCCGTTTCCCGGCGTCCAGCTCGCAAACTGCCATTCGCGCACCACTTCAAGGACGGCGCCCGCGAATTCCGGATGGGTGCTGTACAGAATTTTGGGGTCAACCACCGAGCCATCGGCATTGACCTTGAACTTTGCCCGCACCTCACCGGGCAAGCCCACTCGCTCCAACTCCTGAGGGTAAGCAGGTTTCACCAGATAGTGCAGCGAGGGCACGAAATCCCCAGCCCACCCCTTTAGCGACACCGCCAATACGACCAACCCGATCCATTTCTTCATGCTTTCTCCCAAGCTGCGCGTTGAACGCCTGCATCAGTGCAGAGGGCACACATGATAGAAATTTGTCGCTAATTCTTTCAGGTCTCAGGTTCCCAACTAAACGTCGGAGCGTTCCGATTAAACGGACAGCGCCTGCAACTGAAACACCCTTGAGTGCCTTGATAACTCAAGTGTCCAAGCCTTTTCGTACTCGCAAGATCGTTGTGGACAACCCCACGCTTTTACACCTGTGCGACATGTTCATAAGTGAACATGCCATGTGGGTTGTTTCCGTTCGTTTCAGTTGAGAAGGCCTGTCATTTTCGGTAACGAAAATGTAACGTTCGGGCCCGCCGATATAACAAGAAATTTGGAGCTCTTGAATGTTTGCTTTTTTCCGACCTGCCGCTCATCAGGCACCGCTGCCTGCTGAAAAAATAGACAGCACTTATCGACGCCTGCGATGGCAGATTTTCGCCGGTATCTTTTTTGGTTACGCAGGCTACTACCTGCTGCGTAAAAACTTCTCGCTGGCCATGCCGTACTTGATTGACGAGGGGTATACCCGGGGTCAGTTGGGTGTAGCGATGTCTGCAATCGCCATTGCTTATGGCTTGTCGAAGTTCCTCATGGGCCTGGTGTCCGACCGCTCCAACCCGAGGTTCTTCCTGCCGTTTGGCCTGATGATTTCAGCGGCCGTCATGTTCATTTTCGGTTTCGCGCCCTGGGCCACGTCCAGCGTGACCATGATGTTCATTCTGTTGTTCATCAACGGATGGGCACAGGGCATGGGCTGGCCGCCCAGTGGCCGGACCATGGTGCACTGGTGGTCGCAGAAAGAACGCGGCGGCGTGGTGTCTGTGTGGAACGTGGCCCACAACGTGGGTGGCGGTTTGATCGGCCCATTGTTCTTGCTGGGCATGGCATGGTTCAACGACTGGCACGCCGCGTTCTACGTACCGGCCACCGTTGCGCTGCTGGTCGCACTGTTTGCGTTTATCACCATGCGCGACACGCCTCAATCCGTGGGTTTACCGCCGATTGAGGCGTACAAAAACGATTACCCGGCCGGTTACGACGCCAGCCACGAAGACGAATTCAGCGCCAAAGAGATTTTCGTCAAATACGTGCTGCGCAACAAAATGCTGTGGTACATCGCCCTGGCCAACGTCTTCGTCTACCTGCTGCGCTACGGGGTTCTGGACTGGGCACCGACCTACCTCAAAGAAGCCAAGCACTTCACCGTGGACACCACGTCGTGGGCGTACTTCTTCTATGAATGGGCAGGTATTCCGGGGACGCTGCTGTGCGGCTGGATGTCGGACAAAATCTTCCGCGGCAACCGCGGGCTGACCGGGATCGTGTTCATGTCACTGGTGACAGTGGCGACGCTGGTGTACTGGCTCAACCCGCCGGGCAACCCGACCGTCGACATGATCGCGCTGTTCTCCATTGGCTTCCTGATTTACGGGCCAGTGATGCTGATCGGTTTACAGGCGCTGGAACTGGCACCCAAAAAAGCCGCAGGCACGGCGGCTGGCTTCACGGGGCTGTTCGGTTACCTGGGCGGTTCGGTGGCGGCCAGCGCGGCCATGGGCTATCTGGTTGACCACTTCGGCTGGGATGGCGGCTTCGTACTGTTGATCAGTGCATGCCTGCTGGCGATCGCGTTCATGATCCCCACCCTGCGCCACAAGAAAACAGCCAGCGAAGCGCGTAACGCTTAAGGCTTGATTGATCCACAGCGCTTGAGCCGCGCCTCCAGATGACGGTCTGGCATGGCGTGGCTGCGCAGGGCGTTTACGGTCTGCTCCACATAGTCGCGGGTGGTGCCGTAACGCCCGCAAGCGTTGGCCAGCACCTGGCCCAATACGTCATCTGGCAGATTGCCCGCATAGCTGGGCAGGTGCCGCTCCAGCACAAACCCCAACGCTTGTACCTGCGAACCGTCTTCAAGCCGGCAGGTGAGCCAGTGCGGCCGATACGACGGCACGGGCATCTCCCGCAGCCACAAGGCATAGAGGGCAGCGTCGAGGTTCTCTTCCGGTAGCCGATAGGCAAAGCCGCTGCATGAGCCACCCCGGTCCAGTCCGAACACCAAACCCGGCAATTGCGGGGTACCACGATGTTCGTGTGACCACAGGTACAGCCCACGGTGATAGCCATGCACCCGACCGCGCACGCGTTCAACCGCTGAACACTCCGGGCGCCAGATCAGTGAGCCATAGGCGAACAACCACACCGGTCCACCTTTATGGCGCGCCATGGTGCCGTGCAGCGAGCTGCGCAATTGTTCAGGGGTCAACGGCGCCCCGAGATCAAGTCGCGGCGGGTAAGCGGGGGTCAAGCAGGTTGATTCAATGACAGTCATAACGAATGGGTACAGGCCTTGCGCACTTGCAGGATGTCCACAACATAACGTGCTGAATCTTATAGCACTGAATGCGAAATGACGCGCTTGGCCTGACATATGGCCACTGGGTCACGCAAACAACGCGATGCCAAACCGTCGGGCGTCGACCTGTTCCGGTCACGTTCAGGTTAACGGCCACCCACCTCTTTATAGTGGCCCGCCACTGGCGCACGCCAAACTGCCGACAGAGGCCCACCCATGAAGAAATCCGGAATCTGTGGCGTGTTGATGTTGGTCAACGCCAGCGCCGCGATGGCGCACGATGAAGCGCAACAGCAGGGTCGAGATTTTTGGTATGCACAGACCAGCGTCTACACCCGGCATTTTTCGCCCGACCCCGAGCACAACAACCATCAGGACCTGATCGGACTCGAATACCACCACCGCTCAAACTGGCTGGCGGGTGCGGCGACCTTTCGCAACTCGTTCAGGCAACGTTCTTACTACGCATACGGCGGCAAGCGCTTCGACAGCGAGTCTTATCCCCTGTACTTGAAGCTGACGGGCGGGTTGCTGGAGGGCTACCACGGGAAGTATCAGGACAAAATCCCGCTCAATCGTTTTGGCGTGGCGCCGGTGATCATCCCGTCCGTGGGCGTTCATTACGGCCCGATGGCCAGCGAGCTGGTATTGCTCGGCTTCAACGCCGCCATGGTGACCACGGGGTTACGTTTTTAATCCTGGCAGGCGTGAACTCAAGGCGTGCGCGGGCACCCGCCGGTGCAGCCACTGTCGCGGCGCGGGGCTGCGACAGGCTGCACACGAGGCATCAGGGCCGTGGGCTGTACGCAAAGACGTCAGCGCGCATCTGGTGGGCGTCCATGCCTGCGGCGACCAGCGCGTCCAAGGTGCCGTACACCATGGCCGGGGACCCGCTTGCATACACGTAGACAGCACTCAGGTCGTGGATGTCTTCGCACACGGCTTCGTGCAACAACCCACAACGTCCTTCCCATCCGCACAGGTCACTGACCACCTTGTGCAAATGCAGATTCGGAATGCTCTGCCACGCGTCCCACTCTTCCAGGGTGTAGAAGTCTTCAGGACGACGAACGCCCCAGTACAAATGCACCGGATGCGGGAATCCTTTCTCCCGGCAATGCTCGATCAGGCTGTGCATTTGCGCCATGCCGGTGCCCGCGGCGATCAACACCAGCGGGCCGTCGGGCAATTGGGACAAGTGCGTATCACCGAACGGCATTTCAACCCGGATCATTGCGTTGCGTTGCAGTTGCTCGATCAGGCGACGGGCGCTGTCTTCGCGCACTAGCACATGCAGTTCGAGGTCGCGCCCGGCGTGTGGGGCGCTGGCCAGCGAAAAGGCGGATTTTTCACCGTTCTCACGCTCCAGCATCACGTATTGGCCCGCGTAATAGCGCGGTGGCTTGCCCGCAGGCGCACGCAGACGCACGCGCCACACATCGCCGCCCATTTCGCTGCATTCGGTCAACTGACAGACCACGCTGCACACCGGCAACTCTCCCAAGGCAAGCACACCGTCCCACAACACGACGCAGTCTTCCTGCGGCTGCGCCAGGCACGTGTAGATCTCGCCATGGTCACGCGTTTCGCCCGCCTGCTGGACGCGTCCTTCAACCAGCAAGGCGGCGCACACATGGCAATTACCATTGCGACAGCTTTGCGGGCATTCATAGCCCAGGCGCTGCGCCGCATTCAGAATCGGCTCGCCGGGCAAGGTGTCCAACACCGCGCCTGACGGCTGCAAGGTAACTCGCATCAATCTATTCCCAATTGGTTCCAGATGTCATCGACACGGCGGGTCACTGCTTCGTCCTTGACGATGACCCGCCCCCATTCGCGCGTGGTCTCACCCGGCCATTTGTTGGTCGCATCGAGCCCCATCTTCGAACCCAGACCGGACACCGGCGAGGCGAAATCGAGGTAGTCGATCGGCGTGTTGTCGATCATCACCGTATCGCGCTTGGGGTCCATGCGCGTGGTAATGGCCCAGATCACGTCGTTCCAGTCGCGGGCGTTGATGTCGTCATCGGTCACGATCACGAACTTGGTGTACATGAACTGACGCAAAAATGACCACACGCCGAGCATGACCCGCTTGGCGTGCCCTGGGTACGACTTCTTCATGGTCACGATGGCCATGCGATACGAGCAGCCTTCAGGCGGCAGGTAGAAGTCGGTGATTTCCGGGAACTGCTTTTGCAGGATCGGTACGAACACTTCGTTGAGCGCCACGCCCAAAATCGCAGGCTCATCCGGTGGACGGCCGGTGTAGGTGCTGTGGTAAATCGGCTTGATCCGATGGGTAATGCGCTCAACGGTGAAGACCGGGAAGCTGTCCACTTCGTTGTAGTAACCGGTGTGGTCGCCGTACGGTCCTTCCGGTGCCATTTCACCCGGATGAATCACGCCTTCAAGGATGATTTCCGCCGTGGCGGGCACTTGCAGATCGTTGCCGCGGCACTTCACCAGTTCGGTGCGGTTGCCGCGCAACAGACCGGCAAACGCGTATTCGGACAGGCTGTCAGGCACTGGCGTCACGGCACCCAAGATGGTCGCGGGGTCAGCGCCGAGCGCCACGGAAACAGGGAATGGCTGACCGGGGTGTTTTTCGCACCACTCGCGGTAATCCAACGCACCGCCCCGGTGGCTCAGCCAGCGCATGATGACTTTGTTGCGGCCTATCACTTGCTGCCGGTAGATGCCGAGGTTCTGGCGATCCTTGTTTGGGCCCTTGGTGACGGTCAGGCCCCAGGTAATCAGCGGCGCCACATCGCCCGGCCAGCAGTGCTGCACCGGCAACATGGCCAAATCGACATCGTCGCCTTCAATCACGACTTCCTGGCACACCGCGTCTTTAACGACTTTCGGGGCCATGGAAATAATCTTGCGGAAGATCGGCAGTTTCGACCACGCGTCCTTCAGACCTTTCGGCGGCTCTGGCTCCTTGAGGAACGCCAGCAGTTTGCCAATTTCACGCAATTCGCTGACAGACTCAGCCCCCATGCCCATGGCCACGCGCTCTGGCGTGCCGAACAGGTTACCGAGTACCGGGATCGTGTGGCCGGTCGGGTTCTCGAACAGCAACGCCGGGCCTTTGGCGCGCAACGTGCGGTCACAGATTTCGGTCATCTCCAGCACTGGAGAGACGGGAATCTGGATGCGTTTCAACTCTCCGCGCTGCTCTAGCTGCTGCACGAAATCCCGAAGATCCTTGAATTTCATTGACGTTGGCACCCTCAAAATAGGCGTACATCCTACCTGCAATGCCGCCCGCTGGCAGCTTATCGCTGCTGGGCGGGCGGATTTGAACTCACTTCACGCCCAGCGCCCTGGCGCCTGCCACCTCTTGGAACAGCGGGGCGAGCACAGGAAGCAGTAAGCGGGCACCGACCTCGGACAGGTGGTTGTCATCGGTATACAACGAATGACCCTCCTGTTCGGCCCGGCACAGACCCGTGTCATCACACAGTTGCGGCGTAGGGTCCAACACCTTGACGCCGGGGTCGTTGGCAGCGAGTTGAGCGAACAGTTGGTTGATAAACGCCTTCTGCTTGAGGTGCTCGGCCAGGGCAAAACCGGTGCCCGAGGTCGGCTGATGCAACATCGCCAGCCGACTCAAGCGATACGGGGGGTTAAACGGTTGCAACGGGGCTTCTTTCATCAGCCAGACCCGATGGCCGGCCCTGCGCAGCTCATCAATGCGCGTGCGCAACCCGTCTGCCAGACGCTGCTCAGCGATGGCCCGGTCATAGTGGCCGTCCGCCGCCTTGAGCGCATGGCCCTTGTCGCCCTTGGCGTCGCCGTCGAGGTACAGGCTCCAACGTGCCACCAGCATTACGTCGCCAACCGGTTCGGCATTGAGCGTCTGTTCCACGCGCCGATTGTAGTGGGCACACCGCTCACCATGCTCTAGCCCTTGCAGCGGCAAACAGCCGGCCGAACTGGCCAACATGACATTGACCCCGTACTGCCGGGCGCTTGCGTCCAGCGCCGGAATCAACGCCGTGGCATGACTGTCGCCCCACACCAACAACTGCGCTGGCGCATCGGGCGTGCCGTAGCGGCAAAACGGTGTGTCTGCCGGGCTTTTGTCATCGGTGATGCAGGCCATCAGTTCGGGCCGCCATTTGCTGGCGTTGGCGTATTGCAATGCCTGCTCTGACAAACGGGACGGCAAGCCATCCGTCCAGCGCAGCGCTTGCCCCGCCAGCCCCAACACCACAATGCCTAGCGCTGCGGCGGTCAGAATCTGACGACGCCCGGCCAGCCATCGACGTTCACGGAACGGGGTTTCAACGAATCGCCAGGATAAATAGCCAAGGATCAACGTCAGCGCGATCAGCGCAGCGGTCAACACGGGGCCGAAGTCATCCACACTGGCATAACTGCCAAACACGAACACCGGCCAGTGCCACAAGTACCAGGAATAAGAAATCAGACCCAGCCCGACCATCACGCGGGTGCTCAATACCTGACCGACCCACGTGCGGTGATGCTCGTTGGCCCAGATCAGGGCCACCACTCCTATGACAGGCAACAGCGCTGCGGCACCGGGGAAAGGGGTGCTTTTTTCATAGCCGAACACTGCCACCAGTATCAGCGCCAACCCCAACAGGCTGAAGCACTGCGCCGCAGCTGGCGTCAGGCGTTTCTTGGGTTCAGGCGCGATGGCCAGCATGGCGCCAGCCAATAGCTCCCATGCGCGCATCGGCAGCAGGAAAAACGCTTTCTCCGGGTGATGCGCCACAGCCCAGACGCTCAAGCCAAATGAAATCAGTAACAGGCTGAACAAGGCCATGCGCCAGTGCCTGAAACGGCTGGAAAGCAACGTCAGTATTAGCGGGAAGACGATGTAGAACTGCTCTTCAACCGCCAATGACCACGTGTGAAGTAACGGTTTCAGATCGCTGGCGGCGTCGAAGTAGCCTTCCTGGCGCATAAACAACAGGTTGGACGCGAACATTACCTGGTAGCGCACCGAGCGCCCCAGCTCTTCGTAGTCCTTGGGCGCCATCAGGAACCAACCCGCCACCAATACCGCCATCAGCAAGACGAACAAGGCGGGCAAGATCCGTCGCGCGCGACGTGCCCAGAACTCGACGAAACTGAAACGTCCGGCTTCACGCTGACGCCAGATGATTGAAGTGATCAGATAACCGGAAATGACGAAGAACACATCGACGCCCACAAAGCCGCCGGAAAAACCGGGTACACCAAAGTGAAACAGCACGACAGCAATCACGGCAACTGCACGCAGGCCATCAATATCCCTGCGATAAACAAGAGAAGTCATAACGCTCGAAACTCGCTAATACATTGTTTTTGTTGACCGGAGTTAAGCACAAACCTCCCTTTTTTATGTTTAAAAAAAATGGCGCCCTGGAGGGCGCCATTTTTTGAGTCGAGAAACCGTATTACTTGCGTTTCATCGACAGGAAGAACTCGTCGTTGGTCTTGGTCTGTTTCAGCTTGTCGATCAAGAACTCAATGGCGGCTACTTCGTCCATCGGGTGCAACAGCTTGCGCAGGATCCACATGCGTTGCAGCTCGTCGTCCGCGGTCAGCAACTCTTCACGACGTGTGCCGGAGCGGTTGATGTTGATCGCAGGGAAGACGCGCTTTTCAGCGATCTTGCGGTCCAGAGGCAGTTCCATGTTGCCGGTGCCTTTGAACTCTTCGTAGATCACTTCATCCATCTTCGAGCCGGTTTCAACCAGCGCGGTGGCGATGATGGTCAGCGACCCGCCTTCTTCAATGTTACGTGCCGCACCGAAGAAACGCTTTGGCTTCTCAAGGGCGTGGGCATCAACACCACCGGTCAAGACCTTGCCGGAGCTCGGGATCACGGTGTTGTAGGCGCGGGCCAGACGGGTGATGGAGTCAAGCAGGATCACCACGTCCTTTTTGTGCTCAACAAGACGCTTGGCCTTCTCGATCACCATTTCAGCCACTTGCACGTGACGGGTTGGCGGTTCGTCGAAGGTCGACGCAACCACTTCGCCGCGTACGGTGCGCTGCATTTCGGTCACTTCTTCAGGACGCTCGTCGATCAACAGAACGATCAAGTGAACTTCAGGGTTGTTACGCGAAATGTTCGACGCGATGTTCTGCAGCATGAGGGTCTTGCCCGCTTTTGGCGGAGCAACGATCAGACCGCGCTGACCTTTACCGATTGGCGCGCAGAGGTCGATCACACGACCGGTCAGGTCTTCGGTGGAACCGTTACCGATTTCCATCTTCATGCGAACGGTCGGGAACAGCGGGGTCAGGTTCTCGAAGAGAATCTTGTTTTTCGCGTTCTCAGGACGATCGTAGTTGATCGTGTCGACCTTCAGCAGGGCGAAGTAACGCTCGCCTTCTTTTGGCGGGCGGATTTTACCGACGATGGTGTCGCCGGTGCGCAGGTTGAAGCGACGGATCTGGCTGGGCGAGACGTAGATATCGTCAGGGCCGGCAAGATAGGAAGCGTCAGCAGAGCGCAGGAAGCCGAAGCCGTCCTGGAGGATCTCCAGCACGCCATCACCGGAGATTTCCTCGCCGCTTTTCGCGTGCTTTTTCAGCAGGGAGAAAATCACGTCCTGCTTGCGCGAACGGGCCATATTTTCTATGCCCATTTGTTCGGCCAATTCGAGCAGTTCGGTAATCGGCTTTTGCTTGAGTTCAGTCAGGTTCATATAGGAATGACGTAATCATTTATGGAGGGGGGAAATTAAGCTTTTGGCTTAATGAGGCCGCGCCGCAGAGAAGGCGACAGGATCGCGTACTAATTCGATAAGGAGTGCGTCGGCGACGGCTTGCAGGGGGCAGTGGAGAAACCAGTGCGGGGCCGAATGTAACACTTGCTTTTCATAGCGTCTAGTCCTTGAGCCATGAAAAAGCCCCGCATTTAGCAGGGCTTTTATCGACACTTAGATGTTGGCGTCGAGGAATGCAGCCAATTGCGACTTCGACAGCGCACCCACCTTGGTGGCTTCGACATTGCCGTTCTTGAACAGCATCAACGTCGGAATACCACGTACGCCATGCTTGGCCGGGGTTTCCTGGTTTTCATCAATGTTCAGCTTGGCAACGGTCAGCTTGCCTTTGTACGTCTCAGCGATCTCGTCCAGAACTGGCGCGATCATTTTGCAAGGGCCACACCATTCAGCCCAGTAGTCGACCAGTACGGCGCCTTCAGCCTTGAGAACATCGGCCTCAAAGCTAGCGTCGGTGACGTGTTTAATAAGATCGCTGCTCATGGAAGTCTCCGTGGTGGTAAGCAAAAACGTAGCACATCATAGCCGTCATCACTGCGTTCAGGAAGCTGACGCTTGATTGACTATAACTATAGTCAGCCATGAGCCGGCGTATGCAGAAGGTTTTAAGGCAGGGGCTGCCGTTCAGCCGGTCAGATAACCGCTGACGTGCACTGAGAAAATAACTTTGATCCCTATCAAGCCATCCGACATCACGCGTTGGCGCGAGCCTGTGATCGTGGCACGATGGCGACGTTATCGACCGAGACCCCTCAACCATGCCCCAATCCCAAGCCAAGAATCCATCCCTGATCGCCGCCATTGATCTGGGTTCTAACAGCTTTCACATGGTGGTGGCCAAGGCTCAGAACGGTGAAATCCGTATTCTTGAACGTCTTGGTGAAAAGGTGCAGTTAGCTGCCGGCATCGACGAAGAACGCAAACTCAATGAAGAATCCATGCAGCGCGGGCTCGATTGCCTGAAGCGTTTTGCCCAACTGATCAACGGTATGCCGCTGGGCGCCGTGCGCATCGTCGGCACCAACGCCTTGCGTGAAGCCCGCAACCGCAACGAATTCATCGTGCGCGCCGAAGAAATTCTCGGGCACACCGTTGAAGTCATTTCCGGACGGGAAGAGGCGCGCCTCATTTATCTGGGCGTTTCACACACCCTCGCGGACACGCCGGGCAAGCGCCTGGTGGCAGACATCGGCGGTGGCAGCACTGAATTCATCATCGGCCAACGCTTTGAGCCCCTGCTGCGTGAAAGCCTGCAAATGGGTTGCGTCAGTTATACCCAGCGGTATTTCCGCGACGGCAAGATCACCCCGGCACGTTATGCACAGGCTTACACCGCAGCGCGCCTGGAGATCATGAGCATCGAACACGCCCTGCACCGACTGGGCTGGGATGAAGCCATCGGCTCGTCAGGCACCATTCGCGCCATTGGCCTGGCCCTCAAGGCAGGTGGTCACGGTAATGGCGAGGTCAACGCCGAAGGCCTGAGCTGGCTCAAGCGCAAACTCTTCAAACTGGGTGAAGTCGACAAGATCGACTTTGAAGGCATCAAGCCGGATCGCCGGACCATCTTCCCCGCTGGCCTGGCGATTCTGGAAGCCATCTTCGACGCCCTTGAATTGCAGCGTATGGATCATTGCGACGGCGCGCTGCGCGAAGGCGTGCTGTACGACCTGCTGGGCCGTCACCATCATGAAGACGTGCGCGAGCGCACACTCAGCTCGTTGATGGACCGTTACCATGTCGATCGCGAACAGGCCGCACGGGTCGAACGCAAAGCACTGCGCGCCTTCGATCAAGTGGCCAAGTCATGGGACCTGAAAGACGGCGTGTGGCGTGAACTGCTGAGCTGGGCGGCCAAGGTGCACGAAGTCGGCCTCGACATCGCCCACTATCACTTCCACAAGCACGGCGCCTACCTGATCGAGCACTCCGATCTGGCCGGTTTCTCACGCGAAGATCAGCAAATGCTCGCGTTGCTGGTTCGCGGGCACCGCCGCAACATCCCTAAAGACAAGTTTGCCGAGTTCGGGGATGACGGCATCAAGCTGATTCGCCTGTGCGTGTTGTTGCGCTTTGCGATTCTGTATCACCACATTCGCGGCGATCAGCAGGCCTCCCAAGTCAAACTGCGCGCCGATGGCGATCACCTTGACGTGATATTCCCCGAAGGCTGGCTGGAACAGAACCCGCTGACCCAGGCCGACTTTGAGCAAGAAGCTCAATGGTTAACCCGAGTCGGGATTGTGCTGACGGTGTCCTGAGGCGGTGATGCAGTGGCTGGCGCAACCTGCGCCAGCCACCTTCAGGCTTACACCGACGGGCCGGTGCTGACGGTCAATACCGGCAGGCTCAAGCGCTCCAGCAACGTGGCCTGGGCACTGCGCGGGTTTTGGTTGCCGGTTGGCGTGTTGCGGATATAACGGCCGTCCGACTGCAGGCTCCAGCTGTGCGTGTTGTCTGTCAGGTAGCACTCAAGCTCTTTCTTGACCCGCAGAATCAACTTTTTGCCTTCAATCGGGAAGCACGTTTCGACGCGCTTATCGAGATTGCGCTCCATCCAGTCGGCACTCGACAAGAACATCTGCTCTTCCCCGCCGTTAAGGAAGTAGAACACCCGCGTGTGCTCCAGAAAGCGGCCGATGATCGAGCGCACGTGAATGTTATGCGACACGCCGGGGATGCCCGGGCGCAGGCAGCACATCCCGCGCACGATCAGGTCAATCCGCACCCCGGACTGGCTGGCCTTGTACAACGCTCGAATGATCTTGGGATCGGTCAGTGAGTTGAATTTGGCGATGATGTGCGCGGGCTTGCCTTCCAGGGCGAACTGGGTTTCCCGGGCAATCATGTCCAGCATGCCCTTCTTCAGCGTGAACGGCGCATGCAGCAACTTCTTCATGCGCAAGGTTTTGCCCATGCCGATCAATTGGCTGAACAGCTTGCCGACGTCTTCGCACAGCGCGTCATCCGAGGTCAGCAAGCTGTAGTCGGTGTACAGACGGGCGTTGCCGGCGTGGTAGTTGCCCGTGCCCAAGTGCGCATAGCGCACGATTTCGCCCGCCTCACGGCGCAAAATCAGCATCATCTTGGCGTGGGTCTTGAACCCCACCACCCCGTAGATCACTACTGCGCCCGCAGCTTGCAGACGGCTGGCCAGTTGCAGGTTGGACTCTTCGTCAAAACGCGCACGCAGCTCCACCACCGCCGTCACTTCCTTGCCGTTACGCGCCGCATCCACCAACGCATCCACGATCTCGGAGTTGGCACCGCTGCGGTATAAGGTCTGGCGCACGGCCAAGACATGCGGGTCCTTGGCGGCCTGGCGCAGCAAGTCGACGACCGGGGTAAACGACTCAAACGGGTGCAGCAGCAAAATGTCCTGCTTGCTGACCACGCTGAAAATGTTCTCGCTGTTCTGCAACAGCTTCGGGATGGCCGGCGTAAACGGCGTGTATTGCAGCTCGGGGTGGCTGTCCAGGCTGGTGATGCTGAACAGGCGCGTCAGGTTCACCGGGCCATTGACCGTGTACAGCTCGGTTTCGTGCAGGTTGAATTGCTTGAGCAAGTAGTCGGACAAGTGCTTAGGGCACGTGTCGGCCACTTCCAGACGCACCGCATCGCCGTAACGACGCGAGAACAACTCGCCCCGCAACGCGCGGGCCAAGTCTTCGACATCTTCGGTGTCGACCGCCAGATCGGCGTTGCGGGTCAGTCGGAATTGATAGCAGCCTTTTACTTTCATGCCCTGGAACAGGTCATCGGCATGGGCGTGAATCATTGACGACAGGAACACATAGTTGTCGCCCGGCCCGCCAACGTCTTCCGGCACTTTAATCACACGCGGCAACAAACGCGGGGCTGGAATGATCGCCAGACCCGAGTCGCGGCCGAAGGCATCAATGCCTTCCAGCTCCACGATGAAGTTGAGGCTTTTGTTGACCAACAACGGGAACGGGTGCGTCGGGTCCAGACCAATAGGCGTGATGATCGGTGCTATTTCATCGCGGAAGAACTTGCGTACCCACGCCTTGATTTTGGTGTTCCAGTGACGCCGACGAATGAAGCGCACCTGATGCTTTTCAAGCTCGGGCAGCAGAATGTCGTTGAGAATCGCGTACTGGCGATCAACATGGCCATGCACCAGCTCACTGATGCGAGCCAGCGCCTGATGCGGCTGCAAACCGTCCGCACCGGCCTGCTCGCGGGCGAAGGTAATTTGCTTCTTCAGGCCCGCCACCCGGATCTCAAAGAACTCGTCGAGGTTGCTGGAAAAGATCAGCAGAAACTTCAGCCGCTCCAGCAACGGGTAGGACTCATCCAGCGCCTGCTCCAGCACGCGAATGTTGAACTGCAATTGCGACAACTCACGATGGATATACAGGCTGCTGTCATCCAGACCCGGAATGGTAATCACCGGGTGCGCCGCGCCATGGCTCTCGGCCGGGGCTTGCGCTTGCGGCTCGGGCTGGGGTTCGGGGGCCTGCTCAACGATCGGTTGAGGTTCGGTGGCAACGAGTTCTGTCTGTCCTTCGGTATTCATTGATTGTTCCTGATAAGAGCGGGTTTGACTCTCGTAACAGTTAAGCGGCGCGGCCAGTCAAATTGACAGCCAGAATGCCACCAACGCCTGCGGGATTAAACCGCTCAGAGGCGCTTTATGCGGGCTGAGGCCTGGTTAGAGGGTGTTTTGGCCAAATTGTTCTGAGGCTGCGTTGCATCACCACCACCCGCCCGTCATCCACTGCGACTTTAGTAGAGCCTTCGGTGCGTAGGGGCACATCGCTTGCGACTGCAAAAAAACCCGATACAACCTCGGCCTGCACGCGCGCGACCTTTATAACGGCGCGTCATGAACGCCAGATGACAACGCGCATGACGTAAGTCAAAACCATGTGCATTGTAGGATTTGTTCACGACAAGACACATTTCGATACTTTCATACACGCGCTTGAAGGCGTAGGCTGCGCGTTCATTTCGCCAGCATCCAGACAATGCTCCAACAATTTCTTCAAGAATTCGGCTACTTCGCCCTGTTTCTAGGGACGTTCTTTGAAGGTGAGACCATTCTGGTACTCGCAGGCTTCTTGGCGTTCCGCGGATACATGGACCTCAAACTGGTGATGATCGTGGCGTTCCTCGGCAGTTATGCCGGCGATCAGCTGTGGTACTTCCTGGGGCGCAAGCACGGCCGCAAACTGTTGGCGCGCAAGCCGCGCTGGCAACTGATGGGCGACAAGGCGCTGGAGCACATTCGCAAGCATCCGGACATCTGGGTCCTGAGCTTCCGTTTTGTCTATGGGCTGCGCACCGTCATGCCGGTGGCGATTGGCCTGTCCGGGTATCCGCCGGGCCGCTATTTGCTGCTCAACGGTATTGGTGCCGCCATCTGGGCCATCGCCCTGGCCACCGCCGCCTACCACTTTGGCGCCGTGCTGGAAGGCTTGCTCGGCAGCGTTAAAAAGTACGAATTGTGGGTGCTGGGTGCGCTGCTGGTACTGGGCGTGTGCCTGTGGATCCGCCGTCGCTTCAAGAATGCGCGCATCGCCCGGCAGACCGCGCTGGATGAAAAAAACAAAGCCGCCGACGCCAACACCCCGCCCGTCGAGTAACACCGCGTGTGCGCCCGCACTCGCACCTCCCGAGGCGCTGCCCATGACAGCGCCTGCGTTCTCTCTTCTAAACTGAACACTGACGTTTGAAAGCGATCCATTAGTCATGCATTCAGCGACGTGCGCCCGACTTGTCCGCTCTGGCATCTGATGCCAAATCAGGCGACATTAACGCCACGTATCACGTTTTGAGGAGAACCCATATGACCCAGAAAAAAGTTGCCGTGATTCTGTCGGGCTGCGGCGTCTACGACGGTGCCGAAATCCACGAAAGCGTTATCACCCTGCTGCGCCTCGATCAGCGTGGCGCCCATGCACAATGCTTCGCACCCAATGTGGCGCAAATGCACGTCATCAACCACCTGACCGGCGAACAGATGCCTGAGTCGCGTAACGTATTGGTGGAGTCCGCGCGCATCGCCCGTGGCGAGGTCAAGGATATTCGCGAGGCGAACGTTGAGGACTTCGACGCATTGATCGTACCCGGCGGATTTGGCGCCGCGAAAAATCTGTCTGATTTCGCTGTTAAAGGCGCTGAATGTACCGTGCAGCCTGATGTGCTAGCACTGGCCGAAGCCTTTGCCGAAGCGAGCAAACCCGTGGGGTTGATGTGCATCTCACCGGCCATGGCCGCCAAAATTTATGGCCCTGGCGTGATCTGCACCATTGGCAATGACGCGGACACGGCCACCGTCGTGAATAAAATGGGCGCCACTCACCAAGAGTGCGACGTCAGCGATATCGTCGAAGACAAGGCCCGGAAACTGGTGAGCACCCCGGCCTACATGCTGGCGCAATCCATCAGTGAAGCGGCTTCAGGCATCAACAAGATGGTTGACCGGGTGCTGGAACTGACTCACGAAGACGATTAATCAGGCGCGCGTCAGGCGCGTCAATAGACGGTCCAGCGCATTGGCGAACGCCTGTTTCTCGCGTTCGCCATACGCACCCTGCCCGCCGCTCACCTGACCTTGCTCGCGCAGGTCCGTAAACAGGTTACGCACCGCCAACCGCTCGCCCATGTTGTGGGCATCGAACGGTTTACCGCGCGGATCGAGTGCGGCCACGCCCTTCTTCACCAACCGGTCCGCCAACGGCACGTCGCTGCAAATCACCAACTCGCCGGGCACCGCGTGCTCAACCAGATAATCGTCGGCAGCATCCGGGCCGCTGGGCACCACAATCAGTTTGACCAACGCATAGGTCGGCTTGACCTGGCTCTGCCCGGCCACCAGCACCACTTCAAACTGACGCTTTAAAGCGAACTTGATGACTTGATCCTTCGCAGCCTTGGGGCAAGCGTCGGCGTCGATCCAGACCCGCATGGGCAAACTCTCCTGTTAATGAGGTGTCATCGCTGCCGCGCAGCGACGACACCTGTGAGCATGGCAAGGCGTGAACGTCAGGCAGGCAGTCTGCGCTTTTCGGCCAGTTTGCTGCGCCCGTAAAGCACGATGATCGCCAGCAGTGCAATGGCCTGAGCGCCCAACGAGTACGCATCAGCATGAATGCCCAGCCAGTCGAATTCGAAGAACGGAACAGGACGCGTGCCGAAAATCCCGGCCTCTTGCAGCGCTTTCACACCATGCCCCGCGAACACGACCGACAACGCGCACAGCAATGCCGCGTTGATACCGAAGAACAACGCCAACGGCAACTTGGCCGAACCGCGCAGGATGATCCATGCCAGGCCAATCAACAGCACCAGGGCCGTCGCGCCGCCTGCCAGCACTGCGTTGTGCCCGGCCGGACCTGCTTGCAGCCACAGGGTTTCGTAAAACAGGATCACCTCAAACAGCTCGCGGTACACCGAGAAAAAGGCCAGGATCGCGAAACCGAAGCGCCCGCCACCGCTGACAAGACTGCTTTTGATGTAGTCCTGCCATGCCGCAGCATGCCGGCGGTCATGCATCCACACCCCGAGCCACAGCACCATGACGCTGGCAAACAACGCCGTACAACCTTCGAGCAGTTCGCGCTGTGCGCCGCTGACGTCGATCACATACGCCGCCAACGCCCACGTCGCCAGACCCGCCAGCAGTGCCAGCCCCCAGCCGATGTTGACGCTGCGAACGGCCGACTGCTGCCCGGTATTGCGCAAAAAGGCAAGGATTGCCGCCAGCACCAGAATGGCTTCCAGGCCTTCGCGCAGCAGGATCAACAAGCCCGAAATGTAGCTCAGCGACCAACTCAGGCCATCGCTGCCCAGCAAACCGGCTGATTCCTTGAGCAACACTTTGGCCGCCTCGAGCCGCTGCTCAACCTGCTCGACGGGCAAGCCGTCCTGCAGCGATTGACGGTACGCCATGAGGGCTTTTTCAGTGTTTTTCCGCACGTTGCTGTCGACGTTATCGAGCGAGCTTTCTACCAGCTCGAAGCCTTCCAGATAGGCGGCCACTGACAGGTCATACGCTTGTTCACGATCGCCTGCGCGATACGCCGCGAGGCTTTTGTCGAGCGTGGCACCGGTGTATTCGAGCAACTGGCCAGGCCCGCGCACCACCTGTGGCGGCTGCGCACGCTGCGCACGGAACGTCGCCGCCGCCTGCGGGCCATCAGCGGCCAGGACTTCATTCGGCGTTTGACGGGCGAGATCGGCCAGGTTGTAGGTTTTGTCTGCTTTGGCTGCACCTGGGTCGGCACTCAGGCCCGCGATGTAGGTAGCCAGGTCCCAGCGCTGACGTTCGTCGAGCTGGTCGGCAAATGAAGGCATGTCCGTGCCTTCGACACCCAACCCAAGCGTGTTGTAAATCGCGTAGAGGCTCAGGCGATCAAGCCGTTCGGCGTCGCGCAGGTTGGCAGGTGGCGGCGTCATGCCCACCCCGGCCGGGCCGTCACCGGCACCCGTTTCGCCATGGCACACCGAGCAATGCTGTGCATACAGCGGCGCCCCACGGGCGGGATCCGGCGTAATGACCGGCGCCTGGCTGACCTCATAGGCCACGGCCAGCTTGGCCCCCAACTGACGCGCTTCACGGGCCACAGCCGCCCCGTCCTCGCGCTGTTCAATGGCGGTTTGCAACGCATTCACGCCCTGCGCCAGCTCCGCCCGCTCAGGGCGTTCAGGCAAGTCGGCAATCAGCCCCTTGAGAACGGCCAGAAATTCCAGTTGCTCGCGGTATTCGGTCTCGTCGATGACCTTTCCCTGGTCGACCGTGGGCGGGTAATCCGCGCCAATGTAATCAATGAGATGAAGTGCCTGCGAGGCACCTTCCGGGGAGTTGGCAGACACAACAAAGCTGCACAACGCGAGCATGGGCAGCATCAGCCATACCAAGAAACGCGAGCGGGCGGTCATGGGGAAATCCGGGTGGAAATGAGAAGTAACACATTGTTCACTTCCCTTCCCAATCTCTCAAGGGCTTTACGTCGTTGCGCGGTGCAAGGTCGCCAGAAAACCTGCTGCGCCCACAAATAGCCCGGCAAATGTGCGATTCAGGCGGCGCTGTTGTTTAGGGGTGCGTAACAGGCGCAGCACCTTGGATGCCAACCCGGTGTAACCCGCCATCACGATCAGATCGACACAGATCATGGTCGTGCCGAGGATCAAATATTGAGACAGCAAGGGCGCATGCGGATCAACGAACTGCGGCAACACCGCCAGCATGAAGACCAATGCCTTGGGGTTGCTGACATTCACCAGAAAGCCGCGAAACACCAGCGCCAGGGGCTTGCCGATGGGGCGAACGGCGGCGTTGTCGCTGAGGTCAGCGGGCAAGGCACGCCATTGTTTGACCGCAAGGTAGATGAGGTACGCCACGCCGAACCACTTGATGGCGTAAAAGGCCGTAGAGGAGGCCGCAAGGATTGCACCGACCCCGGCAGCCACAATGGCGATTTGCAGGGCCAGCCCCAGTTGCAGGCCGAGGGCATTCCAGTAACCGCGCCAGAAACCGTATTGCAGGCCGCATGACATTGAAGCAATGGCACCCGCGCCAGGCGACAGGCTGATGACCCAGGACGCCGCAAAAAAGGCCAACCACGTTTCCAGCGACATCACGCACCTCCCGGACAAAATCAGTAACAAGTCCTTAAAGCTAATGCGCGGGCTGAAATTTAACCACTGGTTTTTTGCTGCAAAGCCTGTGGGAACGCAGACTGTTTAGACGTCACCTTCGCGCCAGCGACGAACAGAACGCTGGAAGAACAGACTGTTGGGCACTTGCACCATGCTGCTGCCACTGCCCGCTTCTGCGGGTTCGATCAAGGTGGTGTAGAGCAAGTTGATTGCCACCACACGGCCTTTGACGCCCGGCTTGTCCAGCGTGTCGAGCAGCTCGACCACATCGCCAATCCGGAACGGTCCGACGGTAAAAATCAGCACGGCACACAAGAGGTTGGACAGCACGCTCCACATCGCGAAGAAGGCAATGGCCGCCACTGCGACGAACCCCGAGAGTGCCGTCCACAACACCGTGGCTGACACACCCAGACGCTCCAACACGAAGATGACCGCGCTGCCCATGATGAACCAGCGCAGGCCGCCGCGCAGGGGCATCAGTAACTGCGGCGGCAGCGGGTAGCGTTCCCCCAGCCGCGTGAGGAAGCGGGCAATGACGCGCTGCAGGAAATAACCCGCCAACAGGATCAGCAGAATCTGGACGCCAATCCACAGCGGCGCGATCAACTCGGCCGGTAAAGGCAGGCCCAATGACTCCATCAGGACAAGGCCTCAAGCTCGGCCTGAAGGGTTTCCAGTACTTCCAGCGCTTCCATCCAGCGCTCTTCCAACTGGCCTTCCAGCACTTTAAGCCGGGCCTGCTCGGCCAGCAGCTCACGCAACTCATCCTTGCGGGCGGCTTCGTACACGGCGCTGTCGCCCAGACTGACTTCAATGCTGGCCAGTTTTTCGTTGACCTTGCCCAACTCGCTCTCAAGCTTGTCAGCTTCGCGCTTATGGGGGGCCAACTGCTGGCGCAGTGCAGCGGCGGCCTGGCGTTGAGCCTTTTTGTCAGTCTTGTCCGGATTGACCGGCGTATTGCTGACAGGGGCGTTGCGCAAACGGTAATCGGCCAACCAACGTGCATAGTCCTCAAGGTCGCCGTCGAACGCTTGCACCTTGCCGTCGGCCACCAGCAGAAACTCGTCCGTGGTGCTTTTGAGCAAATGCCGATCGTGAGACACCACCAGTACCGCACCGCTGAACTCTTGCAAGGCCATGGTCAGCGCCAGACGCATTTCGAGATCAAGGTGGTTGGTCGGTTCGTCGAGCAGCAACAGGTTAGGACGACCCCACGCAATCAACGCCAGCGCAAGACGGGCCTTTTCGCCGCCCGAAAAATTCAGCACAGGCTCATCAATGCGCGCACCACGGAAGTCGAAACCACCCAAGAAGTCGCGCAGGGTTTGTTCACGTTCAGTCGGCGCCAGTCGTTGCAGATGCAGCAGCGGGCTGGCTTTGGCGTCCAGCGAATCGAGCTGGTGCTGGGCAAAGTAGCCTACGACCAGATTCTCGCCACGGGCCAACCGGCCAGCCAACGGCGCCAGCTCGCCCGCGAGGTTTTTGATCAACGTCGATTTGCCCGCCCCGTTGGGGCCCAGCAAACCGATGCGGGCGCCCGGCACCAGTTGCAGTTTGACCTTCTCCAGAATGGTTTTGTCGCCATACCCCAAACGGGCATCGGACAAATCCAGCAGCGGGCTGGAGAGCTTGACGGCTTCACGGAACACGAAGTCGAACGGCGAATCGACATGGGCCGCGCTCAGTTCTTCCATGCGCTCAAGTGCCTTGATCCGGCTTTGTGCCTGACGCGCCTTGGTGGCTTGAGCCTTGAAACGGGCGATGTAGCTTTCCATGTGCGCACGTTGCGCCTGTTGCTTCTCGTAAGCCTGCTGTTGCTGGGCCAGACGTTCGGCACGGGCGCGCTCGAAGGCTGAGTAACCGCCGCGGTAAAGCGTGATTTTGCGCTGTTCGACGTGGGCAATGTTGTCCACCACGGCATCGAGAAAATCCCGGTCGTGGGAAATCAGCAGCAAGGTGCCCGGGTAACCTTTGAGGAAGTCTTCAAGCCACAGAATGGCATCAAGGTCCAAGTGGTTGGTCGGTTCATCGAGCAACAACAAGTCTGACGGGCACATCAGGGCTTGCGCCAGGTTCAGGCGCATCCGCCAGCCACCGGAAAAGTCAGCGACCGGGCGATCCATTTGTTCGTTAGTGAACCCCAGACCGGCGAGCATTTTGCGCGCTCGGGCGTCGGCGGTATAACCGTCGGCGCTGTCCAGCTCGGCATGCAGACGTGCCTGAGCCGGGCCGTCTTCTGCCAACTCGGCCTTGGCCAGATCAGCTTGCACCTGGCGCAGACGCTGGTCGCCATCGAGCACGTAATCGATCGCAATGCGGTCGAGGGTGTCGATTTCTTGCCGCATGTGGGCAATCCGCCAGTCGGCGGGGAGCAGACAATCACCCGAATCGGGGGTCAACTCACCCAGCAGCAAGGCGAACAACGTGGATTTACCGGCGCCGTTGGCGCCGACCAGACCGGCTTTGTGGCCGGCGTGCAGCGTCAACTCGGCGTCTTCTAGCAGACGTTGCGGGCCACGCTGTAAAGTCAGGTTCTGAAGTCGGATCATAATGGCGGCGGAGTCTACCAGCTTCCCTCTCAACTGGCGCTAATTGCACTATGCACACTGACCTGTGGAACTACTGTTTACACCTCTACGCGCGGCCCGGCATCGAGCACGCTTGCCTTGAGCTGCAAAACCGGGGGATGGATGTGTGCCTGCTGCTGTGCGCGGCATGGTTGCAAACGCGCGGCGTGAACTGCGATGAGGGCCGACTGACACAGCTTCAGGATTGCGCCAGGCCTTGGCAGCGCGACGTCATACAGCCTTTGCGCCACTTACGGATGCAATGGCGTGAAGCGGCTGCGCACGATGAGACGCTCGCCACTTTACGCATGCAGGTTAAAACCTTGGAGTTAGAGGCCGAGCGCACGTTGCTGTTGCGGTTGGAGTCACTGACTCGCCAGTGGCTGCCAGGCCAACGCGCGCAGACGTGCGACTGGCTGCGGGAACTGGCCCGCGTTGCTGGCCAACCCGATTGCGACACGCTGCAGGCGCTGCGTGCCGCAATCAACCACGCTTAAGAAGCGGTGGTTGGCGTAACCGCGGGGGTAGTGGCCGGTGTTTGAGCGGGCGTTGTGGCGGGCGCAGAGGCTGGGGTTGCAGCAGGCGCTGCGGCAGGCTTGGCGGCTGTGGCCGGTTTGGTGACCGCAGGCTTTCTGGCAGCCGGCTTTGCAGCCGGTTTGGCGACTGCAGGTTTTGCAGCGGGCTTGACGGCCGGTTTGGCGGCGGCAGGTTTGGCGGCTGCGGGCTTGGCGACAGCGGGTTTAACGGCAGGCTTCGCCGCGGGTTTGGCAGCCGCTCGGGTGGCAGGCTTGGCAGCGGCTTTTACCGGTGCTTTAGCCGCCGGTTTGGCAGCGGCAGGTTTAGCTGCGGCTGTTTTCGTAGCAGCCTTGGCGACCGGGGCTTTGGCGGCCACAGGTTTGGCAGCGCGTGCAGGGGCCGGCTTTTGTGCTGCTGCTTTCACCGCAGGTTTCGTAGCCGCTTTTACAGGCGCCTTGGCAGGGGCCTTAGTGGCTGTTTTCGCGGGTGCTTTGGCAGCAGACTTCTTGGCATTGGCAGCAGGCTTGGCTTCGCGGGTGGTCAACGCTTTGGCAACCGCTTCTTTGACCCGGCCTACGCCTTGAGCGAGCTTCAGGCTTTCTTGAGCGTCGCGCTTGAGTTGCAGGATGTAATCGCGAGTTTCCGTTTGACGCTCTTTCAGGGCATCGAGCAGTTGCTCAAGCTCTTTAACAGCAGACTTGGCTTTGGACTGAGCCTTGGACTTGCCGGAATTGGCCGCGTCTTGCAGTTTGGCGCGAGACTTGTGCAGTTTTTCCTGAGCTTTGCCGCGCTGTTTTTCAAGCTTTGCGAGCAGTTTCTCAGCATCAGCCAACGCTTGGGAGCAAGCGTTTTCCAAATGCTCAAGCAAGCTGCCTGAGAGCTGTTGGAGCAGGTGCAACGGGGTATTAACGGGCTTCTTTTTGGCCGACATGGTTTACCTCCTGGCTGAAGTGAGTGCGGCTCATACTAGACCTCTGCAAGAACCGCCGCTAGATCATGTTGACACTAACGATAGCTATGCGTTGCATGGCGTCGCGAAAGTTGTGCTGGATCAAGCTTTGGTCAAGCACAGTCCTTATTTGCGCGGTGCTTTTACCGGTTCACCACACCTGATTGTGCCGAGCAAATAAATCACGATGCCCTGCAACACGGCTGGCATAATCCCCGGCACTTTTGGCCGGAGAGTGACCATGGCTCGCTATCTTTTTTGGACTTTTTTATGCCTTGCTCCGCTGGCCCACGCAGCGCCGGCAACACCGCCCGATGCCGCGCATGACCTGGCTTACAGCCTGGGTGCCAGCCTGGGAGAACGCTTGCGCGAAGAGGTGCCTGACTTGCAACTCAACGCGTTGATTGAAGGGTTGCGCGCGGCTTATCAGGGCAAGCCGCTGGCCCTCAGCGATGCCCGCATCGAGCAAGTGTTGACGGAGCATCAGGCGCACATCGATGCAGCCTCCGCGCAGCCAGACAGCGAACGAGCGCTGTCGGCCGAGCACGATTTTTTAGCAAAGGAAAAAGCGCAGCCACCTACCCGTGAACTGGCGGATGGCATTCTCCAGACAGAACTCAAACCCGGCTCAGGTGCAAAGCCTGATGCCCAAGGGTGGGTCAACGTGAATTATGTAGGACGACTGCCCGATGGCACGGTGTTTGATCAAAGCACGCAGCCACAGTGGTTTCGCCTGGACAGTGTCATAGCGGGATGGCGCAGCGCGTTGACTCAAATGCCGGTCGGGGCGAAGTGGCGACTGGTTATACCGTCCAGTCAGGCTTATGGCGCTGACGGCGCCGGGGATTTGATCGCGCCGTACACACCGCTGGTGTTTGAAATCGAATTGCTCGACACCAAAAAATAAAGCCCATCAACGCCTTCGATCGCAGGAGCGCAGGTGCTCCTGCAACGTGCACACCGGTGCGGCGTGTCAGGCGTGAATGGCATCAGGGTTGGCCGTGACGATTTGTTTGTGAGCGTTATGCAGCACTTCGATCAGGCAGTCTTCCAACTCGAAGCGCTCATGGAGCAAGGCTCCCAGCTCGTTGAATTTGGCGGCCAGCTTTTCGCAATCAGGACGATGATCCTTGCCGTCACAACGGTCATTGAAGTCCAGAGCGACTTGAGTGATCGTTTGTATGCGCGGATACAGTTTAATGGCCAGTTCAAGCCCGCGCTCATCATCAAATGCTTTCGCTTCTTGATTGAGCTGATCGTAAATCTCGAAGTGGCCCGCCGACACGTAGTCGACCAACACCTCGCAAAACTCTTTTTGGGTTTTACGTTTGGGATTCGAGGACTGATGCTCAACCTTGACGGCTTCGTAAGCCTTCACAAGTTCGCCGCGCTCATGCAGCCAGTTATCAATCAGCTTGTGGACGCCATTGAAACGTTCCTGAGCATTCTTGCAACTCTCTAGCATGGTGATCTCTCTTCCCTTATGGGCTCATGCCACCCTGCGTTGGCCGGGCCTGTCTGAACCCAAAAGTGCGCTAGAGCGCAACGGCATTGGGCGGCATATTCCAGTAATGCGTGCGGGCCAGATTATGCCCGCACGGTGACTGCTTCAAGGTACGCACGAGAGAAAATTCATACAAGCGTTTAATAGACCCTGCTACGCCGGGTCGCAGGGGTGGCTGTGTTTACGGGAAATCAGCGTGCGAATGATCTGCGTAAGGCTGAGCAGGCACAGGCCGGTGAATGCCAGCAAACTGAGCTCGGGGATGCTGAGGCCGAAGACCGTCCAGCTCACGTGAACGCATTCCTCGCCTCCTCTGAACAGCGCGGAAAGGGCAGCTTTCAAGGAAAAGTTGTGAAGCAAGCAAATGAAGTCGGGTTGGCAGAACATCAGTTGCTCTGGTGGCACCCGCAGTAATATCACTTGGCGCACCGCGCTCATCGCCCCCGCAAACCCCAGTACCAACGACACAATCGAATAACTCATTACCCGCTTGGGACGGGTGGCATGCGCATAGGCGATCAAATTCACGATACAAAAGGCCAATAGAAAAAACCGCTGCACCCAACATAAGGAACACGGTTTAAGACCGGGCCCGTACTCCAGATACAAGGAGGCGCTCAGCACAGTCGAACTGGCCAAAAACATCAGGAGAAATATGAAACGTGAGCCGGCCAAAAACATGGCTTTTCCGTAACAAAATAGACAGGTAATTACGGTAGTGGAAAGCCGTTAGCCCTTTCAAGGTGGGGCTCAGGGGAAGCGTCCTTAAGGCTGTAAGGATTAACCGACAGGCTCTGAAAGATAGTTTGTTACATCTCGTAGGAATTTTACTTTCTGCAAATTTAATACGAGATTTCTTTAAAAAGGGCCGACTTATACTTGCGCACAAGTCGGACCATTCTTAGACACTACGTGCGGTCGCCGGTAGCGGCAACGCTAGCAAACGCTCATCCAGAAGGTTCAAACCTTCTTGAAACAGTTGATTGCTGCGATCGGTTTCGCCCAGTTGAGCCAAAAGCCTGGCGAGCTCGGCGCATGCCTCAGGGTTACGCTGAAGTTTCAGGCTGTTCTCCAGGTAATCACGGGCCTTGCCCCACAAACTGTTTTGTAAACACAAGCGACCCAAGGTCAACAGCAGACTCGGATCTGCCGGATGAGCCTTGAGCCAGCCTTCAGCGGTTTGCAGTTGTTTGACGGGGTCCTTACCGCGCAATAGACCATACAGACGCACCAAATGGCTGTCGTAATTGCGTTTCAGAGCACCTCGCAACACTTCTTCGGCCTCACCTTGAGCCCCCAGTTGACGCAATTGTTCTGCATACGCCAGCACCAGCGCCGGCTCCTGACGCTGAGCGGAAGTCAATTGCTGCCACGCACGCTGCAACGATTGCAGGGCCGCTTCGCCTTCCGTCTCGCGTTGTGCTGCCAAATTGAGGTTTTGCCCCCACGCCCGGCTTTCCAGCTCGGCAAGTTCTTTGGCGGGCAAGACTTTGTCTTTGCGCAGTTCCGGCAACAGGCGGATCAGGGCTGTCCAGTCGCCACGCTGTTGGTGCAGACGCTGTAACTGACGCAGCACCTGCACGTTATGCGGATGACGCTCGTGCATGGCTTGAAGGGTGTTCAGTGCGCCATCGGTGTCGGCGCGGTCTACTTGCAACTGCGCATGGCTCAAGGCAATCGCAAGCTCTGCCTGTGGCTGACGCTGCAACGCGCGCTCAAGCAGTTTGTCGCTCTCTTCGTAATGACCCAGCTCGTTGGCCGCCCGCGCTGCGCCCAGGTAAAACAACAGTGGCTGGCGCTCCGCTTCGGCCGCACGTGCCAAATGCTTTTGCGCACTGGCCCAGCGTCCTTCGGCAAGGTCCATCTGGCCCTGTTCGATCGCTATTTGCACACGACGGCTGCGGTTGCGGCGCGACCAGGGATTAACCAGCCCGGTTGAGGCGGTGACCAGTTCGACCAGCAGCTTGATGCCCCAGATCAGTAGCCACAGCACAACGATCAGCGCCAGCGTGGCCCACACACTGGACTCATAACGGAAACTTTTATAAGCGATCAGCACGTAGCCCGCGTCTTCGGCGATTGCCAGGCCGATGCAGGCCGCGGCTGCGATCAACAGAAACACAATCACATAGAGGCGTTTCATGGGCTGGTCTCCTGCGCCGGGTTGCCCGCAGCCTGACCCGGTTCGTCGGCACTGACGTGGCGACGCTCAAGGTAAGCCTGCACCGCACTCAGCGTGCCAGCCAGGTCTGGGGTTTTGACGGTGACCGGTTGTTTGCTCAGCTCAACCACTTGCTCCAGCAGCTTCTGGCTTTGCGGGTTGTCCTGGTTGAAGTTGCCTTTAAGCACCTCTTCAGCCTGCGCCAAAGCCTGGGTGTACACCGGCGCCTGACCATTGAGCGCCGCCCATTGCGCCTGCTCCAGTGCAAGGCTCAAGGCCAGACGCACTTGCGTCAGGCTTTGCCCTGCCAGCAGGGGCCGGACATTTTTATCCGCGTTGAAATCAATGCGAATGTAATGGGAGATTTCGTCCCACCACTGCGCCCATCGGCTGGCGCCATCCCCGTCTGCTGTCAGGCCAAGCAATGAGTCGCCCTGGTCCTGATAAGCCGGGGCCAACGCATTGAGCTGGGCGACTTGATCGCGCAAGGCCGCCAGTCGCAGGAACAGGCCGGTACGGTCTGGCTGTTCGACACTGCGCAAGGCCGCGAGGCTTTTGGCCAATTGTTCCCGCGCAGCAAACGAGCCCGGGTCATTCTGTTCACGCAAAATGGCATCTGCACCTTCGACCAGCGCCTGCGCACTGGTGATGTCTTGCAGTGCCGAGAGGCGCAGGCTGGCCAGGCGCAGCAAGTGCTCGGCTTCGGCCAGACGCCAATCCTTGCGGCTTGCGCCCAGCACGGTTTCAAGGCGCTGATTCAAACGCTGCTGGTCACCCTGCAACTGCACGACCAACTGGCGCTGATCATCCAGTTGGCTGGCCGAAGGCAATTGATTCAGGCGCGTCAGCAGCTTTTGCTCACCTTGTTTGATGGACAGGGTTTGCGCACCCAGGGCTTGCACTTCGCTCAGCTGTTGCGCCGTGTCCGTTTGTAGATGACGGACCTGCCACACGCCCCAACCGCCCACCGCAACACCGGCAGCACCGAGCAACAAGGCGACGATCGCCAGGCCATTGCCCCGGCGCTCAGGCTTGACGACAGGCTTTTCAGCCTGCGTTTGCGGCGCGGGCTGCACAGGTTCTTTAGTCAAGATTGTTTCGCTCACGTATCCATCCTTTGCATTAGAGGGCAGGTACGGGATGCTCCCGTAACGCCGCCAGCAAAGCCGTGGCACTGGCGCCACGACAATCCACAACATGTTGGGCCCCGGCGCTGCGCGCCATCTCAGCCACGCGGGGGCTTGGAACAAACAACGGTAACGCGGACAGTCGGGACCAGGCATCGCCAGCCAACTGCCGTAAATGTTCGAATCCTTGTCCACTGCTGACCACCAGCGCGTTCAGGCGTTCCACTTGAACGCGCTGGCTCAGCGTATGCGGCGGGTAGGACGGCAATTCACGCGCATAGAGCTCAAGGTAGTCGACCTCTGCCCCCAACTGGCGCAAATGGTCGGCCAACCGCTCGCGCCCGCCCTGCCCGCGCATGATTAAAACCTTGCGCCCGGCGCCTTCAACAGCCTGTTTGAACGCCGGCAAGGCCAGCAAGGCCTCACTGTCATCTGCCGATTGAGGGTAGCTAACATCCAGCCCGTAGTCGGCGAGAATCTGCGCGGTGGCGGCCCCGACACTGAACCACTTCTGCCGGGGCGACGGCGGCCCGTATTGATTGACCAGTGCCAGCCCCAAGCGGGCAGCGGGTTTACTGACGACAATGACCGCGCAGTAACGATCCAGCCCGGCAACCCGTGCGCGCTGCGCGTCGCTTAACGCCAGCGGCCGGATCGCCAACAGCGGCAAACTGCTGCTGAACACCCCGGCAGTCGCCAACTCGGCCGCCAGTGCCGCCGAGTCCTCGGTAGGCCGGGTCAGCAACACGCGCCAGCCTGTCACTCGTGACCTGCCTCACCATAAACGGCTTTAAGGATGTCGCCCGCGCCCTGGGCCAACAACGCCTCAGCGACCTGCTCACCCAGCGCCTGAGCCGCGCTGCGAGGCGCCCGGGCATCCGCGCTCAACAGGGTTCCGCCGCTCGGCTCGCCCACCAGACCGCGCAACCATAGCTGCTCGCCTTCAAGCACGGCGTAGCACGCAATCGGAACCTGACACCCGCCATTGAGGTGTTTGTTCAAGGCACGTTCGGCCGTAACGCGCACGGCCGTGTCAGCGTGATGCAAGGGCGCGAGCAACGCATGAATTTCGGTGTCGGCGCTGCGGCATTCGATGCCTACAGCCCCTTGGCCACCGGCGGGCAGGCTGTCTTCGATGCTGATGGCGGATGTGATGCGCGCTTCAAAACCGAGACGGATCAGACCGGCTGCAGCCAGGATGATGGCGTCGTATTCGCCCGCGTCGAGCTTGGCCAGACGCGTATTGACGTTGCCGCGCAGGAAGCGGATTTCGAGATCCGGACGACGCGTCAACAATTGGGCCTGACGACGCAGGCTTGAAGTACCGACCACGCTGCCCTTGGGCAAGGCGTCAAGACTGGCGTAGGTGTTGGAAACAAAAGCGTCACGTGGGTCTTCACGCTCACAGATGCAAAACAGACCGAGGCCTTCAGGGAAGTCCATCGGCACGTCTTTCATCGAGTGCACGGCAATGTCGGCTTCGTTTTCAAGCAAGGCGGTTTCCAGCTCTTTGACGAACAGGCCCTTGCCGCCGATTTTTGACAGCGGCGAGTCCAGCAGCTTGTCACCACGGCTGACCATGGGCACCAGCGTCACCACCAGACCAGGGTGGGCCTGCTCCAGACGGGCTTTAACGAATTCGGCCTGCCACAGAGCCAGGGCGCTTTTACGGGTAGCGATGCGGATTTCGCGAGAGGACATGGATCAATCCGTACTGAAAAGATACGGCGGATAATAACAGCTCAGCCAAATGAGCTTTGACTTGTATCAGAGGTCAGCGGCCTCCCTGGCCGAAAACGAGGGCGCATGCGCCCTTTTTGGCGCGTGCTACAGCTGCTGCATCATTTTGCGAACACCCGCCACATGGCGACGGCTGACAATCAACGCATCACCGTTGAGCCCTTTGAGGAACAACTGAAAGTGCCCCAGCGGCGTACGCTGCAGACGCTCGATCCGGTTACGCGCCACCAGCGCATTGCGGTGGATACGCACAAAGCGTTCGCCAAACTCGTCTTCCAACGCCTTGAGCGGTTCATCGAGCAGGACTTCACCGCCTTCATGGCGCAAGGTCACGTATTTGTGGTCGGCAATAAAGTAGATCACCTGATCGATCGGGATCAGCTCGATGCCTTTGCGGGTACGGGCGCTGATGTGGCTGCGGGGGCCACTGCCCGACTGCGCTGCAGGCCGGGTAAGCGCGGCCAGCTGAATGCGGTTGGGCCGATGCGCCTCTTTCAGGGCGGCGCTCAGGTCCTGGGCATTCACAGGTTTGAGTACATAGCTGACGCCGCTGTCTTTGAGGGCTTGCTCGGGGAACTCGTCGGGCGCCACACAGAACACCACCGATGGTGGCAGTTCGCGCTCGCACAATTTCGCAGCCACTTGCAGCCCGTCCAGACCCGGCATGCGGATGTCGAGTAACACGACGTCCGGTTTCAGGCTCTCGATCAGGCTCAACGCCTCTTCGCCATCAGTGGCGCCGGGCTCCAGCAATGTGTAGCCCTCAAGCGAGCCGAGCAGTTGGCTCAAGTGCTCGCGGGCCAGGGTTTCGTCATCAACGATCAGGACATTCATATAGCGCTGTATTCCTGCGTGAGTCTCGCACAAGGATAGCGTAGACAGGTGAAGTGACGGCTGTCACGGCGATCGATGCTAAGACTAGCGCGAAGGCCAAAAAGTGCCGCAAACCGCACAGCAATATTCACCTGTGTCTGTTGCTCGTTTTAATTGCGGATCCGTCGAAGCACCAGCAAACATCTGTAACGACTTATCCATACGACCAACTGTAGACGGTTGCCAAGCCGAAGGCGCCCAATCGATACAATTCGTTTCGGTATTTTTTTATACCTCAGTTCGGACAAAAACCAACCGACCTGCGTCAACGCCTTGAACGGCAACCCTGTTATGATTCGCGGTAACTTTTTGTGTAACTCCCCTCAGCCGATTACGAGCGAATCCATGAGCACCGACAAGACCAATCAGTCCTGGGGCGGCCGCTTCAGTGAACCCGTCGACGCCTTCGTTGCGCGCTTCACCGCCTCCGTCACCTTCGACCAGCGCCTTTATCGTCACGACATCATGGGCTCCGTGGCCCACGCCACCATGCTGGCCAAGGTCGGTGTGCTGACCGATGCCGAACGCGATAGCATCATCGATGGCTTGAAGACCATCCAGAGCGAAATTGAAGCCGGTACGTTTGACTGGCGCATTGATCTGGAAGACGTGCACATGAACATCGAGGCGCGTCTGACCGACCGCATCGGCGTGACCGGCAAAAAACTGCACACCGGCCGTAGCCGTAACGATCAGGTTGCGACGGATATCCGCTTGTGGCTGCGCGATGAAATCGACCTCATCCTGGCTGAAATCACCCGCTTGCAAAAAGGGCTGCTGGAGCAGGCTGAACGCGAAGCCGAGACCATCATGCCCGGCTTCACCCACCTGCAAACTGCCCAGCCCGTGACATTCGGTCACCACATGCTGGCGTGGTTTGAAATGCTCAGCCGCGACTACGAGCGCCTTGTGGACTGCCGCAAGCGCACCAACCGCATGCCGCTGGGCAGCGCCGCGCTGGCGGGCACCACGTACCCGATCGATCGCGAATTCACCGCACAATTGCTGGGCTTCGACGCCGTGGGTGGCAACTCGCTGGACAACGTGTCGGATCGCGATTTCGCCATCGAGTTCTGCGCTGCCGCCAGCATCGCGATGATGCACTTGTCGCGCTTCTCCGAAGAGTTGGTGCTGTGGACCAGCGCGCAGTTCCAGTTCATTGACCTGCCTGACCGCTTCTGCACCGGCAGCTCGATCATGCCGCAAAAGAAAAACCCTGACGTGCCCGAGCTGGTTCGTGGCAAAAGCGGCCGTGTATTCGGCGCCCTGATGGGCCTGCTGACCTTGATGAAGGGCCAGCCGCTGGCCTACAACAAGGACAATCAGGAAGACAAAGAGCCGTTATTCGATGCCGCCGACACCCTGCGCGATTCGCTGCGGGCGTTTGCCGACATGATCCCGGCGATCAAACCCAAGCACGCCATCATGCGCGAAGCCGCACTGCGCGGGTTCTCCACGGCGACCGACCTGGCGGACTACCTGGTACGCCGCGGCCTGCCGTTCCGCGACTGCCACGAAATCGTGGGCCACGCGGTCAAGTACGGGGTTGAAACAGGCAAGGACCTGGCTGAGATGAGCCTCGAAGAACTGCGTCAGTTCAGTGACCAGATCGACGATGACGTGTTTGCAGTGCTGACCCTGGAAGGCTCGGTCAATGCGCGTAACCATATCGGCGGCACAGCCCCGGCACAGGTCAAGGCTGCGGTTGCTCGCGGCAAAGCCTTGCTGGCCAACCGCTGATACCTGGAATCGCTGTCGAGACACGAGGCGGTGATCGGGCGCCGCCCTATCAACCGGCCTCATGCCACTCGCCAGCGACTTCGTCGGGCGCCCAAGGGCGTCCGATTACTTCTTGCTACTGATCCACGCCAAAAATTGCGGCATGGCCGCGTCTTTGTCGGCTGCGATCTTCTGTGCGTGCGGGGTTTGCTCAAGCTGCTTGAGTAATGCTTTGGCCGCAGGCCATTCGGCCAGCAAATCCAGTTCAAACACTTTCTGCCCGACAGCACACGCCAGACTCACGCTGTAGAGGAAGAAAATATCCGCCACGGTGAACGTTTCGCCAGCCACATACGGGGCGAATTTGCCGTGCCTGCCCAGAGACGAAATGCCCTGAATCAGCTCGGCCTTGGCTTTTTCTTTGATGACGTCCGGCACGCTCATGCCAAAAAACGCCTCGGGGTAACAGGCGCGGGCCGGCAACTCGATATACAGCTCGATTTCCTTGGCCAGCGCCAGCACCTGCGCACGCTCGAACGGATCGACCGGCAACAGACGGATGCCCGGCTGGGTGTCCTCAATGTATTGAAGGATCACGCTGGTTTCGTTGACGAACCCTTGCTCAACCCCCAGCACAGGCACTTTGCCACGCGGGCTGATGGCCAGCGCTTCAGGGGTTTGCGCGGCAAAAAAAGGCACTTCCTCGAAGGGCACGCCTTTTTCCAGCAGCGCCATTTTGACCATGTTGTAGTAGTTGCTGACGGCAAATCCATAAAGCTTGAGCATTGCGAAGCCTCCAGGCCAGGTTGGGGTGGGCAGCGCTTGTTATAGAGCTTCGCCACCGGACTGGCTAGCAGCATCATTGTGCTGAATGCAGTTAAACTGCCGGCCTTTACTTAAGGAGCCTGCCCATGAGCGAGCCAACAGACATCGATAACGACGAAGAAACGTTCGCCGAAAACACCCTGATCGAAGCCATCGAAAACCAGATCGAGGCCGACAACCCGCCAGCCGCCAAAGCCACGTTCAACAAGCTGACCCTGGTGGGCTATGAGCGCGAAGAGATTCTGAACTTGATGGCCCACGTGCTGGCCGTGGAAATTGACGCGATCCTCGAAGAAGACCGCGCCTTCAATACTGAGTGGTACGAAGCCGCATTACGCGCGCTGCCAGAGCTGCCACCCGAGAAGAACTGAGCCCGCGCTCAGGGGCGGATCGCCGGAGCCCGCTGCCAATCCAGATCACGGGCGGGCATCGGGCGGCCAAACCAGTAACCCTGCCCCAAGTCGCAATGGTGGTCGAGCAGGAACTGCGCCTGTTCGACATACTCGATGCCTTCAGCATGCACCTGCATGCCCATGCTCTGAGCCAACGCGATGACAGCGCGCACAATCGCCACATCGTCATCGTCACCGGGTAGGCCGGCGACAAATCCCTGGTCGATTTTTAGCTTTTGCACGGGCAAACGCTTGAGGCGTAACAACGAAGAGAATCCGGTACCGAAGTCATCAATCGCCAGCCGCAAGCCCAGCTCACGCAGACGATGCATCTGCTCGAGCGCCACCTCCGAGTTGTCCATGACCGCACTTTCGGTCACTTCCAGCTCCAGCAACGCCGGGTTCAGACCGGTGTCGGCCAATACCGTGGACACCAACTGATACAGCTCGGGCCGTGCAAACAGACGGCTGGAAATGTTCACGGCGACAAACGACAAATCCACGCCCGCCGCTTGCCATTGGCACATTTGCCAGCACGCCTGCTCAAGCACCCACGCATCAATCTCGGCAATCAGCCCCGTGCGCTCGGCAATCGGGATAAATTCGCCTGGCGCCACCAGACCGCGCTGCGGATGCTGCCAGCGCACCAGCGCCTCCACGCCCACCATGCGGCTGGTGGTCAGATCGTGGACCGGCTGGAAATACACCCGCAGCTCTTGCTGCTCCAGGGCACGCCGCAAATCACTGGCCACTTCGATACGGTATTGCGCGTGTGCGGTCAGCTCTTCGGTGTACAACGCGTAGCCTTCGCGGCCCGCACTTTTGGCCTTGAACAGCGCCGAGTCGGCATTGCGCAGCAGTTGTTCGGCATTCAGGGCGTCATTGGGGTACAAGCTAATGCCCACGCTGGCGCTGATAAACAGCTGGTGGGTTTCTATGATGAACGCGCCCTTCATGACTTCGAGCACTTGCTGGGCAAAGCCGGCCGCCTGCGCAACCTGGGTGCAGTTTTCCACCAGCACGGCGAATTCATCGCCGCCCAGGCGAGCCACGGTAAAGCCTTTGCCAAACACCGCCGTCAGGCGCTCGCCCACCGCCTTGAGCAACAGATCGCCCACGTTGTGGCCCATGCTGTCGTTGATGATTTTGAAATGGTCGAGGTCGATCATCAGCAGCGCGCAACCCGACTTGTGACGCTGTGCGTAAGCCAACGCCTGCTCGGCACGGTCAGTAAACAGCAGGCGGTTGGGCAAGTCGGTCAGCGGGTCGTGATGCGCCAGACGCATCAACTCGCTCTGGGTATTTTTGATCGCGGAAATATCGGAAAACACGGCAACGTAATGCGTGATCTGATCTTTATTGTCGCGAACAGCCCGGATTGTCTGCCATTGAGGATAGATCTCACCACTTTTGCGTCGATTCCAGATTTCACCGTGCCATTCGCCGGTTTTTTCCAGCGATTCGAACACAGCCTGATAAAATTCCGGCCCATGATGCCCCGACTTGAACATATTGGGCCGTTGACCCAGCACTTCCTCGGGCGCATAACCGGTGATTTTTACCAAGGCCGGGTTCACGTGCACGATGACTCCGTTGTGGTCGCTGACCAGCACCCCTTCCCGGGTACAGTCGAACACCACCGCAGCCTGACGCAGACGCTCTTGATCCAGACGCTGGCGGCGCAAGCGAGCGCCCATGCCCAGAAAACTGAACAATCGGGCACGCGCAAGGAATATCAGTCCCGCACTGACACCCACCCACACGTAGCTATTTACCCGCTGCCAGCGCGCCAGTTGGGCTGAATCATCAAGAAAACTGTTCAATAAGTGATCAGTGAGAAACAGCCATAAAACCGACAACAGCCCGTATAACAGGGCTGCACGCATGGCATCACGATAAGAAACCGACATAAGACAGTTAAAACGCCTACAAAAAAAGAGGAATTATAGTGTAAGAAACATCCGGCGACTGTTATCTGAAAGGCCGACTGGTTTTATCTGCCTGCATAGTGATAATGCGTGTTGCAGTTTTTTTCATCTTCCCGAGGGCCAAACAGCCTATGTGGTACAACGGTTTACTTGACCTGTCAGCCTGGCAACTGGTGGCAGTCACTCTGTTGATGACCCACGTGACCATTATCGGTGTCACGGTTTATCTCCATCGCTACTCAGCTCACCGCTCCCTGGAGCTCAATGGTGGCCTGAAACACTTCTTCCGCTTCTGGCTGTGGCTCACCACCGCACAGAACACCCGCGAGTGGACAGCCATCCACCGCAAGCACCACGCCAAATGCGAAACCGCCGATGACCCGCATAGCCCGGTCATCAAAGGGTTATCGACCGTTCTGCGCAAAGGTGCAGAACTTTATCGCGAAGAAGCGCAAAACCCCGAAACCCTGCGCATCTATGGCAAGAACTGCCCCGAAGACTGGATTGAGCGCAATCTATACTCGCGCTACAAATTGCTGGGCGTTGCGATCATGCTCGCTATCGACCTGCTGCTGTTCGGCGCCATCGGCCTGACCATCTGGGCGATCCAGATGATGTGGATTCCAGTCTGGGCCGCCGGTGTGGTGAACGGTCTGGGCCACGCGGTGGGTTATCGCAACTTCGAATGCCGCGACGCGGCGACCAACCTGGTGCCGTGGGGCATCATCATTGGTGGCGAAGAGCTGCATAACAATCACCACACCTACCCGAACTCGGCCAAGATGTCGGTGAAAAAGTGGGAGTTCGACCTCGGCTGGGCGTGGATCAAAGTGTTCAGCTTTTTACGCCTGGCCAAAGTGCAGCGTGTTGCGCCCATCGCCCACCGGGTCGAGGGCAAAGGCAGCCTGGACATGGACACCGCCATGGCCATTCTGAACAACCGTTTCCAGATCATGGCGCAGTACCGCAAGCTGGTCATCGCACCGCTGGTTCAGCAAGAGCTGGCCAAGGTCGATCATTCGGTACGTCATCAGTTCCGCCGCGCCAAGCGCTTGCTGTCGCGCGAAACCAGCTTGCTGGAAGACCGTCATCACCAACGTATCGAGACGCTGCTGGAGCACAGCCAGTCGCTGAAAGTGATTTACGAGAAGCGTCTGGCCTTGCAACAGATCTGGGTCAAGACCAGCTCCAACGGGCACGACATGCTGGCGGCGATCAAAGAGTGGGTTCACGAGGCCGAAGCCAGCGGGATTCAATCGCTGCGGGATTTCGCCAAGCAATTGAAAACCTACTCGCTGCGCCCCGCAGCGGTCTGATCGGGAACGCGTCACTGCTGCTTGCGGTAGCAGTGACGCGCACTCAAGCCTTTTTGACCAAACGCTCCAGCTCCGGCACGCCGACTTTCAACAGGCGTGCCGTTTTGCTTTTTGCCACCGCGTCCACCCCTTCTTCAGGCTGCAAACTGGCCACCTGCCCCGCCAGATTCATCAGCAACGCCTCCCGCGAATACACCCCGCCACCCAAGTGATAGATCGCTGCGATCAGCTCACGCAGTTCCAGTGGCAAGCGCCAGCGCGTGCGCAATGCCGAACCATAGGCCGCGCCGAACTCCGCCAGCGACTCGTCAATGGCTTGCGTGTCCAGCGCGCCGCCAGCCTGTAGCCACTCTTGCAGACAGCGCAACAGCGCCAGATCACCCAGACGGTGCAATAACCCGGCGCAATAACAGCGCTCCTGATCCAGGCTCAACATGCGCGCCAGCGTGCGCCCGTATTCAGCCGTGTGCAGCGACGCGTTCCAGTAATGTTCCGCGTAATCGGCCAGGCAAGGATCGCTGAGGCGAGCGCTACGCTTGAGGGTCAACCCGAGCACCAGGTTCATGCTTTGTGCGGGCCCGAGGCGTTGCAACGCCTGTGCCAGCGTCTGCACCGGACTCGCCCGATGCTGGGCCGCGCTGTTGGCGGCCGCAATTAGCACCGCCGTGATTTGCGGATCGGTGCGCACTTCTTGCTCAAGCAGTTTGAGGTCCAGGCCACCCGGATTGAGGCTGCGTTTGACCGCCAATTGCACGTCGGCCAGCAAAGGCGCGCCATCCGATGAGGCACGCCGGTGTTCCAGAAACCGTTTGAGGGTCATGCCGGGGGTCAGCGCCGGAACATCACACGCCACCTCTTGCCCCGCACTCAGCAGCAGGCCTTGCAGACGCTGTGTCAGGCCGGGCATGTCCAGCGGCTTGGTCAGGTAAGCCGTGGGCGCCAGTGGCAGGGCTTCACGCACGCTGGCACTGTCGTTGCGATTACTGAGCAAGATAAACGGCAACACGGGGCTGCGCCGACGCTGGCGCACATGGCGCAACAGGTCGAGGCCACTGACGCCAGAGAGGTCCCAGTCGGCAATCACCAGATCGTAGCGCGTGTCACCCAAGAGCGCGATCGCCTCCTGACCTTCGCCACAGACATCCAGTCGCGCGTCGCAACGCACACTCAGTACCACTTGTTTGAGCAGATCCCGAGACCACGGGTCGGTCTCGGCAATTAGCACGCTCGGCGCAGTGGGTACATCAACAGCAGTCATGAATACGCTCCGGCAAATGTCCATGCACCTTAGTCAATGCCACGCGTCGGATACAGGCAAAAAGCCTTATTTGCGCTGTACAGACGCAAAAAAACCGCCGAAGCGGTTTTTTTGTGTCACAGGTCACATCTCAGACGCCGGGGCTCACGCCAGTTCAGCGAAGCACTCTTCGATGATGGCCAGGCCTTTGTCCAGTTGCTCGTCAGGCGATGTCAGCGGCACCAGCACCCGCAAGACGTTGCCGTAAGGACCGCACGACAGCAGGATCAGACCTTTCTCACGCGCTTTGGCGACTACTTGCGCCACGGCCGCTGCGTTTGGCTTGTGTGCATCGCCGCCTTCGAACAGCTCGACCGCGATCATCGCGCCCAACGCACGCACATCACCGATGACCGGGTACTTGGCCTGAATCGCCTTCAAACCGGTGACCAGACGCTCGCCCACTGCTTTGCAGCGGTCCAGCAAGTGCTCTTCTTCAAACACTTCCAGCACGGCCAACGCGGCCGCACAGGCAATCGGGCTACCGGCATACGTGCCACCCAGACCACCCGGTGCGATAGCGTCCATCAGTTCAGCCTTGCCGCACACACCGGCCAGCGGGAAGCCGCCTGCGATGGATTTGGCGAACGTGGTCAAGTCGGCGGTGACGCCCATCTGCTCCATGGCGAAGAACGTACCGGTACGGCCTGCGCCGGTCTGTACTTCGTCCGCGATCAAGAGGATGCCGTGCTTGTCGCACAACTCACGCAGGCGCGCCATGAACGCTTTCGGCGCCACGTAAAAACCACCTTCGCCCTGTACCGGCTCGATGATGATGGCGGCGATGTCTTTTGGCTCGGCGTCGTTTTTGAAGATGCGCTCGATGCTGGCAATGGAGTCATCAACGCTGATGCCATGCAGCTCGCACGGGTACAGCGCGCGGAAGATACCGCCCGGCATCAGGCCCATGCCTGCCGAGTAAGGCACGACTTTCCCGGTCAGGCCCAACGTCATCATGGTGCGACCGTGGTACGCGCCAGTGAAGGCAATTACACCCGCACGGCCCGTGGCGGCACGGGCGATTTTCACGGCGTTTTCCACGGCTTCAGAACCGGTGGTGACCAACAGGGTTTTCTTGTCGAAGTTGCCCGGCACCTTGGCGTTGATTTTCTCGCACAGCTCAACGTAGGGCTCATAGGCCAACACCTGGAAGCAGGTGTGGGTCAGTTTGGTCAATTGCGCTTGAACGGCGGCAACGATTTTCGGGTGCAGGTGACCGGTGTTGAGTACGGCAATACCGCCTGCGAAGTCGATGAATTCACGGCCTTCAACGTCAGTGACGGTAGCGTTCTTCGCGGATTCGGCGAAGATCGGGTGAATCTGGCCAACACCGCGCGGGACAGCGGCTTCACGGCGTTTCATCAGGGATGCGTTGGTCTTGTTGCTCATGGGTGTCCTCATTCGCCGCTCATCAAACGGCGTGGTTCAAGGCTGACGCGCCGGGCAGACAACCAGGCCAGCATGCGATGATCGACTGGCATGGCGCTCCCGGCCACAGGAATTAACACGTTGAAACGCAGAAGAAGCATCGCTCTCGTGCCCCCTCTGCTGAACCACCCGCCGGGTTAGATGCCCAGGCAGAGATATTTGATTTCCAGGTAGTCTTCGATGCCGTATTTGGAGCCTTCACGGCCCAGACCCGACGCCTTGATACCCCCAAAAGGAGCGACTTCATTGGAGATCAGACCCGTGTTCACACCGACCATGCCGTATTCCAGGGCTTCTGCTACACGGAATACACGGCTCAGGTCGCGTGCATAGAAGTAGGACGCCAGACCGAACTCGGTGTCGTTGGCCATCGCGATCACTTCGGCTTCGTCTTTGAAGCGGAACAACGGCGCCAGCGGACCGAAGGTCTCTTCCTTCGCCACCGCGGCATTTTTCGGCACGTTAACCAGAATAGTCGGCTCGAAGAAGCTGCCTTCCAGGCTGTTACCACCGGTCAGTAGGGTGGCGCCTTTGCTCACGGCGTCTGCAATGTGCTCTTTGACTTTGGCCACGGCCTTGTCATCGATCAGCGGACCGGTGGTGGTGCCCTCTTCCAGACCGTTGCCGATCTTCAGCTTGCCCACAGCCGCTTTGAGTTTTTCAGCAAACGCGTCGTACACCGAATCCTGAATGTACAGACGGTTGGCGCAGACGCAGGTCTGACCGTTGTTGCGGTATTTGGAAATAATCGCGCCTTCGACGGCCTTATCCAGGTCCGCGTCATCGAACACGATAAAGGGCGCGTTGCCACCCAGCTCCAGCGACACTTTTTTGATGTCCTTGGCGCATTCAGCCATCAACTGGCGACCAATTTCAGTCGAGCCGGTGAAGGACAATTTGCGCACGATCGGGTTGCTGGTCAGCTCGCCGCCGATGTCGCCAGCGCTGCCGGTGACCACGCTCAACACGCCCTTTGGAATGCCTGCGCGGTGCGCCAGCTCCACCAGTGCCAACGCGGAAAAAGGCGTTTGCGAAGCCGGTTTGATGACCATGGTGCAACCGGCCGCCAACGCGGGGCCTGCTTTACGGGTGATCATGGCCGCCGGGAAGTTCCACGGCGTGATGGCCGCTGTCACGCCAATGGGTTGCTTGATCACGATCAGGCGCTTGTCGGGCTGGTGGCCCGGGATGACGTCGCCATAAATGCGCTTGGCTTCTTCAGCGAACCACTCGATGAAGGACGCGGCGTATACGATCTCGCCCTTGGCTTCGGCCAGCGGCTTGCCTTGCTCCATCGTCATCAGGCGACCCAGGTCATCCTGGTGTTCGATCAGCAGCTCGAACCAGCGGCGCAGTTTGGTGGCACGCTCTTTGGCAGTCAGGGCACGCCAGGCGGGCAGCGCTTTGTCGGCAGCTTCAATGGCGCGGCGGGTTTCCGCAGCACCCATTTTTGGCACAGTGCCGAGAATTTCGCCGGTGGCCGGGTTGTTAACATTGATCGTCTGGCCGCCGTCGGCGTCTACCCAAACCCCGTCGATGTAGGCTTGCTGGCGGAACAACTGTGCGTCTTTGAGCTGCATGTGGGCTTTCCTTAACAGCACCGCGCGGGCGCGGAGCAAATTATTGAGTGTAGAAAGGCGCCAAAGGTGGCTGCCGTCAGGAAGTCATTCACTGCCAAAGTGTTCAAAAAACGCACAACACACACGGCGTGCGGTTTAGCACTCAGACAAGAGCGTTTGAAATCTCAAACGAATCCTAGGAGCAAAGGGGGTAAAGGACAATAGGCTGTTCGAAAAAAAGAACAAGCGGCGTTCCTCTCCCTTTTCTCACACGGCCGTCATTAATAGCCCATATCGGCTTGAGAAACACCCGCTCAATCAGCGGCATGGACGGGTGACACGCAGATGAGTATCATGGCGCCCGCGCTGCACCAGTAGCTCAGCTGGATAGAGTACTGCCCTCCGAAGGCAGGGGTCGTGGGTTCGAATCCCGCCTGGTGCACCATCTTCTTTCCCTTGCTCAAGGGAACCGCTTTACCCCTCCGTTGTTATTGACTCTCCCGCACGTCATCGCTTGAAGCATTGCCGAGCCTGAATGTGCACCCGGACGTGCAGTTGAAGGGCGGGTGTACTCCATTCTGGCGCCCTCCCTTTCAGGGACTTGCCCGCAGGGACGTTGCGCTGGGGCGAGCAATCATGAATGATACGGCTTCTCATTCACGCCCTTGCCCGCTTGAGTCTCTGTGATGCCCTCGCCTTCCCCTTCCCGCTTGCTGGCCAGTTTTCAGGAGCATTACGACGATCTGTTGTCGTTCCTGACACGCCGCCTGCGAGATCGCCACCGGGCGGCGGACGTGGCACAGGAAACGTGGATTAAATTGGCGAAGATCGATCCTCACTCGATCACGGTGTTGAATGATCGGCACTTTATTTTCAAAGTCGCGGGCAATCTGGCCATTGATGCGTTGCGGATCGATCAGCGCCAGACCCGCAATTTGAGCGCCGAGCCGCCCTCGGTTGAACTGGTCGATCCGGGCCTGCCGCCTGAAGGGCTGCTGCTGGCCAAGGAACGCATCGGGATTCTCGACCAGGCGTTGCAGCAGTTATCGCCCAACGCCCGGCAAGCACTGCTTATGAGCCGCATCGACGGGATGACTCAAGCCCAGATCGCCGCCGAGCTGGGCGTGTCGCCGAGTATGGTGGCAAAATACATTGGCCAGGCGTTGCGCCACTGCCGTGACTGGCTCAAACACAACCATGCCTGAGCCCGCCGCAATGCCTCCTTGCCCCTCCACTGACGACCTCGACGATCAGGCCATTGACTGGCTAACCCGGTTGCACTCGGGTGACGCCACGGCCCGAGAGCGTCTGGCGTATGCACAGTGGCAGCACCTGAGCCCGGCGCACAAAGCAGCGGCCCAAGAGGCCGAAGCGCTGTGGGCAGACATCGGCTTGACCCCTACGGCCCACACGCACGTCGACACACCTCGCCCACGCCGCAAGGCGGCACGCTGGGCCAGCGGGCTGGCGGCCGGGCTGGTGCTGGCGATATTCGGTTACAGCGCGGCCGAGGGCGTGCCGGGCTGGTTCGACACCCATCACACCGGCGTTGGCCAGCGCCAGCAATGGGTGTTGAGCGATGGCTCGCGGGTCACGCTCAACAGCAACAGCGCGATCACGGTTGATTTTAATGAACTCCGGCGCACGCTCTCACTGCGCAAGGGCGAAGCCCTGATTGAAGTGGCTGAAGATCCGTCGCGGCCTTTTATCGTCGAGGCGGGCGCCGATCGGGTGCAAGCCAAGAGCGCCACATTCAGCGTGCGCCGCGACTCGGATCAAACACGGGTGCTGGTGGCCACCGGCGCGGCACAGGTCGAGCATCAGGCGCAAACCCTGGAGCTGCGATCCAATCAGTTAGCGGTTTACCGGGCCGGACAGACACTGGCCGAGCGCGATCAGGTGGACGCCCATGCGCTCACGGCCTGGCATCGCGGCAAACTGATCTTCAACCGCAAACCGTTGCAAGAAGTGCTGGCCGAGCTGGAGCGCTATCAATATGGGCGCATCATCGTTCCCGATGCCGGGCTCGGCGCACTGCAAATCAGCGGTGTGTTCGACCTCAACGACCCGCACAACCTGCTGCATACCCTGGAGCAGCGTTACGGCCTGAACATCACCTATTTGCCGTTTGTGGCGTGGGTGCGCTGAAAATAATTCTTCGCGGGCACTGCAAGATCCACTCGGGCATATCGTCGTAGTAAGACTGAGAGCGAAATACGTTCTCATTTGCGACATAAAAACCCGAAGAAGGATTGCAAAAGCGATGGTCGAGCACGTCAAAAAGCCGCGTGACGCACAACGAAAAGAACAGCGACTGCGTCAGGTGTTGATCGCCACCACTGTGCTCGCCAGCCTGGGCGGCACCGTGCAGGCCACGGCTCAGGCAGCGACGACGCAGGCCGCAGCCGTCAGCACACGTCAGGTCACTGTCAGCGTCCCGGCCCAAGACCTCGACCAGGCCCTGACCCAATTCGCCGATCAGGCCGACTTGCACCTGCTGTTCACGTCTGCGGAAGTCGCCGGTCTGCACAGCCCGGCGTTGCAAGGCCAGATGAGTGTCGAGCAGGCATTGCAGACCTTGCTGGCGGGCAGCGGTCTGAACTGGCAGTTCAGCGACGCACGCACGGTGATTCTGCGCAAGCCCCAAGCGCCTGCCCAAAGCCTGCAACTCAAGGCACTGGAAGTCAGCGTGGGCGCTCGCACCAGCACCGCGATCAGCGAAATTCCGGGCACCGTGTGGGTGGTCGATCACGTGCAGCTGCAAGAGCAACTCGACACTGGCGTCACCCTGAAGGAGGCCATCGGCAAGCTGGTGCCGGGGCTGGATCTGGCCCCCGAAGGGCGCAGTAACTACGGTCAAAACATGCGCGGGCGTAACGTGCTGGTGATGATCGACGGTGTCAGCCAGAACAGCTCGCGCGGGTTGTCGCGACAGTTCGACAGCATCTCGCCGTTCAACGTGGAGCGGGTCGAAGTGTTGTCCGGCGCCAGCGCGCTGTACGGCGGCGGTGCCACGGGCGGGATCATCAATATCGTGACCAAAAAAGGCACACCCGGCCCGGCTCAATTCGAGACCGAACTGTCGGCCACCAGCGGCTTCAACAACAGCGACGACCTGTCCAGCCGCATCTCGCAATCGGTGAGCGGCGGCACGGAGCGCCTCTATGGTCGGCTGGGGATTTCAGGCGAGCAGAACGAAGCCTTTTACGATGGCAAAGGCGATCAGGTGTTTATCGACAACACCCAGACCGACCTGCAGTACAACCGCACCCTCGACCTGATGGGCAGCCTCGCGATCAAGCTCGACGATGAGCAAGACCTCGACCTGTTGGCGCAGTATTACGACTCGGGCAACCACGGCAACGTGGGGATTTACTTCCCCAACCTGCATGACAAGGCGCCGTCCAACCTGGACGATGCCCAGATCCGCAGCGGCTACGACACCGACCTTGAGCCGCGCTCCAAACGCCTGCTGTTCAACGCCAACTACCATCACAGCGACGTACTGGGGCAAGACTTCTACCTACAAGGTTCGTACCGAAAGGAAGACAACAACTTCTTCCCGTTTCCTTACTACAACACCGGCAAACCCCAAGGCTCAAAAGGCGTTTACTTCGCCGCCTCGCAGCAAAACTTTGAAGTCACCAGCCTCAAGGCACTGTTCGCCAAACAGTGGGACAGCCTGAAGCTGACGTATGGCGTGGACCTGGATCGCGAGCGCTTCAACGCCGAACAAAGCGTATTTGATTCGGCCATGTCCTCGCAAAGCGGGGGCCTTGATCTGGTCACCCAGAGCAAAGCTCCGCGCTATCCCAGTTATCGCGTGGACGGGCGGTCGGTGTATGCGCAGTTGGACTGGAAGCTCACCGACGCCCTGACCGTGTCGGGCGGCGCGCGGCGCCAGCAAATGGACGTGGATGTGGGCGTGTTCAAAAACGTCCCGGGAGGCAGCAACGACTACGCGGTCAATCTGTTCAACCTGGGCACCATCTACGATTTCCAGAACGGCCATCAGACCTGGATCAACTACAGCGAAGGCTTCGATCTGCCGGATCCGGCCAAGTACTACGGCAAGCCGGGGCTGAGCGTTAAAGACAACCCGCTGGCCGGGATCAAAAGCCGCCAGGTGGAGACCGGCTGGCGTTTCGCGGACGTGGATTGGGATGCGCAGGCCGCGATTTACTACATCTGGTCGGACAAAGTCATCACCACAGACGCCGCCACGCTGACGATTGATGTCACGGACAAGAAGAGCCGCGACTTCGGCTTCGAAGGCGCGTTGACCCGTCACTTCAGCGACGGTTGGGAGGTGGGTGGCACCTTGCACATGGTGCGTTCGGAGGAAGAAGACGCCAACGGCGACTGGATGAAGCGCGATGCGCGTTACGCATCTTTGTCCAAGTCCACCGCGTTCGGGGGCTGGCACGGGGATGGACGTAACGTACGCCTGCAAGGCAACCATGCGTTCACCCTCAAGGACGATTCCGACCACAAAATCAGCGGGTACACCACGTTCGATTTAATGGGCAGCCAAGAGACCGAATTTGGCACCTTCAGCGCCGGTATCCAGAACCTGCTCGACAAGGAATACAGCACCGTGTGGGGCCAGCGTGCCGCGCTGTTCTACTCACCCACCTACGGACCTGAATACTTGTACGACTACCAGGGCCGCGGCCGGACCTACAGCCTGACGTGGTCATTGGCGTACTGACGCTCGCGCTACCTGTCAGCGTCGACAGATTTTTCTGTTGCCGCTGACAGGTATGAGGCGCTAAGCCGCGAGCCGCCGGTTCATTACTGAATCGGCGCGTTGAAGCGCTGGGTCATTTGAGTAATGAAGTCTTCAAGGCTCATTTTCTGGCCGTTGAAATCCACTTGTGCTGCTGCATAGTCAAGCGACGCGACAATGTTGTTGCCTTCCACTTTTGCCAGACCGGTGCCCACAGCGATGTTGCCGACCATGTCGCTGGTCATCGTGCCAACCTGCGCCAGGGTCTGCGGATCGGTTTGGCCTTCCAGTTGCGCCTGAACACCGGCGAGGTCGGCAATCATCGGCTTGGACAGCTGCAACTTGGCAACCAGCGAGGTCAGCAGTTGCTTGGTGATTTCCACGGGCGGCTGGTCAAGGGCCGCAGGCTGAGCCAGTGCCATCGCAAGGTTAAACTCGCTTTCGCCATGTGGCGTTTTCACGGCCAATTTCTCGACGGCCATCTGCGGCTTAGCCGCCAGCAAGGTATCCAGACTGGTTTGCAGTTGAACTTGCTCAGCCGGGGTCAGCTCACTCGCGGGCAGGGCGCCGTCCGCTTTTGGCTGAAACTTGGTCTGGTAAATCTGCAACATCGATTGCATCGCCGGGATGTCCAGGCTGCTGGCGCTCAAGACCAGTTGCGCACTCCCCACCGGGTTGTTGTTGAGCGAGACATCGCCGACTTTGTAGTCCAGGCGGCCCGACAGCAGTTTGCCGTTGGCGGAAGTGGAACCGGTGTATTCGAAGTTATTGACCTTGAGCAGCGACTGACGAATGCCAAAGGTGATTCGGCTTTCACTCAAACCCAAGAAGTTCTGGCCAAGGAAGAAGCCAAATTCGCTTTTGTCCAGGTCACTGGCCACGGTCAGCCCGTTGAGCTCAATCAGCAACGGCGGCTTGTTCAGCGACACGGCGTGCAGCTTGAAGTGATCCATGTAGCCTTTGCCTTTGAGGTTTTGGCCGTCGGCATCGGCCGTCCCTTCCATGGTCATGCCCGAGAAGCTGAGGCTGGAGTTTTCGTCCAGTGCGACCTCAAGGGGCAGAAACTCCATGCGGCCTTCGACCGAGCGGTTGTAACTCAGTGTGACCTGACCCTGAAGCGGGGATTGATCTTTGGCGGCAGCAAACCATTTTTCAGTGAAGGGCGTTTTTTCCAACGCGTACGTAGTGGTCGCCATGACCGGCATCCACTTAAAGGTCTTGAGGCGCGACCACGGCAACGGGCCATGCTCGATGTCAGCCACAAACAGCAACTCGACAGGCTCGGTATCCGGCCTGGCGGAGTCATCTTCAACCTTTACGCGGTAGTGAGCAGTGCTGCTGTAGAGGTGGCGGTCAAGCGAGACCAGCTCGACCGAACCGTGGGTGGGCGTGCCTTGCAACTGAGACGCCAGTTCCTTGTTGGCCTCCTGAATCGACGTTTGCAACACGCCTTCCAGTTTGGTTCCGGTGTACCACGCGCCTGCGGTATTCAGAGCACCTGCAATAACAACAATCCCTACTAACACGCCTAATGGTTTATTCATCAGTTGACCCGTTCAATGTCCGTTGTGTTGAAAGTAAAAGCGGTCTTTGCCAAGCCCGTCATGGGCCGAAAAGTGGCAGCAGGGTATCACTGGCAACTGGCCACACGCTTCTTTCGGACATTTTCAGTCACGTAAATTCAGGCTGAACGGGCCATGAGGCGCTCTATTTCGTCTAGGCGGTGATCGAAATTTTTGAGGATGGCGCTCCAGGTGTACACCAAGACTTCCAGGTCATGGTCGACGCAGATTTCTCCCACAGAATTCACAGACGAATCGGAGTAATCCAGCTGATACCGCTCTCGGGCCATGGCAGCGGCCACGTCAGCTAACTCACGCGCGTTATCGAGCCATTGACGCTCTTCGCTGGGCAAGGCTTTATCGAGTTGCAGGCATTGGGATTTAAGGGCATCCAGGCTTTTTTCGAGGGGCGTGCCGGTCAGCTCGCCCATGAACGCCTCAAACGTGCGTCCTGGCTGCCAATAGCTGCCCCAGAAGTAGCGATCGAAGACTGTTTCAACGCGGCGTAACGCGATTTTGGTGTCCCAGATCAGAACCCGGGTCTGACCGGCTTCAACCTGACGCTTCTTGATTTGTCGGGTTTGCAGCAACGCCCAGGCCACCACTGCAATGGCCAATACCGCAATCAGCGCGCTGGCGCTGTCGAGGAAGAACAACGCTGTGTCGATTTGGTGCGCCAGCATGATGCCGTAGAAGTACGTCGCTGACAGCAGCACCACCGCGACGACCGCACACCAAAAACCGGGAGCATAAGGGTTTTTCATTATTAGAATCCCCATCGAGCCATTTTGCGCGATGGGGAGGGGCTAAAAGTGTCTCGACGCCCTGAGCCATCGTTTTGATACCGACCTCTCAGAGCATAGCAACGCCCTCAGGGTTTCGCGTGGGTCGCCGCTTGCGTTCGTCCGCTTTCCCAGCCGCCACCGAGGGCCAGAAACAAGTCGATCTGGCTCATGGCGACCTGGGTGTTGGCCGCGGACAATTGCGCGCGCATATCCGTGTAAACACGGGTCGCTTGCAGGTCCGCCAGGAACGATTCGCGCCCCGCCTGAAAGAATTGGTGAGTTTGATCGGCGGCAGTCCTGGCTGATGCTTCGGCCTCGGCCAAGGCATCGCGGCGCTGCAGCAACGCGGTGTATTGCACCAGGCTGGTCTGGGTTTCGCGGAGTGCGTTCAGCACCACACCGTCGAATTTGGCCAGGGCGCCTTGGGTGGCCGCTTCGGCTTCACGGATACGCGCACGCGAGCCGTTGGTAGGAATCGTCCAGCTCAACAACGGGCCAAAGCCCCAGCGATTGGTTGGCGCTGTGCCAAGGTTGTCGATGATGCCGACCGTGCCAATGCTCGCGCCGATGCTGATGTCGGGGTACAGGGCGCCTGTGGCCACACCGATCTGGGCGGTGGCTGCCGCCAGATGCCGCTCGGCCTGACGTACATCGGGACGGCGCTTGAGCAACGCAGCCCCGTCACCCACCGGCAGCAACTGCGCGATCTGCGGCAACTCGGCGCACGTGGCAACGCCCGAGGGCAGTTGATCCAGCGGCTTGGCCAGCAACATCGACAGACGAAACAGCCCGGACTGGCGCAAGGCTTCGTAGCGAGGCAGTTCGGCGCGCAACGATTTGAATTGCGTTTCAGAGCGTGTGACCTGGGTTTCGTCGCCGCGCCCTGCGTCGCGCAGTTGCTGAGTCAGTCGTGTACTTTGCGCCTGCAACTGGAGTGACTGTTCGGCAATGTGGTGCTCTTCGTTGGCCGCGCACACTTGGGTGTACGCCCGCACCACGTCTGCCACCAGGGTGATGCGTGCGGTGTCAGCCGCGGCCTGGGTGGCGTCGGCATTGGCCTGCGCCGCCTCGATGCCGCGCTGCAAGGTGCCCCATAAATCGAACTGATACGACGTGCTGATGCCAAGGTCGCCGACGTTGGCCACAGGCACCTTGTCGGCCAGCAGGAACGCTTCGCCCGACTCCTGCAAACGCTGGGCACCCGCCTTGGCCGAACCGCTCCAGCCGCCCGCTGATTGCGCTTGCTCAACCTGAGCCCGTGCCCGTGACAGGTTAGCCGCCGCAACCCGCAAATCTGTGTTGGAGGCGAGCGCCTGACGCACCAGCTCGTTGAGTTTCGGGTCCCGATAGAGCTTCCACCAATCGGCAGGTACGGGAGCCGATATCACGTTGGTCCCCTCGCCCGCGAATTCGCCTTGTACATCGGGACGCTGCAACGCGGCGTCTTTGGGCAGGTGATAATCCGGCCCCACCAGTTGGCAGCCGGCCAGCAACAACCCCAGCCCCACGGCCGCCAGGTGAACGGGTTTCATGGCGCGTTCTCCTTCGCAGGTCGCGTTTGAGGTGTGTCTTCGATAATCGACACCGTGGCCGTGCGCCCGGCGATCATGCGGAAATCTTCCGGCACTTCATCGAACACAATGCGCACCGGAATCCGTTGCGCCAGCCGTACCCAGCTGAACGCCGGGTTGACGTTTGGCAGCAGGTTCTGGCCGCTGCTGCGGTCCCGGTCTTCAATACCGGCGACGATGCTTTCGACATGCCCGCGCAGACGCGCGTTGTCGCCAATCACGCGAATGTCCACGCGCTGCCCCACGTGAATGCCATCGAGCTTGGTTTCCTCGAAATAGCCGTCGATGTGGAATGAGCTGCTGTCGACAATCGATAACACCGGGCGCCCGGCCGTGACGAACTCGTTGACGCGCGGCGCCCGATCGTTGACGTAACCGTCCACCGGGCTGCGCACGACGGTGCGGTCAAGGTTGAGCTGAGCGCTGTCCACCGCCACTTGGGCCTCGGTGAGCGCGGCCTGGGCACGCATTTCGCGGGACTGGCTTTCTTCCAGTTGTTCGCGGGCGACCAGATTGCCCAAGCCTTTGTTACGACGACTTTCACGCTGGGCCTGCGCCAGGGTTTCCTTGCGATCAGCCAGGGTGGCTTGGGCCTGGCGCAAGGCCAGTTTGAAGCGTTCCTGGTCGATCACAAACAAGACCTGATCGCGGGTAACCGGCTGGTTGTCACGCACCTCGACCTGTTTGATCAGGCCCGACACATCGGGCGCAATTTGCACGATGTCGGCACGGATGTGACCGTCCCTCGTCCACGGCGCAAACATGTAGTACATGGTCATGCGCCAGACCACGACGCAGGCAAACGCCACCACCAGCAAGGTGAGAACGACGCGGCCCAGGGTCAATAACGGTTTTTTCATGTCATCAAATATCGACTTAACGAATCCACAACGCCGAGAAGCAGAGCGTAGAGACCGACGTTGAACAAAGCCCGGTGCCAGACCAGGCGGTAAAAGTGCACACGCGTCAGAACCGCGTGTACCACCAAAAACAGTAAATAAGTGATGCCCATCAACACCAGAAAGGTGGGCAGGAACACCCCGCTGATATCCACATCACCGATCATAGCGGCGCTCCATCAATGCCTTGTACGTGGGGCTGGGGCAGGTCGTCGTTGTCGACGATAAATTCAACGCCGGGCAACAGTGCCAGCCGCAGACCGCTGAGCGCGTGCAACAAGTGAACACGGGCATCGCCTTCGTCCTGCAAGTCGTTGGCATTGAGCGCACGACGCGTGCGGTCCATGGTCATCTGCAACCCCGCAGGCACGGGCAGGCGCTCACCCGCCTTCAGGCAACTGCGAAAATAATCGCCCACGTCACTGACCACTTGGCGCAGCAGCAGTTGCGGGCCGCCGGTCACACGCGGTGCATACGCAAGCAAGTCCAGCAGATTAAGCGCAACGCGCAACTCGCGGACTGCAATGCCGGTGTCTTGCCCGGTCATGGCCAGACGCGGCAAATGCTGCATCAGGCGATCGAGCATTTGCGCCCCCATGTGCCGGTGTTCAGCCAGCGTCGCGGGTTTGGTGAGCCGCACAATGTCACGCCAGCTGAAACGGGTCAGACGCTTGGCCGCCAGTTCAGCGCCGAACGGCCGTGCGATCAACGTCCAGACAAACGCGAACAATAAGCCGATCGGGCCGGCAAGGTTGGCGTTCATGAACACCATGAAGTCAGCATCGTAGGCGCCTTGAATGCTGATAAATGACGCGGTGTTCACAATCGTCAATAACGTGCCCAGGTAAAACCGAGGCTGCACGGTGAGCGTACCGACACAGATAAAGGGCACCGCGAACGCCAGTACCAGCATGGGGAAATCATGCAGGTTGGGCAGGATCACAAACAGATACAAACTGGCAAACAGTACCGACAACGAGGTCCAGAAAAAGAAGCGGTAGATTTGCGGGGCCGGGTCGTCCATTGCAGCAAAGAAACTGCAAGCGACGGCGGCCAGAATCACGGCACTCGCCCCGTCCGTCCAGCCCAGCAAAATCCACAACACGCAAGCCACCACGATGGCGGTCACGGTCGAAAACGCTGAATAGAGCATCAGGCCCCGGTCCAGGAACGGCGTCAGGCGACCTAGCCGCCAGTGCCGATACACCGCCCGCCATACGTCTTGATTGCCCGTCGTAATAGCGTGCTGCAAACTTTTGCAGTCTTGCCAGAGATCGATCCACTCACCCAAGCGGTACAACACGTTGGACAACAGCAACTGACGCCGGTCATCCAGGGCCGCCGCGCTCGGTTGCAGGGCCTCAAGTTCGTGGCGCAGGGCCTTCCAGTGCTCAATCGGCGCGCCTTCGCGGGTGCTTTCAAGCCACTGCTGCGCGCGGTCCAGCAAGGGCGTGACTTTCTCAACCAGCTCGGGCGTGCGCCGCTCAAGGGCGTACAGCGCGTCATCCAGCGCGTCCACCACGGGCAGCAGGTGAATCATGCGCCCGCGCAATTCTTTGGTGTTACGCACGGTTTGCGGGTGCGCCCCTTCGTGAGGTAATTGGCCGATCATCAGCTCAAGGGTGTTGAACGTGGCCACCATCGACGAACGCAGGCCGCTGGCCTTGTTGGGTTCAACGTCACGGGCCAGAAAGTGTTTGCTGTAATTGGCCGCATCACCAAACCACTTGCCCGCTGCATCAATGAACACGGGGGTCAGGCGACGCGGCCAGAACATGCTGCCCACGACGGCGGCACAGACGATACCCAGCATGATTTCTTCGGTACGCGAAATGGCAATGTCGAAGACGTTGAGCGGGTTATCCACAATCGGCAGCGCGATCATCGGCATCGTGTAGCCCGCCAACATGAACACGTAGCTGTTGGCGGTGCGCAAGTGCAGCGACAGGAACAACAGAATGCCGGTCCAGAGCGCAATCACCAGCACCAGCAAAAACGGGGTCTGCACGAACAAGGGCACAAAGAACACGGCCGCCGACGCGCCCAGCAAGGTGCCAAGCGCGCGATACACCGCCTTGGAGCTGGTAGGGCCTACGAAAGGACTGGAAACGATGTAAACCGTTGCCATTGCCCAATACGGACGCGGCATCTCCATGAGCAGGGCAATGTACAGCGCGATCATCGACGCGGCGAATGTACGTACGCCGTAAAACCAGTCGCGGGCAGGCGGCATGCTGCTGAAAAAGCCGTTCAAGAGGCGGCTCCATCAGGCAGTTGACCCGCCGCTTCGAATGCTTTGATCACCCGCAACGCGGCTTCTTGATCGGCGACTGAAACGTCCGCCAGCGCCGCGCGGCGCAATTGAACCAACTGCGCCTCGATCGACTGCGCAAGGGCGCGGCCGGCGTCTGTCAGGCTCAACGTTTTGGCGCGACGGTCACTGGCGTCTTCGCAACGACGTACATAGCCGTCTTTGCACAACTGATCGAGCAGGCGCACCAAGGACGGGCTTTCCATGCCGGCAGCGTGGGCCACGGTAACCTGCCGCACGCCCTCGCCCAAGCGGCCGATAATCAGCAGCGGCATGGCGCAGGCTTCGGAGATCCCGTAGTTGACCAGCGTGGTCTGGCACACACGACGCCAATGACGGGTCGCGACCACCATGCCAGTGCTGATGCTCATTTGAAGTGAATCAAGGGTGTCAGACAAAAGAAGTGTCACATAATGTTAGTTTGCTAACTATTAATATTGCGCGGCGAGTGGATCTCAGTCAAGAGTGTTGCAAATTAATTCTTAGAAAGATCGATAACGGCATCTTGAAAAAGCTGATGATCCCTACGTGCGCATTCGGTTGTGGGGCAAGTCAAATAGAGTCGGGCCTGGGTGTCGTCAACGGTCACGTCTTGAACCTTGCGCCAATTCGCTGGCACAGGCGCGAAATCATCGGGTTGCTCGCTGCTGCTGATTAACCAGATGCGATGGGTGCCGGACGGCAGGTCTTGCAGTCGATCAACATAAATATGCTCGCCATCGTCCTGCACCAGCGTGCCAAAACCGTAATCGTTGGGACGGCCCGACCCCCCTTCTTGTGTCGGGGGGGTGTAGAGCATGGGCTGGGCTCCCGTCTTGTTGTAATAAACGTAGCCGAAGTACCAGAACAGGTCGCTGACGACGATTCGGTCGCCGGGCAAAAATTGCTGATTGACATGCCCTACCAACCGATCGAAATGATCGGCCTCGCCAGTGAAATTACTGTGCAAGCCCACCAGCTCCACGCCGATGAACATGGCCAGCACACTTACTGCCCACTTGCGTCGACGTGCGTACAAACGCTCTACAACAAGCGCCACAACCATCGGCAAGCCCAATGCGGCGAACATCACATAGCGCTCAATGAATAAGGGGGATGCGAACGACACGAGATAGATCAGCACAATGGGCAGCAATGTGTAGATCACAATCAGCGTCGGAAATTTCAAGAGCGTGCGATCACGCGCAGCAGTCCATGCCACCACGCCCAGCAGGAGCAGTGGAACGAACCAAAATAAAGGCCATGGCAAGTTATCCCCTTCGTCCTGGATCAAAAACTGCCAGATCATGGCAGGCAGTGAGCGCGCACCGACCACAGGCTCCCAGCCCACGTCTCCTCCGGCTTTCAGCTCGGGCATGTGCTGTAACAAATCGATGAAACCGGGCAGCCACGGCAGGAACATCAATACAATCGCCACATTTGCGAGCCACCAGGCGGGACGTTTGATCAACATGGCCGGACCCGTTTTGCTGACGCTGGCAATCAGCAGATACAGCCAATGAGCCAGCACGCAGAACGCAGTGAAGTAATGGGTATAGAACGCAGCCGCCATCAAAACGGCGTAAACCGCCAGATACCGGTTTCGGGTCGGGGACATGACCCAATAAGCCAGCGCGATGGTCGCGGCCATCAGACACGCGCCCAGCAGGGCGTACATGCGGACTTCTTGGCTGTAACGCACAGCAATCGGTAACAGTGCCAGCATCAAACCGGCGAGCAAGGCGGCGCGCTGAGTCGAGATCAAACGCACGAGCCACATGCCCAGAAACACCGTTGCAATGCCAGGCAAAACACTCAGCGCCCGGAGGGCGAACACGCCGTCGCCAAACAGCGCCGTCCATCCATGCAACAGCATGAAATACAGCGGTGGATGTACATCGTGAGCCGCGTGAAACCAGATCCCCGTCAGTGGAAACTGGCTCAACATCAAACTTGAACCCTCGTCGCACCAAATAGCCGACGTGGTAGAACCCAAAAAACGCACGGCTGAAGCAAGCAGCAAAATGCCCCAGAGCCCTGGGAGGCGAATCAAACCGGTCAACAAGCTGTGGGACGGTTCTGATACGCGTATCAGATGCTCGCTTACATCGTTGTGACTGAGTACGCCCATCCTTCACCTGTTCAAGACTAAGACTGCATAGCGGGCTGTTTTAATGCAGGCAAGTGTAGGCCACAAACTGCGCGAAATGCCGGGTTGCTTCCGGTCATTGGGGGTCCAGTCACGCTAGACTTGTTGTTACAAGGTTTGACAAGGATTTGGTCTGTACCTACTTTCAATTGGATCCAAATAGGCAAGCTGAATGTCAACCGCAGGTGCGCGAACGTGGCCGTAAAACGTAACCCTTTAAGCAGTATTGAAGTCCATGGCCCTGTTGCAGCTCATCAAGCTCGCGCGGTAATCGAAGAATCCTTGCGCAACGCTATCCTCGATGGACGCCTGCCGTGCGGGACGGCGATTCGCCAAGAGGCGCTGGCGGCCCTGTTTGGTGTGAGTCGCATGCCGGTGCGCGAGGCATTGCGCCAACTTGAATCCCAAGGGCTATTGCATGTCGTGCAGTACAAAGGTGCCGTGGTGGCGCCTTTAATTGAAGACAACTCGCTGGAATCCTACGAGTTGCGCTTGTTGTTGGAGGCCGAGGCATTGCGTCAGTCTGTGCCGTTACTGGATGAGCAGGATCTGGCATCCGCATCGGGTTATATCGAAGCGATGGAAGCCGAAACCGACATGAGTAAAGTCGGCACATTGAATCGGCTCTTTCATCAGGCGCTCTATAACAAGGCACCCAATAAGAAGCTTCTGGCATTGGTGGACGCCGGGCTGATTGAAGAAGAGCGCTTTCTTCGCTTTAACCTTGAGCAAATGAACCTTGGCTCGTTGGCTCAAGACGATCACCGCACGCTTTTGCGTCTCGCCCGGGCCAAAGAAGTCGACGCCTGTGTGGCAGAGCTGGGCCTGCATTTACAGCGGGCGGTCAACGCCATCACGCACTATCTGGACCGCCGAAAAACAAAACAGCCCTGACGTTTGAAACGACAGGGCTGTGGGTAAATCATAGACAGCGTGTAGGTCAGATCTTGAAACTGTCGACCAATTGTTTCAGTCGGCTCGCTTGCTGCGACAGCGCATCACAGTCCTTGAGCGTTTCATTGAGATTGACCACGCCTTGCTGGTTCAACAAGTTGATCTGGTTGATATCAACGTTGAGGGTTTCAACCACGGCGGTTTGTTCTTCAGTGGCAGCGGCTACCGATTGGTTCATGCCGTCGATCTCTTCAATACGCTGAGTGACGCTGATCAAGCGGGCGCCCGCCTGGTTGGCCACTTCCACGCTTTCCTCACTGGAAACCTGACTGGCATTCATCGTGGTCACCGCTTCTCGCGAGCCAACTTGCAGCGAAGTAATCATTTTGTGGATTTCTTCTGCCGACTCCTGAGTGCGGTGTGCCAGATTGCGCACTTCATCGGCCACCACAGCAAATCCGCGACCCGCTTCACCTGCACGTGCCGCCTCGATCGCCGCGTTGAGGGCGAGCAAGTTGGTTTGCTGGGAGATACCTTTGATTACGTCCAGGATATGGCCGATGTTGTCGGTGCTGGCGTTCAGGGTTTCAATCTGGGCGCAGGACATGCTGATCTTTTGCGACAACTCGGTCATGGCCTGAATGGTTTGCTCAACCACTTGGCGGCCATCATCGGCCTGTTCGCTTGCACCGCTGGCATGTTGCGAAGCATCAGCCGCGTTACGGGCGATTTCCTGTGTGGCGGCACCCAGTTCGTTGATTGCGGCAGCTACGCTGTTGGTGCGTGCGCTCTGCTCGTCAGAACCGATGATCGAAGCATTCGACGATGCCATCACCCGCTGGGACAAATCATGAACCTGACGTGTCGCGGAGGACACTTCCGAAATCGACGCGTGAATACGTTCTACGAACTGGTTGAAAGAGCTGGCCAGCAAGCCAAATTCATCTTTGCTTTCGATTACCAGACGACGAGTCAAGTCACCTTCGCCCTGAGCGATGTCCTGCATGGCTCGGCCCATCGTGGTCAGAGGGCGCATCAGGAACTGGATCAGCAGGCTGAGCAGAACGGCAATGACAGCCACGGCGATGAACATTGCGATGAATGCGGAGGTACGGAATTTGGAAAGCGGAGCGTACGCTTTTTCCTTGTCTAGCGACTGACCGATATACCAGTCTGCAGGTAAGCCGGTTACCGGCGTGAAGGAAATAATCCGCTCGTGACCATTCAGGTTAACTTCCTGAATACCTTTTTCAATGCGCAACGCGCTGGATGGGTAGATGTCTTTCAGGTTTTTCATCACCTGATCTTTTTCCGGACTGACGATGACCTGGCCGTCGCCGCTCACCAGAAACGCGTAGCCCAAGCCACCTGAGTCCACCGAATTGATAATTTTGACCAAGCTGTCGAGGCTCAGGTCGCCCCCTACCACGCCGAGTAATTCACCGTTGCTTTTGACAGGCATCGCGATGGTTACGATCAAGCCGCCTACGGCAGCCATGTAGGGCGGCGTCAGCATTGTCTTACCGGCACTTACGCCTTGTTTGTACCAAGGACGTTCACGTGGGTCGTAACCGTCTGGCATTTTGGCGTCAGGACGCTGTGTGAACACGCCGTTGGCTTGGCCCACATAGGTGAACTGAAAATTCGAGGTTAATGCAGGCTGATCCACCAAGCCGGGCAAATCCGCTTGCTTGCCTTGGTGCGCGACGTTTTGTGCGAGGCTTTCGAGTACCAGGATACGACCACTCAGCCAATTCTGAACGCTGCTGGCAGTCAGGTTGCCAGCTTGTTGCACTGACGACTCGATGTTTTGCTTGATGGTATTTCGCTGCAGGTAGTCGTTGTACAGAGTGAACAACGCAAACGCCAGAACCACGACGCCTGAAGCGGCCAGAAGGATTTTATGGCTGAACTTGAGATTCATTTCATGGGACTTCTTATGCCGAGAGTGGGGATGCGTACGGGTGCAACATTCCGTGTAACAGCGCAGGCAGCCTTTCTATCCGGCAGCTCTACTAAGCACGCATTGCTCAACAGGCTGTCGGCACCATTCCCGGAAAACTTAGCCATTTGTGATGGCATTTTGTTTAATCCGACGAAAGTCGATTGCAGGGCGTTTAGGCCGGGGGGTTGAGGAAGATCAGAGGGAGGGGAAAGAAGCAGGTTTAGCGGCGTTTGTGGCGTAGAAAAACAAAACCCCTGTCTGCGTGAGCAGACAGGGGTTTCGGAATTCAATCTTGACGATGACCTACTCTCACATGGGGAAACCCCACACTACCATCGGCGATGCATCGTTTCACTGCTGAGTTCGGGATGGGATCAGGTGG
>NZ_MLCT01000025.1:0-68602 GCF_001806145.1 Pseudomonas sp. BS-2016
TTGAGCAACACATCAAACACGACAGCCGCTTGCAGGTCGACGGTCAGCGCAGCGAAACCGTGACCGGCAACAGCATCAGCGTGCTCCAGGCCGAAGAGCAGCGCACCGTCAGCGCGGACCGCAAAGTTCAGATCCTGGGCAGCGATCATCTGCACATTGCAACCAGCGCCCATACCCGTGCCAGACAGAGCGTACTGGTCGAAGCCGGGCAGGAAATCCACCTCAAGGCGGGCGCCCTGGTGGGGCTGGAGGCGGGCGCAGCACTGACGCTGAACGCGGGTGGGCAGCATATCGTCATCAGTGCGGCGGGGATTTATTGCAGTTCGCCCATTCAACTGGGAGGCGTGCCGATACCGGGCACGCCCGCGATGCCAGCCATACCGAACCCTGTCGAGCCTTTGATCGCGCTGGCACCAGGCCCGCAAATCGAAGCACTGATGGCGGCCGCGCGTGGCGCCAAACCCATTTGCCCTGTCTGCGAAAAAATGCGGAGCACACCCGCATGAGCCGCGCTTACTTGTTACTCGACAGTTGCCAGATCGACAACCTTCAAGCCCGAGTGTGTGAATTGGCCCCCGGATCAAGGCCTCATTTTTTGTACCTGATGACCCAATACGCCGAGCTGGCATTTTACGGCCCTTTGTTAGTTGCCGTGCAGGCCCATAGCCCGTTGGCGCAGGCCTTCGACGCGCATTGGCAAGCCACAGCAGGCATCTGGCTTGAAAGTGATGCAGACGAAGAACGCTTGATCAAGCACTTGCGCAGCCTGATTCATGTCCGGGTGGAGGGCGATGTCAGCGTTTTATTTCGTTACTACGACCCACGAATTGCCCGTTTATGGTTGCAAGACCTGGCCGCCGGTGAGCGTGACAGGTTGATGGGCCCCGTGAGCCTGATTCGTTTGCCTGAGGGTGATTTACACCGTAAGGGCCTTGCCCGGGTGGGGGCCGAGTATGCGCATGTCCCATGGCTAACCCTGGATGCGCAACAGCTTGAGCACCTTGGCCAAGCAGGGCGAGAGGCTGTTCTGCAGCGCGTACAGGCGCACTGTCAGCAGTTTTTTCCGGCGTATTTAGATGGGCTGGATTCAGCCGGGCAGAAGCAATGGGCCAGTGCTTGCTGTTGCAGTGCCGAGCGTCAAGGGTACAGCGCAGTGGATGACGTGATGCGCTGGGTCAGTGTGTACGGCCATTTCGGTGACACCTTTCCTGATGGACCTGATCACACGGTGTATCGCCAGTTATTGGCCTCTCGTGATGGTTCACCCAAAGAGCGACTGGATAAGCTTCTGGCTGAATTTAAACGCCAGCTTGTATGCGCAGAGATTGCCTCATGAGCCACGAACAAATACTCGCCACACTCTCACGTCTGGAGGCGGCTGAGCGGGCCGCTTGTGGTCATGAATCTATCGATGTCAACAGCGTCGCGGGCCAATGCCCCGCCTACCAACCATATGTTTTTGTGCTGCCCGTTCGGTATGCGTTGAGCGAAGAGGCGTCCACACACGCGGCCGCTCAACCGGGTGTTACGCCTCAGAGCCACCCCATGGCCGCACGACTGCTACGCGAAGGGTTTGTGTATGTGTGGCAAGGCAGTGAAGGGCTAAAACGCTATGCCGTGGCAATCAACCGCTGCCTCCATGAACAACCGTTGGAGGCCGATGACACGCGGGTCGAGCGTGGCAAACTGTTTGGACTGACGCTCAGCAAACATGAGCCTGCCTGGATGCTCTACAGCGAATACCCGCTCACCCCTGAGGCGTGCCAGCAGTTAGCGGATCCACAGGCACGCGCCCAACACATGCGCGTTATTGATTTGCGCCAGCTCGCCAATGAACTTCGGACCCCCCATTGCGTGCCGCTGAATGAGGCGGATCAGCTCATGGGCGAATTAATCCCTGAAACCTATGCGCGAGCCGTGACCCTTGACCATCTGCACAACGGTAAAGCGCATAAAGCCCACGAACAGCAATGGGCGCAACGAGTGTTCGAAAACCGTCCGACGGACAACCTTACGCACAACATCACCCAATGGCTGGACGCTCAGCGCTGGAATAACGAGCGCATCCGTGTGGCGGCGAGCCACCCTGAGATGACCACCGAGCACACCGTGCCTGGTGAGTGGAGTGCGGTGCAGTGGGCGCCTTTCACTGTGCAACAAGTGCTGGAGGGCGCGCATCAACAGGCTCAAGGCCTGTATGCCGTACTGGCATGCCTGGATGATGATCTGGGCGTACTGCGTGACATTAATCACGAACAGGAACAAGTCGAAAGCCGCCATGAACAATGGCAGCAGGACCATCAACTTCGCTTGAGCATTGGCGGCTTCATACGCAGCCTGATCACCGAGGACGGCGCTGAAGTGGCGGGGCAGGTGAGTTATCGCTACCGCGAGCATGAGCTTGAGCTGACCCCGGAGCAGGGTGAGCAACTGCTCAAAGCGGATCGCGATCTGGAAGAACTGTTTCGCGAAGAAGCACGGTTGAATCAACGGCGCGGGCGTATTTCAAAATATTGGGCAGGTGCTGCCAGGCTGGCAGAAGTGCATGATCAAATAAAACGCACGGTAGCCTCGGTACGTGAATTCATTCCGGCTCAATTGCACACCGAAGTTGAAGCGTTGGTGCGCGATTACCGAGCGTCAAAAGTGGCCAACCTGGAAAACCGTTTCGTCAGTGAAAAGGTTGAGCAGTACATTGACTTGCCGGCCATGAACACCTGGCTGGACCACACGGCCCCCAACCATTTCGCTCAGGTTCAACAGCGCCATACCCGTCTCTATGCCGACCGGGGTGTGTATTTGCTTCGGCACCATAGCGGCACGTGGTTTGTCGATTTCCACAACCCCGCTCACCTGACATGGCTTGGCCACTTGGCCATAGCCTGCCTGAGCGCGCAATGCCTGCGCAAACAAGGTGCCGAGCAATACGCCGACTACGTGCGCAGTGCCGATGAAGGCGCCTTGCGTCAGTTGTTCTACGGCTGGAGCCCGACCCTGGAGGCGGCGGTCATCGGCATTAGCCGGTCCGCAGAGTTGATGGCGGCATTGAGTCTGGAAAACCAGGCCAACGCCGAACAGGCATTGATCAAAATACTCGGCCCGCTGGGTGCGCCGATCCTTGCCAACCTCGCCGAACTCGCTCGCGAGGCTGACAGTGCGTGGAATAGCCTGATCAAACGCTTGGGGGCTGCATTGCTGTTACTGGGCGGTAAGCCCGGCACGCCGTTAAGCGGGGCGTGGTTGAGCATCATGGTTGCCGTGCGCGTGGGCAGTGAGACCGGCTTGCGCCTGATTAATCAGGGCGGACGGCAGGTGTTGCAACTGGTCGGTAAAGCGGCCGAAGACCTTATCCAGTGGGCAAAAATAACAGGAAAAGCCATCGGCACAGGGCACGTCGCCAATATCGTTAACTCACCTGCGGTACAAAAAAGTGGCGGCGTGATTGCATTGGCGGCATTGCTGCTCAATAGCTGGAATGCGGGGCGTTATCTGAGCCAGGCGCAGGTGCTGGAAGGGGTGGATCAACAGCGTCAGTACGAGACAGCGTCCGCGACGTTATATGCCGCAGCCGCGTTGGTGGCGGTGATTGATGCGCAGGTCAGGAAGGGGTTTTGGGGAGGAGGTGGCGTCGACAGGCTCAAAGTTGGAGCAAAATTTGCGTCGGTGTTGACGATGTTTGGTGGGGTATTCGGCCTGCTATCGTCAGTCGCAGCGTTGAAAGAGTACAAGTCACTTCAATTGCAGCTCGACAATGCTGGTGGGCAAATTGACCCATGGATGCGGGGTCAAAAAATAATAGTTGGGGCGCAGGCTTTAACCTCTGGGGCACAAGCTTTACTTGGATTTACCTATACGTATAAAAATATTGTTGCTGGCTTGGATGTGGCCTTATCGAATATTCGATATTTACGATTCATGGGGCTGTTAAACTACTTGCTTGTAATATTGGGTGTGTTGTACATAGTCGCTTGGTTGATGCGGCAGACACCGTTGCAAAATTTTCTTGATAATTGCTGCTGGTCAAAAGGGAAAGCACGGAATTTGTCAGCTATTCCTTCAAGTGTCCAAGTGGATGAGTTAACACGTCTTTACGATATACTTTACGCCCCTAGAGTTAGCTTTGTCGGTGCTGAACGAAGAAGGTCTGCTGATAATCGCATGGGTTTTATTTTTGTACCTGCCGTGAGCGCCATGACTATCGACTTGCCAGGGGCAATCCCCTCAAGCGCTTATTTAGAACTATCAATAGTAGGAGATCCAATTGATACGCAACAATGGGTTGCGCGCGTTAAACGTAATAATTCAAGTGTGCGCATTCATCCGCCACGACCGGTACAAGATATAGGTAAGTATTGGATTGAAACCAGTCAGTGTGAATGGATTCCTTATCGTGAGGGGCAGGGGCTCCGTTTGACAGGGCACTTTCACGTCATTCCAGGTGTATTTGAGTCTGAGCCGAGCTCAGTTTCTGTTCGTGTGAGGTTTAAAAATCCAGTAGCCGACTTATTTAGCGGGCTTGGATACGTGGGGGGGGAACAAGGTTTGGTCTTTACCTATACCGTCAGCGAGGGACTTATTGCTGTTAAAAGTGCTCCAACCCCCGAGCTGGATAAAGCTAAGGCTTATGTGCTGAGCGCCGAGCAAAATCCCCAGTACTTTCAACCCTTAAGAACAACGGAATGAATAGTAAAGTGGCACGAAAAAGTAAGGTGCGACCACTTCTGAAGGAGGACTATCTCTCACCCTTACCGTTGCCTACAGGTGAGTTGCCAGCGGACTCCTTAAATATTATTTGGCGGAAGAATAATGTATTTATGGACGTTGGGTATTACTGCATTGCCTCCGGCGTAATGGTGATGTGGCCTTCGATGATGCTCTGTTTATGGATTGCCTATATCACTAATGATCCAGATGTTCTTCTGTTAGGGGGCGCCATTTTGTCTGTCCCTATCGCGTTAATGCTACGGAGCTTATTCGTCCCGGTACCCTTACCTATTCGGTTTAATCGTCAGCGCAGAGAGGTCTGTGTATCAGTTGCGAAGGGTGAATATTGGGTAGTGCCTTGGGAAACTGTCACAGCAATGGGCACTGAAAGTTCGACGATTAATCAAGCGGGTAAGCAAACTCAGGGTTTATTGCTGATAGGGTTTACGAATCCCGATCCGGATGGCAGTGCAAGGAATAAAAATTTCACGATAGGTTTCAATTGTGGGGGCGGTATTTATGCGATGAAACTATGGGAATGCATGCGTAGTTACATGGAAATAGGCCCCGACGCAGTCGAAGACCCTCCTGATAATGTGCATCATCCCAAAGGTATATTGGCGACTTACTGGCGCGACCTTGTCAAAGCTGCCGGCCAGAAAGGATGGCCGCTGGCAATCGTGTGGGATGGGTTCTTTGGAATCTTTATTTTCAATGCCTTGTTGGTTATTGCGTTGGAGCGGCTAAAACTAAACCCCCCTCCAGAATTAACCTGGCCGGAGATTGTTGAGTGGTCTAAACCGATACCACCCGAGCAGTGGGCCAAGCGCTCGCCCGAGCTGGAGGCGGCCATTGCGCAGCGCGAAGCGGAGCTGGCATTGCGCGATTAGTCAGTGCCAGACGTGCCAGTCCGGCTCGCGAAGCAGGTGTACCGCTATCGCGAGCAAGGGGCTGGCCGGATCGATCAGGCCGTTTCGGTCGGGTCGTGGGGTTTGCGCACGGCACGTACCACAGGGCGCAGCAGTTCGGTTGGCGGGGTTTCGCAGCTGATTTTGCGGCCCAGTTTGGTTTCGATGGCGGGCAGCTGATACGAGTCGTCTTCACCGGCAAAGCTGATGGATACGCCGTCAGCACCCGCTCGGCCTGTACGGCCAATGCGGTGTACGTAGTCGTCCGGCACTTCCGGCAGGGTGAAGTTGATCACGTGGCTGATGCCGTCGATGTGAATCCCGCGGCCCGCGACGTCGGTGGCGACCAAGACGCGGATTTTGCCTTCGCGGAAGCCTTCCAGGGTTTTGATGCGTTTGTGCTGGGGCACGTCGCCCGACAGTTGCGCGGCGTTGATGCCGTCACGTACCAGGCGTTCTTCGATGCGACGCACTTCGTCCTTGCGGTTGGCAAAGACGATGACGCGTTCCCAGCCGTTGTCATTCACCAGGTTGAACAACAACTTGTACTTGTCGGCCCCGGCGACGGCGTAGACGTGTTGTTCGACACGGTCGCTGGCCACGTTTTCGGATTCAATCTCCACGATGGCCGGGTCGGTGGTCCATTGCTTGGCGAGGTTCATCACGTCTTCGGTGAAGGTCGCGGAGAACAGCAAGGTCTGGCGTTCGGCTTTGGGCGGGGTCTGGCGGATGATCTGGCGCACCTGCGGGATAAAGCCCATGTCCAGCATGCGGTCGGCTTCATCGAGGACCATCACTTCAACCATGTCCAAATGCACTTCGCCGCGCTGGTTGAAGTCCAGCAGGCGACCCGGAGTGGCCACCAGAATGTCGCAGTGACGGGCTTCCAGTTGCTTGAGTTGCTTGTCGAAGTCCATGCCGCCCACGAACGTCATGACGTTGAGGTCGGTGTATTTGGTCAGGTCGGCCGCGTCTTTGGCAATTTGCACCACCAGCTCGCGGGTCGGCGCGATGATCAAGGCGCGGGGCTCACCCATGTAGCGTTCTTTGGGCGGTGGCGTTTGGGTCAGCTGGCTGATGATTGAAATCAGGAAAGCCGCCGTTTTGCCGGTGCCGGTCTGTGCGCGGCCAATCGCATCGCGGCCTGAGAGGGTGTAACCCAATACGCCCGCCTGAATCGGCGTGCAATAAGGAAAGCCCAGGTCCTGGATGGCGTGCATCAGTTCGGGCGCAAGCTTGAAGTCGTGAAAGCGGGTTTTGCCTGCTTGCGGCTCGACCACGAAGTCTTCGAGTTTCCAGGGGATAACCGGCGGTTTGGGTGCCGCTTCCCGGCGCGGTTTGGCCGGTTTCGGTTTTTCGTCGCGTGCAGAAGGGGCAACGGGCTGTGCGTCGGGCGTGGTCACCGAGGCAGAAGCGGGAGCAGGCTGGGCGCTTTGTGGCGCGTCGGTTCGCGGGCCGGGGCTGCTGGAAGGTGCTGTGCAAGCTGGCGCGAGCGGCTCAGCCTCGCTTTTACCGAATATTTTTTTGAGTGCTTTGAGCACGGTCATCTCATCAGTTGGTTAAGGAGTGTACGCCGGGCAGTGTAATGCAAGTCGCGTGCTCGGCGTAGTGAACGACAGGATGTTTCGGTTTTAACCCAGGCGCGCTTTGAGCCAGACGCCTATGTCCCGGATTTCCTCAGGTAACACTTCATGGCTCATTGGGTATTCCTGCCAGGTAACGCTCACGCCGCGGCTTTTTAAATGTTCATACGCCGTACGTCCCATGGAGTTTTGGACTACATCGTCGTACTGACCGTGTAGGCACAAGGCTGGAATTCGCTGCTGGCTGGCGGACAGTTCCATCTCATCGCTGAAGGTTGGCGCGTAGGTGGAGAGGGCGATTACGCCACCCAATGCGCCCTGCCATTTCAGGTACGCGGTGTGAAACACCACCGCGCCGCCCTGGGAAAACCCGGCCAGAAAAATACGGCTGGCGTCTATTCCTTGTGCTTTCTGCTTTTCGATCAACTCAATGACCGTGCGGGCGGACTCATTGAGCTCGTCTTCGCAGATCGACCGGGCCGGGCTCATGGCCTTGATGTCGTACCAACTGGGCATGGCATAGCCGCCATTGATGGTGACTGGCCGGGTCGGTGCCTGCGGCAAAACAAAACGTGTAGTCAGGAGGCTTTCTTGCAGCGCTTCGGCTACCGGCAAGAAGTCATTGCGGTCCGCGCCCAAGCCATGAAGCCAGATAACACAGGCGTCTGCGGGCTTTTTAGGGTCAAGGATAAGAGGCTCGGTCATGGTTGCTCCATCGGTGTGCAGGCGCGCCATCACGGTGCGCGGCTGAAGTGCGAGTTCGTTTAACGTTTGGCGAAAATGTCTATTGCTTGAACGATTTTTCTGAAAATAAGCGCGTATTTGTTCAGAGCGTATGAGTGGTACGCGCTTTGCTATGAGCTGTGGGCGCCACTGCGTATTTCCGGCGGTAACACTAACAGGCAACGGCCGTCGGGGGGATAGCAAAAAGCCTGAAGGTGAAGCGAGACAAGGAGTTCAGCAGCTCACGTGAGCGCTTCAGTTTGAAGGTTCGTGCGATGCACCCATCGCTCAAGACTTATGCCGCTTGACCTCATTTAAAGCCAACACGGGTCAACAGTGCCTCACAAGGGGGCGGCGGGTCTTGTTCAAACACAATAAAAGCAACACTTGGAGGTTTGAATGAAGCAGTTGAAATCCACTTTGGCCCTGGCCACAGCAGTCGTTGTCCTCGGCATGAGCAGTTTTGCCCAGGCGGGCGCAACGCTGGACAGCGTGAAGAAAAAAGGCTTTGTGCAATGCGGAGTGAGTGATGGGCTGCCCGGTTTTTCGGTGCCGGATGCGTCCGGGAAAATTCTCGGGATTGACGCGGACATTTGCCGCGCCGTGGCCGCTGCTGTGTTTGGCGACGCGACCAAGGTCAAGTTCAGCCAGTTGAATGCCAAAGAGCGGTTTACGGCGCTGCAATCGGGCGAGGTGGATGTACTGTCGCGCAACACCACCTGGACCAGCTCCCGTGACGCGGGCATGGGCATGGTGTTCGCCGGCGTGACGTACTACGACGGCGTGGGGTTTTTGGTGAATAAAAAACTGGGCGTCAACAGTGCCAAGGAACTGGACGGCGCCACCATTTGCATTCAGGCGGGCACCACCACGGAGCTCAATGTCTCGGATTACTTCCGCGCCAATAACCTCAAATACACCCCCATCACCTTTGACACCTCTGACGAAAGCGCCAAGTCGCTGGAGAGCGGGCGCTGTGATGTGTTGACCTCCGACAAATCGCAGCTGTACGCACAGCGCAGCAAACTGGCGACGCCGAACGATTACGTAGTGCTGCCGGAAACCATATCCAAGGAGCCCTTGGGGCCAGTGGTGCGCAAAGGCGATGAGGACTGGTTCAGCATCGTTAAATGGACCCTTTACGCCATGCTCAATGCTGAAGAAGCGGGCATCACCTCCCAGAACGTGGTAGCCGAAGCCAAATCGACGAAAAACCCGGATGTCGCGCGGCTGTTGGGTGCCGACGGTGAATACGGCAAAGACTTGAAGCTGCCCAAAGATTGGGTCGTGCAGATTGTCAGTCAGGTCGGCAACTACGGCGAAGTGTTTGAGCGCAACCTCGGCAAAAGCACTCCTCTGGCCATCGACCGCGGGCTCAATGCCTTGTGGAACAACGGTGGCATCCAATACGCACCCCCTGTGCGCTGATAGCGCTGTCACCCGGCCGCCACCTGGCCGGGTGATGTTCTGTCCATTTTTTTCAGGGGTTCAACATGCAGACTAAAGTCGGCGCACTCAAGCCCAGGCTCAGCCTGAGCGATCCACGTGTGCGTGGGTGGGTATTTCAGATCGTCACCGTGGTGCTGGTGGTCTGGCTGGGCGGGTATCTGTTCGACAATACCCAGACCAATTTGCAGCACCGGGGCATTACGTCGGGGTTTGATTTTCTGGAGCGCAGTGCCGGGTTCGGCATCGCGCAACATTTGATCGATTACACCGAGTCCGACAGTTATGCCCGTGTATTTGTCATCGGCCTGCTCAATACCTTGCTGGTTTCGGCCATTGGCGTGGTCTTGGCGACGATACTGGGTTTCATCATTGGCATCGCGCGGCTGTCACCCAACTGGATGATCAACAAGCTGGCCACGGTCTATGTCGAGGTGTTTCGCAACATTCCGCCACTGCTGCAAATCCTGTTCTGGTATTTCGCGGTGTTCCTGACCATGCCGCTGCCGCGCAACAGTCACAACATCGCAGACACCTTCTACATGAGCAGCCGCGGGCTGAATATGCCCGCAGCGATTGGCACCGAGGCGTTCTGGCCGTTTGTCATCAGTGTCGTGCTGGCAATCGCGGCGGTGGTGCTGATGGTGCGTTGGGCCAACAAGCGCTTCGAAGACACCGGGGTGCCGTTTCATAAATTCTGGGCGGCCGTGGCGCTGTTGGTGGTGATTCCGGGCATCTGCGTGTGGCTGACCGGCAGTCCGGTGCACTGGGAAATGCCGCAGCTCAAGGGCTTCAATTTCGTCGGTGGCTGGGTGCTGATCCCGGAGCTGCTGGCCCTGACCCTCGCGCTTACGGTGTACACCGCTGCGTTTATCGCTGAAATCGTGCGCTCGGGCATCCAGTCAGTCAGCCACGGCCAGACCGAGGCGGCGCATTCGCTGGGCCTGAAGTCGGGGCCGACGCTGCGCAAGGTGATCATCCCCCAAGCATTGCGGGTGATTATTCCGCCCCTGACCAGCCAATACCTGAACCTGGTGAAAAACTCGTCACTGGCGGCGGGTATCGGTTATCCGGAGATGGTGTCGCTGTTCGCAGGGACGGTGCTCAATCAGACCGGTCAGGCGATCGAGGTCATTGCCATCACCATGAGCGTGTACCTGGCCATCAGCCTCAGCATTTCGCTGCTGATGAACCTGTACAACACGCGCATTGCGCTGATCGAACGGTGAGGGCGCGACCATGACGACGCATGTTTTCAAACCGGACTTGCCTCCACCGGGCACACGCATCGGCCTGCTGGCATGGGCACGGGCCAATCTGTTTTCCAGTGCGTTCAACACCGTGCTGACACTGCTTGCGTGTTATCTGGTGTGGCTGATCGTACCGCCATTGCTGAGCTGGGCGATTGTCGATGCCAACTGGGTGGGCACCACCCGTGAGGACTGCACCAAAGACGGCGCATGTTGGGTGTTTATCCAGCAACGCTTCGGTCAATTCATGTACGGCTACTACCCGCAGGCCTTGCGCTGGCGCGTGGACCTCAGCGTCTGGCTGGCGGTGCTGGGGGCTGCGCCGCTGTTCGTTTCGCGCTTGCGGCACAAGGCTGTCTACGGCGTGGTCTTTTTGGTGGTGTACCCGCTGCTGGCCTACGCCTTGCTGCACGGTGGTTATTGGGGCTTGAGCCCGGTGGCCACCAGCCAGTGGGGTGGCCTGATGCTGACCCTGGTGATTGCCACGGTGGGCATTGCGGGCGCGCTGCCACTGGGGATTTTGCTGGCGCTGGGGCGCCGCTCCGACATGCCCGCCATCCGCGTGCTGTGCGTGACCTTCATCGAGTTCTGGCGCGGGGTGCCGCTGATCACCGTGTTGTTCATGTCGTCAGTGATGCTGCCGCTGTTTCTGCCCGAAGGCATGAACTTCGACAAGCTGCTGCGGGCGTTGATCGGGGTGATTCTGTTCCAGTCGGCTTACGTGGCTGAAGTGGTGCGCGGCGGGTTGCAAGCGATCCCCAAGGGTCAGTACGAGGCCGCGGCGGCCATGGGCCTGGGTTACTGGCGCAGTACCGGGCTGGTGATTCTGCCGCAAGCCTTGAAGCTGGTGATCCCCGGCATCGTCAACACCTTTATTGCCCTGTTCAAGGACACCAGCCTGGTTATCATCATTGGCCTGTTTGACCTGCTCAACAGCGTCAAGCAAGCGGCTGCGGACCCCAAATGGCTAGGCATGGCGACCGAAGGGTATGTGTTCGCCGCCCTGGTGTTCTGGATTTTCTGTTTCGGCATGTCCCGCTACTCCATGCACCTGGAGCGCAAGCTGGACACCGGCCACAAGCATTAGGAGACGCGCATCATGAGTGAAGCCATCAAACAGACTGCCGAGCCGCAAGGCATCATCCAGATGCTCGGGGTGAACAAATGGTACGGCCAGTTCCATGTGCTTAAAGACATCAACCTCACGGTTCAGCCGGGGGAGCGGATCGTGCTGTGCGGCCCGTCGGGCTCCGGCAAATCCACCACCATCCGTTGCCTCAATCGCCTTGAAGAGCACCAACAGGGGCGCATCGTGGTGGATGGCGTCGAGCTGACCAATGACCTCAAACAGATCGAAAGTGTGCGCCGCGAGGTGGGTATGGTGTTTCAGCACTTCAACCTGTTCCCGCACCTGAGCATCCTGCAAAACTGCACGCTGGCCCCGATGTGGGTGCGCAAGATGCCCAAGCGTGAAGCCGAAGCAATAGCCATGCATTATCTGGAACGGGTACGCATCCCCGAGCAGGCGCACAAGTACCCAGGGCAATTGTCCGGTGGTCAGCAGCAGCGCGTGGCGATTGCCCGGGCCTTGTGCATGAAGCCCAAGATCATGTTGTTTGACGAGCCGACGTCAGCGCTGGACCCGGAAATGGTCAAGGAGGTGCTCGACACCATGATCGGCCTGGCGCAAGACGGCATGACGATGCTCTGCGTGACCCATGAAATGGGCTTTGCCCGGACCGTGGCGAATCGGGTGATCTTCATGGATAAAGGCGAAATCGTTGAGCAAGCCGCCCCCAATGATTTCTTCGACAACCCGCAAAATGACCGGACCAAGCTGTTCCTGAACCAGATCCTGCACTAAGCCTGTAGCACTACCCGCAGGCTGCGCGCTGTTACCTCCTCAAAAGCGTGCAGCCTGCGGCCGCGACTCCCCACACTCCCGGTTTGCCCCCGGCGTCTTCGTCTGGCTAAGATGTCCCGAATCTGTTGAGGCCCGCGCCACGTACCCCAGTGGCGATCTCAATACCGACATCGGCTGCGACCTGTCATTGCCCCTGCGCCTGATGAATGCCGCGTACACGCCTGCGCCAGCAAGCGGTGTGCCTGCATCGTCAGTGGCGTCAGCAGCCCGTTGCGTCACACAGTGAATATTCACCCGCGCCGCCCGTCGGTGTTCGATCGGCACATCGAACGGCTGGGCGCTGTCAAACAACAAGACCCTCAACGGGCGATGGCACTTAGCCGGACGTTGATCAAAGAACCTTGAACCGGAGCAGGCCATGACGAGCAATCCGCCACACCCTAACGACCGCCTCGAACCCGTACGCCATCTGGAAGATCTGGATCAACTGCTGATTGATGCCGAGGCGGACGACGAGGGGGTCCAGCAAACGCCTCCCGTGGTGCTGCGCCCCTGGCTGTTGTTGCTGGGGTTGGTGTTGGTGGCGTTGAACCTGCGCCCGGCGTTGTCGAGCATGGCGCCGCTGTTGGGGGAGGTGTCAGATCAATTGGGGTTGTCGGCCGCGCAAGCAGGCTTGCTGACCACCTTGCCGGTGTTGTGCCTCGGCATTTTTGCGCCCCTGGCGCCGATCCTGGCGCGGCGATTCGGCACCGAGCGGGTGGTGCTGGGCATCTTGCTGACCCTGGGCGGCGGTATTGTGTTGCGCAGTTGCCTGGGTGAGGTCGGGCTGTTCGCCGGAAGCATTCTGGCCGGTGCCAGCATCGGGGTGATCGGTGTGCTGTTACCGGGCATCATCAAGCGGGACTTCGCCGGGCATGCGGGCACCATGACGGGGGTCTACACCATGGCACTCTGTCTCGGCGCCGCGCTGGCGGCCGGGGCGACGGTCCCCCTGAGCCATTACTTCGGCAACAGCTGGGCGTTGGGACTGGGTTTTTGGGCGCTGCCGGCGGTGCTTGCCGCCGTCTTCTGGCTGCCGCAAGTCGGCAAGCGACAGGGCGCGCACAACGTGGCGTACCGGGTGCGCGGGTTGTTACGCGACCCGCTGGCGTGGCAGGTCACGCTTTATATGGGCTTGCAGTCGTCGTTGTCCTACATCGTGTTTGGCTGGCTGCCGTCGATCCTGATCGGCCGCGGGCTGACGCCGACACAGGCGGGGCTGGTGATGTCCGGTTCGGTGATCGTGCAACTGGCCACCGCCTTGACGGCGCCCTGGCTGGCCACCCGGGGTAAGGATCAACGCGTCGCCATTGTGCTGGTGATGGGCATGACCCTGGCCGGACTGTTTGGCTGCCTGTACGCCCCCCTGGACGGATTGTGGGGCTGGGCCATCGTGCTGGGCCTGGGGCAGGGCGGCACCTTCAGCCTGGCGCTGACCCTGATCGTGTTGCGTTCGCGAGACGCTCACGTGGCGGCCAACCTGTCGGGCATGGCGCAAGGTATCGGCTACACCGTGGCGTCGATGGGCCCGTTTGCCGTGGGGCTGGTTCACGAATTGACCGGTGGCTGGGACGCCCTGGGCTGGATTTTCGGCGTTGTGGGCATCGGTGCAATCATTGCCGGGCTGGGGGCAGGGCGTGCGAAATTCGTCAATGTCGTCAGCGAGAAGGTCTGAAGCCATAGTGTTTCTGCTCATGTCGGATTATCGTGCACGAATTCCACCTGCACGGACCCCGTCATGAGCCAAGCCCACCACGCGTTGATCACGCGCTTTTATCAAGCATTCCAGCAGTTGGATGCTGAAACCATGGCGCAGTGTTACACCGAAGACGTGCTGTTCAGCGACCCGGTGTTCGGTGAACTGAGGGGGCAGGATGCGCGCGACATGTGGCGCATGCTCACGTCTCGGGCCAAGGACTTCACCCTCAGCTTCAACACCGTGCAGGCTGACGATCAGCAGGGCAGTGCGCACTGGGTGGCCACCTATGTGTTCAGCCAGACCGGGGCGATTGTGATCAATGACATCCAGGCCCGCTTTGTGTTTCGCGACGGCAAAATCTGCGAGCACCATGACCATTTCGACCTGTGGCGCTGGTCACGTCAGGCGCTGGGCATCAAAGGCACGCTGCTGGGATGGACGCCGCTGGTGAAAAATGCGATCCGCGCCCAGGCGAGAAAAAGCCTCAAGGCTTTTCAGGCGCGCGCTCAAGGGCTGTAACCGTGACGGCAATAACGCAATCTTGCGAAGCGACAGCGACGAGCAAGCCCTGGTTTGTGTACCTGGTGCGGGCCGCCAACGGGGCGTTGTATTGCGGTATCAGCGATGACCCGCATAAGCGGTTTGCCAAGCATCAAAGCGGCAAGGGCGCGCGCTTCTTTGCATCCAGCCCGGCGGTGGCACTGGTGTATGTCGAATCCTGGCCCGACAAGGGCGAGGCGCTGCGTCAGGAGCGGCTGATCAAAAAGCTCAGGAAGAGCGCCAAAGAGTGCCTGGTGTCGAGCCAGTGCCGGCCCTGACCACCATGACGCCGATCACGGTTTCACTGCGTCGAGGATCGCCTCGGGCTTGAAGTCACGGATCAGCGTGCCATTCACGTCGAGGATCGGAATCCCGCGTCCGCCCAATGCTTCATAGGCTTTGCGGGCGACGGGGTCCTTGTCGATATCGAATTCGGTGTAGGGGATGCCTTTTTCGTCGAGAAAGCGGCGGGTGGCTTTGCAGTACCCGCACCACTCGGTGGCGTAGAGCACGACCCGGGCGTTGGCCCGGGTCTGCTCGGCCACAACGCCCGAGGGGTTGAGCACGCGCTCAATCTTGCCCCAGTTCTGAAAGATCACCACGACCACCAGCACGAACAGGACTTTTTTCAGGATCCCGTTGAACATTATTTGTTGCGCTTGAGCTGGTCGAGCAGTTGGGTCGGCAAGCCCTTGAGGATCAGCGTGCCAGCCTCTTCGTCGAACTCCACCTTGGAGCCCAGCAAGTGCGCTTCAAAACTGATCGACAGGCCCTCGGCGCGGCCAGTGAAGCGGCGGAACTGGTTAAGGGTGCGTTTGTCGGCCGGGATTTCCGGCGAGAGGCCGTAGTCCTTGTTACGGATGTGGTCGTAAAACGCTTTCGGGCGTTCTTCGTCGATCAGTTCGGAGAGTTCTTCAAGGCCCATCGGTTCACCGATTTTGGCCTGGCTGCTGGCGTAATCGACCAGGGTTTTGGTTTTTTCGCGTGCCGACTCTTCGGGCAGGTCTTCGCTTTCCACGAAATCGCTGAAGGCTTTAAGCAGGGTGCGGGTTTCGCCCGGCCCGTCGACGCCTTCCTGGCAGCCGATGAAGTCGCGGAAATACTCGGACACTTTTTTGCCGTTCTTGCCTTTGATGAACGAAATGTACTGCTTGGACTGTTTGTTGTTCTGCCACTCGGACAGGTTGATCCGCGCCGCGAGGTGCAACTGGCCCAGGTCCAGATGGCGCGACGGGGTCACGTCCAGTTCTGCGTTCACCGCCACGCCTTCGCTGTGGTGCAGCAGGGCGATGGCCAGATAGTCGGTCATGCCCTGTTGGTAGTGGGCGAACAACACATGCCCGCCCACCGACAGGTTGGACTCTTCCATCAGTTTTTGCAGGTGCTCGACCGCCACGCGGCTGAAGGCCGTGAAGTCGGTGCCGCCGTCCAGATACTCCTTGAGCCAGCCGCTGAACGGATGCGCGCCGGATTCGGCATGGAAAAAGCCCCAGGCCTTGCCTTGTTTGGCGTTATAGCTTTCGTTGAGGTCCGCCAGCATGTTCTCGATGGCCTGCGACTCGGCCAGTTCGCTGTCGCGGGCGTGGAGAACAGCGGGCGTACCGTCGGGTTTTTTCTCAATCAGATGGACGATGCAATGACGGATCGGCATGGGCTTCTCGGCGAGTTATCAGAAGACAGGGGGCAGGCCCCGCAAAAGCGGCAAGTGTAACGCACCTGAGCCTTTGGACGGCCTTCGCACCGGGGTTTAAGGGGCTTCTGTCGGCCGGGAGGCGTTTTTTTACGGTTTTAACGCGATAAAGCTGACCAAATGGGCAGGTAGAGGCGGATATTTGGCCGTCTCTGTGCTAGTTTTGCCCCGTCTTGCGCCGGGTAACGGCGCAAAGCGCGGATTCAGCATGTGTCAGGTCGAACCAAACCCCGTTTCAGCACTCTACATCCGCGATTCGTCGTGAAAGCAAACGGGCGTGCCAGACCCTAACTATCTGGCTCGATAGCTGACTTTGCACTCTGCAAACCAAATGAATTTGATAGGGAAGGAACATCTCAATGGCTATTACTAAAGACCAACTGATCGCCGATATCGCTGAAGCTATCGACGCGCCGAAAACTACCGCGCGTAACGCTCTGGACCAACTGGCTCAGATCGTTGCTGATCAATTGGAAAATGGCGGCGAAATCACTCTGCCAGGTATTGGCAAACTGAAAGTGACCGAGCGTCCTGCCCGTACTGGCCGTAACCCTTCGACTGGCGCAGCCATCGAAATCGCTGCCAAGAAAGTGATCAAGCTCGTTGTGGCCAAAGGCCTGACTGACGCTGTAAACAAGTAAGACACTTGTTAAAAAGCCGCGCCCCGGAGTGATCCGGAGCGCGGCTTTTTTGTGCGCGCAAGTTGGGGGCTTATTTCCAGTTCTTTTCGCGCCACAGTTGCTGCTGTTCTTTGTCGTGGAAGGTCCAGGCCACAAAGCGGCTTTGCTTGTTGCCCTGAGACATGTCCACCACCTGGCTCTCGCGCACACCGGCTTTTTTCAGGGCGGTCTGGATGGCGGGCAGGTTGGACGCCTTGGACACCAGTGTGCTGAACCACAGCACCTGACGGCCCACTTGCACGCTTTCGCGGATCAGCTGCGTGACAAAGCGCTGCTCGCCGCCTTCACACCACAACTCGGCGGCCTGGCCGCCAAAGTTCAGGACCGGCAACTTGCGTTTCGGGTCTGCCTTGCCCAGTGCGCGCCATTTACGCTCGCTGCCGCGCTGTGCTTCGTCCAGTGAGGCGTGGAACGGCGGGTTGCACATGCTCAGGTCAAAGCGTTCGCTACTTTCCAGCACATCCAGCAGGATCTTCTGCGGGTTGGACTGCTGGCGCAGGCTGATGGCTTTGTTCAGGCCATTGGATTGCACGATGGCCTTGGCCGCTTTCAGGGCGATGGTGTCAACTTCCGTGCCGAGGAACTGCCAGCGGTAATCGCTATGGCCGATCAGCGGGTACACGCAGTTGGCGCCCATGCCGATGTCCAGCACGCGCACGCTCGGGCCACGCGGAATCACGCCGTCATTGAGGGTGGCTAGCAGGTCCGCCAGAAAATGCACGTAATCGGCGCGCCCCGGGACTGGCGGGCACAGGTAGTCGGCCGGGATGTCCCAGTGGGCAATGCCGTAGAAGGCCTTGAGCAGGGCGCGGTTGAATACGCGCACGGCGTCCGGGTTGGCGAAGTCGATGCTCTCTTTGCCGTACGGGTTGATGATCACGAACTGGCCCAGTTCGGGGCACACCGAGATCAGCTGCGGGAAGTCGTAACGGCCCTGATGGCGATTGCGCGGGTGCAGGCTCGGTTTGACCCGCGGTGCGGCCGGCTTGGCTTCGCCGGGCGCTTTGGGTTTGTGGCGTGTGGCTTTGGAAGTGCGTGGGGTTGTCATGTTCAATTCATTCCACAAAAGCAATCGCGGGCAAGCCCCGAGGCTCCCTCAGGAGCATCAGGCCTTGCCCGCGATCAGGTGCGCAGCGTGTTTACAGGCTGGAAATCCGCGCGTGCTGTTCTGCCAACTTGCTCAAAGCCTGTTCGGCTTCGGCCAATTTGGCGCGTTCCTTGTCGATGACTTCGGCCGGGGCCTTGTCAACGAACGCGGCGTTGGAGAGTTTCCCGCCTACGCGGGCCACTTCGCCGTGCAAACGCTGGATTTCCTTGTCCAGGCGCGCCAGTTCTGCATCCTTGTCGATCAAGCCGGCCATCGGCACCAGCACTTCCATCTCGCCCACCAGAGCGGTGGCCGACAGAGGGGCTTCGGCGCCGTCTTGCAGCACGGTGATCGATTCGAGTTTAGCCAGCTTTTTCAGCAAGGCATCGTTCTCGGCCAGACGGCGCTGGTCTTCGGCGTTGACGTTTTTCACGTACAACTGCAACGGCTTGCCGGGACCGATGTTCATTTCGCCGCGGATGTTACGCACGCCGAGCATCAGGCCCTTGAGCCATTCGATGTCATCTTCGGCAGCCTGATCGATGCGTGCTTCGTTCGCCACCGGCCACGGTTGCAGCATGATGGTCTTGCCTTCAACGCCCGCCAGCGGCGCGATGCGCTGCCAGATTTCTTCGGTGATGAACGGCATGAACGGATGCGCCAGGCGCAACGCGACTTCCAGCACGCGCACCAGTGTGCGACGGGTACCGCGCTGACGTTCTACCGGCGCGTTTTCGTCCCACAGTACCGGCTTGGACAGTTCGAGGTACCAGTCGCAGTACTGGTTCCAGATGAACTCGTACAGGGCTTGTGCCGCGAGGTCGAAACGGAACTGGTCGAGGTGACGGGTCACTTCGGCTTCTGTGCGCTGCAACTGCGAAATGATCCAGCGATCGGCCAGCGACAATTCGTAGGCTTCGCCGTTCTGGCCGCAGTCTTCGCCCTTGTCCAGCACGTAACGGGCGGCGTTCCAGATCTTGTTGCAGAAGTTGCGGTAGCCTTCGACGCGACCCATGTCGAACTTGATGTCACGCCCGGTGGAGGCCAGCGAGCAGAAGGTGAAGCGCAGGGCGTCGGTGCCGTAGCTGGCGATGCCGTCCGCGAATTCGTCGCGGGTCTGCTTCTCGATTTTCTTCAGCAGCTTGGGCTGCATCAGGCCCGTGGTGCGTTTGGCCACCAGGTCTTCGAGTTCGATACCGTCGATGATGTCCAGCGGGTCCAGTACGTTGCCTTTGGACTTGGACATCTTCTGGCCCTGGCCGTCACGCACCAGGCCGTGAACGTACACGGTCTTGAACGGCACTTGCGGGGTGCCGTCTTCGTTTTTCACCAAATGCATGGTGAGCATGATCATCCGGGCTACCCAGAAGAAAATGATGTCGAAGCCGGTAACCAGCACGTCGGTCGAGTGGAAGGTTTTCAGCGCGTCGGTTTTTTCCGGCCAGCCAAGGGTGGAGAACGTCCACAGGCCCGAGCTGAACCAGGTGTCGAGCACGTCGTTGTCCTGTTGAAGCGCAACGTCCGGGCCCAGGTTGTTTTTGGCACGGACTTCGGCTTCGTCGCGACCGACATACACCTTGCCCGACTCGTCGTACCAGGCCGGGATCCGGTGGCCCCACCACAGCTGACGGCTGATGCACCAGTCCTGGATGTCACGCATCCACGAGAAGTACATGTTTTCGTATTGCTTGGGCACGAACGCGATGCGACCGTCTTCAACCGCGGCGATGGCCGGTTCGGCCAGCGGTTTGGTGGACACGTACCACTGGTCGGTCAGCCACGGCTCGATGATCGTGCCGGAACGGTCGCCCTTCGGTACTTTCAGGGCGTGGTCGTCAACGCTGACCAGCAGGCCGGCTTCGTCAAAGTCCGCGACGATCTGCTTGCGCGCTTCGAAGCGGTCCAGACCGGCGTATTTGGCCGGCAGGGTGCCGTCAATGGTCTCGTTCAGTGTGCCGTCAAGGTTGAACACTTGAGCGGCAGGCAAAACCTTGGCGTTTTTGTCGAAGATGTTCAGCAGCGGCAGGTTGTGGCGCTTGCCGACTTCGTAGTCGTTGAAATCGTGGGCCGGGGTGATTTTCACGCAGCCGGTGCCGAATTCAGGGTCGCAGTAATCGTCAGCGATGATTGGAATGCGGCGGCCAACCAGCGGCAGTTCGACGAACTTGCCGATCAGGGCCTGGTAGCGCTCATCGTTCGGGTTCACTGCAACAGCGGCGTCACCGAGCATGGTTTCGGGACGCGTGGTCGCCACGATCAGGTAGTCGTTGCCTTCAGCGGTCTTGGCGCCGTCGGCCAACGGGTACTTGAGGTTCCACAGGAAACCTTTCTCGTCGTGGTTTTCCACTTCAAGGTCGGAAATCGCCGTGTGCAATTTGGTGTCCCAGTTGACCAGGCGCTTGCCACGGTAGATCAGGCCGTCTTCGTGCAGGCGAACGAACGCTTCTTTCACGGCTTCGGACAAGCCGTCGTCCATGGTGAAGCGCTCGCGGCTCCAGTCGACGGACGAACCCAGGCGACGGATCTGACGGCTGATGTTGCCGCCGGACTGGTCTTTCCATTCCCAGATCTTGTCGAGGAATTTCTCGCGACCCAGGTCGTGGCGGTTCAGGCCCTGGGCTTCGATTTGGCGCTCAACCAGCATTTGCGTCGCGATACCGGCGTGGTCGGTGCCCGGCTGCCACAGGGTGTTACGGCCCTGCATGCGGCGGAAACGGATCAGGGCGTCCATGATCGCGTTGTTGAAACCGTGCCCCATGTGCAGGCTACCGGTAACGTTAGGCGGCGGGATCATGATGGTGTACGGGTCGCCCGCGCCTTGCGGGGCAAAATAGTTTTCTTCTTCCCAGGTTTTGTACCAGGAAGTTTCAATGGCGTGCGGCTGGTAGGTCTTATCCATGCGCGGCGGGACCCTATTGGCATTAATTCAGGAAAGCCGGCAAGTATAGCGGGGCGGGACGCATAGGGCGAGTTGTGCGCGGCGATTACAGGTCATCGGGCGCTCAGGGATCGGGCATCAGTTTTGATGCTGGCTGATCAGGCGCTCCATGTGTGCGTCGAGGCGGCGTTTGATTTCGGATTCGATGTGCGGGGCGTAGTCGTTGATGACGTCTTGCATGATCGCTTGCGCGGCCGTGCGCAGCTCTCTGTCCAGATGGACCAGCAGGGCGTCGGGGGCCTTGTCGGCGGCAGGCGCACTGGCGAGCGGTGGTTGCGCGGCTGGCACGGGCGCGGGTGTGGGTTCAAAGACCTCGTCCAGCAAGGGGATCTGCGTGCCTTGTTCGCCGACCATCTCGGTCAGCAGCGGCGGTTGCAGGCCTTCGTCGTCCAGCAGTTGGCGAATGGACTCAAGATCATCGAGCAGGTGTGCAGCTTTTTTCGGCGAATTGGGGGTGTCCATCGTGTGCTCAGAGTCGTTGTAACTTGTGGTCTTGCAGAGGATAGCCCTGTTCACGGTAGAAACGGAAACTCTCCCGTGCCGCCAGTCGAACGGCGGGGTCTTCGACCACGACTTCCGCCACGCGGGCGAAACGCTTGAAGGATTCGGGGACTTTCAGGTCCAGATTGATCAGCAGGTCCTGATGGCTGGCAGGCGCATCGGCTATGCCCATGACGATCACGCCATCGGGTTCGTCTTCGGCGTGGCTATGGGGCACAAAACTCTCGCCCTTGAAGCGCCACAGGCGTTGATCGAGGTCGTCGCGCTGAGCCGCGTCGCTGCAGTGCAGGTACACCCGATGCCCGAGACGCCAGGCTTTTTCGGTGAGTTTGCAGGCGAAATCCAGCCGCGCTGCCGGGTCTGCGCTGGGCAGGATATAAAAGTCGACTTTGGTTTTTTCAGAGGTCATTGCGGTTCCTGAATCGGGGCTGCGCCGCCCTCAAGCGGCGCAGCCTGCGATCAACAGTGTCAAGCGTTGGCGCGATCGAGCAGGTATTGCGTCAGCAATGGCACGGGACGGCCGCTGGCGCCTTTGTCCTTGCCGCCACTGACCCAGGCCGTGCCCGCGATGTCCAGGTGAGCCCAGTGGTAGGCCTTGGCAAAACGCGACAGGAAGCAGCCCGCGGTGATGGCGCCGGCTTTCGGGCCACCGATGTTGGCCATGTCGGCAAACGGGCTGTCCAGTTGCTCCTGGTATTCGTCGAACAGCGGCAATGGCCATGCGCGGTCATCGGCTTGCTTGCCCGCGTCCAGCAGTTGCTCGATCAGTTCGTCGTTGTTGCCCATCAGGCCGGAGGTGTGCGCCCCGAGTGCGACCATGCAGGCGCCAGTCAGGGTGGCGATGTCGATCACCGCTTGTGGCTTGAAACGTTCGGCGTAGGTCAGGGCATCGCACAGCACCAGACGGCCTTCGGCATCGGTGTTGAGGATTTCAACGGTTTGACCGCTCATGGTGGTCACGATGTCGCCCGGACGGGCCGCGCCGCCACTGGGCATGTTTTCGGCGCAGGCCAGAATGCACACCAGATTGATCGGCAGTTTCAGTTCGAGCACGGCGCGCAGAGTGCCGAAAACGCTGGCAGCACCGCCCATGTCGTACTTCATTTCATCCATGCCCGCGCCCGGCTTGAGGCTGATGCCGCCGGTGTCGAAGGTGATGCCTTTGCCCACCAGGACAAACGGTTTTTCGGATTTCTTGCCGCCCGCATAGTTCATCACGATCAGGCGGGGCGGTTGGTCGCTGCCCTGGCCAACGGCGTAGAACGCGCCCATGCCCAGGTCCTTGATTTTCTTCTCGTCGAGAATCTCGACCTTCAGGCTCTTGAACGTCTTGCCCAAGGTTTTGGCCTGTTCGGCCAGGAACGTCGGGTGGCAGATGTTCGGCGGCAGGTTGCCCAGGTCGCGGGTGAAGGACATGCCGGCAGCAATGGCTTGGGCGTGGGTCACGGCCAGCTGCACTTCAGCCTGCGCGGCCTTGATGGTCAGCAGGGTGATTTTTTTCAGGGCGCGGGGTTCGGCTTTCTGGCTTTTGAATCGGTCGAACGTGTAATCGCCGTCTGCCAGGGTTTCGGCCAGCAGGCGCGTTTTGCCGTAGCTGTCGCGGCCCTTGACCACCAGTTCGTCGATGGCAAAGACCGCCTCGCTGCCACCCAGGCCTTTAAGGACGCTCAGGGCGCCGCTGATGATTTTCCGGAACGGGCGGTCGCCCAATTCTTCGTCTTTACCCGTGCCCACTAGCAACACGCGCTCGGCTTTGATGTTGGGCAGGGTATGCAGCAACAGGCTTTGGCCGGTCTTGCCGGCGAGGTCGCCGCGCTTGAGGACTGCGCTGATCGCGCCGCCGGTGAGTTCGTCGAGGGCCTTGGCGGTCGGGCCGAGCTTGCGGCCTTCGCCGACGGCGACCACGAGAGTGGCCGTTTTCAACGTTTCTGGGCTAACGCTTTTTACAACCAGTTCCATGTCCGGGTCCCTGAATCAAATGGTCAACGTGCGCACAAACGCGTGGGTTTGAGTGCTTATGGATGAAACGCTTCACCTGTCTAAGCGGGGCTGCGTCTAGTCGGGCAGTTTGAACCCCGTCGGTCGCGGCTGACAACCCTTGCGTGGCCTGCAATGGCTGCTTTGTAACCTTGGGTAAGCAAGCGCAGTGACAGGCGAGGTCATTCACAGGATAATGCGCCATCTTTTTAGTCGGCCCGGCTCATCTATGATGCATGCCTGACCCACTGGTAACGCCGCTTGTTTGGCCGCCTTAGCCTGACGACCCTGGAGTGTCTGGTTTGATCGTCTTCCGTTATTTGTCCCGCGAAGTCCTGCTTACATTGAGCGCTGTCAGCGCTGTGCTGCTGGTCATCATCATGAGCGGTCGCTTCATCAAGTACCTGGCACAGGCTGCCTCTGGCGCTCTTGACCCGGGTTCCCTGTTCCTGATCATGGGCTTCCGTCTGCCGGGCTTCATGCAGCTGATTCTGCCGTTGGGGCTGTTTCTCGGTATTTTGCTGGCCTATGGCCGTCTGTACCTCGAAAGCGAAATGACCGTGCTTTCGGCCACGGGCATGAGCCAGCAGCGCCTGCTGGGCCTGACCATGATTCCGGCAGCGTTCGTGGCCCTGATCGTGGCCTGGCTGAGCCTGAGCCTGGCGCCGCAGGGTGCGAACCAGTTTCAGCTGTTGCTGAACAAGCAAGATGCACTGACCGAGTTCGACACGCTGGTGCCTGGGCGCTTCCAGGCGTTGAGCGACGGTTCGCGCGTGACCTACACCGAAGAGCTGACCAACGACCGGACCAACCTCTCGGGCGTGTTCATCTCGCAAAAAAGCCTGGGTCAGGACGCCAAGGACCGCAGCATCTCGGTGCTGGTGGCCGAAACAGGCCATCAGGAAGTCCGTCCCGATGGCAGTCGCTGGCTGATTCTCAATAACGGCTACCGCTATGACGGTAACCCGGGTCTGGCCGATTACCGCGCGATCAAGTACGACACCTATGGCGTGCTGTTGCCCAAGCCCGATGCCAGCGATGAAGTGACCGACCGCGACGCAATCCCGACCCTCGACCTGATTGGCAACCCCGAACCGCGGGCAATTGCCGAGCTGCAATGGCGTATTTCATTGCCGCTGCTGGTGTTTATCGTGACCCTCATCGCCGTGCCGCTGTCACGCGTCAACCCGCGTCAGGGCCGCTTCCTCAAGCTGTTGCCGGCGATTCTTCTTTATATGGGTTACCTGACCATTCTGATTTCGGCCCGTGGCGCCCTGGAAAAAGGCAAGTTGTCGCCCACCCTGGGGCTGTGGTGGGTGCATGCGCTGTTCCTGGCCATTGGCCTGTTGTTGCTGTACTGGGAGCCGCTGCGCTTGAAGCTGGCTAGTCGCCGTAGCGTGAAGGAGATGACGCGTGGGTAAGCTCGACCGCTACATCGGTAGCAGCGTCTTTTTGGCGATCCTGGCTGTGCTGGGCATTATTTTGGGGCTGGCGTCGCTGTTCGCGTTCATCGACGAGACGGGCAATATCAGCGACAGCTATACCGTGATGGACGTGCTCAGCTACGTGCTGCTGACGGCACCGCGGCGCATGTATGACATGTTGCCAATGGCGGCGCTGATCGGCTGCCTGATCGGGCTGGGCAGTCTGGCCAGTAACAGCGAGCTGACCATCATGCGTGCGGCCGGGGTGTCCATCGGCCGTATCGTGTGGTCGGTCATGAAACCCATGCTGGTGCTGATGGTGGCGGGCGTGCTGGTGGGCGAATACGTGGCACCTGCCACTGAAACCATGGCGCAGGCCAATCGGGCGCTGGCGCTGGGCAGCGGTGATGCGCAAAGCTCCAAGCACGGTTTGTGGCACCGTCAGGGTGAAGAGTTCATCCACATCAACGCCGTCCAGCCGAACGGCACGCTGTTTGGCGTAACGCGCTACCGCTTTGACGACGAGCGCCACATGCTGTCTTCAAGCTTCGCCAAAAAAGCAGAGTTCGACAAAGATCACTGGCAGCTGACGGATGTGAATACCACGCTGTTCCACGACCGCAGCACTGAAGTGGTCAGCGCACCGGTCGAGCGTTGGGACGTGGCCTTGAGCCCGCAGTTGCTCAACACCGTGGTGATGGCCCCTGAGTCGCTGTCAATCAGCGGTCTGTGGAATTACATCCATTACCTGAAAGACCAGGGTTTGAACAACGGTCGTTACTGGCTGGCATTTTGGGTCAAGGTGTTGCAGCCGCTGGTCACTGCCGCGCTGGTGTTGATGGCGATTTCCTTCATTTTCGGCCCGTTGCGCTCGGTGACCCTGGGGCAGCGGGTGTTTACCGGCGTGCTGGTGGGCTTCACGTTCAAGATCGCGCAAGACCTGCTGGGGCCGTCCAGCCTGGTGTTTGGCTTCTCCCCGCTGTTTGCGGTGATATTGCCAGCCCTCATTTGCGCCCTGGCGGGCGTCTGGCTGTTGCGACGGGCGGGTTGATCGACCTGTAAAGCTCGAACCAAAAGCCTCTGTCCCGCGACAGGGGCTTTTTTGTGGGGGAGCATTGGCCTGTAAACGTGACGCTCGTCGCGATCACAGGTACAATTCCCGGCTATTTTTCGGCGGGCAGTCTGCCTGCGACTTTTTTTGAGTGTTGACCCGTGAGTGATTTGAGTCATATCCGCAATTTCTCCATCATCGCCCACATTGACCATGGCAAGTCGACGCTGGCCGATCGTTTCATCCAGATGTGCGGCGGCCTGACTGCCCGTGAAATGGAAGCCCAGGTGCTGGACTCCATGGACCTCGAGCGTGAGCGCGGGATCACCATCAAGGCCCACAGCGTTACTCTGTATTACAAGGCGCAAGACGGTAATACCTACCAGTTGAACTTCATTGATACCCCCGGCCACGTTGACTTCACCTATGAAGTCAGCCGTTCGCTGGCGGCCTGTGAAGGTGCCTTGCTGGTGGTCGATGCGGGGCAGGGCGTAGAGGCCCAGTCCGTCGCCAACTGCTACACCGCTATCGAGCAGGGCCTTGAGGTCATGCCGGTTCTGAACAAGATCGACCTGCCGCAAGCCGATCCTGATCGGGTGAAGGAAGAAATCGAGAAGATCATCGGTATCGATGCCACCGACGCCGTAACGTGCAGCGCCAAGACCGGCCTGGGCGTCGATGAAGTGCTCGAGCGTCTGGTGCACACCATTCCTGCACCGACCGGCAACATCGAAGATCCGCTGCAAGCGTTGATCATCGACTCCTGGTTCGACAACTACCTGGGCGTTGTGTCCCTGGTTCGCGTGCGCCACGGCCGTGTGAAAAAGGGCGACAAGATTCTGGTCAAGTCCACCGGCAAGATCCACCTGGTGGACAGCGTCGGTGTATTCAACCCCAAGCACACGGCGACCGCCGACCTCAAAGCCGGTGAAGTAGGTTTCATCATCGCGGGTATCAAGGACATTCACGGCGCGCCAGTGGGCGACACCCTGACCTTGAGTTCCACCCCGGATGTGGACGTCCTGCCCGGCTTCAAACGCATTCAGCCGCAGGTGTACGCCGGTCTGTTCCCGGTCAGCTCCGACGACTTCGAAGACTTCCGCGATGCGCTGCAAAAGCTCACGCTGAACGACTCGTCGCTGCAATACACCCCGGAAAGCTCCGACGCACTGGGCTTCGGCTTCCGTTGCGGCTTCCTCGGCATGCTGCACATGGAGATCATTCAGGAGCGCCTGGAGCGCGAGTACGACCTGGACCTGATCACCACCGCGCCAACCGTTATTTTCGAGTTGCTGCTCAAGACCGGTGAAACGATTTACGTCGACAACCCGTCCAAGCTGCCGGACCTGTCCATGATTGAAGACATGCGCGAGCCTATCGTGCGTGCCAACATTCTTGTGCCTCAAGAGCACCTGGGCAACGTCATTACCCTGTGCATTGAGAAGCGTGGCGTTCAACACGACATGCTGTTCCTGGGCACACAGGTACAAGTGACCTACGATTTGCCGATGAACGAAGTGGTTCTGGACTTCTTCGACCGTCTCAAATCCACCAGTCGCGGCTATGCTTCGCTCGATTACCACTTTGACCGTTACCAGTCTGCCAACCTGGTGAAGCTCGACGTGCTGATCAACGGTGAGAAGGTCGATGCACTGGCCTTGATCGTTCACCGTGACAACGCTCACTACAAAGGGCGTGCACTGACCGAAAAAATGAAAGAACTGATTCCGCGTCAGATGTTCGATGTCGCCATTCAGGCCGCCATTGGCGGGCAGATTGTGGCGCGAACCACTGTCAAGGCACTCAGAAAGAACGTACTGGCCAAATGCTACGGTGGTGACGTTAGCCGTAAGCGCAAGCTGTTGGAAAAGCAAAAGGCCGGTAAAAAACGCATGAAGCAAGTGGGTAACGTGGAAATTCCACAAGAAGCCTTCCTTGCAGTGCTCAGGTTGGATAGTTAGGTCCTATGTCACTAAATTTCCCGCTGTTGCTGGTCATTGCTGTAGCCGTCTGCGGTTTGCTGGCGCTGCTCGATCTGGTCTTCCTGGCGCCTCGCCGGCGCAAGGCTGTTGCCAACTATCAGGCCAGCGTCCAGCCGGCCGATATGCAGGTGGTCGAGAAGCTCAACAAAGAACCGCTGCTGGTTGAATACGGCAAGTCGTTTTTCCCGGTGTTGTTCATCGTGCTGGTGCTGCGTTCGTTTCTGGTTGAGCCGTTCCAGATTCCGTCCGGCTCGATGAAGCCGACGCTGGACGTGGGCGACTTCATTTTGGTGAACAAGTTTTCTTACGGGATCCGCCTGCCGGTGATCGACAAGAAAGTCATCGAAGTGGGTGATCCGCAGCGGGGCGATGTGATGGTGTTTCGCTACCCGAGCGATCCGACCGTCAACTACATCAAGCGTGTAGTGGGCCTGCCGGGCGACAAGATCCGTTACACCAGCGACAAAAAGCTCTACGTCAACGATCAATTGGTTGCCGAGACGCTGGTGGGGGCCGAGCCCGGCACGCTGGGCAGCGCACAACTGTACAAAGAGAAACTGGGCGAAGTGGAGCACATGATCCGCAAGGAAATGAGCCGCTACCGCACACCGCCTGATCATGAATGGACGGTTCCGGCCGGGCATTACTTCATGATGGGTGACAACCGCGACAATTCGAACGACAGCCGTTATTGGGATGATCCGAACATTCCCAAAGACGAGCTGGGCATGGTCCCCGACAAGAATATCGTCGGCAAGGCCTTCGCTGTTTGGATGAGCTGGCCCGAACCGAAAATGAGCCATTTGCCGAACTTCTCGCGAGTGGGTCTGATCAAGTAGCCAAAACGGCGCTGTTAATAACAGCGCCGAATGCTTTTCAGGTGGCCGTATAAATCGGCGGCCTGACGGTTCTTACAACCGCCGTGCAGCGTCAGGCACGGCGGCAACAGTATTCAGGATGTGGATTTGAACAAAGCGTTAAGTGCGACGGCGGCGAACAGCCTGTTCCCCGTCCATTTGCTATGCGATAAACGAGCATCACTGATCCCTAATATCGGTCCGGTGGTGACATTCGGCCACGAACTCAGCGTGGGTAAATCGTGAGTTTTTCATTAAATCGTTTAGAGCAGCAGCTCGGTTACACCTTCAAGGACCAGGAACTGATGGTTCTGGCCCTCACACACCGCAGCTTCGCGGGGCGCAATAACGAGCGTCTTGAGTTTCTCGGTGATGCGATCCTCAATTTTGTAGCCGGTGAAGCGCTGTTTGATCGCTTCCCGTTGGCTCGCGAAGGCCAGCTGTCGCGTTTACGTGCCCGCCTAGTCAAGGGCGAAACCCTCGCCGTACTGGCCCGTGGTTTCGAGTTGGGCGAGTACCTGCGCCTGGGCTCGGGCGAGCTGAAAAGCGGCGGGTTCCGTCGCGAGTCGATTCTGGCCGATGCCCTTGAAGCGCTGATCGGCGCCATCTACCTGGATGCGGGCATGGAAGTGGCCCGCGACCGCGTACTGGCCTGGCTGGCCAGCGAGTTCGAGACGTTGACCCTGGTCGACACCAACAAAGATCCGAAAACCCGACTGCAAGAGTTCCTGCAGTCGCGTGCCTGTGAGCTGCCGCGTTATGAAGTGGTGGATATCCAGGGCGAACCGCATTGCCGCACCTTCTTTGTAGAGTGCGAAATTGCCTTATTGAATGAAAAAAGCCGGGGTCAGGGTGTGAGCCGTCGCATTGCCGAACAGGTAGCGGCCGCTGCAGCACTGATTGCCCTTGGCGTGGAGAATGGCCATGACTGATTCAACTGCAACACGCTGTGGCTATGTCGCCATTGTTGGCCGACCAAACGTGGGTAAGTCCACGCTGCTCAACCATATCCTCGGTCAAAAGCTGGCGATCACTTCGCGCAAGCCGCAAACCACTCGTCACAACATGCTCGGCATTAAAACCGAAGGCAGTGTGCAGGCGGTTTACGTCGACACCCCGGGCATGCACAAGGGTGGCGAGAAAGCCCTGAACCGCTACATGAACAAAACCGCTTCGGCAGCGTTGAAAGACGTCGACGTGGTGATCTTTGTCGTGGACCGCACCAAGTGGACCGACGAAGACCAGATGGTACTGGAGCGCGTGCAGTACGTGACCGGCCCGCTGATCGTGGCGTTGAACAAGACCGATCGCATCGAAGACAAAGCCGAGATGATGCCGCACCTGAGCTGGCTGCAGGCGCAACTGCCGAACGCGCAGATCATCCCGATCTCGGCTCAGCACGGCCATAACCTGGACGCGCTTGAGCGTGTGATTGCCGATCACCTGCCGGAAAACGAGCATTTCTTCCCAGAAGACCAGATCACCGACCGCAGCAGCCGCTTCCTGGCCGCCGAGCTGGTCCGCGAAAAGATCATGCGCCAGATGGGTGCAGAACTGCCGTACCAGATCACCGTCGAAATCGAAGAGTTCAAGCAGCAGGGCAAAACCCTGCATATCCATGCCTTGATTCTGGTGGAGCGTGACGGCCAGAAAAAAATCATCATTGGCGACAAGGGTGAGCGCATCAAGCGTATTGGCACTGAAGCGCGCAAGGACATGGAGCTGCTATTCGACTCCAAAATCATGCTTAACCTGTGGGTGAAGGTGAAGGGTGGTTGGTCCGACGACGAGCGCGCCTTGCGTTCGTTGGGCTACGGCGACCTGTAACGGCAGCTTTTCATTCCCCCCGTTCCTGCAGGAACGGGGGGAGCAGCAGTGCTGCGTAGATGTGCTTTTACTTCCAGTCCCTCTTCCCCAAGAGGCAAGGTGAGGGCGCTTTTCGTTTTCACAGAGGCGTGCCTGCCATGTCCAGTTCCCCTCCTGCCGCGCAACTTGCCTACGTCCTGCACAGCCGCCCCTACCGTGAAACCAGTGCGCTGGTGGATTTCATCACGCCGCAAGGGCGTTTGCGGGCAGTGCTGCGCAGTGCGCGGGGCAAGGCCGGTTCGTTGGCGCGGCCTTTTGTCCCTCTGGAAATCGAGTTTCGCGGGCGCGGCGAGCTAAAAAACGTCGGGCGCATGGAGAGCGCCGGGGTGTCCACCTGGCTCAATGGCGAAGCGTTATTCAGCGGTCTTTATCTCAATGAATTGTTAGTGCGCTTGCTACCGGCTGAAGACCCGCACCCCGCGGTCTTTGATCACTACGCAGCCACCCTCCTGGCGTTGGCCGAAGGTCGACCGCTGGAACCTCTGCTACGGGCCTTCGAATGGCGCTTGCTGGATGATTTGGGGTACGGGTTTTCGCTTTCTCGGGACATTCAGGGTGAGCCGATAGCCAGTGACGGCATGTACCGTTTGCAGGTCGATGCCGGGCTGGAGCGCATTTATCTGGTACAGCCGGGGTTGTTTCACGGCGCTGAGCTACAGGCCATGGCCGAGGCTGACTGGACCACCGCGGGTGCGTTGTCGGCGGCCAAGCGTTTGATGCGCCAGGCATTGGCGGTTCACTTGGCGGGCAAGCCCCTGGCCAGTCGTGAGTTGTTTCGCAAGCCCTGAATAGACCGGTATGCTGTGCGCCGAATCTTCAACTCTTCAGGAGAGCCCTCGTGACCCAAAGCAATCGCATCCTTCTCGGCGTGAATATCGACCACGTAGCCACGCTGCGTCAGGCTCGGGGCACGCGTTACCCTGATCCGGTCAAGGCCGCGCTGGACGCTGAAGAGGCGGGCGCCGATGGCATCACCGTGCACTTGCGTGAAGACCGCCGCCACATTCAAGAGCGCGACGTGTTGTTGCTCAAGGATGTGCTGCAAACCCGCATGAATTTCGAGATGGGCGTGACCGAAGAAATGATGGCGTTTGCCGAGCGCATTCGTCCGGCGCACATCTGTCTGGTGCCTGAAACCCGTCAGGAACTGACCACGGAGGGTGGGTTGGACGTGGCGGGGCAGGAAGCCCGGATTAAATCAGCGGTTGAGCGCTTGAGCCGGATTGGCTGTGAAGTGTCGCTGTTCATCGATGCCGATGAGCGTCAGATCGAGGCATCGAAGCGAGTCGGTGCGCCGGCGATTGAATTGCACACCGGTCGTTATGCCGATGCGCAAACCCCCGCCGAGGTGGCGCAAGAACTGCAACGGGTAGCGCAAGGCGTGGCCTGTGGTCTGGCTCAAGGGCTGATCGTCAATGCCGGGCATGGCCTGCATTACCACAACGTTGAGGCCGTGGCCGCCATCAAAGGCATCAATGAGCTGAACATCGGTCATGCGTTGGTGGCGCATGCCCTGTTCGTAGGCTTCAAGTCGGCCGTCTCGGAAATGAAAGCGTTGATTGTGGCAGCCGCCAGGCACTGAGGGCATTTACGCTTTCAAGCGGCGCAAACTGCGCGGTGCGGGTGCGACAGGCACTTGATCGCCGGATAAGCCGCCTCGAACCGCAGCAGCAATGAAGAGCCGCCGCTACAGCTGGGGTTCTTCTTTGGGCTTGGTCTTGTCGATGCCGGGAATGTGCAGCTTGCTGTCAGCCGCCTGGTCGCCTTCAAGCTGCGGCTGCGTGGCCCATGTCAGGATGTCGTAGTAACGACGGATGTTGGCCACAAAGTGCACGGGCTCGCCGCCGCGGGCGTAGCCATAACGGGTTTTGCTGTACCACTGCTTCTGCGCAAGGCGGGGCAGCATCTTTTTGACGTCCAGCCACTTGTTCGGGTTCAGGCCTTCTTTCTTGGCCAGTTTGCGTGCGTCTTCCAGATGCCCGCCGCCGACGTTGTAGGCTGCCAGGGCAAACCAGGTACGATCTGGCTCCTGGATGTCGTCGTCCAGCTCGCTTTTGATCAGCGCCAGGTACTTAGCGCCGCCCTGAATGCTTTGCTTGGCATCCAGCCGATTGGCCACACCCATGGCCTGCGCCGTATTCTGCGTCAGCATCATCAGCCCGCGAACACCGGTTTTTGAGGTGACAGTCGGTTGCCACAGCGATTCCTGGTAGCCCATGGCCGCCAGCAGGCGCCAGTCGATGCCTTCTTTCTTGGCGGCATCCTTGAAGAATTTTTCGTACTTGGGCAAGCGCTGCTGCAAGTGCTGGGCGAAGGTGTAGGCGCCCACATAACCCAGTACGTCCACGTGGCCGTAGTAACGGTCCTTGAGGCGTTGCAGCGTGCCGTTCTTTTCGACCTTGTCCAGATAAGCATTGATCTCGTTCAGCAGGCTGTTGTCTTCGCCTGCCATCACCGCCCAGCGCTGGCTGCGGGCGTCACCCAGATCAAACGCTACGCGCACATTGGGAAAATACACCTGGTTCATGGCCACTTCGTTGGAGTCCACCAGGGTCAGGTCGATTTGCCCCTCATCGACCATGCGCAACAGGTCGACCACTTCCACGGCGTCGGATTCGTCGTATTCAATGCCAGGGTATTGTTTCTTCAGTTCGGCAAGCTGTTCTGCGTGGGAACTGCCTTTAAGGACGGTAATACGTTTGCCTACCAGATCAGCGGCAGAGGTAGGGCGCGACTGCCCGTTGCGGTAGATGATCTGGGGCGTGACTTCGAGGTATGGGTGGGAAAACTTGGCTTGTTTGAGTCGATTCTCGCTGCTGACCAGTCCGGCAGCAGCCAGCACAGGGCCGTCAGGCTGGCCCAACTGGGTAAACATGTCATCCAGGTTGTCAGCGGTCTCGATTTTGAGTTCGACACCCAAGTCGTCGGCAAAGCGTTTGACCAGCTCGTATTCGAAGCCGGTTTCGCCGTTGCGGTCTTCAAAATAAGTGGCCGGGCTGTTACGAGTAATGACCCGCAGTACCCCGTCCTCCTTTACACGCTCCAGAGTGCTGGGTTTTTCAACGCAGGCACCGAGCATCAGGAAGAGTCCGGTTGCGAGGAGCCATTTGGCGCAGCGCGGGCGGATTGCTGATAGAGAAAACATGCGCGCAGTATACGCAAAGCAGGGCGGGTGCCATATCTCGACAATATGTAGCCATTCTGATAACAACCCCCAAAACTGCTCAAACCCTTGTGAAATGGGGGGTTGAGGGGGCTTTAAAGAGCTGAATCGACCAGCCGCACGCGCGCTGATAGCCACAAAGAATAAGGCCCTGATCGATTAACGACGTTTGGCGTGCGCTTGGTGTGCCGTTTCGGGTGCCGAGGCCAACGGTTTACGTTAGAATGCCGGGCCTCAAAGCACACCCCTCCCGAGGCTGTCCCGAAGATGTTGATCCTGCGCGGCGCTCCTGCCCTTTCTGCCTTTCGCCACAACAAACTTCTCGCACAACTGAGCCAAAAGGTTCCAGCTGTCAGCGGTTTGTACGCTGAATTCGCCCACTTCGCCGATGTTAAAGGCGAATTGACCAGCGACGAGCAACTGGTACTGGCTCGTCTCCTCAAGTACGGTCCAAGTGTGCCGGTTCAAGAGCCGAGTGGCCGACTGTTCCTGGTGTTGCCGCGGTTTGGCACCATCTCGCCCTGGTCGAGCAAGGCCAGCGACATTGCCCGTAACTGTGGCCTGGCCAAGATCCAGCGCCTGGAACGCGGCATTGCTTTCTATGTGGCCGGTCAATTCAGTGACGCCCAGGCGCAACTGATTGCCGACGCCTTGCATGACCGCATGACGCAAATCGTGTTGGGCGACCTGGAGCAGGCTGCCGGTCTGTTCAGCCATGCCGAACCCAAGCCGCTGACGGCGATTGACGTGCTCGGTGGCGGGCGTGCTGCGCTGGAGAAAGCCAACGTCGAGCTGGGCCTGGCGCTGGCAGAAGACGAAATCGACTATCTGGTCAATGCCTTCAACGGTCTGGGCCGCAACCCGCATGACATCGAACTGATGATGTTTGCCCAGGCCAACTCCGAGCATTGCCGCCACAAGATTTTCAACGCCAGTTGGGACATCGACGGCCAAAATCAGGAAAAAAGCCTGTTTGGCATGATCAAAAACACCTACGTGATGCACAGCGAAGGTGTTCTGTCGGCTTATAAAGACAACGCGTCGGTCATTGTTGGCAGCGTGGCCGGCCGCTTCTTCCCGAACCCTGATACCCGCCAGTACGGTGCGGTGCAGGAGCCGGTGCACATCTTGATGAAAGTCGAGACCCACAACCACCCGACCGCCATTGCTCCGTTCCCCGGGGCGGCCACCGGCTCGGGCGGCGAAATTCGCGACGAAGGTGCCACCGGTCGTGGCGCCAAGCCTAAGGCCGGGCTCACCGGTTTCACCGTATCCAACTTGCAAATCCCGGGCTTTGAACAGCCGTGGGAAGTGCCGTACGGCAAGCCTGAGCGCATCGTCAACGCGCTGGACATCATGATTGAAGGCCCATTGGGCGGCGCCGCGTTCAACAACGAATTCGGCCGTCCGGCACTGACCGGCTACTTCCGCACGTTCGAGCAATCGATCAGCACGCCCCATGGCGACGAAGTACGCGGTTATCACAAGCCGATCATGCTGGCGGGCGGCATGGGCAACATCCGCGCCGAACACGTTCAAAAAGGCGAAATCACGGTCGGTTCCAAACTGATCGTGCTGGGCGGCCCGGCCATGCTTATCGGTCTGGGCGGCGGTGCTGCGTCTTCCATGGCCACCGGCGCAAGCTCGGCGGATCTGGACTTCGCATCGGTGCAGCGCGAAAACCCGGAAATGGAACGCCGTTGCCAGGAAGTGATCGACCGCTGCTGGCAGCTGGGTGACAAGAACCCGATCAGTTTCATCCATGACGTGGGTGCGGGCGGCCTGTCCAATGCGTTCCCCGAGCTGGTGAACGATGGCGACCGGGGTGGCCGTTTCGAACTGCGCAACATTCCGAACGACGAGCCGGGCATGGCCCCGCACGAAATCTGGAGCAACGAGTCTCAGGAACGTTACGTACTGGCTGTGGGCGTTGAGGACTTCGAGCGTTTCCAGGCCATCTGTGAACGCGAGCGTTGCCCGTTTGCTGTGGTCGGTGAGGCCACGGCCGAGCCGCAACTGACCGTCACCGACAGCCACTTCGGTAACAACCCGGTGGACATGCCGCTGGAAGTACTGCTCGGCAAGGCGCCACGCATGCACCGTTCTGCCGTGCGCGAGCAGGAACTGGGCGATGATTTCGATCCGGCGACCTTGAGCATTGGCGAGTGCGTCGAGCGCGTTCTGCATCACCCGGCGGTGGCCAGCAAAAGTTTCCTGATCACCATTGGCGACCGCACCATTACCGGTCTGGTCGCGCGCGATCAAATGGTTGGCCCTTGGCAAGTGCCGGTGGCTGACGTGGCCGTCACTGCCACCAGTTTTGACGTCTACACCGGCGAAGCCATGGCCATGGGCGAGCGTACACCGCTGGCCCTGCTGGATGCGCCGGCCTCGGGCCGCATGGCCATCGGCGAGACCCTGACCAACATTGCAGCGTCGCGCATTGGCAAGCTGTCCGACATCAAAATGTCGGCCAACTGGATGTCCGCTGCCGGTCATCCGGGTGAAGACGCCCGTCTGTTCGACACCGTGAAAGCGGTCGGCATGGAGTTGTGCCCTGAGCTGGGGATTACCATCCCGGTCGGCAAAGACTCGATGTCGATGCAAACGCGCTGGAACGAAGAGGGGACCGAGAAGAGCGTGACCTCGCCGCTGTCGCTGGTGGTCACCGGTTTCGCTCCGGTGGTGGATATCCGCCAGACCCTGACCCCCGAATTGCGCATGGACAAAGGCCTGACGGACCTGATCCTGATCGACCTGGGCCGTGGCCAGAACCGCATGGGGGCGTCCATCCTGGCGCAAACCTACGGCAAGCTGGGCAAGCAGGCGCCAGACGTCGACGACGCCGAAGACCTCAAAGCCTTCTTCGCTGTGATCCAGGGCCTCAATGCCGACGGCCATTTGCTGGCTTACCACGACCGTTCCGACGGTGGCCTGATGACCAGCGTGCTGGAAATGGCCTTCGCCGGTCATTGCGGCTTGAACCTGACCCTCGATTGCCTGACGCAAAACGCCAGTGAAATCCCGGCCATCCTGTTCAACGAAGAATTGGGCGCGGTGATTCAGGTGCGTCAGGATGCGACGGCCGAAGTGCTGGCTCAGTTCAGCGTTGCAGGCCTGGGTGAGTGCGTCGCCGTGATCGGCCAGCCGCTGAACAACAGCGAAGTCACCATCAGCCTTAAGGGCGAGACGGTGTTCGAAGGTCAGCGCGGTTCCCTGCAGCGTCAGTGGGCACAAACCAGCTACCAGATCCAGCGCCTGCGTGATAACGCCGAGTGCGCCGATCAGGAATTCGACGTGCTGCTGGAAGAAGACAACCCGGGCCTGACGGTCAAGCTCGGCTTTGACGTCAACCACAACATCAGCGCGCCTTACATCAAGAAGGGCATTCGCCCGCAAGTGGCGGTACTGCGTGAGCAGGGCGTCAACGGTCAGGTTGAAATGGCCGCGGCGTTTGACCGTGCCGGTTTCAACGCCATTGACGTGCACATGAGTGACATTCTGGCCGGCCGTGTCGACCTGAACGAATTCAAAGGCATGGTGGCCTGCGGTGGCTTCTCTTACGGTGACGTACTGGGCGCCGGTGAAGGCTGGGCCAAGTCGGCACTGTTCAACACCCGTGCGCGGGATGCGTTCCAGAGCTTCTTCGAGCGTTCCGACAGCTTCTCGCTGGGCGTGTGCAACGGTTGCCAGATGATGTCCAACCTCAGCGAACTGATCCCGGGCAGCGAGTTGTGGCCGCACTTTGTGCGCAACCGCTCCGAGCAGTTCGAAGCTCGTGTCGCCATGGTGCAGGTGCAGGAGTCGAACTCGATCTTCCTGCAAGGCATGGCCGGATCGCGCATGCCAATCGCCATTGCACACGGCGAAGGTCATGCTGAATTCGCCAGCGAAGAAGTCATGTTGCAAGCGGACTTGTCCGGTGCCGTGGCACTGCGTTTCGTCGATAACCACGGCAAAGTCACTGAAAGCTACCCGGCCAACCCGAACGGTTCGCCGCGCGGGATTACCGGTCTGACCAGCCGTGACGGTCGTGTGACCATCATGATGCCGCACCCGGAGCGTGTATTCCGCGCCGTGCAAAACTCGTGGCGCCCTGAAGAGTGGAACGAAGATGCGCCTTGGTTGCGCATGTTCCGTAACGCTCGCGTCTGGGTGGATTAAGCGCGATGTACAAGCTCAGCTTTTTCGTGCCTCCCAGCCATGTGGATGGGGTCAAGGATGCCGTGTTCGCTGCCGGTGGCGGTCGCATCGGCAACTACGACCACTGCGCCTGGCAGACCATGGGCCAGGGCCAGTTTCGTGCGCTGGACGGCAGTCAGCCGTTCATCGGGCAAACCGGCGCGGTCGAGTATGTCGGGGAATGGAAGGTTGAGCTGGTGGTGGCCGATGATCTGATCCAGGCGGTGGTGGCTGCGCTCAAGCTCAGCCACCCGTACGAAACGCCTGCCTATGAAGTGTGGCGCCTGGCGGACATCTAGCCTGGCACTGCAACAAAAAGCCCGCTGAACCGGTAACGGTCAGCGGGCTTTTTGTTGCGTAGAGCCTGGTGCTTAGGGGCGAATTTCGACCATCGTGCCGTCTTTGGTCAGGTTCCACACCTCACGCATTTCATAGTTCTTCATGGCGATGCAGCCATCGGTCCAGTCCAGGGTGTGAAACAGGTTCTCCGGGTTTTCTTCGGTGTCGGGCGTGCCGTGAATCATGATCATTGACCCCGGGCTCACCCCTTCGCGGCGGGCCTGTGCGGCATCGCTAATGTTGGGGTAGGAGATGTGCATGGCGAGGTTGAATTTCTCGCTTTTCTTGCGCCAGTCGACCCAATACAGGCCTTCCGGGGTGCGCTTGTCACCTTCACGGGTTTTCGGCCCCTTGGGTTGCTTGCCCAATGAAATGCGGTACGTGCGGATCGGTTTGCCGTTGCTGATCAACTGCAGCTGGCGAGCCGACTTGAGCACCAGGATTTTTTCCACCGGGGCAGACGCGCGGGCGGGCTGCGACGAACGATGCGGTTGGATCACTTCATTTTTATCGACCGGCTTGCCGTTGATGGTGACGACAACGGCGGCTTGGCACGTAACAGCAAATGACAGGCAGAGTGCGGTAAACAACCAACGCATGGAGCGGTATCCCTAGAGGTGCAGTGGGGGTGACGAGCACTGTATTTATTGTTGAGGTTTGATCAGGCCTGCCAAGGGCGGCACGGCTTCGCTGCGCACCGGATAGACCTGCCCCGGCCGGTCAGCGAAAAAGCATTCTAAGGTACGGCTGACCGTGCGAAAAGCCAGCTCTGACCAAGGGATGTCGGCTTCGTCGAACAGGCGCACTTCAAGGCTCTCTTCACCGGCCGCAAAGTCGCGGTTCAGCAGTTCGGCGCGGTAGAAAATATGCACCTGATTGATGTGCGGTACATCGATCAAGGTATAGATGCTCAGGTTCGCGACTTCGGCACAGGCTTCTTCGCGGGTTTCGCGTTGCGCGGCCTGCTCAACGGTTTCTCCGTTTTCCATAAAGCCGGCGGGCAGCGTCCAGAACCCTTTGCGCGGTTCGATTGCGCGCCTGCACAGCAAGACTTGAGTGCCCCACGTCGGAACGCACCCGGCAACGATGTTCGGGTTTTGGTAATGAATGGTCTGGCAGTGGTCGCACACGTAGCGCAGGCGCGAATCGCCCTGCGGGATGTGTTGGCTGACGGAATGGCCGCACTGGCTGCAAAATTTCATGCTGAGCTCTCTGGTGTGGCGCCTATCTTGGCGGTTCTGGCGGGGCTTGGGCAAGTGCCGCATGGCGTGCTGCGACAGTGTGGGGCTTGGGTGCTTTGGGTGATTTGGTGCATGATGCCCGATAAGTGACGGATCGAGATGACCTATGCTGGACGAGCTGCTTGGCCGCGTGAGCCGCTATACCCCGCGAACGCTGGTGACAGAGCGCAATTTCCCCGAGGCTGCGGTGTTGCTGCCCGTGACCCGCAGTGATGAGCCTGAATTGATTTTGACCCTGCGCGCCAGCGGCCTCTCAACCCATGGCGGCGAAGTGGCATTCCCCGGAGGTCGACGTGACCCCGAGGACCCGGACCTTGTGTTCACGGCCCTGCGCGAAGCTGAAGAAGAAATCGGCCTGCCGCCGGGGCTGGTCGAAGTCATTGGCCCGCTGAGCCCGTTGATCTCCCTGCACGGCATTCGTGTGACGCCCTTCGTCGGAGTTGTGCCGGACTATGTGGAATACCTGGCCAACGATGCGGAAATCGCGGCCGTGTTCAGCGTGCCCCTGGATTTCTTTCGCCAGGACCCGCGCGAACACACGCACCGTATCGACTATCAGGGCCGCAGTTGGTACGTGCCGAGTTACCGCTTCGGTGTGTACAAAATCTGGGGGCTGACCGCGATCATGATCGTTGAGTTAATGAACCTGCTCTATGACGACGTGAATATCAACCTGCACACCCCGCCAGAGCGCTTTATCACCTTCTAGAACCCTGCTCACAGGGTCATGCCTGCCTTGAGGACTTTGCCATGAAATACCGTTTGGGCGACGCGTGCGTCGACACTCACCCTGACAGCTGGACCGCGCCCACTGCCACGTTGATCGGTCGCGTCCGGCTCGAAGAAGGCGCCAGCGTGTGGTTCAACGCCGTTTTACGCGGCGATAACGAGCTGATTCTCATCGGCAAGGACAGCAACGTGCAGGACGGCGCCGTGATGCACACCGACATGGGCTACCCGCTGACCCTGGGCACGGGCGTGACCATTGGTCATAACGCCATGCTGCATGGCTGCACGGTCGGCGACTACAGCCTGATCGGGATCAACGCCGTGATCCTCAACGGCGCAAAGATTGGTAAGCACTGCATCATCGGAGCCAATTCCCTGATTGGCGAAGGCAAGGTCATACCCGACGGTTCGCTGGTCATGGGGTCGCCCGGCAAAGTGGTCCGCGACCTCACTGACGAGCAGAAAGCGTTGCTGCAAGCCAGTGCGGCCCATTATGTGAAAAATGGCCAGCGGTACGCCCGCGACCTTGAAGAGCAGTCATCGTGAATGATCCGCAGCGCCCGGTGGCGTCCCCCTGCGTGAACATTTGCGCACTGGACGACGATGACGTGTGCACGGGCTGCCAGCGCACCGTGGCTGAAATCACCCGTTGGAGCTGCATGACCAACGCTGAGCGTCGCGACGTGCTGGTGTTGTGCCATGAGCGGGCCACCTCCCGTGGCGTGATGTGGATGCTGAACGGCCCGGGCTGAGCGGCGTAGTCGCTGCGCCAGCGACTACAAATACAGGCATGACTCAAGTACCCTGTGCGCCTTGCCCACAGGTGTCTCCCGTTACCATGTTGTTTCTCGTCGCTTATATCGCCAGCGTTGTGCTCATCAACTACGCGTTTTCCACGGCGCCGCACCTGGACATCATCTGGTCGGCCTGGGGCGGGCTGGTATTTGTCCTGCGCGACATGGTGCAAACCCGCTTTGGTCATGGCGCCATTGCGGCCATGCTGGCGGCACTGGTGTTGTCGTACGTCACTTCAGACCCTTCCATTGCCCTGGCCAGCGCCACCGCGTTTGCCGTGTCCGAGTGCATTGACTGGCTGGTGTTCAGCCTCACCAGGCGCCCGTTGCACGACCGGCTATGGATCAGCTCCGCGCTGAGTATCCCGATCGATACCTTCATTTTCTTCGGCATGATCGATGCGTTTACCCCCGGCGTGATCCTGACCGCCATGGGCTCCAAGTTCGCGGGCGTAACCTGCGTGTGGCTGGCCATGGCCTGGCGAATGCGCAAAGCAGCGGCCCGATAAGGTCACGCGGCCCGGATCATGTAAAATGCCGGCCTTTCTCCCCCAGCAGGCGCTGGCCTGGCGAGCGCCTTCGATGATTTGTTTCCTTGAGGACCTGAAATGACCCGTATCGGAACTCCACTGTCGCCGACCGCGACCCGCGTATTGCTGTGTGGCTGCGGCGAGCTGGGTAAAGAAGTTGTCATCGAATTGCAGCGTTTGGGTGTCGAAGTGATTGCCGTTGATCGCTACGCCCATGCCCCGGCCATGCAGGTGGCGCATCGCAGTCACGTGGTCAACATGCTCGATGGTGCAGCTTTGCGGGCCGTGATCGAAGCTGAGAAGCCGCACTTCATCGTGCCGGAAATCGAAGCCATCGCGACCGCCACGCTGGTCGAGCTGGAAGCGCAAGGCTTTACCGTCATCCCGACTGCCCGCGCCACGGCGTTGACCATGAACCGTGAAGGCATCCGGCGTCTGGCCGCTGAAGAACTGGACCTGCCGACCTCGCCTTATCACTTTGCAGACACATTTGAAGACTACAGCCGTGCCGTGCAAGACCTCGGCTTCCCGTGTGTGGTCAAGCCGGTCATGAGTTCGTCGGGCAAAGGCCAGAGCCTGCTACGCAGTGCGGATGATGTGCAAAAAGCCTGGGATTACGCGCAAGAAGGCGGCCGTGCCGGGAAAGGTCGGGTCATTATCGAAGGCTTTATCGACTTTGATTACGAAATCACCTTGCTCACCGTGCGCCACATCGGCGGCACCACATTCTGTGCGCCAGTGGGGCATCGTCAGGAGAACGGCGATTATCAGGAGTCGTGGCAGCCGCAGGCCATGAGCCCGATTGCGCTGGCTGAATCCGAGCGTGTGGCCAAAGCGGTGACAGAGGCGCTGGGCGGACGCGGCTTGTTCGGCGTCGAGCTGTTCATCAAGGGCGATCAGGTCTGGTTCAGCGAAGTGTCGCCGCGCCCGCATGACACGGGGCTGGTCACGCTGATTTCTCAGGACCTGTCGCAGTTTGCGCTGCACGCGCGCGCCATCCTCGGTCTGCCGATTCCCCTGATTCGTCAGTTCGGGCCGTCGGCGTCGGCTGTGATTCTGGTGGAAGGGCAATCCACCCAGACGGCTTTTGCCAACCTGGGCGCCGCCCTGAGCGAGCCTGATACCGCGTTGCGCCTGTTCGGCAAGCCAGAAGTCAACGGTCAGCGCCGTATGGGCGTAGCCCTGGCCCGTGACGAATCGATCGAGGCCGCACGCGCCAAAGCCACACGTGCCGCCAAGGCCGTGGTGGTCGAGCTGTAAATCGGTGTGGTCGCTGCCGCACCGGGCGGCAGCGACCACAAGCTCCCAAGCCGCTTCACGCGACCTTGTTCAGGTCAGCCTCCCTCGTTTCCTTCAGGCACAGCACGGCGATCAGGCTGAGCAGCGCCGCACCTGATACGTACCCGCCGACCCAGCTCAAACCACCCATGCTGACCAGCTTTTGCGCGAAGAACGGTGCCGCAGACGCACCGACAATCCCGCCCAGGTTGTACGCGGCCGACGCGCCGGTATAGCGCACGCGTGTTGGGAACAGCTCGGGCAGCAGCGCGCCCATCGGCGCAAAGGTCACGCCCATCAAAAACAGTTCAATACACAAAAACAGCGCCACGCCCCATGTGGTGCCGTGGGTGAGCAATGGCTCCATCAAAAAACCTGACAGCAACGCCAGTACGCCACCGACGATGAGCACCGGTTTGCGTCCCCAGCGGTCGCTGGCCCAGGCTGAGAGTGGCGTGGCGGCCGCCATGAACAGCACGGCAAAGCACAGCAGGCCGAGGAAGGTTTCGCGGGTGTAGCCCAGGGTCGACACCCCGTAACTCAGGGAGAACACCGTCGAGATGTAAAACAGCGCGTAACACACCACCATCGACGCTGCGCCCAACAGCATCGGCGCCCAGTACTGGCTGAAAAGCTCGACGATCGGCATCTTCACCCGTTCGTGTTGCGCCACGGCTTTGGCGAATACGGGGGTTTCTTCAAGTTTGAGGCGCACATACAGCCCCACCATCACCAGCGCCGCGCTCAGCAGGAATGGAATTCGCCAGCCCCAAGCGCGGAACTGCTCATCGCTCAGGGTCATGGCCAGCGTCAAAAACAAACCATTGGCCGCCAGAAAGCCAATTGAGGGGCCCAGCTGCGGGAACATGCCGAACCAGGCGCGTTTGCCCTTTGGCGCGTTTTCAGTGGCCAGCAAGGCAGCGCCACCCCATTCCCCGCCCAGACCCAGCCCTTGGCCAAAACGCAGCACACACAACAGGATGGGCGCCCAAGCACCGATCGTGGCATAGCCCGGCAGCACGCCAATCAGCGTGGTGCACACGCCCATCAGCAACAGCGAGGCCACCAGTGTCGACTTGCGGCCAATGCGGTCACCGTAATGGCCGAACAGAAATGAGCCCAGCGGGCGTGCGAGAAAGGCGATGCCGAAGGTCAGAAAAGCCGACAGCATTTGTGCGGTGCCGGATGTCTGCGGAAAGAACACCGGCCCGATGACGAGCGCGGCGGCCGTCGCGTACACATAAAAGTCGTAGAACTCGATGGCGGTTCCGATAAAGCTGGCGGTGGCCACGCGGGCGGCTGAGTTGGCCGGTTTTTCGGATGAGGCTTCGCTGTAAGTGGTGCTGGAGGTCATGTGCATATCCCTGACAGTTATGTGCTCATGGCTGGCCTGGGCGGGGAGCGAGGCGAGGCTGAGCGATTGTTATGGTCGTTGGCCCCGAGGGATATCAGGGTGCAAGCGCCGTTCGGGATGGGAACGCACGCAGGTACTGCGAACAACAACCCGCCGGGGACGCAGCGCGCGGGTAGCACGCCTGTTGGCGGGGCTTGGGTAAGCGGGAGTGATTATAGGGAGCCCTGCCGGAATCGAACAAGGCCCGGCGCGGCCATCAGGCCGCGGGCTTGACGCTGTTGTGCCAGATCAGCACGCGGCTGATACGGTTATCTTCGGTGTCGAGGATTTCCAGTCGGTAGCGGCCAATTTTCAGGCATACCGTGGTTTCCGGGATGGTTTCCAGGGCCTCGGTGACCAGTCCGTTCAGGGTTTTGGGCCCGTCGCAGGGCAGTTGCCAACCCAGGCTTTTATTCAGCTCGCGAATCGATGCCGCGCCGTCCACCACGTAACGGCCATCGGGCAGCGGCTCAATGTGCGGGTTATCGACGTTTTGCTCGTTTTCGAATTCGCCCACGATCTCTTCGAGGATGTCCTCAAGAGTCACAATGCCGAGCACTTCGCCGTATTCATCCACCACGATGCCGATACGGCGCTGCTGTTTGTGAAAATTCAGCAGCTGCAAATGCAGCGGGGTGCTTTCAGGGATGAAGTAGGGTTCGTGGCAAACGGCCAGAATCGCCTCTTTGGTCAGGCTGGCGTCCGGCAGCATGTGCTGGATGTGGCGCGTGTTGAGGATCGCTTCAACCTGATTGATGTCGTTATGGAACACCGGCAGGCGCGTGCGTTTGGTCTGGCGTAACTGCTCGATCAGGTCTTCAATCGGGTCGTCGAGGTTAAGGCCTTCGACCTCGCTGCGCGGGATCAGGATGTCATTGACGGTGATGTTATCCAGCGCGTGGATGCCGGCCAGCAAGGGCGGGCGATGATTGGGTTCGTCGTCCTCCTGGGGCAGGGCGCTGTGAGGCGAGTGGGGTTCGGCACGCTGGACCACGGATCGCGACCTGCGCGACAGCAGTCCAATACAGAAGCCCAGTCCTGCAAACACCAGGGCCAATAAGGCCAGCAGCGGCCCGGGGGGCAAGCTATCCATAATCATCGCCCGTCAAATATGCAGAATGTATTCACGAACCAGCTTGCTGCCAAAGTAGGCCAGCATCAGCAGGCAGAACCCGGCAAACGTCCAGCGGATGGCTTTGTGGCCGCGCCATCCGAGGTGATGGCGACCCCACAGCAGCACGCTGAACACGATCCAGGCCAGGCACGCCAACAGCGTTTTGTGCACCAGGTGTTGAGCAAACAGATTGCCCAGGAACAGCCAGCCCGAGATCAGCGACAGCGACAGCAACGTCCAGCCCGCCCACAAGAAACCAAACAGCAGGCTTTCCATGGTTTGCAGCGGCGGGAAGTTTTTGATCAGGCCCTTGGGGTGCTTGTGTTTGAGCTGATGGTTTTGCAATGACAGCAGCAGCGCTTGAAACACCGCAATGGTGAACATGCCGTAAGCCAAAATCGACAGCAGGATATGGGCGAGGATGCCGGGCTGTTCATTAATGACTTGCACCGTGCCGGGCGGGGCAAATTCAGACAGCAGCACGGTCAGGGCGCCCAGCGGGTATAGAAGCAGCAGCAGGTTCTCGACCGGGATGCGGGCGCAGGCGACCAGCGTGACGGCAATCACGGCGACCGCAATCAGACTGGCGGCGCTGAAAAAGTCCAGCTCCAGCCCGGCGGGGGTCATCAAGTGGGTAAAAAGGCTCGCGGCGTGGGTGATGACGGCAAGGATGCCGAGCGTCACCAACAGGCGTTTGTTTGCCTTTGCGCCGTGGCGCAAGCAATTGCCTTGATAGAAAGTCGCAGCGGCGTATAGACATGCGGCGGCGAGGCTGGGGAGCAAACTCGGTGACAAGGGGAGCATAAATCCTGTTAGGCAAGCCCGAAAGGGCTGAGTTTGGCATACAACCGCCTGAACACGAAAGCCACATAAGCTGACGGTAAGGTGTCCGCCGCGATCAGTCTTCGCTATAATCCGCGACCTGCCCACGCCGCAGGCTCGCCGAGCATCAGTTTTACACGGGCTGGGCCGCAATAACCCCGGTCTACTTTGGGCCTGAAAGGATCGCGCATGTTTGAAAATTTAACCGACCGTCTCTCGCAGACGCTGCGCCATGTCACCGGCAAGGCCAAGCTGACCGAGGACAATATCAAAGACACCCTGCGCGAAGTGCGCATGGCGTTGCTGGAAGCCGACGTGGCTTTGCCAGTGGTCAAAGACTTCGTCAACGCGGTCAAAGAGCGCGCTGTCGGCACTGAAGTGTCGCGCAGCCTGACGCCGGGCCAGGCGTTTGTGAAGATCGTCCAGGCTGAACTCGAAAGCCTGATGGGCGCGGCGAACGAGGATCTGATCCTCAACGTCACGCCGCCTGCCGTGATCCTGATGGCCGGTTTGCAGGGTGCGGGTAAAACCACCACCGCCGGCAAGCTGGCGCGCTTCCTCAAAGAGCGCAAAAAGAAAACCGTCATGGTCGTGTCCGCCGACGTGTATCGTCCGGCCGCGATCAAGCAGCTGGAAACCCTGGCCGGCGAAGTGGGCGTGACCTTCTTCCCGTCCGACATCAGCCAGAAGCCGGTGGCGATTGCTCAAGCGGCTATTAATGAAGCGCGGCTCAAGTTCATTGATGTCGTGATCGTCGATACCGCCGGTCGCCTGCACATCGACGCCGACATGATGGCCGAGATTCAGGAACTGCACGCGGCGGTCAAGCCAGCAGAAACCTTGTTCGTGGTGGACGCCATGACGGGCCAGGACGCCGCCAACACGGCCAAGGCCTTTGGTGATGCCCTGCCGCTGACCGGTGTGATCCTGACCAAGGTCGATGGTGACGCCCGTGGCGGTGCCGCGTTGTCCGTGCGCGCCATCACGGGTAAACCGATCAAGTTCCTCGGCATGGGCGAGAAGAGCGATGCGCTCGACCCGTTCCACCCCGACCGTATTGCGTCACGTATTTTGGGCATGGGCGATGTGCTCAGCCTTATCGAGCAGGCCGAACAGACCCTCGATAAAGAAAAAGCCGACAAGCTGGCTAAAAAGCTCAAGAAAGGTAAAGGCTTCGACCTCGAAGATTTTCGCGATCAACTGCAACAGATGAAAAACATGGGCGGCCTCGGCGGCCTCATGGACAAGCTGCCGAACATGGGTGGCGTGAATCTGGCGCAAATGGGCAATGCCCAGGGCGCAGCAGAAAAGCAATTCAAGCAAATGGAAGCCATCATCAATTCCATGACTCCGGCCGAGCGTCGTGACCCTGAGCTGATCAGCGGTTCGCGCAAACGTCGTATTGCCATGGGTTCCGGCACGCAAGTGCAGGACATCGGTCGCTTGATCAAGCAACACAAGCAGATGCAAAAGATGATGAAGAAATTCTCTTCCAAAGGCGGCATGGCCAAAATGATGCGCGGCATGGGCTCGATGATGCCCGGCGGCGGCATGCCGAAAATGTAATTTACCTGCGCAAGCGCTCGCGTTTGCGCAGCTCGCAGCCCTGCGAGACCTCCAGCAAACCCGCACTGTGCGGGAGCTGACTTGTCGCCATTCGTGGCGGCCTTATAGCAGATCTGGATGTAACGCCACGTAGGCGCCAGAAAAAGACATTTGCAAAAGTCCGGATATTCCTTAGAATATGCGGCCTTTCGGGCACCTATGCCCGCTGTGCATTTAGATTTGCAGCACCGACTACAGGAAAGATCTACACATGCTAACAATCCGTCTTGCCCTTGGCGGCTCCAAAAAGCGCCCGTTTTACCACTTGACCGTTACCGATAGCCGTAACCCACGTGACGGTTCCCACAAGGAACAAATTGGCTTCTTCAACCCGGTTGCCCGTGGTCAGGAAGTTCGTTTCTCCGTTAAAGAAGACCGCCTCGCTTACTGGTTGAGCGTTGGTGCACAAATGTCTGAGCGCGTTGCTCAGCTTGTGAAAGTCAATGCCAAGGCTGCGGCCTGAGCAATATGAGCGTGACGCCAGAAATTGCTGATGATTTGATCGTTATCGGCAAGATTTTTTCGATTCATGGCGTTCGCGGCGAAGTGAAGGTGTATTCCTTTACGGATCCAATTGACAACCTGCTGGATTACAAGACCGTAACGCTTCGGCGTGGTGGCGATGTACGGCAGGCAGAGCTGGTCAGTGGTCGTTCCCAGAACGGCAAGTTTCTGGTTGTGAAGCTCAAGGGTCTTGATGACCGTGATGAAGCAGGCCTTCTTCGCGAATTCGAAATCTGCGTGCCCCGTAACCTGTTTCCTGAACTGACCGACGGCGAGTACTACTGGTACCAGCTTGAAGGCCTCAAGGTCATCGATACACAAGAGCAACTGCTCGGAAAAATCGATCACCTGCTAGAGACTGGCTCTAACGATGTGATGTACGTCAAACCTTGCCCAGGTAGCCTGGATGACCGTGATCGCTTGTTGCCCTATACAGAGCAATGCGTGTTGAGCGTCGACCTGGCAGCCAGCGAGATGAAGGTGGATTGGGATGCGGACTTCTAAGCGTGGCTAATTTGCGCGTAGAAGTGATCAGTTTGTTTCCCGAAATGTTTTCCGCCATCAGCGACTACGGCATCACGAGTCGCGCGGTGAAACAAGGGCTCTTGCAGCTCACCTGTTGGAATCCGCGAGACTACACAACGGACCGGCATCACACTGTGGACGATCGCCCATTTGGCGGTGGTCCGGGCATGGTGATGAAGATCAAGCCTCTGGAAGATGCACTGGTTCAGGCCAGAAATGCAGCCGGAGAGGCGGCGAAGGTAATTTACCTGTCGCCCCAAGGCCGCCAGCTGAATCAGTCGGCGGTACGCGAACTGGCGAATGAGGAAGCATTAATCCTCATTGCAGGTCGTTATGAAGGCATTGACGAGCGTTTTATTGACGCTCATGTCGATGAAGAGTGGTCGATTGGCGACTATGTATTGTCTGGCGGCGAGCTGCCGGCAATGGTTCTGATTGATGCGGTTACACGACTGCTGCCTGGAGCTTTAGGGCATGCGGACTCCGCCGAGGAAGATTCCTTTACGGATGGTCTGCTGGATTGCCCGCACTACACCCGACCGGAGGTGTATGCGGATCAGCGTGTTCCCGACGTATTGCTTAGTGGCAATCATGCACACATCCGGCGTTGGCGTTTGCAGCAGTCCCTTGGGCGGACCTACGAACGACGCGCCGATCTTCTGGAAAGCCGCTCGCTTTCTGGAGAAGAGAAGAAGCTGCTCGAGGAATACATCCTCGCGCGGGACGATAGTTAACAACGTATCGATGGTAGATCCGACGATCTACCTTAGGAGCACAGCATGACTAACAAAATCATCCTTGCACTCGAAGCAGAGCAGATGACTAAAGAGATCCCTCCTTTTGCCCCGGGCGACACCATCGTCGTTCAGGTGAAAGTGAAGGAAGGCGATCGTTCGCGTCTGCAAGCTTTCGAAGGTGTAGTGATTGCCAAGCGTAACCGTGGCGTGAACAGTGCTTTCACTGTTCGTAAAATCTCCAACGGTGTTGGCGTAGAGCGTACTTTCCAGACCTACAGCCCGCAAATCGACAGCATGGCTGTGAAGCGTCGCGGTGACGTTCGTAAAGCCAAGCTGTACTACCTGCGTGACCTGTCCGGTAAAGCAGCTCGCATCAAGGAAAAACTGGCTTAAGTCCAGCTTCCCGATGCAGAAAAAAGCAGCCTTCGGGCTGCTTTTTTGTTGCCTGAGATTTATCAGACCTTTGTCCAGTTGTAGGTAGTAAAAAGCATGACACCGCGTGAGCAAGAGATTCAACGCCGTACAGAACTGTCTGTTACCCGCATCACCAAAGCCGTATTCCCTTCGACCACCAATCACCACAACACCCTGTTTGGCGGCACCGCATTGGCCTGGATGGATGAAGTGTCGTTCATCGCCGCGACCCGTTTCTGTCGCCTGCCGCTGGTGACCGTGTCCACTGATCCCATCAACTTCAATCACCCGATAGCGGCGGGCTCAATCGTTGAGCTGGTCGGACGCGTGGTGAAAGTCGGTAACACCAGCCTCAAGGTTGAAGTGCAGGTCTACGTTGAAAGCATGAGCAGCGACGGACGTGAACTCGCGATCCAGGGCTTGTTCAGCTTCGTGGCCATCGACGACGACAAGCGGCCTGTTCCCGTATTGCCAGGGTTTGCCCAGTAACGGCGAGTGCCCCCTCTAAGCGGGCCTGATCAATGCCAGTAACGTCCAGCCTGGCTCGGGGCTCACCTCGCTTTGCGGCGTGATTACGTGTACCCAGCCTGACGTGTCCTTGGCAAACAGCAGGTTCGCTCGCTCCCCGTGGAGCGCCTGATAGTCTTGCCACGTGAACTCATTCGTCAGGTGCGTGCTGTACAACTGCGCGCCCTGATTGAACTCGCCCACCAACTGGCCGTAGGTCAGCGCCGGGTCGCCCAGTGCGCGGCCGCGATGCTCATGGCTGGCCCGGTGTTTATCCGTGCGGCGGCTCTCCTGGCTGTTGGCCAGCGCAAACAGGCGATGCGGCCCGAACTCATGACGAAAACGCATGGCGGCCAGCGCATTGAGTTCGCCTGAGGGGGACAGCCCTAGCAGATGCCCTAACCCAACCAGATCCAGGTGCGATTCGGCATGCTCCGATGCCGGGTTGCCGAAGTAGGTCGGCAGGTTTTCCATGCGGGCCGCGCGAATGTTTTCCCAGCTCGAATCCGTTAGCAGCACCCGGCTGCCCAACTGTTGCAAGGCTGTGCCGATGAGGCGGGCCGGGCCGTTGGCGCCGACAATCAAAAAGCCGCTGGGAGGCGGTTCTGCCACCTTGAGCAAGCGCGCGAGCGGGCGTGCTGTAGCGCTTTGCACCACGACAGTGCCGATGATCACGGCGAAGGTCAGAGGCACCAATAACAGCGCACCCTGGTGACCGGCTTCGTCCAGGCGAATGGCAAAAATGGCCGAAACCGCAGCGGCCACAATGCCACGCGGTGCAATCCAGGCGAGGAGGGTGCGCTCGCGCCAGTTCAGTTTTGAGCCAAATGTCGAGAGCAGTACATTCAAGGGGCGTGCAATAAATTGAATGATCAGCAGCAAAACCAGCACCGCCGGGCCCAGCCCGATCATGGCGTCCAGATCAAGGCGCGCGGCGAGCAGAATGAACAGGCCGGAGATCAGGAAAACGCTGAGGTTTTCCTTGAAGTGCAGAATATTGCGCACATCCACGCCTTTCATGTTGGCCATCCACATGCCCATCAGCGTGACAGCCAGCAGGCCGGACTCATGCATGACCTGATTGGAGGCAATGAACACGGCCAGCACTGTCGCCAACGTGCCAAGGCTTTGCAAGTATTCGGGCAGCCATTGCTTGCGCAGCACATGCCCCGAGACCCAGCCGCCCACGATCCCGAACAGGCTGCCGCACACAATCACACCGGCAAAGGTCAGCAAGCTGTGGCTCAAGCCATCGCCCGAAGCACGGGCAATGATGAAGCTGTAGACGACCACGGCGAGCAGGGCGCCAATCGGGTCAATGACGATCCCTTCCCAGCGCAGAATGTTCGCAATCGACGCCTTGGGCCGCACCACGCGCAGCATCGGCACAATGACCGTCGGCCCGGTGACCAGCGTCAAGGTGCCGAACAGCAATGCCAGGAGCCAGTCAAAACCCAGTAGCCAATGCGTGGCCACAGTAATGACGGCCCAGGTCGACAGAGCACCCAGGGTGACGAGACGGCGCACAACCGTGCCAATTTCTCGCCATTCGGACAGGTGCAGCGTCAGGCTCCCCTCAAACAGGATCAAGGCCACCGCCAACGACACCAGCGGCATCAGCAGCGGGCCAAACAGTGTTTGCGGGTTTAGCCAGCCGAGCACCGGGCCGAGCACGATGCCCGCCAGCAATAAGAACAGGATGGCCGGCAGTTTCAGGCGCCAGGCCAGCCATTGGCAGCCCAGCGCAGCGATTCCGATGCCCCCAAACGCCAGCAGGATCTGTTGTTCATTCATATGGAGCCCCTTGGGGGTGGGTGATGAGTGCTTTCTATTTATGCGGCGAGCCGGCTATGAAAGACTAGCGGCCACTTTCACTGTTCACTTTTTATTTACGCGCGGCTCAGTGCCTGCGCGTTTCGAGCGCCAATGCCAGCTATCGATGACCCGCTTATTGACCGTTTTCTGGATGCCCTGTGGCTGGAAAAAGGCCTGTCCGACAACACCCGTGATGCCTATCGCAGTGATTTGGCGCTGTTCAATGGCTGGTTACGCGAGCGCGGGATCGAGCTGGCCCATGCGGGCCGAGAGCTGATCCTCGACCATTTGGCCTGGCGTCTCGATCAGCATTACAAACCGCGATCTACGGCGCGCTTCCTGTCGGGTGCGCGTGGGTTCTATCGTTACTTGCTGCGTGAAAAATTGATTGCCGTTGACCCGACCTTGCAAGTCGACATGCCACAGTTGGGGCGGCCGTTGCCCAAGTCCTTGTCAGAAGCGGACGTTGAGGCGTTGCTGGCTGCCCCTGATTTGAGCGACGCCATCGGCCAGCGCGATCGCGCCATGCTGGAAGTGTTGTATGCATGCGGGTTGCGGGTGACCGAGCTGATCAGCCTGACGCTGGAGCAAGTCAACTTGCGTCAGGGTGTGCTGCGGGTCATGGGCAAGGGCAGCAAGGAGCGCCTGGTGCCGATGGGGGAGGAGGCGATTGTCTGGGTTGAGCGCTACCTGCGCGGCGCCCGGCATGAGCTATTGAACGGGCGTCCCAGTGACGTACTGTTCCCCAGCCAGCGCGGGGAGCAAATGACCCGCCAGACTTTTTGGCACCGCATTAAGCATCAGGCCACAGTGGCCGGTATCGACAAGTCGCTGTCGCCGCATACGCTGCGCCACGCTTTCGCCACGCACCTGCTCAACCACGGGGCGGACTTGCGAGTGGTGCAAATGCTGCTGGGACACAGCGACCTTTCGACGACCCAGATCTACACCCATGTGGCGCGTGCGCGTTTGCAAGACCTGCACGCCCGGCACCATCCCCGCGGCTGAGGTGCTTTGTCAGCTGTTGCATCCGCCACAGTCGGCCTTGCGGGCCAATTGTGGTAGGCTTTGCCGGTTCAGAAAACGAGCCACTAAAACCCTTTTTGCCTTGGGGTAGTGAGGTTTGGCCGTTTTGTCCGCCTTCAGGAGTTCTCATGCGCGTGACCCAACTTTTCGCCGCCGCAGCCATTGCGTTGGTCAGTACCTTTTCGTTTGCCGATACCGGCGCCGAGCAAGCCATTCGTAAAAGCCTCGAAACCCTGCAACTGGATGTGCCGGTCGAAAGCATCAGTGCCAGCCCGATGGCAGGCCTGTATGAAGTCAAACTCAAAGGCAGCCGAGTGCTGTATGCCAGTGCCGATGGTCAGTTCATCGTGCAGGGCTATATGTTCCAGCTCAAGGACGGCAAGCCGGTCAACCTGACCGAAAAGGCCGAGCGCGTCAGCGTTGCCAAGCTGATCAACGGGATTCCTGCCGCAGAGACCGTGGTGTACCCGGCCGTTGGCGAAACCAAGTCGCACATCACCGTGTTTACCGACACCACCTGCCCGTACTGCCACAAGCTGCACGAAGAAGTGCCTGAGCTGAACAAAATGGGCATTGAAGTGCGCTATGTAGCGTTCCCGCGTCAGGGCTTGGGCTCGGCCGGTGATCAACAGCTGCAAGCGGTCTGGTGTTCCAAGGACAAGAAAAGCGCCATGGACAAAATGACCAATGGCAAAACGGTCGACGCCCCCAAGTGCGCCAACCCTGTGTCCAAGCAGTTCGCATTGGGCCAATCCATTGGTGTGAACGGCACGCCGGCCATTGTCCTGGCCGACGGTCAAGTGATTCCGGGCTATCAGCCAGCAGCACAGGTTGGCAAGCTGGCACTCAGTGTTAAATAATCCTGCCTCGTCACAGTAAGCCTTTGACGAGCATGCTCGGGCCGTTCAACGGCCCGGGCATTAATAGAGAACCGTGGCAGACCACGGTTGTTTTCCACGGCCGACCTTGCGTCGGCCGTTTTATGGGGAGTTCAGCGTGAATCCGGTCAAAGTAGGCATCTGTGGACTAGGGACCGTCGGTGGCGGCACCTTCAACGTACTTAAGCGTAACGCCGAGGAGATTGCCCGCCGTGCCGGGCGTGGTATCCAGGTTGCGCAAATTGCAATGCGTACGCCAAACCCGCAGTGCGACATTACCGGTGCCCCCATTACCAACGATGTATTCGCTGTTGCAACCAACCCTGACATCGACATCGTGATCGAGTTGATCGGCGGTTACACCATCGCCCGGGAACTGGTGCTCAAAGCCATCGAAAACGGCAAGCATGTGGTCACGGCCAACAAGGCCTTGATTGCCGTTCATGGCAACGAAATCTTCGCCAAAGCCCAGGAAAAGGGCGTGATCGTGGCGTTCGAAGCAGCGGTCGCGGGCGGTATTCCGGTCATCAAGGCAATCCGTGAAGGCCTGTCCGCCAACCGCATCAACTGGGTTGCGGGCATCATCAACGGCACGGGCAACTTCATCCTCACCGAGATGCGCGAGAAAGGCCGGACCTTCGAAGACGTTCTGGCAGAAGCGCAAGCGCTGGGGTACGCCGAAGCCGATCCTACCTTCGACGTTGAAGGCATTGACGCCGCCCACAAGCTGACCATTCTGGCGTCTATCGCGTTCGGTATTCCGCTGCAATTCGACAAAGCCTACACCGAGGGCATCACCAAGCTGACCACCGCTGACGTGAACTACGCCGAAGCGTTGGGCTACCGCATCAAGCACCTGGGCGTCGCCCGCAGCACGGCCAGCGGCATTGAGCTGCGGGTTCACCCGACCCTGATCCCGGCCGACCGCCTGATCGCCAACGTCAACGGCGTGATGAACGCCGTGATGGTCAATGGCGACGCCGCCGGTTCGACCTTGTTCTACGGGGCTGGCGCCGGCATGGAACCCACCGCTTCCTCGGTCGTGGCGGATCTGGTCGACGTGGTCCGCGCCATGACCTCCGACCCCGAAAACCGCGTGCCGCACCTGGCCTTCCAGCCGGACTTGCTGTCTGATCATCCGATCCTGCCGATTGAAGCATGCGAAAGCGCTTACTACTTGCGCATTCAGGCCAAGGACCATCCGGGCGTGCTGGCGCAAGTGGCCAGCATCCTGTCCGAGCGCGGTATCAACATTGAATCGATCATGCAGAAAGAAGTCGAAGAGCATGATGGCCTGGTGCCAATGATTCTGTTGACCCATCGCGTGCTTGAGCAGCACATGAACGACGCCATCACCGCGCTGGAAGCGTTGCAAGGCGTTGTCGGTTCAGTGGTCCGCATCCGCGTGGAACATCTAAATTAATGACCAGCGGCACGCTGTAGGCGCCTGCCCCCCGTTAACGTGCCATCTGGCGTTGACGTGGGCCATGACGCCACGGCTTGCCGCTCACCTCGAAGGTTCGCCCTAATGCGCTATATCAGTACCCGCGGCCAGGCACCGGCCCTGAATTTTGAAGATGTCCTGTTGGCCGGTCTGGCCAGTGATGGCGGCCTGTATGTGCCGGAAAACCTGCCACGCTTTACCCAGGAAGAAATCGCCTCGTGGGCCGGCCTGCCGTACCACGAGCTGGCATTTCGCGTGATGCGTCCGTTCGTGACGGGCAGCATCCCGGATGCCGACTTCAAAAAGATTCTCGAAGAAACCTACGGCGTGTTCTCCCACGCGGCGGTCGCGCCGCTGCGTCAGCTCAATGGCAATGAATGGGTGTTGGAGCTGTTCCACGGCCCGACCCTGGCCTTCAAGGATTTCGCCCTGCAACTGCTGGGTCGCTTGCTCGACTACGTGCTTGAAAAGCGCGGCGAGCGAGTGGTCATTGTCGGTGCTACCTCGGGAGACACCGGCTCGGCGGCGATTGAAGGCTGCAAGCACTGCGAGAACGTGGATATTTTCATCCTGCACCCCAATAACCGGGTGTCTGAAGTGCAGCGTCGCCAGATGACCACGCTGTTCGGTGACAACATCCACAACCTGGCCATCGAAGGCAACTTCGACGACTGCCAGGAAATGGTCAAGGCCAGCTTCGCGGACCAGAGCTTCCTCAAGGGCACGCGCCTGGTTGCCGTGAACTCGATCAACTGGGCGCGAATCATGGCCCAGATCGTCTACTACTTCCACGCAGCCTTGCAGTTGGGCGGGCCGCACCGTTCCGTGTCGTTCTCGGTGCCCACCGGCAACTTCGGCGACATCTTCGCCGGTTACCTGGCGCGTAACATGGGCCTGCCAATCAATCAATTGATTGTCGCCACCAACCGCAACGACATCCTGCACCGCTTCATGAGCGGCAATCAGTACGCCAAAGAAACCCTGCACGCGACCCTGTCGCCGTCGATGGACATCATGGTGTCCTCGAACTTCGAACGCTTGCTGTTCGACCTGCACGGGCGTAACGGGGCGTTGGTTGCCGAGCTGATGGACACGTTCAAGCAAACCGGCCACTTCAGCGTTGAAGACGATCGCTGGACCGAAGCCCGCCGCCTGTTTGACTCGTTGGCCGTCGACGACACCCAGACCTGTGAAACCATTGCCCAGGTGTTTGCAGAGACCGGCGAAGTGCTGGATCCGCACACAGCCATCGGCGTCAAGGCTGCACGTGAATGCCGTCGTAGTCTGGACACCCCCATGGTAATTCTGGGCACCGCTCACCCGGTCAAGTTCCCCGAGGCCGTTGAGAAGGCAGGCGTAGGAAAGGCATTGCAACTGCCTGCGCATCTGTCTGATTTGTTTGCACGAGAAGAGCGGTACACCGTTCTGGCAAATGACCTGAAAGCGGTTCAAGCCTTTGTGGGCCAGCATGGTAACCGAGGCAAAGCCTTGTAACAGGTCTTGTCCTACAGACATTGAAGCCCGTCGCCTGACGGGCTTTTTTGTTTCTGCGTGGCAAACTTGCGCCGTTCTCGCCCTCCAAGGCTGGCGAGTTGACGGTCAAGGAAGCTGCAATGTCACGTACTTTTCAGGCATTTGGATCATGGATAAACGCCGTGCTGATTCTCGGGGTGCTGGGCTTTATGCCGCCTGCCGATGCCGCGCACGGCTTACCCTTCAAATTGCCTCCCAGCTTTGCCAGTTTTAAACCCCTGCGTCTGGACAGCGAAGAAAAACGTTGGCTGCAGGAGCGCGGCAAGCTACGCGTGGGCATCACCCTCGACGGTTACGAGCCCATCGATATCACCAACGATCGAAACCGTTATCAAGGCATCAGTGCCGATTACCTGAGCATCATCCGTGATAAGTTAGGGGTCCAGGTCGAAGTGCTTGGCTTTCGCAAGCGCGATCACGCCGTTGCCGAACTGCTGGCTGGCAAGATTGATGTATTGACCAGCGCCAGCGGGTTTGAGCGCGGGATCGAGGGCATCGAGTTCTCGCAGGATTACCTGGAGGATCAGCCAGTCATTGTCGGACGTGATTTTGAGTCAGAGTCCATCGTTGACTGGTCGGGTAAAAAGATCGGCTTCCTGGACGGTTACATCGATATACAAGCCGCCCATGCGTTCTACCCTGACAGCGAAATCATCATCACCCCCACGATGCACAGCGCCATGGAAGCCCTGATAGAAGGGGACATCGACGCCTTCATCGGCAACGAGGTCATTGTTCAGGCGTTCAATAGCATTCGTCCTTACTCAAGGTTGCGCATCATTGATGACAGCGCCATACCGGTATCGGGCTTCGCCTTTGCGACCCGTCTGGCAGACCGCCAGTTGACGGCCCTGATCGATCAGGTACTCAACAGTGTGGATCAGACGCTCTCAGGACTCATTTTTTCTCGCTGGACCCAGGGGCTTGAGGGCAGCATTGCCAGGCAACACATCGATTTGCTCCCCGCCGAGCGTGAATGGATCAAGGCTAACCCCGTGGTCACGGTGGTGAGCCAGCAATATCCGCTTTATACCTTTCGCAACGCCATGGGCGAGTGGGAAGGCTTGAGCATTGACATCCTTGCGCGTATTTCACGCATGACCGGCCTGCAATTCGTCCATGAAGAGTCGTTTTCGACCGCCCAGACGTTGGGCTTGCTCAAGAGTGGTCGAGGGCAAATGAACGCCACGCTGTCTATCAGTCCGGAGCGAAAGGAGTTTCTGAACTTCACGTACTCCTACGGCGGTGCGCCCTGGGTTTTCATCGTTCGAACCCATGACTCGCGGCTCGGATCACTGGAGCAGTTGTCCGGCAAGGTCTTGGCACTTCCCGCCAGGCACGCCCTTGAAGCCATGATCCGGCGCGACCATCCGGAGATCGAAGTGCATACGGTTGCGAGTTTCGATCAGGCCAGAAGCCTGGTGGAAAAAGGCGAGGCCGACGCAACGATCCAAAGCGAGACACAGGCGTACCTGTATCCGCCGGGTCGCCTCAAGGTGGGCCGCACCGTCGAAGGCCGCTGGTCAGCCGATACGTTTTCAGTGCATGCAAAGCACCCCGAACTCTTGAGCATCCTGAACAAGGCGCTGGAAGCCATGACCATGACCGAAATCCGCACCTTGAGAAGCAAGTGGTTGGGCGGAGTAAGGAAGGCCCCGCTCGTTGAGAGCACCTTTTATCACTCGCCCTGGCTGTATGCGCCAATGGCAGCTTTGCTGGTGGCTGGCCTGTTGTTGTTTCTGTGCAATCGGCGCCTGCATAACCAGGTTGTGCTCGGGCACGCGCGCGAAGCTCAACTACAGGAGGCTATCGCGTTTCAGCGCCGTTACCTGGACGGTATTCCCAGCCCCATTTTTGTAGTCGGTGTCAAAGGTGAACTGGTCACCTGCAACCGCAGTTATGAAGAGCGTTTATCCATCAAGCTGGAGCGCATCCAGGGTTTAAACAGCCTTGAAGCGAATCTCTACCCCCCATCCCTGGCCGAACAGTTACATCGAGAGTTACTGGGCGTTATCCGCAGCCGAAAGCCCTTTTACATAAAACGTGTCATGGAATTCAACGCCTGCAGCTCGGAGGTGTATCAGTGGACTGTCCCTTTTTATTCATCGACCGGGCAGTTGGAGGGGTTGGTAGGAGGGTGGTTTGACGGGTCGGAAGGGAGAAAGTGGGATGTCCCTTGATTAACCCTCTGTGTTTTAAAGTGGCTGGCTTGGTAGGAATGTTCTTACCGTAATTCAAGATTTGTCTTATGTTCTGTTCAGTTTGAGCCTTCTACAGTGCGCTCCATTCGAGTAATCGTCCCGCTGCTGTAAAGGTTCATGATGCAAAACCTGAAAGTACTCATCCTTGAAGACAACCCTTTCCAGTTGATGACCCTGCATCAAATGTTGAATGCATGCCGCATTTTCGATGTGCTGACCGCTTCAAGCCTGGAGGCGGCACGCCACTCACTTGCGGTACGCGGTGCTATCGATATCGCCATTTGCGACCTTTACCTGGACACCACCTCGGGGCTTGACCTGATCACTGAGCTGGCCAAGCAGCGCAATGCCTCGGCGTTGATCATCCAGACCTGCGCCGCCCCCCATGTCGTTGAAAAGGCCGCCAGCAGGGCGCGCCGTGAAGGCCTCAAGGTGTTGGGCTCTCTGACCAAGCCCGTCAGTGTGGGTCGCTTGAACCAGCTGTTGCAGGCCTACCAGATGCCGTGTTTCAACACGTTGGCCCGCTGAAGAAAATTGATTACTGCGCCGAGGGAACCTTTTTTCCTACAGGCTTGTCAGATTTTTCATCGACGGGATCAAGCGTTTTGCTCCGATGCCTGACGCCCGTCGAGCGGATCACCTGATCCTGTTAAACCCCGAGTTGACTCCCCACTGCTCGGGGTTTTTTTTGAGCGCAATTTCTCAGCGTGGGCGCTTTGGCGGGCTTGCTTGTCCATTCACGTAGTCGTCAGGGTGGCCGGGCTCCTGCCACTGAGCTTCAGCCTCACGCAACGCGTCCGGCCCCAACGTGGCCAATGCCCGGTTAATCCGGCTTAACGCTTCGTGGCCTGCAGGGGTGTCGGAGCACCCGATATAAATCGGCTGATACGTGGGCGCGCCCAAAATCCGGTAGAACAGCAGTGTTTCAAACGGCAAGCCTTGCTGCCGGGCCTTGGATTGAATCTCGGGCCAATACCCCAAAACACCTTCCAGCCGGCCGGCATGCTGCATTTGCAACAGGCTGCCCAAGGCATCATTGCCATGGTGAACAAACAACTGGCGGTCCTCGCTATGCGCCAGTTGCTCATCGATCCACATGCCATAACTGCGCTTGGCCACCACCCCCAGCCGGACGCCTTGTGCATTGAGCATGCGCTTAAGGTCCACCGACTGATCCGTGACATAAGGCGCGATCTTCGGCTCATCGCTTTGGCGGATCACCAGCCCGTTGCTGTGTAAGCCCATGACCGGCGCCGAGTAGGCAATCGATTGTGCGCGTGAGGGATTCCACACCAGCGCCGGGTCGCACGTCAGCGTCGGGTCCTGCAGCATTTGCATGGCACGGGCCCGATTGACCTTGACCACCACATGTTCGTATTCGGGCAGGCTGGCGATCAGCAAGGGCATGAGCTGATCAATCACCCCCTGACCTTTTTGCGGGCCCTCAAAGACGGTCAGCGGCGGTAAATCGCGCATCAGCCATGTGAGTTTTTCGGCCCCGGAACTCATGCACGCCCAGCCCAGCATCGCCCAAGGAATGAGTTGAGCCCAACGGCTTGGCCGCCATGAGCGAATCGTCATGGTGCGGTGTTCCTTCTACAGCGTTTGAAAAGGGGCCGAGCCCCTCTGCTAAATGGCACCGTTGTGTTTCAGTGCCGCAATGGCCGAGGCGTCGTAGCCCAACGCGCCCAGCACTTCATCGTTATGGGCGCCCAGCTCGGGGCCCACCCACTCGGCCGACCCGGGGGTCTCGGAGAGCTTGGGCACAATACCTGGCATTTTGAAGTCGTTGCCGTCGGGCAATTTGGCACTCAGGAACATCTCCCGCGCCAGAAACTGCGGGTCGCTGAACATGTCTTGCGCCGAGAAAATACGACTGGCCGGCACCTGCGCGGTATTCAGTTGCTCAAGCACCGTGTCCAGCGGCAGCGAGGCCACCCAGCGATCAATCACGCCATACAGTTCATCGCGTCGTGCGTCACGCCCGTCATTGCTGGCCAGCTGCGGGTCGTTTGCCAAGTCGTCACGGCCAATCAGCTGCATGAACCGTTTGAAAATCGCATCGCCGTTGGCGCCAATCTGGACGTGCTTGCCGTCCAGGCTGGTATGGATCGAAGAGGGGGTAATGCCCGGCATGATATTGCCCGTGCGTTCGCGAATAAAACCGAACACATCGAACTCCGGGACCATGCTTTCCATCATCGCGAAAATGGCTTCATACAACGCCACATCCACCACTTGGCCTTGGCCGCCATTCACCTCGCGGTGCCTCAAGGCCATCAATGCACCGATCACGCCCCACAGCGCGGCAATCGAGTCGCCAATGGAAATACCAGTGCGCACGGGCGGGCGGTCTTCGAAGCCGGTGATGTAACGCAGCCCGCCCATCGATTCACCCACGGCCCCGAAGCCCGGCTGATCCTTCATCGGCCCGGTCTGGCCAAAGCCCGACAGGCGGACCATGACCAGCTTGGGGTTCAAGGCATGCAACACGTCCCACCCCAGCCCGAGCTTTTCGAGCACACCGGGGCGAAAGTTCTCGATCAGGATGTCCGCGTCGGCCAGCAACGCCTTGAGCACCTGAAGGCCATCAGGGTGCTTGAGGTTCAGCGTCAGGGATTTCTTGTTACGCGCCTGCACGAACCACCACAGCGACGTGCCCTCATACAGCTTGCGCCATTTGCGCAGCGGATCGCCCCCGTCCGGGGATTCAACCTTGATCACCTGAGCCCCGAATTCGGCGCAAATACGCGAAGCGAACGGCCCGGCGATCAGCGTTCCGAGTTCGACGACCTTAAGGCCCGAAAGGGGTTTGGCAGCGAGGGGCATGAGTAATCCTTGTCCGGGAGCGTGCGAGTACAGCCTTTTAACATAGGAGCGGGCGCGCAAGAAGCCGCAGAGTTCGTTGATCCTTGGCGTATCGGGTAGACTTGCCGCCTTTCTCCGTATCAAGAAGCCCGTTCATGGCCCAGCCGTCCACGACTTACAAGTTTGAACTCAACCTCACCGACCTTGATCGCGGTGTGTATGAGAGCGTAAAACAGACCATCGCCCGTCACCCTTCGGAAACCGAAGAGCGCATGACCGTGCGTTTGCTGGCGTATGCCTTCTGGTACAACGAGCAACTGTCCTTTGGACGCGGCCTGTCTGATGTAGACGAACCGGCGCTGTGGGAAAAAAGCCTGGATGACCGTGTTTTGCACTGGATCGAAGTCGGCCAGCCGGACGCCGAGCGCCTGACCTGGTGTTCGCGCCGCACCGAACGCACCAGCTTGCTGGCCTACGGCAGCCTGCGCGTCTGGGAAGGCAAAGTGATTCCGGCGATCAAAAACCTGAAAAACGTCAACGTGGCGGCCGTGCCGCAAGAGGTCCTCGAAACCTTGGCCAAAGACATGCCACGGGTGATCAAGTGGGACGTGATGATCAGCGAAGGCACAATCTTCGTGACCGACGACCGCGGCCAGCACGAAGTGCAATTGCAGTGGTTGACCGGCGAACGCGGTTAATCCTCGGCCTGCTTCAATCTTTCCACCTTCAGACTCAGAGACACATCCCCCGCTTATGCGCATCGAACCTCGTCCATTGCCTGAAACCCTGCCTTTTCTGGGCGAAATGCCGACGTTGCTGACACGGTTGTACGCCGCCCGTGGCGTGCAATCACAGGCTGAACTGGACAAGCGCCTGGCGCGGTTGATCCCGTACCAGCAGCTCAAAGGTATCGAGGCCGCGGTGGATTTGCTGGTGCAGGCGCTGGACCAGCGTCAGCGCATCCTGATCGTCGGTGACTTCGACGCCGATGGCGCGACGGCCAGCACCGTCGGCATGCTGGGCCTGCGGTTACTGGGGGCGGCGCATGTCGATTACCTGGTGCCCAACCGCTTTGAGTACGGTTACGGCCTGACCCCGGAAATCGTCGAAGTCGCCCTGACCCGCGAGCCGCAGTTGCTCATCACGGTCGACAACGGCATCTCCAGCGTCGAAGGGGTCGCCGCGGCGAAAAAGGCCGGGCTCAAGGTGTTGGTCACCGACCACCACTTGCCGGGCACAGAACTGCCCGCCGCCGATGCCATCGTCAACCCCAACCAGCCGGGCTGCGCGTTTCCCAGCAAGGCCTTGGCCGGGGTGGGGGTGATTTTCTATGTGCTGATCGCGCTGCGTGCGCGTTTGAACAGCCTGGGCCGATACGAACACAGCCAGGCGCCCAACATCGCTGAACTGCTGGATCTGGTGGCCTTGGGCAGTGTGGCGGACGTGGTGCCGCTGGACGCCAACAACCGGATTCTGGTGCATCAGGGCCTGGAACGGATTCGCGCCGGTCGCGCCCGGCCGGGGCTCAAGGCCATTCTGGAAGTGGCCAAGCGCGATCATACGCGCATCACCTCGACCGACCTTGGCTTCATCCTCGGCCCGCGGCTCAATGCGGCGGGGCGTCTGGACGACATGAGTCTGGGCATCGAATGCCTGCTCACCGACGACGCCAACGCCGCGCGCGCCATGGCCGCCCAACTGGACGAGATGAACCAGGACCGCAAATCCATCGAGCAAGGCATGCAGCGCGAAGCACTGGCCCAGCTCAAGGAACTCCCGGTCGACTCGATGCCGTTCGGGTTGTGCCTGTTCGACCCGGACTGGCACCAAGGGGTCATCGGGATTTTGGCCTCGCGCCTCAAAGAGCGTTATTTCCGGCCCACCTTTGCGTTTGCCGATGCGGGCGACGGCCTGCTCAAAGGGTCGGGGCGCTCCGTGCCGGGCTTTCACATCCGCGACGCACTGAGCGTGGTCGCAGCGCAACACCCCGACCTGATCGCCAAATACGGCGGCCACGCCATGGCCGCCGGGCTGACCTTGCCGGTGGCGAACTTTGAACAGTTCAGCCAGGCGTTCGATGCCGAAGTGCGGCGTCAACTGCGTGAAGAAGACCTCACCGGGCGCCTGCTGTCCGATGGCAGCCTGACCGTCGAAGAGTTCCACCTTGAGCTGGCGCGTGCCTTGCGCAACGCCGGCCCCTGGGGGCAACACTTCCCCGAACCGCTGTTTCACGGGGTATTTGAGCTGGTGGAACAACGGATCGTCGGTGAACGGCACCTCAAAGTGGTGCTCAAAACCGAATGCGGCAGCGTCAAACTCGACGGCATTGCGTTCGGCATCGACCGCGACGTGTGGCCCAACCCGACCATCCGCTGGGTTGAACTGGCCTACAAGCTCGACCTCAACGAGTTCCGGGGCAACGAAACCGTGCAACTGATGATCGCCCACATCGAACCGCGCTGACCGCCAGCGGATTTGAACCCCACCTCTTTCAGTGTTGTCGACTAATCTCTGGTAAGCGCTTGGTCGGCACACCGACGTCAAGCCGTCTGGCGTTTGCCCACTGACATGAGAGGTGACCCATGAGCCTGCTGCTCGAACCCTATACCCTGCGCCAACTGACCTTCTTGAACCGCATCGCGGTCTCGCCCATGTGCCAGTACTCCAGTGTCGACGGGTTAGCCAACGACTGGCATTTGGTCCACTTGGGCAGCCGCGCCGTGGGCGGCGCCGGGCTGATCTTCACCGAAGCCACCGCCGTCACCGCTGACGGTCGCATCACCGCTCAAGACCTTGGGCTGTGGAACGACCAACAGATCGAACCGCTGCAACGCATCACCCGTTTCATACGCGCCCAGGGCGCCGTCGCCGGTATTCAACTGGCCCACGCCGGGCGTAAGGCCAGTACCTGGCGTCCGTGGTTGGGCAAACAAGGCAGCGTCAGGGTAGAAGAGGGCGGCTGGGTGCCGGTCGGGCCATCGCCCATTGCCTTCGACCCGCGCCACACCGTGCCCACGCAACTGGACGAACGCCAGATCCAGGACGTCATCCAGGCCTTTGCCGACGCCGCCAAACGGGCGCTCGAAGCCGGGTTTTCAGTGGTTGAAGTGCATGCGGCGCACGGCTACCTGCTGCATCAATTCCTCTCGCCATTGAGCAACCAGCGCCGCGACCAATACGGCGGTTCGTTCGAAAACCGCATTCGCCTGGTGCTGCAAGTGACCGAAGCAGTGCGCGAAGTCTGGCCGCAAGAACTGCCCCTGTTCGTGCGGGTATCGGCCACCGACTGGGTAGAAGACGGCTGGAACCCCGACGAAACCGTCGAACTGGCGCGCCGCCTCAAAGCGCTGGGCGTCGACCTGATCGACGTCTCCTCGGGAGGCACCTCGGCCAATGCTGAAATCCCCGTCGGGCCGGGGTATCAGACGCGTTTTGCAGAAAGCATCCGCAAGGCATCGGGCATCGCCACCGGCACGGTCGGCATGATTACGGAACCGGCCCAGGCCGAGCACATCCTGCGCACCGGCCAGGCCGACCTGATCCTGCTGGCCCGCGAACTGCTGCGCGACCCTTACTGGCCCTTGCATGCCGATGACGACCTGGGCGGCAAACAGGCGACCTGGCCGGCGCAATACCAGCGCGCCACGCATCGCGATCAACCCATCCACGAATCCGACCTGCGCGAATGACCCCGCCCCGGCGTATCCCGCGTGTTTGCGGCGTGCGCCGGGCCACCTTCAGGTTCAATTAAGGTGGGTTTGGCAAGCTCGGTGCAACATCTGGAAGCAAACGAACTGACTGCGTTGCGTGGCCGCGAACTACTCTGTCGGCCTGCTGACTTCCCCCAACCCTGTTGCTAGAGGCTGTGTATGAATACGCGTGGATTGCTCGATCAGTTACTCAAGTCTGGCCAAGAGTTGTTGCAAAACAAAACCGGTGCTGCAAAACCCGGCGCGGGTGCTGACAAAGGCGCACTCGGCGGCTTACTCAGTGGTTCGGGCGGGTTAGGCAGCCTGCTCTCGGGCGCGGGGGGCGGGGCACTGGCCGCTGGCGCCATGGGCCTGCTGCTGGGCAACAAAAGCGCACGCAAAATCGGCGGCAAAGCCATCACCTACGGCGGTTTGGCGGCGCTGGGCGTCCTGGCCTACAAAGCCTACGGCAACTGGCAGGCCAGCCAAGGCACCGCGCCGCAAACCGAACCGCAAACCATCGACCGCATTCCGCCTGTGCAAGTGGAACAGCACAGCCAGGCCATCCTCAAGGCGCTGGTCGCGGCGGCCAAAGCCGATGGCCACATCGACGACCGTGAGCGGCAATTGATCGAAGGCGAGTTCCACAAAATCAGTGGCGACTCGGGTGTGCAGGCCTGGTTAAAAGACGAACTGAACAAACCGCTGGACCCGGCCGAAGTGGCACGAGCGGCAAGCACCCCGGAAATGGCGGCCGAAATGTACATCGCCAGCGTGATGCTGGTGGATGAAGAACACTTTATGGAACGTGCCTACCTGGACGAACTGGCCAAACAGCTCAAGCTGGAGCCGGGGCTCAAGGCCGAACTTGAGCGTCAGGTTCACCAGGCGGCCTAGCCGCCGTGTGCTGCACGGGCGTGACGGCGCACTACGATTTGTACGCACGCAATTGCGGGAGGTTTCGTACAGGTTTGCTGATTGATGAGGCTGTTCGGTCACGCCTATAGTTTGCGCTCGCCCCTCGGGGCGACCGGGTTTGGCGACCTGGACAGGATTTTGGAAGCGTAATGGTTGTTGTATCTGGCGAAGCGTGTATTTTGCATCGCCATCCTTTATGGCTGCTGTGCGCGGGAGATCTTCGGGTCTGCCGGGTTTTCCTAGATTCTGCCGGTTCGCCAACCCGCGTACAGCAGCCACCTTTGATTTCGTTTGGCGACGGGAAGTGGGTGGCCTAATCGCAAGATCTAGGAGTTGTCTCAATGATTAAGTCCCCGTATATCCCGCTAACCGCTATCGACTGCACCATCCCCGCCTTGCTGATTGACCGAAACGCCCCGCTTGATGTGTTGCATGCCAATGCCACGGCCCGTGTGCTGGCGGTTACCCAATTGATGGAAACCTTTTCCAGCCGCGAGGTGCAGGAGGCAGATGCCGTTGACCTCAAGCATCTGGCAGCCACCGCAGCCGTGTTGCTGCGTGACGGGTGTGATCTGCTCAATGTGTTGGGGTGGCGATTGCAGCCGAGTTGAGTCTTTGCAGACGGCGTTTTTTTAAACGCCATCTCCCCAGCCGTTTTGCGGCTACCACTCAAACTTGAAACGCTGCTGCCACTCAAGCGTGAGAACGCCGCAGAAGGCCTTTTACTGCGGCCACTCAATCCTGAGAACACCGCAAAGGCCCCTCACAGAAGGCCGAGCGCAGGGGGTATGACGGGGGTGACGAGCCAGGATGCCGAGACAGCCGTGCTGGGCCATGGATGGCCCGTCACGGCGTGCCCCCGTCATATCGCCGGAGCGAGGGCACCGTCGAGCCTAGGCGAGGCGGCCGTATGGCAGGGCAAGGACCTTTTGCTTACTTTTGGGGCTGTTTGCCAAAAGTGAGCCGCCGTAAGGGCGGAACCCGTAGAAGGCCCTCACACATCAAACGGATATGTACCCGGTTGCTTAACAGGGACAGGGCGTACCTATCCGGCATCAGCATTTAACTGGACGATGGGTTTCGCTCTTACAGCGAGTCCCTTTTGTCAAACAGCCACAAAAGGAACCAAAAAGGCCTTGCCCTGCCATACGGCCGCCTCGCTCTGGCTCGACGGTGCCTTCACTCCGGCACTGTTGCGGGGGCACGCCGTGACGGGCCATCCATGGCCCAGCACGGCTGGCTCGGCTCCTGCCGACCCACCCCCGCACCAGCACCTGCGTTCAGCCTGCTGTGAGGGGCCTTTGCGCTGTGCCTGCAATCGCGTGGCAGCAGGAAGACTTTTCAAGATCAAGATCAAGATCAAGATCACTTGGGTTTTTCGCTCATCCGTTCGGATGTAACCCGTAGAAGGCCCTCACACATCAAACGGATATGTACCCGGTTGCTTAACAGGGACAGGGCGTACCTATCCGGCATCAGCGTCTAACTGGACGATGGGTTTCGCTCTTACAGCGAGTCCCTTTTGTCAAACAGCCACAAAAGGAACCAAAAAGGCCTTGCCCTGCCATACGGCCGTCTCGCTCTGGCTCGACGGTGCCTTCACT
>NZ_MLCT01000026.1:0-3782 GCF_001806145.1 Pseudomonas sp. BS-2016
ATTGCTACGACAATTCGCCGATGGAACGTGTATTTCGGAGTTTGAAAACCGAGTGGATACCTTCGGTGGGTTACATGTCGGTTCAGCAGGCGCAAAAGGACATCAGCCATTATTTGATGCATCGCTACAACTGGATACGGCCTCATACATTCAATGGCGGGCTAACGCCCGCTCAGGCCGAGAAAATGGACTGCCCCCTATAGGGCTCGAACACAAAGATTTTGTGGCAGTAACGTGAGATGGAGGGATCTGGATGTACAAAGAAGATGGCATAACCGTAGCACTCAAGGCCACCAGTACCAGCCCTATCAGAATTATCTTACTCTTCGTTTCACTCGGATTTCCCTGAACAACGTTGGTTTGGTGGACTCGGAGAGTTGCTCGGGCACCCAGTACCTAATAGATCTGCTAGCTATACATGTCTGGCTAACGAACAGATTCTTATGTGTCGACAACTATTCCCCTTGAGCCAAGTATATGAACGCACCACGCAAATTTATCGCCAACCTCTATCTGTACGACCCCTTGGATCGTTTGGTGAACGCTCACTCCACTCAACGTTTTTACAACGGCACCCGTATAGCTACCGAGATTCAAGGCAGTGAAAAAAACAGTTTTTTCGAACACCAGGGCTTGGTGCTCGCTGAGTTGCAACACGGCGAGGGCGTAAAGTTACTGGCGACTGATTTAGAACGCTCTGTACTCCATGCTGTCACCTCAGGTATGTGGCAACCTTATGCTTACACCGCTTATGGGCATAGATCCAGAGATGGAGAAGTACTCAACGTGATAGGTTTCAATGGCGAGAGGCCTGACCCAGTCACAGGGCACTATATGCTAGGGAACGGTTATCGAGCATTTAATCCTGCCTTGATGCGTTTTAACAGCCCCGACAGTTGGAGCCCTTTTGGCAAGGGCGGTATTAATGCCTATGCGTATTGCAAAGGCGATCCGGTCAATCTAGTAGATATTGATGGACACATGCCATTAGCCGCGCGATGGATAACAGAAGCATTTACCTCCGTGCCACCGTTACCACGTCGTATTCCTCTAGTGACACGCCAAAGCAGAGCAATGGAGGGCCTGATGAAAACCCCTAGTGACCTGGAGGGGCTGCCGAGGGGTACTGACTATCTTCACGGGAACAGAATCGCTATTCCGACTGACAACCCAGACATTTACCTGGATTTCACCTTCCCTCTCGAGCGAAAAGCCGTTGCGACTTTACGCGAACACGGAATTACGGTGCTTCCACAACACCGAGCACCTCTTGCTCCGCCTACACCTGCGCGTAACTTACCCACCAAGAGGTTGTCATCCCGTAACTCCAATAGTGGTCACGATAACCCAGCATTTGTGGACTCAGAGGCTCCCCCTCTGCCGCCTCGCTTGCCCGCCCGTAATAGCAACTTGAATATAGAAAACAAGGCCAGCTCTGTGCGAAAAAAACTCTGACCTAGCGCATACCAATGTGCTGATCGGCGTGGTTGTGCCAACCACTGATCACACACGCCCGCCGAACACAGAACTTGTGAAGTTCGCGCATTGGAAGCTGGATTTAGCTATTCCGTTGCGTGGGAGCAAGGCGGCAGCGTTCAAGTGGATGGAACAGCCCAATTCTTATCTGGATGGCAAGCGACCGATTGAGCTCGCTGAATCGGTCGAGGGTGCGAATCGCGTACTGGAGTACATTCGGAACTACATTGCGCAACATGCACCCGCACCGGATGAGCAGAACGGAAGCTGGGGCAGTCCAGCCGCGTTTGAGTCCTCGCAAGTTGCATGAATTGCTGCATTGCCAGTCTCAACTTGAACTGTGTGTGGGTCGAGATCAGCTATTTTCGATTCTGCGGGAAAGACGTTTATTGATAGCTCGCAATAGGTCTCATCACAAGACGAGCAACAGTCATCATCGCCTTGCATACCTGAGGTGTTATGAAGCTTTGAATCCTGGTAGCCCATTGGCTTGGCGCCAGGTCTTCACTGTTTCCAAAATGCCTTCAGGGCTGTCAGCAGCACCGTTTGCAGGATAGTAAATAAGGTCTGAACCTTCCGGGTGGCCAGTTACTTCGATAAAGTTTTCAAGCAGGTCGTCCTGATAGGCTTCGGTCCCCTCAGCGGTACAGATATCTTTTAGAATGGCCAGAAATTCATCTTCAGTGTATTCAGGCAGTGCATTTTTTAATGGCTCACCTGTAAGAATGCCCCTGTTGCGCATAACTTCATTCACTCCTCCATTAGCTTGTAAATGTATTCAAATTCAATTCCGCTTTCTTGCAAAATAGCGGTGGCTCTCTCGATGAATATCTCGCCCTGAGTTGATAATGGGAAGTTGCCAATAAGTCGTATCGTTGGCGACGCACCTTTAGACGAGGGTATGGCGCTATAAATCTCACCACTCTCAATGAAAGAGATATAAGTGTTCAATTTTTCTTGAAGCTTCAACAGGTGCTCACCTTCCTTGGTTTTGCTCCAACTTAAATGGTCGGCGATACCTAGGATCACCTTGTTAGGTGAAGATTTTGGAATGCCCCACATATCAATCGTTTTTGAGTCAGTGATAGACATGGTAGCTACCTTTAATTACTGGGTGTAGGGCGTGATACATCCAGGCATATTGATGAAATTGCTGCCCCACCTGGAAACAAGGGCTTTCCTTTTGCGACGAAGCTTTGCACTTTACGCATGAGATTTCTCCGCGAGTATTTCGACTAATCATGTCCGGATCACATTACACCACCGCAAAGTCAGCCCTTGCTGCGAGTCACGCTGGGTAAATTGAGCGACTGGGTGCTTATCAGTCGGAATAAGCTCGTACGCGTTGGTCAAACCCACGCTCGTTTGAAGTGGTTTTTCCATGACGTGGGCAAGGTAGAAATCCACTGTTCTTGGGTTGTTTTCTGTTCGTGTTTTTGCGTCTTAAGTCAGGGCTGGGTCAGTCGGGATTTGTGTGGATAAAACCTTTCAGAGGTGCAGATAGAGTCCTCGACTGACACTCGAAATCTCATGACGTGCAACGTCTCTAAAAAACACCAACTGCGCAAGAAGTTGCGCACTCAAATGTGGATAACTGTGTGGATACATGGCCACAGTGCATATAAACCGTGAGCTGTAGACGAGTGCGCAAGAAGTTGCACAGTACTGCGCAACTTCTTGCGCACTTTTGAGAGGTTTTTGTTTAAAAAATAACCAGCAAAATTCCTTACTTCGCGTAACGCCTTGTTTTTAAATGACTTGATTAAAGCTGGCACGAACTTTGGTTACTCCATTCAGCACTTGAGTGGCATTTGGGCCTTTCAAGTCCTCATTTTTGAGTAAGGAGAGCATCAATGGCGACGCCAGCTTACATGTCCATTACCGGCACTAAACAGGGTTTGATTACAGCCGGTGCATTCACCGCGGATTCGGTGGGCAATACGTATCAGGAAGGTCATGAAGATCAGGTCATGGTTCAGGGTTTTAGCCACGAAGTGATCATCCCTCGCGACCCGCAATCGGGCCAACCGACCGGCCAGCGTGTTCACAAGCCAGTGAAGATCACCAAAGTGTTCGACAAGTCCTCGCCGCTGCTGCTGGCCGCACTGACCTCGGGCGAGCGCCTGACCGAAATCGAAATCCAGTGGTTCCGCACCTCGGCTGCCGGCACGCAAGAGCATTACTTCACCACCAAACTTGAAGACGCCATCATCGTCGACATCAAGGACTACATGCACAACTGCCAGGACCCGTCGAATTCGCACTTCACGCACCTGGAAGACGTGGAATTCACCTACCGAAAAATC
>NZ_MLCT01000027.1:0-34125 GCF_001806145.1 Pseudomonas sp. BS-2016
GATCAACAAGGACGAAGAAGCGCCGATCTTCCAGGTAGCCGATTACGGCCTGGTGGCGGACTTGTTCGAAGCCGTACCTGAGCTGGAGCGGGCGCTGTGAGCCGTTAAACAGCTGGCGTGAAGACGCAGGCAGGCTGCAAAAAGCTGTTTCAATCCATTGTGTAGCGGTAACAAGACGCGCTGTCACGAGGTGTAGATTTCTCGCGTTTCAAACGTAATCCCCATCAATGGCTGTGGAGAATGAATGATGTCGCGAGTGACTGCAAAACGATGCATGAGTGTGGTTGCGTGGGGGGTAATGGGAGGATTTTGCGGCCTGACGATGGCGGCACCGGCCGACCCGTTACAGATTGCCGGTACTTATGAATGCTCGGGGTATGACCGGCATGACGGTGCGTATAAGGGCGTGTTGACGCTGACGACGGACGAGAGCGCCAGCCACGCCGAACAGGGGTTTGGGGCCTATCAGTTGACCTTCAGGGTTGAAACGTCCGCAGCGCCGGTCACGTATTCAGGGTATGGCGCGGCCAAAGGGCAAACGCTAGCCCTGTACTTTGCCAATGACGATGCGAGCGCGGCCAAGGACTACGGCATCGGGTTGGCCACCTTGACCCAGGATCAGGATGCGCAGGGCACGTACACCACCACGCTGCACAAGTCGTACTATCAACCGCACTACATACACAACGGTGTGGCGGGTCGAGGGACAGAAAGCTGCGTCAAGACCGTTGCCGGCAAGGCATAAAAAAAGCCCCGGAGCGATTCCGGGGCTTTCAATGCCGTCTTTCGATCAGCAGTAGCTGTTTACTTTTATAACCTCAGGTTCTGCTTTCGCCTTTTCCCAGGTCAGGGTCAAGGTTTGGAGCACCTTTGTCATGAACGCTTTGTCCGCGGCGGCCTTTTTGCCCACATAACCTTGGCCGCGGCGGTACATTTTGAGTCGGGCACGCATCTGTGGATGCTGCTTTTCGAACTCGGTTTCTTCTGCACAGTGGGTGAGCGGGTCGACCCGAACCTCACCTGCCTCATTGATCCACACAATATGATCGTCGAGTGTGTCTTTACGACCGGCGAACAGTTCAGCCAGTTCGTTGATAGTCGGTTGGTTATTCAGGTTCATCGCTAGCTCCTTGACCACTCGTTGATCTGTCAATTGATTCGCGCAACTGCCAATGCAGCGCTACGTGGGGTCCATCTAAAGCAGATCCTGCCTTGAGCGCGTCCCGTGTAGTAGTGAAGTTCAGCTACTACAACATCAGCCTGAAATGAAGGAGGGCAGCGTGAGCCAGAATGCTACGGGTGACATGACACATCAGCCACAAGCCTCTTGAGGACGTCTCGCCAGCTTCTCTCATCCAGACTCTGGACGATCAAACCAGGTCAGCTTCATCAATTCTGCCTTGTGGGCAGTACCTATCCCGGAACAGTCCGACGGCTCGTCGAACATGCTTACAACTACTTTTTCCAGCGCTTCCGGTGGGGAAGACGTCTGCATCATGCAAAAGGAAAAAGCCGTCGTCAACACATATGTAGTGATTATTTTAAGGCACTACATATGTGACTCGCGGGTCTGTTTCCAGCTTGCCGGTCATCCTGCGCGGGCTCGCGAGGGTTGGGGCAAGCGCCCTGACGTCTGAGGAACTGCCCTGATCTTTCCTGATTTGTTGCGGGCCTCGCATGCCGTGCGCCAGCTGCGTCGGCCGCTCTGTTAGTATCTGGCACTTTGATACCCATTGAAGGTGCCCTATGAGCGAGCCGATTCGCCTGACGCAGTACAGCCACGGAGCAGGGTGCGGCTGCAAAATTTCGCCTCAGGTGCTTGAAGTCATTCTTGCCGGTAGCGGTGCGCAAAACCTTGATCCGAAGTTGTGGGTCGGTAATTCATCGCGCGACGATGCGGCGGTCTACGCCCTGGATGACGAGCGCGGCGTAGTGTCGACCACCGATTTTTTCATGCCCATCGTCGATGACCCGTACGACTTCGGGCGCATTGCGGCCACCAATGCAATCAGCGACATCTACGCCATGGGCGGCGATCCGTTGATGGCGATTGCCATTCTGGGCTGGCCCGTGAACCTGTTGCCGCCTGAAGTGGCACGGGAAGTAATCCGCGGGGGCCGGGCCGTGTGTGATGACGCAGGCATCCCGCTGGCGGGCGGGCATTCGATTGACACCCCCGAGCCGATTTTTGGCCTGGCCGTGACCGGTGTCGTCAACAAACGCCAGATGAAACGCAATGACACCGCGACCGCCGGGTGCTTGCTGTACCTGACCAAACCCTTGGGGATCGGCATCCTCACCACGGCCGAGAAGAAGGGCAAACTGCGCACGCAGGACGTGGGCGTGGCCCGTGACTGGATGTGTACGCTGAACCGGATCGGCAGTCAGTTTGCCAAGCTCGATGGCGTTACGGCGATGACCGATGTGACGGGTTTTGGCCTGCTGGGGCATTTGGTCGAGATGGCCGACGGCAGTGGCTTGAGCGCGCAAATCGATTACGCCAGGGTGCCGCAGCTGGACGCGGTGGAATACTACCTGGAGCAGGGCTGCGTGCCGGGCGGCACCTTGCGCAACTATGACAGTTACGCGAGCAAGATTTCGCCGATCCAGGAGCTGCACAAGCGCGTATTGTGCGATCCGCAAACCAGCGGCGGGTTATTGGTGGCTGTTACCCCGCAAGGCAACGAGGCGTTCCTGGACATGGCCCGCGAGCATGGCTTGAACCTTGAGCCGATCGGCTGTCTGGTGGAGCGACAGACGTACGCGGTTGAGGTTGCATGATGGCTCATGACGTAACCGACTTGCGCGAGGTGTTCCTCAATGACCGGCCGATGATGGATACCCGTGCGCCGATTGAGTTTCACAAAGGGGCGTTTCCGGGTGTGGTCAACCTGCCTCTGATGACCGATCACGAGCGTGAGCGCGTGGGCACGTGCTACAAGCAGCAAGGTCAGCAAGCCGCCGTGGTGCTGGGGCATCAATTGGTCTCGGGCAAGGTCAAGGCTGAGCGTCTGCAAGCATGGGCCGATTTTGCCCGGGCCCATCCCGACGGGTGCCTGTATTGCTTTCGTGGCGGCATGCGGTCGCAGATCGTGCAGCAGTGGCTCAAGCACGATGCCGGCATTGATTACCCGCGCGTCACCGGTGGCTATAAAGCGCTGCGTACGTTCCTGATCCAGACCCTCGACGAGGCCGTGGCGCAGTGCGATCTGCTGGTGCTCGGCGGCATGACCGGTACTGGCAAGACCGACGTGCTGGTGCAGCTCGACAATGCGCTGGACCTTGAAGGTCACGCCAATCATCGCGGTTCAAGCTTTGGCAAGCGCGCCACCGGCCAGCCTTCCAACATTGATTTTGAAAATCGCTTGGCCATTGATGTGCTGAAAAAGCGCGACAAAGGCATTGAGCGCTTTGTGCTGGAAGACGAAAGCCGCACGGTGGGCAGTTGCGCCTTGCCGTTGCCGCTCTACCAAACCATGCAGACCGCGCCGATGGTGTGGCTCGAAGACAGCCTGAACAGCCGGGTCGAGCGCATCCTGCGTGATTACGTCATTGAGTTGTGTGCCGAATTCACGGCTAAAAATGCTGAACATGGTTTCGCGCTGTTTTCTCAGCGGTTGTTGGAAAGCCTGGCCAATATTCAAAAACGCCTCGGCGGTGAACGCTTTCAGCGTTTGCAGGACGTGATGACCCGCGCGCTGCAAGAGCAGGAACGTTGCGGCTCGGTGGACATGCACCGGGTGTGGATCGAAGCGTTGCTGCGCGAATATTACGATCCGATGTATGCGTTTCAGCGTGAGAAGAAAGCCGGTCGAATCGCGTTTGCGGGGGATCAAGCGGCCGTGTTGGCGTATTTGCGCGAGAACGCCCGCCAGAAAGAGGGCCGTTAAGCCGCGTCTTTAGGCACGCTCAATCGCTCATTGGCCAAAGCAGTCAACCAGCTTGAGCGGTTTGACCATTGTTGCAGAGCCTTCGCAAGGCGATTATCAGCAGGATTTTCGACGGTTCCCATTCCTATAAAAAGACCGAGGGATTCTGCTGATGCGCGATTATCTGACCGCGATGAGCGACTTTGACTATCAACGTGCCGTAAGCCATTCGCTGCACGGCGATTTGACGGCTCTCAATGCCTGCGTCGAGTGCTGTGACCGCCATGCCTTGCCGGGGCGCATTGCACTGTTCTGGGAAGGCCGTGACGCCAGCAGCGCGTCCTACACCTTCACCGAGTTGCAGACGCACGCGGCCCGCTTTGCCAATTTCCTGTTGGCCCAAGGGGTCAAGCGCGGCGACACCGTAGCCGGCCTGTTACCCCGCAATGTCGAGTTGCTGGTTGTGGTACTGGCAAGCTGGCGCATTGGTGCGGTCTACCAACCGTTGTTTACGGCCTTTGGCCCCAAAGCCATCGAGCACCGCCTTAACAGTTCCGGCGCAGCGCTGGTGGTCACGGACGCCGCCAATCGGCCCAAGCTGGACGACGTGAATGACTGCCCGACCATCGTCACCGTGAGCGGTCCGAAAGGGCAGGGGCTCGTGCGCGGCGATTACAGCTTTTGGGCTGAGCTGGAGCGCTACCCGGCGGTCTGCGAGCCCGTGATGCTGAACGGCGAAGACCCTTTTCTGCTGATGTTCACTTCGGGCACCACCGGCCCGGCAAAACCGCTGCTTGTTCCCCTCAAAGCCATCGTCGCGTTTCAGGCCTACACCCGGGACGCCGTGGACCTGCGTGCGCAAGACGCCTTCTGGAACCTGGCCGACCCCGGTTGGGCCTACGGTATCTATTTCGGGATTACCGGCCCGCTGTCGATGGGCCACCCGATCACGCTCTACGACGGCCCGTTCACGGTCGAAAGCACGTGCCGCGTGATCAAAAAGTACGCCATCACCAACCTCACCGGCTCCCCGACGGCGTATCGCCTGTTGATTGCAGCCGGTGATGCGTTCTCCAGCAAGGTCAAAGGCCAGTTGCGGGCCGTCAGCAGCGCAGGTGAACCCCTTAATCCGGAAGTCATCCGCTGGTTTGCCGAGCATTTGGACGTCACCATCCATGACCACTACGGCCAGACTGAAATCGGCATGGTGCTGTGCAATCACCACGGGCTCGGGCACCCGGTGCACCTGGGGGCGGCCGGTTTTGCCTCGCCGGGGCACCGCATCGTGGTGCTGGATGAGCATCACCAGGAACTGCCTGTCGGGCAGCCGGGCATTCTGGCAGTGGACCGCAGCCAGTCGCCGATGTGCTGGTTTGGCGGCTATCAGGGCTTCCCGACCAAGGCCTTCGTCGGCAATTACTACCTGAGCGGCGACACGGTGGAGTTGAACCCGGATGGCAGCATCAGTTTTGTCGGGCGCAGCGATGATGTGATCACCACCTCCGGCTACCGCGTGGGCCCCTTTGATGTGGAGAGCGCCTTGATCGAGCACCCGGCGGTGATTGAAGCCGCGGTGGTCGGCAAGCCCGACCCGGAACGCACGGAGTTGGTCAAAGCCTTCGTGGTGCTGAGCCCGCATTACCTGGGCGATGCGCAATTGGCCGAAACCCTGCGCTTGCACGTGCGCCAGCGACTGGCGGCGCATGCCTATCCCCGTGAAATCGAATTTGTCAGCGAGTTGCCCAAAACACCCAGCGGCAAGTTGCAGCGCTTCATCTTGCGCAATCAGGAAATCGCCAAGGCTGAACAGGCGGCAAACGCCCGGGCCACGGCTTAACCTTCAGGAAAAATCATGCAGATCGAGAACAAGGTTTTTATCGTTACGGGCGCAGCTTCGGGCCTGGGTGCTGCTACGGCACAGATGCTGGTCAATGCCGGCGCCAGGGTCATGCTGGTGGACGTGAACGCCGATGCCGTCGCCGCACAGGCCGCGCGTCTGGGCACTCAGGCGCGCAGCGCGGTGGCGGACATCAGTCAGGCGCAGGCGGCGCAGGCCGCCATTGACGCCACGGTCGCGGCGTTTGGCGGCGTGAACGGTCTGGTCAACTGCGCGGGCATCGTGCGCGGCGAAAAGATCCTCGGCAAGGGCGGGCCTCACGGGCTGGAGAGCTTCAGTCAGGTGATCAACGTCAACCTGATCGGCAGTTTCAATATGCTGCGACTGGCCGCGGCGGCCATCGCGCAAACCGCTGCGGACCCCGATGGCGAACGCGGCGTCATCATCAACACCGCGTCGGTGGCCGCGTTTGACGGGCAGATTGGTCAAGCGGCGTACGCAGCGTCCAAAGGCGCGATTGCCAGCCTGACCTTACCCGCAGCCCGCGAGCTGGCGCGTTTCGGGATTCGGGTGATGACCATTGCCCCCGGCATTTTTGAAACACCGATGATGGCGGGCATGACCCCTGAAGTGCGCGATTCCCTGGCGGCGGGCGTGCCGTTTCCGCCGCGCCTGGGCAAGCCGGCGGAGTATGCCGCGCTGGTGCGTCACATCATTGAAAACAGCATGCTCAATGGCGAAGTGATCCGTCTCGACGGTGCCTTGCGCATGGCAGCCAAATAAGGAGCGGGTGATGACGATGTCAAATGATCCGGTAGTGATTGTCAGTGTGGCACGGACCCCCATGGGCGGCTTTCAAGGTGACTTCAAGGGCCTGACCGCGCCACAACTGGGCGCTGCGGCGATTCGCGCCGCGGTGGAGCGCGCCGGGGTTTCGAGCGACAGCGTTGATGAAGTGCTGTTCGGTTGTGTGCTGTCGGCCGGTCTTGGACAGGCACCTGCGCGGCAGGCTGCCTTGGGCGCGGGCCTGGACAAGGGAACCCGTTGCACCACGTTGAACAAAATGTGCGGGTCGGGCATGGAGGCGACGATGCTGGCCCATGATCGCCTGTTGGCGGGCGGGGCGGATGTGGTGGTCGCGGGCGGCATGGAAAGCATGTCCAACGCGCCGTATCTGCTTGACCGGGCGCGCAGCGGCTACCGCATGGGCCATGGCCGTGTGCTGGATCACATGTTCCTCGACGGCCTGGAGGATGCCTACGACCGCGGTCGTTTGATGGGCACCTTTGCCGAAGATTGCGCGCAGGCCCACGGTTTCAGCCGTGAGGCCCAGGATGCGTTTGCGCTCGCCTCGCTGGCCCGTGCCCAACAGGCGATCAGGGAGGGCAGCTTCAGTGCTGAAATCGTCCCGGTGCAGGTCACGGTAGGCAAAGAACAGCGTGAGATCACTGACGACGAGCAACCGCCCAAAGCCAAACCCGAAAAAATCCCCACACTCAAAGCAGCCTTCCGCGACGGCGGCACGGTGACGGCGGCCAACTCCAGCTCTATCTCCGATGGTGCAGCGGCGCTGGTGCTGATGCGTCGTTCCGAGGCGCAAAAGCGTGGGCTTGCGCCGTTGGCGGTGATCCACGGGCATGCGGCGTTTGCCGATGAACCCGGCCTGTTTCCCACCGCACCCGTGGGCGCCATCAAGCGCTTGATGAGCCAAACCGGCTGGAACCTCAATGACGTCGATTTGTTCGAGATCAACGAAGCCTTTGCGGTGGTCACGCTGGTGACCATGAGTGAGCTGGACTTGCCCCATGACAAGGTCAATATCCATGGGGGTGCCTGCGCTTTGGGGCATCCGATCGGGGCTTCCGGGGCACGCATTCTGGTGACGTTGCTGTCGGCCTTGCGCCAGAAAAAACTCAAGCAGGGCGTGGCCGCCATTTGCATTGGCGGCGGCGAAGCCACGGCGATTGCCGTGGAATGTCTGTATTAAGGAATTTTTTATGCTGCCCACACCCGAACAACGACAAATTTGTGAAGCGGCCCGCCAGTTCGCCCAAGAGCGTTTGAAGCCGTTCGCTGCCGAGTGGGACAAGCAGCACCGCTTCCCCCGCGAAGCCCTTCAGGAAATGGCCGAACTGGGCTTTTTTGGCATGTTGGTGCCTGAAGCATGGGGCGGTTGTGACACCGGCTACCAAGCCTATGCGATGGCCCTTGAAGAGATCGCCGCGGGCGACGGTGCCTGTTCGACGATCATGAGCGTGCATAACTCGGTGGGCTGCGTGCCGATCCTCACCTACGGCACCGAACAACAAAAGCGTGACGTGCTGACCCCGTTGGCCAGCGGCGCCATGTTGGGCGCGTTCGCCCTGACCGAGCCGCAAGCAGGCTCCGACGCCAGCGACCTGAAAACCCGGGCCCGGCGCGAGGGCGATCACTACGTGCTCAATGGCTGCAAGCAGTTCATCACGTCAGGCCAAAACGCCGGCGTGGTGATTGTGTTTGCCGTGACGGACCCGGCCGCAGGCAAGCGCGGGATCAGCGCGTTCATCGTGCCCACCGATACCCCGGGTTACAGCGTGGCACGGGTAGAAGAAAAGCTCGGCCAGCATGCCTCGGACACCTGCCAGATCCTCTTCACTGACATGAAGATCCCGCTGGCCAATCGTCTGGGCGAAGAAGGCCAGGGTTACAAAATCGCGCTGGGCAATCTGGAGGGTGGGCGCATCGGTATTGCGTCGCAAGCTGTCGGGATGGCCCGTGCCGCGTTTGAAGCGGCCCGGGACTACGCTCGCGAGCGCACCACTTTCGGCCAGCCATTGGTGGAGCACCAGGCGGTGGCGTTTCGTCTGGCCGACATGTCCACTGAAATTGCCGTTGCCCGGCAAATGGTTCGCTATGCCGCCGCCTTGCGTGACAGCGGGCAATCCGCGCTGGTCGAGGCGTCCCAGGCCAAGCTGTTTGCCTCGGAAATGGCGGAACGCGTGTGTTCCAAAGCATTGCAAACCCTGGGCGGTTATGGCTACTTGAGCGACTTCCCGCTGGAACGGATCTATCGCGACGTTCGGGTGTGCCAGATTTACGAAGGCACCAGCGATATTCAGCGCATGGTCATTTCGCGCAACCTTTGAACGAGGAGTTATCAATGAGTTACGAAACCATTCTGTTGGACATTCACGGGCGCGTCGGCCTGATTACTCTGAACCGGCCGCAAGCCCTGAACGCCTTGAATGCGCAGTTGGTCAGCGAAGTGAATCACGCGCTTGACCGCCTGGAAGCGGACAACGAGATCGGCTGCATTGTGCTGACCGGTTCGAAGAAAGCCTTCGCCGCCGGTGCTGACATCAAGGAAATGGCTGACCTTACGTACCCACAGATTTACCTGGACGATCTGTTCTCGGACAGTGAGCGCGTGTCGACCCGCCGCAAGCCCATCATTGCCGCCGTTGCCGGGTTCGCCTTGGGTGGCGGGTGTGAGCTGGCGATGATGTGTGACTTCATTCTGGCCGGTGACAATGCCAAGTTTGGCCAGCCTGAAATCAACCTCGGCGTACTGCCGGGCATGGGCGGCACCCAGCGTTTGACGCGTGCGGTAGGCAAGGCCAAGGCCATGGAAATGTGCCTCAGTGGGCGTTTGATTGATGCTGCCGAAGCTGAACGCTCGGGGCTGGTATCACGCGTGGTGCCGGTGGATGAGTTGGTCGAAGAAGCCCTGAAAGTGGCGGCCGTGATTGCCAAAAAATCCCTGCCGGTGCTGATGCTGACCAAGGAATGCGTCAACCGCGCGTTCGAAGTGAATTTGGCCGAAGGCGTGCGTTTTGAGCGCCGTGTGTTCCATTCACTGTTCGCCACGCAGGATCAGAAAGAAGGCATGGCGGCGTTTGTTGCCAAGCGCGAAGCCGACTTCAAGCATCAGTGATTCATCCAGTGCAACGCGGTCTGGACGGACCGCGTTGCACGGACGGGAGAACCCCCTTAAAGCGGCTTAAACCAAATAGTGTTTCAACTCGCGTGCAATGACCATGCGTTGAATCTCACTCGAGCCCTCATAAATTTGCGTGATTCGCGCATCCCGGTAGTAACGCTCCACCGGGTAATCTTCCAGGTAGCCATAGCCGCCATGAATCTGGATGGCTTTGGAGCACACATACTCGGCAATTTCCGAGGCAAACAACTTGGCCTGCGAGGCCTCTGACAGGCATGGTTTGCCGGCGCTGCGCAGTCTGGCCGCATGCAGGATCAGCAAGCGCGCGGCGTTGAGCCGGGTCTGCATGTCGGCAAGCATGTTGGCGACGCTCTGGTGTTCAATGATGGCTTTATCGAATTGCACGCGATCACGGGCGTAGCTGAGCGCGGCTTCAAAGGCGGCGCGGGCGATGCCAAGGGCTTGCGCGGCAATGCCGATGCGACCGCCCTCAAGGTTGGACAGGGCGATGGCCAGCCCTTTACCGCGATCCCCCAACAGGCTGCTTTCGGGCACGGTGCAGTTGTTCAGGGTGACCGCGCAGGTGTCCGATGCGCGAATGCCCATTTTGTGTTCAGTACGGTCCACGATGAACCCCGGTGTATCGGTCGGCACCAAAAACGCCGACAGGCCTTTTTTGCCCAGATCCGGGTCGGTCACGGCAAACACAATGGCCAATTGAGCGCGTTTGCCATTGCTGACAAATTGCTTGGTACCGTTTATCACCCACTGGCCGTCCCGCAGCTCTGCGCGGGTGCGCAGGTTGTGGGCTTCAGATCCCGCCTGGGGTTCGGTCAGGCAAAAGCAACCGATGGCCTGACCGCTGGCCAGTTTTTCCAGCCAGGTCTGTTTTTGCGCCTCGCTGCCGTATTTGAGAATGGGGCCACACCCCACCGAGTTGTGAATGCTCATCAGCGCGCCCGTGGCGCCATCCCCTGCGGAGATCTCTTCGACCGCCAGGGCGTAGGCCACATAATCGACGTAAGTGCCGCCCCATTCCTCGGGCACTACCATGCCGAGCAGGCCCAGCTCGCCCATTTTTGTCACCAGTGTGTCGTCAATCCAGCCTGCTTTTTCCCAGGCCTGGGCATGGGGTGCGATTTCGCGGCGGGCGAAGTCGCGGGCCATGTCGCGGATCATCACTTGTTCTTCACTCAGTTCGATGTCCTGCATGGCTCAGGCTCCTGTCGGCTTGAAATCAGAGAAAAAACTGGCAACGTGCGCGGCATCCAGCTGATTCAGAGACGGCGGGTTCCAGTGCGGGGTTTTGTCCTTGTCGATGATCAGTGCGCGCACGCCTTCCATCAGATCGCCCCGGTCGAACCATTGGCGATCCAGGTGTATTTCCAGCGCGAAGCACTGTTCCAGAGGCAGCTCGCGTCCCCGGCGCAGCATTTCAAGGGTTACGGCCATGGCCAGCGGCGAGCGCGTGAGCAGCAGATCAGCCGTGGCGGTGGCCCACTCACGTTGATCCGGCAGCGTGACGGCGCGCAGGCGATCCACAATCGCGGGCACATTGGGTGCCGAGAACACGTCGTCGATGAGGGCGCGCCGTGAGGCCAGCGCAGGGTCTGGCAGCGAGGTGACAGTCAAGGGGTCAAGCAGGGCCTTGAGGTCCTCGGCGGGTGATTGGGCCCATGTGAGCGCGTTCAGTGCAGCATCAAGCTCCGGTAGTCGGCTGCTGTCGAGGTAGCGATCAGCCAGGCCGCAATACAGCGCGTCGCTCGCACGGATTTGCACGCCGCTAACGCCGAGATACGTGCCGAGTTCTCCCGGTGTTCGGGTAAGAAAGTAGCTCCCGCCGACGTCAGGGAAATAACCGATACCGACTTCGGGCATCGCCAGCTTGCTGCGCTCGGTGACAATACGAAAATCGGCACCCTGCACCAGCCCCATGCCGCCGCCGAGCACAAAACCGTCCATCAGGGCCACGATGGGCTTGGGGTAATGGTGCAGGGTCAGGTCGAGGGCGTACTCCTCTTCGAAGAAGGTGTAATGCAGTGTGCCCTGGCTCTGGTAACTGTCGTACAGCGAGCGGATATCACCGCCGGCGCAGAAGGCTTTTTCACCTGCCCCCCGTAATACCACGGCCTTGATGGCGGGGTCGCTGGACCAGGCATCGAGATGGCGCTGTAGCGCACGGACCATGTTCAAGTTGATGGCGTTAAGGCCACTGGGGCGGTTAAGGGTCAGGTGGCCAATGTGGTTGCGCACCTCGGCCAGAATCTCGCAATGCGTGGCCTCGACATCCTGTGTCGCTGAGGATGAAACCTGTGCAGTCATCACTAACTCCCTGCTTTGTCTTGTTATTAAGGGCTGTTCGTAGACGAACGATGGTCGATGCTAACAGTGCAAATTTGCCAAGTACAACCCGAATAAGTGCAGGGCTGGCATGCATTTTTGCATGCTCGACCTGCGCAAATACACGTGGTCATTGAGCCAGCCAGCCGCCGTCGACATTCCATGCAGCGCCTCTGACCTGACTGGCGGCTTCACTGCACAGAAACAACACCAACTCGCCCAATTGCGGCGGGGTGACAAATTCCAGCGAAGGCTGCTTTTCGGCCAGCAGGTCGTGCTGAGCCTGATAAGGGTCGATGCCCTGGCTGATGCGTTGGTCTATTTGCGTTTGCACCAACGGTGTCAGAACCCAGCCGGGGCAGATGGCGTTGCAGGTGATGTTGCTGGTCGCCGTTTCTAATCCGACCACTTTGGTCAAGCCAATGACGCCGTGTTTAGCGGCTACATAGGCCGCTTTGCCGACCGAGCCCACAAGGCCGTGGACTGACGCGATGTTGACGATGCGCCCCCAATTGCGTTTGCGCATGCCGGGCAGGGCGAGGCGGGTGCTGTGGAAAACCGAGGAGAGGTTGATGGCCAGGATGGCGTCCCATTGCTCTGCCGGAAACGCTTCAACGCTGGCCACATGCTGAATGCCGGCATTGTTGACCAAAATGTCAATGCCGCCGAATTCGCGTTCGGCGTAGTCGATCATCTCGGCAATTTGCGCCGGGTCACTGACATCGGCCGCATGATGGCCCACTCGGCCACCCCACTGTTCGACGTCGGCAATGACTTTGCTGGCATCACCAAAGCCGTTGAGTATGAGATCGGCACCGGCCTTGGCAAGGCTCAATGCAATACCCAGGCCTATCCCGCTGGTGGAGCCGGTGACCAGCGCAGTTTTACCCTTAAGGTTCATGATCATTTCCTCAGGTGAGACACGTTGGGTTCGTGAGTGAGGAAACGTAGCACGAGGTTAAAGGCAGCGGATACGAAACGGCCCACCAAAAGGCGGGCCGTTGTCACGCAGCGCTTGAGGATTAATCCTGGCGGCTGGTCACTTCAAGCAGGTGATAACCGAACTGGGTTTTGACCGGGCCTTGAACCACGTTGATCGGTGCGCTGAACACGACAGTGTCAAACTCTTTAACCATCTGGCCTGGGCCGAATGAACCCAGGTCGCCACCTTGACGGCTGGAAGGGCAAGTGGAGTTGGCTTTTGCGACTTCAGCGAAATCAGCGCCGCCTTCGATTTGGGCTTTCAGTTCGTTGCATTTAGCTTCGCTGGCAACAAGGATGTGACGGGCAGTGGCTTTGGCCATGGGAAGTGCTCCTTTCAATAAAGGGGTGAGACTACCGGATTCAGGCGCTTTTTTCGCGGCAAAAGTTCCCCCGTCGGTTGTGCTGGTGGGTATTACACGCCTTTGGCCTTGAGACGACGCGCGTGTTCGACGTAAAGCCCGGCCGGATCGACGCTTTTGTTGGCCAGTGCGGCGACATGGTTAATGGTGTCCAGATGATCCAGCGGGTAGTCCGAACGAATCACCTGCCCCAGGTGGGAGCTGAAACGTCCGACCATCCCGTCATTCTCTTTGCTTTCGCGGGTGAAAAAACTGCCAAACACCCGGCAGGCATTGTGCAGGGGGTCAAAAATGTTCAAGGATTCTGAGAACAGCGAGCCTTTGATTATCCCGCTCCATGAATAGTAGAGAACGCCATTCACCTGTTCGGCGCCCATTGCGCCCCACGTCTCGGGCAGCCCTTGGGGGTATTTTTTGTTGAAGGCGGCCACGCCCTCGGTGGTTAAGGCATTCAATGCACCCAAGGCGTCTTGCGGCAGTTCCCGGCGACCGCTCAACCTTGAAATGAAGCTGCCCAGCGCACTGCTCAGGGCGGCGGCGACGGTTTCTGGCAGTGCGCCAGGGGTGAGTGCCTGACGGACGCGATCCGCGAGTTCCGACCCCTGATTGGGCCCGCTGACCGAGGTGACAGAAGCCACCTGTTCTGGCGCGACGGCAGCGGCATAGCGAGCGGTAAGGGCGCCTTGGCTGTGGCCGATCACATTGAATCGCTGTAAGCCGTTTTGTGTGGCCAATGCGCGTAGTTGCTCAAGCAGCTGTTCGCCCCGTTCTTCAGAACTGTTGGCGGCTGAGACTTTGGCCACATAGACCGTGGCCCCGGCCTTGTTCAAGGCTTCTTTGATGCCATTGAAGTAATTGAACGGGCCAATGTGGTCGAATCCAAAAAGGCCGTGTACCAGCACTATCGGGTAGCGCGTGTTGGCTGACGTATCCATGTCATGCATATCCTCTAAAGGTGTTTGATCCATAAAAATCACCTTAGGTGAGGGTTTCATAAGCGCTCTGACAGCAGATGTTGTCCAGGCCACCCCGCGAGCGCAGGCCCCAGAGCCATTGGCGTCATATTCCTACTTTAGGGTCTACAAAATCTGTAGGCAGTCATTGTGCTTTCAACCTGCATTTAGAAAAAGATCTGACTCGCAATGGCCTCTGGCTCGGCCCCGGGCGCTGCATGCCCGGGGCATTTTTTCGCTCAGCCGATTACTTGATTGCGCGCCCGCTGCAGTTGTAGCTGATGGGCAGCAGTGCGCAACAAGGCTTCTGTTGCGTCCCAGCCAAGGCAACCATCGGTGACGGAAACGCCGTAACGCAGGTTGTCACTCAGGGGCTGGCAGCCTTCGAACAGATGGCTTTCGAGCATCATGCCGATCAAGGATCGATCACCGCTCAGGTGCTGTTCAAGCACGTCGTTGAACACGTCCGGTTGACGCAGAGGATCCTTGCCACTGTTGGCGTGGCTGCAATCGACCATCAAGCGCGCGGGTATGCCGTTTTTCTCCAGTCCGGCGCGGGCATTGGCGACATGGGTTTGGCTGTAGTTGGGGCCGCTGTGCCCACCGCGCAGCACCAGGTGAGTGTCGGGGTTGCCTGGTGTCAGGATGATTGCCGGATGGCCCTGTTCATCCACGCCGAAGTGCCGATGCCTGTGAGCGGCGCTGCGCATGGCATCGCACGCAATCGCCACGCCGCCGTCGGTGCCATTTTTGAAACCCACTGGCAGGTCCAGCCCGCTGGCCATTTCCCGGTGAATCTGCGATTCGGTGGTGCGTGCGCCAATGGCCGCCCAGCCCAGCAGGTCGTCGAAGTAGCCCGCCGCAATTGGCTGCAGCAGCTCAGTGGCGACCGGTAGTCCCATGCGCAGCATCTCGATCATTAACTCGCGTGACAGCGTCAGGCCGTGAGTCATGTCATCGCTGCCATCCAGATGGGGATCGTAGGCTAGACCTTTCCAGCCAACAGTAGTACGTGGCTTTTCGACGTAGGCCCGCATTACCAGCAGCATGTCCTCGCTCACTTCGCGGGACAGGGCGGCCAGATGGCTGGCGTATTCGAGGGCTGATTGCGGGTCGTGAAGGGAGCAGGGGCCGACGACGATCAACAGGCGGTCGTCTTTGCCCTCAAGAATGGCGCGGATGGCATGACGTTGCGCGTGAACCCGCTGTCGCAGGGGTTCGCCGAGGGGCAATTGCTGCTTGAGCTGGGCTGCGCTTGGCAAGCGCCGGGTCAACACAGGGTTGGCAGGGGTTGATGCGATGTTCAGTGTGGATACGGTGGCGTTCATGGTTCTGGCTTCCTGGGCAGGCGGCGGGTGTTCCCGCGCGCTCAGCCCTAGTGGGGTGTTCGACAGTGGGCCGGGCTGGCTGAGAGGGGATGCGTGCCACCCAAGTGGTTCCGTTCGGAGGCGGCAGACTGTCCCGAACGACGGTTGATAAATCGCCATGCAGCGCAGAGGTCGAAGCGGTAATAAGTGGCGTAGTTCATGGGTCAATCCTCAAATTCAATAAATGGTCAGGGGCTGAAAAAACAAAACCCCCGGTCGGGTAGCCGACCGGGGGTGAGAATTCTCTGGTAGGCGACCCCTGAAACGTGGGCGCCGATTGGGTATCAGGCGCGCCAGTGGCTAAACCAATACCCAAAATAAAATCGTGCAGCAGAGCCTGTGTTGTTCGCGCACACAGTGCCGACCAAGCGAGAAACGCTGGTGATCTGGCACATGTGGGTGATGGCGTTGTGCAACATGGGTGCTCTCCGATGAATGGCTGAAGCTTACGCGAGGCAAGTCAACAGATTCAATCAAAAATTTCTATGAGTGCTGATCCCGCGGGCTATAAGCGATTTTGCACGTGAGTGCGACAAGTGATTCAGGCGCGGCCGAGGTGCTTATAGCTGGGGAATTGAACAGGGCCTGACCTCGGTTCAATACTAAATGGGGTGGCATTCCCAATTAAGCGCATACTCAAGGAAGTTCATCGTATTTCGCCGCAGAATCAGGCGCAATGATGCCGTCCTTCATGCCCAGAAGTACCGCCACTTTGTGGGCTTCTCCACGCTTCCCTTTTTTGCGCCCGGCGAGCACTTGATAGGTGGTCGCGGGGTCAACGCCGTGCTCTCGAGCAAACTCTTGAACCGACTTTCCCTGATGTTCCAGCCATGCCTTGGCTTGTGCGGCAGTACGAATTCCGGTCATAGTTCAAAACCGTTCAAAGTTGTTTAATATTTTTTGATTATACCATCCTCGCGGGTGTTGAAAATGGGAACTTACATCCAAATGAGTGGAATCGGTTCGCGGTTGAGGCAAGAGAGAGAGCGGCTGGGTCTGTCGCAGAAAGCTTTTGGCGTAATCGGTGGCGTCGAAGCTAACGCACAGGGCAAATATGAAAATGGCGATCGCGCACCCAAGGCCGATTATCTGTCACGGGTAGCTGAGCGCGGTGTGGATGTTCTTTATGTGCTGACGGGGACCCCGACCCCGACACTGGTCGACAACCTCAGTCAGATTGAAGAAAAGGTGCTGGTCAGTTATCGCGTGCTGCAGAAAGAAGACCAGGATGCCATCCGCCGATTGACGACCACATTGGCTGATCTGTCGGCTATCCACGCTGCCAAGAATCGTCAGGAGCCCAGTGACGTCTGAAGGCCATAAATACAGCTGACTTGAGCATTTTTTAATTTTCCATGGACAGGAGGTGCAGGTTAGTAGGTTGGGGCATTGGTTTTTTGCTAAGGTGTCGGCAACCAAAGAAGACCAATTTACGAGGTGTCGACTTGATTCGGGTTCTAGTGGTCGATGACCATGATCTTGTGCGTACAGGCATCACACGAATGCTGGCTGATATTGACGGCCTTCAAGTGGTCGGCCAGGCCGAGTCCGGCGAAGAATCACTGATCAAAGCGCGTGAGTTGAAACCGGACGTCGTTCTGATGGATGTCAAAATGCCAGGCATTGGCGGGCTTGAGGCGACGCGCAAAATGATGCGTAGCCATCCGGACATCAAAGTGGTTGCCGTGACGGTCTGTGAGGAAGATCCCTTCCCGACGCGCCTGCTCCAAGCGGGCGCCGCAGGGTATATGACCAAAGGAGCTGGTCTGGCAGAGATGGTGCAGGCCATCCGCCTGGTTTTTGCGGGTCAGCGTTACATCAGCCCGCAAGTGGCTCAGCAACTGGCCCTTAAGTCCTTTCAGCCTGCCAGCGATTCGCCTTTCGATGCCTTGTCCGAACGTGAAATTCAAATCGCTTTGATGATCGTTGGTTGCCAGAAAGTGCAGGTCATCTCGGACAAACTGTGTTTGTCGCCCAAAACGGTCAACACCTACCGTTATCGGATTTTCGAAAAACTCTCAGTCAAAAGTGATGTGGAGCTGGCGCTGCTGGCCGTTCGGCATGGCATGGTAGATGCCGGTTGATAATGACTGACGTGTTTGATCCAAGTGCCTTTCTCTCGACGTGCAGCGGTCGGCCCGGCGTCTATCGCATGTTCGATGGCGAGGCGCGCCTGCTGTATGTGGGCAAAGCCAAAAACCTTAAAAAACGCTTGGCCAGCTACTTCCGCAAGACCGGGCTGGCGCCCAAGACTGCGGCGTTGGTGGGGCGTATTGCGCAGATCGAAACCACGATCACCGCCAACGAAACCGAAGCCTTGTTGCTTGAGCAGACCCTGATCAAGGAATGGCGGCCGCCGTACAACATTCTGCTGCGTGACGATAAGTCATACCCCTATGTGTTTCTGTCTGACGGCCAATACCCTCGCTTGAGTATTCACCGGGGCGCCAAAAAGCCTAAAGGCAAGTATTTTGGACCTTATCCAAGTGCTGGCGCGATTCGAGAAAGCTTGAGCCTGTTACAAAAGACGTTTCTGGTGCGCCAGTGCGAAGACAGCTACTTCAAAAATCGAACCCGGCCGTGTTTGCAGTATCAGATCAAGCGCTGCAAAGGCCCCTGTGTGGGTTTGGTTGATCCACAGGAGTACGCTCAAGACGTGCGTCACTCGGTAATGTTCCTTGAAGGTCGTAGCAGCGCCCTGACCGATGAACTGAACGCCGAGATGGAGCAGGCGGCCAGTACGCTGGATTTCGAGCGGGCTGCGCAAATACGCGATCAAATTTCCTTGTTGAGGCGTGTCCAGGATCAACAGAGCATGGAGGGAGGTAATGGCGATGTGGATGTCATCGCAGCCTTCGTTAACCCGGGTGGGGCTTGTGTGCATTTGATCAATGTGCGTGGTGGACGGGTGCTCGGCAGCAAGAACTTCTTCCCGCAAGTGGGGATTGAAGAATACGTCGCAGAGGTGATGGCGGCGTTTCTGGGGCAGTACTACATCAGTAGTCCGGAGCGTGATTTGCCGGGCGAATTGATCGTTAACGTCGAGCACGAAAGCTTTGCAGCCATCAGTGCTGCCATCGAAGAACTGCGTGGTCGAGAAATCGCCATCAGTTATCGAGTGCGAGGCACACGCGCACGCTGGCAGCAATTGGCTGTAACCAATGCCGAACAGGCCCTCAGTGCCCGTTTGGCGAATCGTCAACATGTAGCCGCCCGCTTTGAGGCATTGGCCAAAGTTCTGAAGCTCGACGAGATCCCGCAACGGCTGGAGTGTTATGACATCAGCCACTCCAGTGGCGAAGCGACGGTTGCTTCCTGTGTTGTGTTTGGCCCGGAAGGCCCTATCAAGTCGGATTACAGGCGCTTCAACATTGAAGGCGTGACGGCGGGCGACGACTATGCCGCCATGCACCAGGCACTGATGCGACGCTTCAGTCGACTCAAGGAAGGCGAGGGCAAGCTGCCGGACATTTTGCTGGTGGACGGCGGCAAGGGGCAAATGTCCATGGCCCGGGACGTGCTGAATGAGTTGGCGGTTCCGGACCTTATTTTGTTGGGTGTTGCCAAAGGCGCGACCCGCAAGGCAGGGTTCGAAACGTTGTACTTGAACGACGCCGCGCACGAATTTACGTTAAAAGGCGACTCGCCCGCACTGCATTTGATCCAGCAGATACGCGACGAGGCTCACCGTTTTGCTATCACCGGCCACCGGGCGCGGCGCGGTAAAACGCGCAGAACCTCGACGCTTGAAGGCATCGCGGGGGTGGGCCCCACACGCCGCCGAGATTTATTGAAACATTTTGGTGGATTACAGGAGCTGTCTCGTGCAAGCATCGAGGAGATCGCCAAAGCACCCGGGATCAGTAAAAAGCTCGCTGAGTTGATTTATGCAAACCTGCACAGCGAGTAGAATGCCACCTCACCTCGTAGCCAGTTGTGCCGATGAATATCCCTAATTTGATCACCGTTTTACGCGTTCTCCTGATTCCTATCTTCATCCTTTTGTTTTACCTCCCTTATAGCTGGAGCTATGCCGCCTCCAGCTCGGTCTTCGCCTTTGCGGCTGCAACAGACTGGCTGGACGGGTACTTGGCCAGGCGGCTGGAGCAAAGCACGCCATTTGGTGCCTTTCTTGATCCGGTTGCCGACAAATTAATGGTTGCGGTGGCGCTGGTATTGCTGGTGCAAGAGCATCACAACGTCTGGTTAACGCTTCCTGCTGCAGTGATTATTGGTCGTGAAATTGTCATCTCGGCATTGCGCGAGTGGATGGCCGAGTTGGGCGCACGCGCTCAAGTGGCTGTCTCCAACATGGGCAAATGGAAAACAGCGGCGCAGATGTTGGCACTGGTAATTTTGTTGGCCAATCCTTCGGATTTCAGCTTCTGGGTCTTGGTGGGGTACGGCTTGCTGCTTGTGGCTGCGGGGTTGACCCTGTGGTCGATGCTCCAATATCTGCGGGCTGCCTGGCCGCATTTGAAGACCACTTCCGAAAAATAAAGAAAACTTTTCGAATCAAGGGGTTGACGCATTCTTTGAACACTATAGAATGCCCACCACCAAGACGCGGGAATAGCTCAGTTGGTAGAGCACGACCTTGCCAAGGTCGGGGTCGCGAGTTCGAGTCTCGTTTCCCGCTCCAAATATCGATCTACAGAGTTTCATGGAATTCTGTGAGTCATTGAAAATAGACGCTTAGGCGTCTTTTTTCGTTCCGCCAGAATCCATTAAAAAACCACGGGTAGCTCGACTGAGTCAGTCCATTTCAGGATGGTGTTGAGAGCGGTTTGTTGCGCGAGCCTGACCAGTCATTTGCTGAATATCTAGCCCTGAAATGAACCTTCAGGAGGCTAGAGCATGGCTCTTTCAAAGGCTCCTATCCGGCACGCTTAGCCCATCGGCAATGACGACAACTCTCAGTTGCAGCGCCGACGCAACCGATAAGCCGACCGGCTGGCACAAGTAAATTCCTTCCTTGGCATGTTCGATCGCTGGATCGAACATCACGCACTCTCGTTCTAAGAAAGGCACCCCAAGTAAGCTGTCTCACATACGCCGTCTCTTTAACAGCCCTGTATCACCGTCACTGGGATTGCGCTCTATCGGTCAGGGCGGCGGCCGTGGGGTCGCAGGTACTGGCGAGGATTGAGCGGTGCGGCGCCTTCACCACGATCGAGAAATGTCGGACCGGGTTCAGACAGTTGTCTCATTTCTCCCTGCCTCACATAACGCAGGGCTTATACAAGTCGATGGTTTGCTGCTGCAGGTTGCGCTGCTCGGGATTGGGGCGCCGTTGCGTTGCAGATGATAATCCAGACGTTTCAACAGGATGGGCACCAAGACTGTCATGGCGTAGGGGGATGCCGTGGCGCGTCCCGAACCACATTGAATAAGCAAAGGGTGGTAGCCCGATAGTGCATGGGTGACGGTCGGCGGGAGGAAGATCATGCGCTGGACCATCCAATGCAGGAGAGCAGAAATGAATTGCAAAGAGCCGATCAAGCATGATTATGCACGCGGCATCGATGTGTCGCGCTGGCAGGGGGACATCGACTGGGCGAGGGTCGCGGCTGCCGGCATCAACCACGCGATAGCCAAGATGACCGAGGGCGGCGCCTATACCGACCCCAAGTTTGTCAACAACTTTCAAGGCATGCGCGCCGCTGGCCTGAAGGGCGGGGTCTATCACTACTTCCGTGCGCTGAGCAGCACGCCTGGCCAACAGCTGGCCAATATCCAGGCGCGGTTGGCCGAGGTGGGGTTCAGGGTCGGTGAAGACATCCTGGCCATCGATGTCGAGACCCAGGGCAACGAAGGCGCCAGTGCGGACCAGATGGCCGACGCTCTGTATGAGCTGGTGACGCTGATCCGGGAGTCGTTGCTGGACGGGGCTTATCCTTTCCTCTACACCTCACCAAGCATCTGGAGCAACAGCGTTGCCTGGCGCAAGTACGATTTTAGCGAGTGCCCGCTGTGGATTGCTCATTGGGATGCCGCCCAGCCCAAGGTGCCGGAAACCTGGAGCAGCCACGGCAAGCGCTGGCAGTGGTGGCAGCACAGCAGCAAGGGGCAGGTTGATGGTATCCAGGGAGCAGTGGATCTGAATTGGGTCAGACGTTGAGCGCAGACAGCACAGCGGCCTCGATAGAGGCCGTTGTTTGTTTCAGGCTCAATACGCGTCGGGCTACAAAAGGGTAGTGACCGAGCGATCCCCTTCGGTGATGCTCCACAGCGTCACTTCATCGGTGAGGCGATAGACCGAGAGCATACGGTTTCCATGATGGAGTCCCCCAGCACGGCAATGAAGACCTGCTCGCCGTGGCTCACGGCGCTGAGGGTGGAATGGGCCAGCGGGACATTGGGGAGCAGTTGACTACAACTGGCCCGATGGCCTATCTCCCACTCTGCTAGAGGCCATCGCCAAACGTCGCCACTTAACACGCTTTAAACTAATCGATTATCAGTGTTTGTTTCCTGATATTACAAAGCAGGATTGGAATAATTTAGTTAGGCTGGTCTTGTTTTTAGCGTATACGTCAGGATGTGCAGTGTGATTTTCCAAGCAACTAACCCTCGATTCACCCTCGTTATTATTATTTTTTATTCACTTTCAATCGGTCTTGCGACCAAAATCACTTACCTGATGATTTTTTCTCATGACTTCTTGAGTAATGAGGGGCGTAAACGTTCAACGCGGCTGATTGAAACAGCTCCTGTTCGGGGTACTATTTTTGATAGGTTCAATCAGCCCCTGGCTGTTTCCACGCCTGTGAGCACGCTGTGGGTAAATCCTAAACAGTTCTCCCCGACGCATCAGCAAGTTGTACTGCTGAATAAGTATCTTGCTGTGGATGAGGTGAGGATCAGAACATTAGCCTCCAACCCTGGAGGCAAGTCGTTTGCCTATTTGGCCAGAAGGATTAGTCCTGAGGTAGCCAGCAGAATTATACAGTTGTCTATTCCAGGTGTTTATGAGCGCCAGGAGCACAAACGATTTTACCCTCAATCTTCGATGCTTGCTCAGACGTTAGGCTTTACAAACATTGACCAGAAAGGGATCGAAGGTATTGAATTACTGTACAATCACCAACTTTCGGGCATACCTGGCCTAGAGGAGCGTACATTTAACTTGCACAAGCGCGTCACCCGTGAGAACCGTGTATACAAACCCGTAACGCCCGGACGTGATGTCTATTTAACCATTGACTCTACCCTTCAATATTACGTTGAAAAAGCACTCATTAAAGGGCTTGAGGAACATGCGGCAAAGTCGGTCAGCGCTATTCTTGTGCACGCCAAAACAGGAGAGATTCTGGCATTGTCTACAGTGCCTTCATTCAATCCAAATGCACGTAGAAGCTTTGACGCGAAGTTTATTCGAAATCGTGTGTTTGCTGATGTTTATGAGCCAGGCTCGGTCATAAAACCTTTCAGCATGGCAGCTGTTCTGACCGCCAATGTAATTGATAAGAACGCCATTGTAAAAATAGCGCCAGGTTTCGTAAAAATTAACGGATATACTATTCGGGACGTCGGCAGAGACAGTCAGTTAGATTTGGCAGGTATTATTCGCCGCTCTTCTAATGTTGGCATGAGCAAGGTCGCTATTCCAACCGGTGGAGCAGTCATTTCGCGACTACTGACTGATCTTGGATTCGGAAATAACACCGCGGTTTATTTTCCTGGGGAAAGTAGCGGCACGGTTCCAGTCAAGAGAGCATGGTCAGATATTGCTACAGCGAGCCTCTCCTACGGATATAGCGTGTCGGTTAACTTGGCTCAACTGGCTCAGGCCTATACCGTCTTTGCCAATGACGGGGATCTCATCCCGTTGTCGCTCATAAAAGGTGAGGCGAAGCTGCCACGTAATGTCATAAGCCCGGAGGTTGCTAACAGCGTTCTGGACATGATGGTAAATGCAGTGGAGGGACCTGGGGCAGGTGGGAAGCGCGCAGGAATCGAAGGTTATTCCATTGCAGGCAAAAGTGGGACTTCACGTAAGGCATCCAGTGGCGGTTATAAACATAATAAATACAGGGCCATGTTCGTAGGTATTGCTCCCGCCAACGAGCCAGAATTTATCATGGCCGTACTTGTGGATGAGCCTACTGCGAATGGCTATTTCGGCGGCGCCGTGGCAGCCCCGATTTTTAAGGAGGTGCTTGAAAATGTTCTTCGAATCAGGAATATACCGAGTGATGAAAGTGAAATGTTTCCTGCAGTTAAAAAATCACTAAGTGCAGAACCTTCAGACTCGGTATAGGCTCTGTGTCATAGGTTAATAATGGTAGTTATGGGCGACGGCTGGAAACGTGAGAAATGAAGTGTGTCCACTGTGGCGTGTGCACGCTGGTACAGCTTGAAACGGCCAATTTGGTGCATGGAGGCTTTGAATCTGGTGCACTAAGCACCCGCCGAGCACTTGAACATTAAGGGTATTTCGTGAGGAAGCTATTAAATTTAGACAGGCCATGTGTTAGTTGTGCGTTGATCTCATGGGTTAGTAGTATGATAAAATTGTCTCTGTTCAAGATCATGCTATTATAGGAGGGTATTATCGAGAAGCAAGGCGCATTCAAATTAATTGCAGTGAGCGCTTTTTATGAGAATGGAAGATCTGCGGTATTATACGATAGTGACACTGCTGGTTTTAGGGTCGGCTGGTTTAAATACGATGATCGTAGTTTGGGTTGTCGAGATGTTTTTTACATTGTCTGATAGTGCTCTCTATGTCACAGTTGTCGTGACTTATATTGTCATATGTCTGGTCGGGATGATTCACGCTATTCCGCGATTAAGAGGTTTTTTCTGACTTGTATAAATTTACTGCTCGCCATCAGTGGTTTTGGAGGGGTGTTCTTTTTTTAATTCATATATTGATTTTATGGAGATTCCATCAACTAAGGCTTCTAAGGCTAAGGAGATTCTCCCCGTTTGCTTGTAAGCCCTCTCATAATCTTCAGGCATACTTCTAAATAGCTTAAATGTATCGGTTTTTTGGGTTTTTCTACCAAGCCCTACTCCCGCTAGCACTAAGTCAAAAGAATAATAAGTTATATCGCCATAATGCTCACTTCTAAGGAAATCCTGAAAAAGACTTCCTGATTTGGCAAAATCCCCGGACACCAATCGCCGAGCTTTTCAATGAAGCAAATGACCTTCGCCGATGCCGAGTACGCCGGTAAGCGCAAGCAGACCCGCAAGGAATTGTTCCTGATCGAGATGGATCGGGTCGTACCCTGGAAGGGTTTGATTGCCCTGATCGAACCTCATTACCCGAAGGGCGAAGGGGGCCGTCCGGCCTATCCTTTGATGGCGATGCTGCGGGTTCATCTCATGCAGAACTGGTTCGGTTACAGCGATCCTGCGATGGAAGAAGCGCTGTACGAGACGACGATCTTGCGCCAGTTTTCCGGTCTGAGCCTGGAGCGGATCCCAGATGAAACTACCATCCTCAACTTCCGTCGCCTGCTGGAAAAGCACGAGTTGGCCGCCGGTATTCTCGGCGTGATCAATGGCTATCTGGGCGACCGTGGCTTGTCGCTGCGACAAGGCACCATCGTCGATGCCACGCTGATTCATGCGCCCAGTTCGACCAAGAACAAGGACGGCAAACGCGACCCTGAGATGCATCAAACCAAGAAAGGTAACCAGTATTACTTCGGTGCCAAAGCTCACATTGGTGTCGACGATGAGTCAGGGCTGGTGCACAGCGTGGTGGTCACTGCGGCCAACGTCGCGGACATAACCCAAGTCGACAAACTGCTACACGGTGCTGAGAACGTGGTCTGCGCCGATGCAGGCTATACCGGTGTCGAGAAGCGCGAAGAGCATGCGGGACGCCACGTCATCTGGCAGATTGCAGCCCGGCGCAGTACCTACAAAAAACACGGTAAACGCAGCGCGCTGTACAAAGCGATGCGCAAGATCGAGAAAGCCAAGGCCCAGGTTCGCGCCAAGGTTGAGCATCCATTTCGAGTGATCAAGCGTCAGTTTGGTTATACGAAAGTGCGTTTCCGAGGCTTGGTGAAAAACACTGCTCAGATGGTGACGCTGTTCGCCCTGTCGAACCTTTGGATGGCGCGTCGATATTTGCTCTCCAGCGCAGGAGAGGTGCGTCCGTAATGAGGGAAATAGCTGCTGCGAGGAGCGTTCAGCGGAAAAAATGGATGGAATAGGCGGCAGACGTGATCGGTTTTGAACGGCTGCCGTTTTTTGAAAGCACCTATGGCTCAGCAGTCGAAAAATAGCGGCCTACTTCAGACCATCCCTAAGTATTTCTCGGTAGACTTTTTTCACGGGCCCTACAGTGCTGTTGGTGTCATTGTAAATATTCATTCCTCCTTCATATAGGTTGTTAATTCCGTGGGCAATCATTGGGCCGCTATACGGGAGGCTAAGTCCTCTTGTTGTAATGGCGGATTCAATACCTGTTTTAAGTTGCATGAATCCACCGGCAATCCCAGCATCATTTTTAGCGTAAAACCACGCTTTATTGGCTAGCTCGTCATACTCAGTTATAAGTTCCTGCATCCCGTCCCAGGCACTAATAACACCGTCGTTAACGTCGCGAATGACCTCGTTTACATAGTTTGCAATAATCGAGCTAAACTTCAGCTGCATGATGCTATCAAGGTACGTGGCGCTCGTGGTGCAGCCAAAAGACATCAGGTCTGAGGCTGCTTTCGTGACGTCATGGATGTCACACTGTTGGTCACTCATACGCCATTGTTCCATGTGCTATGCGCGCTGGTGCCAGCCCCAACGTGTATCCATGTAATATCCCGATAGCGAATCGCGACGACTTCTTGCGGCTGACCGCCTGACATATTGATCGCATGCGGTACTTGAACATTTATATACGCAATTCGTGCGCCCTCTAAACAAACAGTATAATTTTTTTCCTGACTGCCCGTCGGCGATGTGCGGTAAAAGTCAATGACGCATTTAATTTTCTCACCATCTTGCAGAGCATTGGAAATCAATGGAGAGGATTTATCAATGTTTTTAGTAATAACAACAGGTCTGTGTTGCCCACGACCGCCTGTTACTGTTCCATCATTTCCTGCAATCATGTCATGCGAATAAGCCAACACCATGATTTCATTAAAGTGGCCGATCTGACATTTATTGCCGATAGAAACTTGACTAGAACAGCCTGAAGAAATTAGGCCTTGTTTTTTCCCTGTAATAGACATGTATCCGTGATTAGCCATTTCATATTCCTTAAATTTACCAACCAACCTAATGCAGTAATAACGAACTTATTGTAGGAAGATTCCTAAATATTCTGATCAGTCCCCTTAAAAAATCATGTAATTCCCTATACCCCCCGCCGAGCCGGAATTACCGCCCAGGTTGTTTGCATCCAGATCGACTGTGGTACAAATCCGATTTTTCTTAAGAACCTACGGGCGGTGCAATTGCTACTCGGCCATATGAAGCTGGAGAGCACCGTTCGGTATCTGGGGGGTGCGGTTGATGACGTGCTGGAGATGGCTGATCCTACCCAAAGGTTGGACCATCAAGAACCGCATCGCCAAAGCCGCTATGGAAGAAAATATGGCGGACGCCTACCAGGCGCGTTCGGTACACCTGATGCGTCTGTATCAGGCTTGGGCCGACGGCGGTGCTGGGTTGATCATAACGGGCAACATGATGGTCGATGGCCTTGCCATGACCAGACCCTGCGGCGTGGTGTTGAAAAAGGATCTGCAACGGGACAAATTCAAGCGCGGGGAGTGAGTTGGCCAGTCCGGCGGTGCTCAGTTCTGGCTGCAGATCAATCACCCCGGCCGTTAGATGCAGGCCAACCTGGGGCAAATAGCGTGGGCGCCGTCGGCGGTATCGATGGGTCTGGGCAACATGCCTAAGCATTTCGCTACGCCTCACGCGATATTCAACCGATATCACCCTTACGTGCGATGGTTTTGCAGCAGATCGGCAGGGCGTTTCGCACGCGTCAGTATCGCCGCAGGGTAGAGAAGTACACGCGTTGAAATTCGCCATGGGCAACTTCAGGTCCACCCTCTTCGGCTGATTGAGTACCCGGTTTTGGGCGACAGTAGCAGTCCGTCTGCGCCTTTGCTCTGGGAGACGCAGGTAGCGATTGTTCGCTCAAATCCGAATGTCAGCGTGTGCCGGTCTTCGCGGTGCGCGCAACCCAAAAAGCGCCTGAACAGGGGCTTTGGCAGGAAGAATCGTCTGATGCGCTGGAGCATGACGGACTTGTTTTACGTTGAGACCCAGCAACGTGTTGGGCCATGGGCGCGTCATCACGTGTCGGCCAAGTCAGCGCCACTGACTATCCGAAAGACGCTATTTTCAATTGGCCGTCAGGTCGCTGGCCACTTCCTTGGCCAGTGCCATAAACGCCCGTGCCGCCGAGGATTGATAGCCATTCTTGCGCTGCATTAATACTGCCGTGCGTTCCAACCGGTGCGGTCCCAGCTCAACAGCAACTAACGCGGGGTGCGCCCGTGCGATGGCGGCGGGCAGCAAGGTCGACAGCGGGGTTCTGCGCACCACCTCAATCAATGCACCAATCGCATTGGCCTCCATGACCACGCGCGGGCGGATGCCGTGTTGGGTGCAATAGCGGTCGACCTGCTCGCGGGTGGCGAACGCTTTGCTGAGCAGAATCAGAGATTGCGCATTCAGCGTTTCCAGCCCGATGGTTCGTTCCCCGGCCAGCGGGTGTTGGCTGCCCACGACCAAGGCAAGCGTTTCAACCAGCAGTGCAAAGGCCTCGATGTCTGGTGCATGCACTTCATCAAACCCAATGCCCACATCCAGTTCGTCCGCCAGCAGCTGGTGCTCCATGTGCTCTTGGGCGAGTTCATGCACGTTCAGCACAATGTTCGGGTAGCGGCAGTGAAAGGCTTCCACCAGCGGCCCGACCAGGTAAGTGGTGAAGGTCGGCGTCACTGCGATGCGCAGCGTTCCTCGACTGAGATCGCCCACGTCATGGATCGCCCGTTGGCCTTCGCGCAGTTCCTGAGCCGCGCGCAGGGCATAGCGCAAGTAAACCTCTCCGGCATCGGTCAGGCGCGTCTTGCGACCTGTACGGTCAAACAACTGCGCGCCGAGGCTTTCTTCTAGTTGGCGCACTTGCTGTGACAGTGCGGGCTGCGAGACATGCAGTGCTGCCGCCGCACGGGTGAAGCCTTGGTGGTGCGCGACCGCAAGGAAATATTGGATATGACGCGCGAGCATGCTCGTACCTATAAGATAATCTAATGCTTGCGATCATATATCAGACTTTTACCTTATTTCACGTTCTCCGTAACCTTTGCTTCATCGCATCGCGAACCAACGGAGTCACCCATGCAAGACATCATCGACGGTTTCCTTAAATTTCAGCGCAATGCCTTCCCGGAACGTGCCGGCCTGTTCAAAGGCCTGGCCAACCAACAGAGCCCACGGGCGTTGTTCATCTCTTGCTCAGACAGCCGGCTGGTGCCGGAGCTGGTCACACAGCGCGAACCGGGCGACCTGTTTGTCATCCGCAACGCTGGCAACATCGTCCCGTCCTACGGCCCTGAGCCGGGCGGCGTGTCGGCCTCGGTGGAATACGCCGTCGCCGCCCTGAAAGTCAGCGACATCGTGATCTGCGGGCATTCCGACTGCGGCGCCATGACCGCTATCGCCACCTGCAAGTGCCTGGATCACATGCCCGCCGTGGCCGGCTGGTTGCGCTACGCCGATTCCGGTCGGGTGGTCAATGAGGCGCGTCAGCATGTCGACCAGCACGCCAAAGTCGCCTCGATGGTGCGCGAAAACGTCATCGCCCAGTTAGCCAATATCCAGACACATCCTTCAGTACGCCTCGCACTCGAAGAACAGCGCGTGACCTTGCATGGCTGGGTCTACGACATCGAAAGCGGCTGCATCCAGGCCTTCGATCGTCGCACCGGCACGTTTGTGCCACTGGCCGAAAACCCCACGGTTCGCGCTGTTTCGCACTAACCCTGATTTTTACCCACGGAGAACCCACCATGATCCAGTCCCACATCAACCAAAACGCTCGCCATGCCCTGACCGACGTCATCTTGTTGGCCAAGGCCCGCAAAGACTTGTCGTTTGCACAAATCGCCGAAGGCACCGGCCTGCATGAAGCCTTCGTCACCGCTGCGCTGCTCGGTCAACACCCGCTGCCAGCCGACGCCGCGCAAGTGGTGGCCGACACCCTGGGCCTCGACACAGACGCTGTCCTTGTGCTGCAAAGCATTCCGCTGCGCGGCAGTATCGGTAACGGCATTCCCACCGACCCGACCATCTACCGTTTCTACGAAATGATTCAGGTCTACGGCACCACGCTCAAGGCGCTGGTTCACGAAAAATTTGGCGACGGCATCATCAGCGCCATCAACTTCAAACTGGACGTCAAGAAGGTCGATGACCCGGACGGCGGCTCCCGTGCGGTCATTACCCTGGATGGCAAGTACCTGCCGACCAAACCGTTCTGATCAATGCCCCATGGACCCGGCGCTATAAGGCTGCCGGGTTCCCTTTTTCCGACCATCTGGAAGAGAGCTTCTGAGCATGAAAGCGTTACTTCTACTGATAGCCAGCGTGTTTAGCGCTGCGGCCATGGCCGACGAGCCGCTACCGGTTGAGCACTACAGCTACAGCCAGCACCTGGACATCGCCCACGTCATTTCCACCACTGAAATCGCCAATGTCTGTGCCGTCGTGCCTGTGCGTATGACCTATGAAGACACCAATGGCCAGAAACACATACTGGAATACCGTGTGATGGGTAACGGCTGTTCCAACGGTTGAACACCCGGTTATTTGTATATCTACCGTTGCCCCGAGGTGTCTGCGGGGAGCAACACAGAGGGCCTACGTCATGGATTTAATCTTTCGCAATGTACGCATCGATGATGCAAAACCGCTGATGGACGTAGCGGTGAACGACGGCAAGATCGTTGAGATTGCGCCGACCCTTTCAGTGCGCGCCACGCAGGAAATCGAGGGCCATGGCAACGTGTTGATCCCGGGGTTTGTCGAAGGGCACCTGCACTTGGAAAAAGCCAATATCATGCACCGCAAGGCCAATCGCTCCGGCACGTTGAAAGAGGCGATAGCGGTTACCGCCGCACTCAAACCGACGTTGACGCGCGACGACATCCTCGAGCGTTCGACTCAGGCACTGCGGGCATTGGTGCAGGCCGGCACCACCCACGTCCGCGCCCACGCCGAGTTCGACCCGGTGCAAGGCTTTACCGGCTTTGATGTGGTGCTGGAACTGCGTGACACGCTGCGAGACGTCATCGACATCCAGGTGGTGGCTTTCCCGCAGGAAGGCATCCTGAAACTGCCGGGCATGCAGGCCATGATGGTTGAGGCCATGGAAAAAGGCGCCGATGTCGTGGGCGGTATTCCCTACAACGATGACTCGGCCCATGAACACATCGACTATTTGTTCAACCTGGCCCGGGAGTACGACAAAGACATCGACTTCCATCAGGACTTTGCCGACAACGCCGAGCACATGACCATTGAATACTTGGCCCGCAAGACCCTCGAAGCAGGCTATCAAGGGCGCGTGTGCGTCGGTCACCTGACCAGTCTGGGCGCTGTGCCGCCGCACAGACAGCAGGCAATCATTGGCTTGATGCGTGAGGCGGGCATCAGCGTCATGTGCCTGCCCGCCACCGACTTGCACCTCGGCGCGCGCGGCGACGACCATAACGTACGTCGCACACTGACGCCGGTGCGGGCGCTGCGTGACGGCGGGGTGAATGTCTGCCTTGCCACCAACAATATTCGCAACGCGTTCACCCCGTTTGGCACCGGTGATTTGCTCAACATCGCGCAGCTGGCAATTCCGGCCTGCCACCTGGGCGGGGCGGATGACCAGGCCACGGTGCTGTCGATGCTCACGACCCATCCGGCGAAAGCGCTAGGGCTCAAGGATTATGGCTTGGCGCCGGGCAAGGCTGCCGATGTGGTGTTGCTGGATACACGGTCGGTGAGCGATGTGATTCTCGACCTGCCCGCGCGGTTGATGGTGCTTAAACGCGGGAAAATCGTAGCAACCTCGGTCTGTCAGCGTTCGGTGGTGTTCTGATCCGGCGCGGTGCGTTGACGAGCCCCCCATGAGGGGGCTTTCTCACGATCCGGGCTGTCACTACACAGGCGGGTTGCCCTGTTTGATGTGCGGGCTGGCATATTGCGGCTTCAGCCCACCCTGGCTGTCGAGCAGCCACGCATCCATCACCTTGCGCACCACCGGCCCGGCAACGCGTCCACCCGCTTCGCCGTTTTCGATCATCACCGAGATCACGATCTGCGGGTCTTCAGCCGGGGCAAACCCCACAAACAAGGCGTTGTCGCGATTGCGTTCAGCGGTTTTCAGGCGGTTGTAGCGCTCACCTTGCTTAATCGCCACCACTTGCGCCGTACCACTCTTGCCGGCAATCCGGTATTGCGCGCCGGTTGCCGATGCCCGGGCGATCCCCCGGGCATCGTGCATCACCAGTTGCATGGCATGGTTGACCTGTTCCCACTCTTTGGGGTCATGCAGCACGATGTTGGGCATCGGGTGTTCATCCACCGGTGGGGCACCGTCGATGGTGCGGGCCAGGTGCGGGCGGTTCCACACCCCTTTATTGGCGATCAGCGCAGTGGCCTGTGCCAGTTGCAAAGGCGTGACCTGCATGTAGCCCTGACCAATCCCTAAAATCACCGTTTCGCCGGGGTACCAGGCCTGACGCCGGGTGCTGCGCTTCCATTCGCGTGAAGGCATCAAACCGGACGATTCTTCGAACATGTCCAGCGACACTTTCTGGCCCACACCAAACATCGACAAGTAGTCGTGCAGGCGGTCAATGCCCAGCTTTGAGGCAAGATCATAGAAGTACGTGTCGTTTGACCGCATGATCGCGGCGTTCAGGTCAACCCAGCCATCGCCGCTGTGGTTCCAGTTACGGTATTTATGGTCAACGCTCGGCAGTTGGAAGTAGCCGGGGTCGAAGACCCGCGTCGAGGCAGAAATCACGCCGCTGTCGAGTCCGGCGATGGCGACTTCAGGCTTGATGGTCGAGCCGGGCGCATATAGGCCGCGCAGTGCCCGGTTGAACAACGGTTTGTCGATGGAATCGCGCAAACCGGAATAATCCCTGGAACTGATGCCGGTCACGAACAGGTTGGGGTCGAAGCTCGGTTTGCTGACCATCGCCAGCACTTCACCGGTTTTCGGGTCGATGGCAATGATCGAGCCGCGGCGGTCGCCGAGGGCCTCTTCGGCCGCTTCCTGCAACTTGATGTCGAGGCTGAGCACGATGTTCTTGCCCGGTACTGCATCGGTGTGGCGCAACACCCGCATGACCCGGCCCTGAGCATTGGTTTCGACCTCTTCAAAGCCGACCTTGCCGTGCAGTTCGGGTTCGTAAAAACGTTCGATACCGGTCTTGCCGATGGACTGCGTGCCCCGGTATTGCGTGGGGTCCAGCTGCTTGGTTTCTTTCTCATTGATACGCCCGACATACCCCACCGAATGCGCAAAATGATTGCCCTGCGGGTAGTGGCGGACAAACTGCGCTTCCACGTCGATACCCGGCAAACGGTACTGATTGACGGCCAGCAGCGCGATCTGTTCTTCGGTCAAGTCGTAGAGCAGGGTGGACGGCTCGAAAGGGTGGCGCGCCTGTTTCATCGCTTTGGCAAATACGGCGCGTTCCTCGGCGGGCAAATGCAGGATGCTGATCACCGAATCGAGCACATTGGCGGCATCGCCCGCGCGTTCGCGGGTCAGGGTCATGTTAAAGCTGGGCTGGTTATCGGCGAGCAACACGCCATTGCGGTCATAAATAAAGCCGCGTTCGGGCGGGATCGGCAACACATGCACGCGGTTGTTTTCGGAGACGGTGGAGTTGTAGTCGAACTCGGTGACTTGCAGGAAATACAGCCTGCCCACCAGCGTGCAACTGATCGCCAGTACCAGTGCAGCGCACGCGATAAGTCGTTTATTGACCAGCCGTTTCTCGGTGTCGTGATCTTTGAGGGGGATCGGCTTGGGCATGGTGGGGGTGCCTCACATCAAAAAACGGAAATGCAGCCGTCTGCGCAAGGGGCGGCAAGCGGCGAAAAGTCGGCGCACACCTTACCAGCACGTGGGGTATTAATCCGCTTTGCAACATGAAACTTGACAGGCTGCGCGCACAGGCGCGTTGCGCGGCCAGCCTACAGCCGTGTTGGGCCATGGATGGCCCGTCACGGCGTGCCCCGGAGCGAGGGAACTTGAGCGAAGCCCATCGTTCAGTCAGACGCTGATGCCGGATAGGTACGCCCTGTTCCTGTTGAAGCAACGGTGTACGTATCCGTTTGATGTGTGAGGGCCTTTTACGGGTTCCGCCCTTACGGTGGCTCACTTTTGGCAAATAGCCCCAAAAGTAAGCAAAAGGTCCTTGCCCTGCCATACGGCCGCCTCGCTCTGGCTCGACGGTGCCTTCACTCCGGCACTGTTGCAGGGGCACGCCGTGACGGGC
>NZ_MLCT01000028.1:0-19330 GCF_001806145.1 Pseudomonas sp. BS-2016
ACAAATATGACCCGCTCAGCGCCGCTCACCAGCAGTTGCTGCTCAAGCTGCCAGTAGTAGTGCGGAGCCAGGTCGCCCGCTTTCACCTGGGCCACGACTGACTCATTCCATAGTTTGTGCTCGAACAGTGTCTCGCCGAGCATCGTGGCGCCGTCCATGGAGGCCAGCAGGTTGCCCTCGGTAGCAACGATCGGATACAGCTCTTCGCCGATCAGTGCTTCGGCCAGCGGGCGAGCCATGGCTTCGGTTGCGTGGCCTTTGTCGAAAATGAACTGCTGAGATGGCGTGACGTCCGGCGTGATGCCGGTCTTCTTCAGCGTCAGCAGGTCGGTGCGGGTTTGGTACTTCGACGCGCCCATCATTGCTGGCGCTTCGGAGGCTGTGAAGTGCTGGGCGCGGAGGGCGAGCCACTCGGCGGAGCCTTGAGCTACGTTGTGAATTTTCATGCGGCTTCACCTTCAAGTGGCTTGAGCTGGTTGATGGAGTCAATCTGTTCGGCGGTCAGCGTGTATTTGCTGCTGACAGTGGCGATGACTTGTTCGGGCGACTTGCCACCTTCGATTGCCTTCCGCCATTTCGGCAGGTTCTCTGTCAGCTTCTCGTCGGGATACGCCTCAAGCTCCGTCGGCGCCGCGATCTTGGCTACGCTGGCGAGCGGCTGGCCGTTCTCGCGCTCTTTCGGCATGTCCTGCAACTCTTCCGCGACCGGCATGCCGCGCAACACATCAGGGAACACGTCACGCAAGGCGAAAGCTCGGGCCCGCATTTGGCGCATTCGCTTCGGGTGTTGGGTCCAGGGGCCTTGCTTGCCCATCAAACCCGCAGTTTTTGCATCGTCCATGTCGAAGGTGCGGACCTGCTCGTCTTCGCCGCGGCGCTTCACTCGGCAGGTTGCCGTGTGTCCGTCGTCGCTTTCGTAGACGTACTCGCAAAGAGGGGAGCCGCGCACCAGGGCAATCACTGCGTCACCCCAGAGCGCCGGGCGCCCGTTGATGACCGCGATGTTCTGCATCGCTTGCAGCGGCTGCAGGCCCAACTCCAAACCCCACTGGATCGCAACCAGGATGTTGCCCGGGTTGCCGAGGAACTCTTTCGGCACAATGGTTGACTTGGCCAGGATGTCGGCGAAAGCCATTGCCTCGGTCAACGATGACGGCGTTAGGCTGAAACTTTGCTTGGTGGTTAATTCGGACACGACAGAATCCTTGCCGCGACATGCGCAGCGATTGAATGCTTGGGTTATTGAGTGATGCGATCGGCGAGAGCGCTGAGCAACATCACGAAAGTAAAGAATGCGAGTGCTATGGCAGACCCGCGCCAGAAGCAGTAGCGCTTGGCTCTTTGGTAGGCGGTCATGGCTTTGTTTCCGGGAAAATTCGCCGATAAACCGGATATGGATTAATTACCTCCGCATCGAACATTTTCTCGTACCGACGACGAGCATTTTCTGCGGCTTTCTTTGAGTAGAAGAATTTGTCAGCGCCTGATATTTCAACCATCCAGCCAACAGGGTGATCACAAATCTCTTGGACGCTCACATTGCCACCTTGCAAGTCCAGCGGCCCGCACACTTGCAAGGCTGCTCGATCCATTTCACGTCGGCCAAAAGCAAGAAGCCTCGATTTCTCAAGGCTTCCACGATTCCTGTAAATGATCCGGCGATGATGGTCATGACACCTCCTTGCGCCGGGCAACAATCTTGTTGAGGCGCCCGCAGTAGTGGTTGAATTCGGCGATGGTGATGCGATCGTCTAGCATCATTTCGCTCAGCGTTTTCTGGATCATCACCGACCAGCTGACCGGTGTTTGGCTATCTTCAAGGGTCTCAAGCTCTTCGCCGATCAGTACGTGAGGGCTCATAGATCACCATCCACATCGTCTTCACGCTCTTCCCGTTCTGCTGCAACAGCGTCGGCGGCGTATGGCTTCAGAAGCTCCATGGCGATGCGCTCGGCGGCTTCTATGGGACGCTGCTGGCCGATCAGGTCGGCGGCGTGTGTCCTGGCATCGCTCTGACTTCCAAGGATTGCCGAAAGGAACAGTCGGGCGAGTGAGTCGCGCTCATCCAGTCCGTCTATTTGGCTCTGATTCAGGATGCCTTGCAGATAGGTGCAGTACCGGTCGAAGGTCACGACCTGCGGACGGCCAAAGCGCCGCCTCCACTTGATGTCCATGCCGCACACCAACTGCTCGGCCGAGTGTTCCAGCCATTCCTGTTCCGGGTTCGCCTCGCTGATATCTGGAGGCAACTGAGCGTCGTAACGCTCTTGGCATATCTTCAATGCTGCGTTCATGGTCGCCTCCAAATGGCGGGATTAATCGAAGTAGTCCTGATCGGCCAGATACTCGGAATGCTCGTTTACAAGCCATTCTTCCATCGAGGCGATTTCTGATTCAGTCATGAAGCTGGTGTCGTCTTTCGACTCCCAATTGATTTCGCAATGTCCGAAGTACTCGTCGGGATCAGCGGCTTGGGAGCTGAAGTTGCCTTTTCGGGCTGAGAAATATGCGACGGTCAGGCTGATGGCAACGTCCTCGCCGCCCTTGACCGTCCAATATTCGTAAGTGCGGGCCATGGCGACCTCCAGGGTGGCGTTATTCGGTGGGCGGGGCGGGGAGTGGTTGCCAGTGCGTTGGCGGGTTCTCTTCGGTGAATCCGCCATCCCAAGACATCCAGAATGGTTCGATTTCTTCGTACTCCCGACAGTGACAAGCGCCGCCGCAGTCACCAACATCCCGGAGAAGCTCATCCCCGACGGTGTAATGCCCAAGGGTCACCCGTGCAGGTGAAGGAACGCCGTCGAAAGTCTGCCCAATGGACGCCAGAAGAATCTCCGTGCCATCCATAGGCGCCGATGCGATGTCTTTCCAATCGCTCATGGCGACCTCCAGTGTTTGGGGTTAGGCGGAACGGTTGGCGAGCATTGCGTCGGCCATTGCGTAGGAAATTTCAGCGACCGTTTCCATCTGTTGGGCAGCGCTTTCACCTAGTGAATCAAGCGTCTCTGCCTGCCATGCGTTGGCGAGATAGCCCTGCAGTGCCTTGGCCGCGAAGTAGTCGCGCAGGCTCATGCCCAGGACCGAGCCGAACTCGTTGCTGTCGCTCGGAAACGCAGGCGCGCTGTTGTCTTTGTTCATGACTCTCTCCATTCGCTGGTTCACCTGTATTCGTTCAACACTCCTTCCTCCCGCTGGTTGCCGATGGGCGCGAGGGAGGAGTGCTGACGTAATAGAGGTGGGGAAGGGTGTGCCTGTTTTTACAGGGGCAGGCTCCCTGTTTCCTCGCTTTCCACAGTCGAGGGAAAACCATATGCTTCGACTTCCACAGTCGAAACAAGGAATGTAGTAATGGCGAATTACATGGTGCGGGTTGAGATTTTCAAGGCTGACAGCGAGGAATACGCAGACCTACATAAGGCGCTGGAAGCGCTTGGCCTCAAGAGGACGGTTCAAGGGGATAATGGGGTTCTCAGGATGCCGCCTGGCACCTACTACGGAGCAAGCTCGCTGGGAACCTATGAGCTGAGGGAGAAAGTTAAGACTATTGCCGCCCCCTTCTCCTACCCTGCCGATCCTTCAGTGTTTGTCTCTGAGTCAAGCGACTGGTCTGGCTGGCTTCGACTAGCCTGAGACGAACTACCGCCGCCAGCGGAAGGTCTTCCTTTGGGCATTTCACTTACCCAGTAGGCCAGGTAGTTTGAAGCGATGGCGAAAGCCTCATCAAAAGTGACGCTTTCATCCGTCGCGATCTCCTGAATAATCTGGCGAAACCGCTCAATCTGATCTTCGTTCATCTCACTCTCCTGCTTTCCGCGTGGTCCTGAGTAGGGCCACCTGGAGAGCATCCTGCCCGCTGATAACGGGCAGGTAATCTCTTTCCTTGCCCGGCTGAATCAGCAGGCGGATAAAATGTTTATTCATGCTGGCTTGAAGTTGCGCAGGAAGTCGGCCTGCTTACTTCTTCCAAAAATCCACTTTCCCTCTACTTGATATTCCAAAATCCCAAATGGCATGCGCTCGGTTACAACAAGAATTACGGGCTCCCCGTTCTTGCTTGAAAGCCACCGACTCCCTATTGCTACGGCTGCTGGCTTGCTCATTTTCTTACCAGCTCGCTAGAAGTCAGCAGGACGCTATGCGTGCAGTGGTTGCAGCGATACCAGGTTCCGCAAAATGCTTGCTCCTTAGTGCCAGCCTGCTGAAGTTGCATGGCGCCGTGCTGAGGGCATTCAGGAAGTCGTGCTACTTGATTGCTCATCATCTTTCTCCCGGTTGATTTCCCGTCTGGCCCTGATCAGAAGGCCAGCCAGTGAAATCGGTTATGCATGCATTTGCACAGTGACGAAGCCATTGCTCTCCACTCTGTGCGTCCAGCGGTTGAACCAGACACCGTCGCCGAACTTCTTCATCGCCGCTCGGCGAACCTCGATGACGATGCTGTCGGCGGTGTCGCCCTTGTCAGGTGCTACGAGCCAGTCGAGGCGTTTACCGTTGCTCAGGCTGCTGTCGATATAGAAACGCGCCATTTGCTTATCCCTCAATACCAAAGTGGCGGCGAACTACCTGCTCGCCGATTTCTTCAAGCAGCGCCTCAACACCAAAGTGATTGACGACTTGCTCAACTTCGAAGTTTTCCAGCACCGTTGCGCCGTCTGCATCGAATGCCGAGACAGCCATAAACGTGCGACTAGTCGGGTTGACGTCTATTTTGCCGGCGTCGAAATTCAAAACTGAGATATTCATTCCTTTCCCCTTTCAATGATTTCCCGGATGACCCTGTCGCCAAGGTCATCGAGGAAATCTGTTTTCTCCACCACGCGAATCGCCGGATTCATATCTCTGGCCAGGTCACACATTTCGTGTCCGGTGTTCTTCCTGGCTGGCTTGCGTGGTTTCGCGTACTCACATGAGGGAGTACGGCAGCTACCAGAGGCTGCATGGACGACGGTTTAGCTTTCTCACCACCGGGGTTGCCGGTACGTCGTTGGGTCACGTCAGGTTGTGTAAAGAGCGATCAGGCCCTGAGGCCCTGGCGAGTCCCTGTTGGGTGACTCGATGGGGTGAACTATCACGCATCGTGTTTATTTCGTCAACACAAAATGTGATTTATTTTTGCAAATAAACACGGCCGAAATCTGTTTACGCCTGCTACATGGTCGAGCTATGATTTTTCTACTACTGGTTATATGTACAGCTAAGGAGGATTGAAATGGCGAAGGGGCATAAGCATGCGAAACCTACAGCACGGCAGGAAATGAGCGGAGTAGAGCGCCTAGGGCTGCGAGTTTCAGGAATGATCAATCACCCATTTTCGCAAGAGCGGCGCTGGGTGAAGATTCATCGGCTGGATACCGACGGGGAGAGGGAGTGGTCGGAGATACTTGGCGCTCTGTCGGAAGCCGATGGCATCTACATGACGTTTCACGATGAGGATGAATCGATTACGCTGCGGTGGGAGCCATCGGAGGATGATTACCGGCCAGCCGAAGTAAGCGAGGCATACGAAGAGGAGGTGGCAGCACCTTTCTGACGGAAACAAAAAAGCCCAGCTCAGGGGCTGGGCTTGATTTTACTTCTGCTGGGCAGGAGCGGGCGTAGGTTCGAGCGCTCGAGCAGGTGTCGATTCTAAAGATTTTTCACTTCTGCCCATTTGAAATGAAGCGACCATATTTGAAGTAAGCATGGCGTTGAAGCCGGCGATGCCAATCACAATAGCAAGCACCGTGGAAACTGCCGTGACAATCATAGTGGTCTTCATAGACCCTATGCTGGACTTGATCTCCCCATGATTACTGGAAATCTGATTCAGGGTTGCCTCCATTCTTTTATCGCGCTCGGCTTGAACTGCCACGAATGCATCAATTTTTGCGGAAACAGCTTCTACTCGAGCGTCCATCTTGACTTCAATGGTCTCAAGTTTTGCGTTGAATTCTTCGCGCGAGATATCGTTCATACGTTGAGTATCGTCCTTCGGCGGCTTGTTGTCATCTACGAGCTCCCCGGGCAATGTCTCGGACTTAAGGTTGATGGCCAGATCTTTGGTGCAGTGCTCGAAGCCTTTTTTCACATCATCAGCGGAATGGTATTTCATAATGATTTACTCACCATCCGTATCAGATTCAGCTGAGTCATCATCTGCTAAGTCTGTATCCACCGCTGGATTTTCCTCTACCCACTTGTGCACAACACTTGCCATATGTGTGCGCAGAAAGCCGCAATTCACGCAATAGTATCCGAATGTTGAAAGGTAAAAGGTCTTTTCCCTATTTCTAACCGGCATGCCTAGCCGCAATGTTGGACCGCCATCATTAGGGCAAAGTACGGTCCACTCCTCGCCACTGCATACCGGACAGCGTTCCGTTTCGTTGCCTCCTTTCGCCACCAGAAATCTGACGAATTCGTTAGACGATACCGAGAACATTGTCATGCGCTTCAGGGGTTTCTTTGGAGCATCTGTCATGTTTTGTTCCATTCAGAAAAATCGCTTAATCCATGAGCTTTGAGCTGACCGCCCGGTGTCCAAACTGAAGCTAAACGAGATGAGCATTCCAGACGAGCAGCACGCGCGCCTGTATGTAGGTCTCATCAACAAAGATATCCTCGGCCTTGTGCTTACGGTTGTCCGAGATCATCTTGAATTTGTCTTTCCCCTTCATCTGTAGGCGCTTGATGTACTGGAAGCCCTGATAGGAGAAGAAGTAAATCCCGTCGCCGATGAATTCCTTGATGCTGACATCGACCAGTAGCGGATCGCCATGCTTGATGGTTGGCGTCATGGACTGCCCCCAGCCGGTGATCATCTTCAGATGGAAGTGCTCTTTGAACTCGACGCCCATGGCTCGGAGCTTGGAGGGGCTGACGCGCACGTCCTGGAGCATCTCGGGGAAATCATGAGCAATTTCGCCGCCGCCCAAAGCTCCGCGCACGTCGTAGTGAGCAATCCATACCTCGTCCCCAACAAGGCCGGGGCGGGAGAAGTCCACCGTGACGACGTTGCTGTCTGCAGTATCCGCTACGGCAATAATTTTCTGCTTCAAAGCCTCCGGCACATTCTTCCCGCTCTTGGCGAGCATTGCCCGGACTGCATCGGCGGCGCTGCCTGGGGCGACCGAGGTCTGCGCAGTCTCAAAGCTGAGGGGGCTAAGGTCGGCTGGTGGTGTGCTTAGCAGTAGCTGTGCGTCATCAATTCTGAGCGCTTTGGCTATCGCGGAGATGTCAGCCAGGTTTGGCTCTCTGGTCCCCGCCTCGTAATTACCCACTCTCGACTGAGACTTCCAGCCGCAAGCATCTGCCAACTGGGCCTGGGAGAGGCCAGCTTCTTTCCTGAGGCGCTTTATGCGCTGCGCTAAAGATTCGTTCATTCGCGGGATTCAATCACGAATTGAAATACCCGGCTTTCACTTATTGTGTTTGCCTTTAACACGATGCGTGTTTATCCTGTGTTTAATTATGAAGGAGCACCAGATGAATCAAGTCCGAATGATCCGCGAGAGGGCTGGCGTCACACAGGCAGCGCTGCGCCGGGCGCTCGGCTGGAATCAATCCCGCCTGGCGAATTACGAGTCCGGTCTTCGTTGCCCAGGGCTCAGCGAGGCCCGACTCATCGTCAACGCCTTAAATGTGCTCGGCGCGGAGTGCGAGCTGGATGACGCCTTCCCTCCCGAAAAACAGCCATTAACAGCCGCTTAAACCCAATTCATCAGCCACAAGGAGCAACACATGCATTACGACCCAAGCCACATGCACGACAAGCCGACAAAGGTGCGCCTCGACGAGGTGGCTGACGATCTGCTTACCGCAATGGCGAGATACCAGCGCACACAAAAAGCCGTTCTTGCTCGGGAAATACTTGAGCGCGGACTGAACCAGATGATGGAAGAGCTTAACGCAAAGACCGATGTGGCCTGAAGTTGCCGAGGAGGCCCTGTGCCTGAAACAAAACAGCTGGATGTCCAGCTCGAATGGGAAGGAGTCAGCAATCTGGAGTTTTTAGCCAGGCAAGCAGGCGTAACACCGGAAGAGCTGGCAGCAAGAATCATCAACAAGGAATTGGACCGAATGTCTAGACCACCCCCAAGCAGGGGCAAGGTCAGGTCGCTAGGGCGAAGGGCTGATTAGCCCCTTAGGGACTATTAAGGAGCTGCCAATGAAACAACTGATTACCGAATCGCAGGCACAAAAAAGCCACCGGGCAATGGTGGCTTCTTGTGCAGCACTTGCAACTAAGTTCTGGAGCGAATAATGCCTATTCCCCAATCGATCGTCAACACCAACGAATCCGCGCCACGTTTTCTGCAATCGCAAAACGTGGCGCGAGAAGTTTCGATGACCAGTCTTGAGCTTGTCGAATTCATAAATGCTCATCGCTCACGGCAATCCGCCGAGACCGGTTCTAAATTTGCTTTGCTCATGCACAAGAGCTTCTTAGGCAAAGTGCCCGAGGTTTTGGGCGAGCAGGCATCGGCAAAATTTATTGCCGATCTCCCTGATAGCTATGGGCGCCCGCGAAAGGGCTATTCATTCCCAAAGCGCGAATCCTGCCTGATGGCAATGTCGTACAGCTACGATCTCCAGGCCGCAGTTTTCGACCATATGACAGCGCTGGAGGAGCGACTTTCGCAAAAGGTCGCACTCCCTTCATACGCCGAGGCCCTGCGTCTCTATGCAGACCAGATCGAGCAGACAGAGGTGCTGCGCGTAGAAAACCACCAGCAGGCCACGAAGATTCAATGCTTGGAAGACCTGTTCAGGGAGGGCGAGACGGCAGCTCAGTTCTGCAAGCGGTTAAACGGCTTGAACGTCATGCAGGTGAACGCCTGCTTGAAGGCTAAAAACTGGCTGTTCACTGAGGGCCGGTCCGGCACCCGGTGGCGCGTCTCCTCCTATGCCCGCGACAAGTACATGACCGAGCACCAGCACGAAGTCACCCCGCATGGAAAAGACGCATTCATCTCCTACACACCCATCCTGCTGAAGAAGGGCGCTGCACGCCTGTACGACCTGTACCTGGCCGGCGAGCTGCCAATGAAGAAGACCTGGGACGGCCTATTCACTCACGACAAAGCGTTGCGGGGTGCTGCATGACTGATCTACCCCGCCAATTCAAAGGCGTGTGGATTCCTGCCGAGGTCTGGCTGGACCGTTCGCTGTCTATCACTGAGAAAGTGATGATGGTCGAGATCGGTAGCCTGCAAGACCCTGTCAGGGGGTGCTACGCCAGCAACAGCCATTTCGCCAGGTTCTTTGGCCTGTCGAGTTCCCGCGTCTCTGAAATCATCAGCGCGCTTTCTTCCAAGGGCCTTTTGCGGGTCGAACTGATCCGCGATGGTCGGCAGGTTGTGGAGCGCCGCGTGCGCCTTTCTGACCTATTCGGAAAGTCGAATACCTATTCGGAAAAGGCGGCGACCCTATTCGGAAAAGGCGGTGACCCTTATTCGGAAAAGGCGGAGGAGAGTAATACAAAGAGCAACAGTACATCTGAGGGTGAAAAGCGCGGCTCAGCCAAGGCTTCCCCGTCCGCTTCGCGCAAGGCCTCGAAGTTCGATCCTCTCATTGCGCGCCCTCTCAGCGTCAGCGAATCAACCTGGGCTGACTGGTGCCAGCACCGCCGCGAAATCAAGAAGCCTCTGACCGCCACCACCTGCGCCAAACAAGCCAAGACCCTGGCAGGCCACCCCGACGCTGACGCAGTGATTAACCAGTCCATCAGCAATGGCTGGACCGGCCTGTTCCCGGACAAGGTTGTGGCGGGCGGCAGGAATGTTGGCAACGGCCCGGACTTCTACGACCAGTCTTGGCGCACCGATACGAGTGATGACCTATGAAGAACGTCACTCAGATGATCCCAGGTGCTGCGCGCGCACTGTCCACCGCCGCCCCTTATCAGGCCCCGGCGCAGATCGGCAGCCAGCTTGGAGTGGTGGATGACGCTACCGGTGAAGTGGTTGAGCGCCTGTTTCGGCAGTTGCAGGCCATCTTTCCGGCGCACAAGCAGGCTTGGCCGGACGACAAGGCCAAGGCCGCAGCGATGCGCAACTGGACAATGGGATTCATGGCTGCCGGCATCCGTACGCTGGAGCAGATCCGTTATGGAATCGAGCAGTGCCGCAAAAGCGGCTCACCGTTCGCCCCAAGCGTCGGCCAGTTCATAGGCTGGTGCACGCCTGGACCTGAGGCGTTCGGCCTGCCAGCGAGCGCTGACGCATGGGTGGAGGCATTGATGGGCGTCTACAGCCATGAGGGCGTGAAGATCGCGGCCATTGCCACCGGCCTGTTCGACCTGCGCGCTGCAAAACAGGAAGACAAGGGCCTGCGCCAACGCTTCGATCACAACTACGCGGTAGTGATACGCCGCGCCCAGGAAGGCCAGCCGCTGGACGGGAAGATCCTCACCGGCATCGGCCACGACAGCCAGAAGACCGCCTTTGAACTCGCCAACGAGCTGGCCGACCAGCAAACCCAAGCACGAATCCTTCAGCAAGGCATCCCGGCCGACGGCAAGTCAGCCCGCGAGCTGCTGCTGGCGAAAATGAACATCAAGCGCGAGCCGGTGTGCGGCGCGGAGAAGCGGACATGACCGACAAGATGCGTGAAGAGTTTGAAGCCTCGGTGCTGAGCGAATACCCCAATCAAAACATGGGCAAATTCGCCACCGGCGAGTACCAAAGCACCACGATTGAGCATTGCTGGTGGGCATGGAAGAAATCCCGCGAGGTGCTGGTGATTGAGTTGCCCCAGATCGTTGGGTACGAGGCCGGTTACGACTCGATCCGCGAAAACGAATACGCCTCACAAAGCAGCGAGCTTTTCGATGCTGATGAGGTGTTTGCTCTGTGTCGCAGCATTGAGGTTCGTGAAGCCATCGAAGCCGCTGGCGTGAAGGTGAAGTCATGAGCGCCCAATTCCTCCTGATCATCCTCTACGTCTACGGCCAGGGGTCTTCAATGACCTCGGTCCCAATGGAAACCCTTGAGCTTTGCGAGCAGGCGGCGGTTCAAGCCAAGAAGCTCGAAGGCGCGCTTTCCAATATCAAAACTCAGTGTGTGCGGGGTGAGGTATGACCGACAACACCGATCTGAAGCGGCTGGCCCAGCGCGTAATCGACATCGAGGCGCTTGACGGCGGAGAACCGATTGGTGAGGCCTGGGGTGAGTTTGAAGCTGCTGCAACGCCTGCTGCAGTCTTGGCCCTGATCGCCGAGAACGAAGCACTAAAAGGTCCGCATGACTGGCTGGCGGAAGACCTGATCAAGGAGCTTGTCGATAACGCTCAGGCGATTCAGGAAAACGCTGACGATGGAGAAGACGATCCATTTGTCATCGTTCTTCTCGCTTCGGCATCACGCATCCGTAGACAGGAAGCGAACATCGACAAGCTCAGGGCTGAAAACGAGCGGCTTGCCAAAACCGCCGACTGCTGGGACAGGCTGAATGTCCAGAACAAGGCGCTCAGCGATTCGTTCAGGGCCGAGCGCGACCAGGCCGAGCAGGATTACAAGGATGTCGTCGGCACCATTGAGCTTCGCGACATCGAAATATCCAAGCTCCGCGCCGAAGTAGCCGGCCTACGCACCGGCTACGAAGCCTACGAGCAGGTGAATGCTGAGCTGAAGGCTGAGAACGAACGTCTTGAGCGTAACCGCGACATGTGGAAGGGCCAGGTAGAGCGGCAGACCGAAGAGCTGAGGCTTGCTCATGAAGCGGACAAGCTGCTCAAGTCTGAGTGCGAAGGGCTGCGCGAATCACTTACCCATGCCGCCGACGAGGTCGAGTCTTGGGGTGCTTACGCCTCGGACTACTTCCAGCAGAAGCACGACCTCGCAGGGACGGTGCTGAAGGTCCGCCAAGCCGCTGTGAGCAAGGAGTCGGGCCAATGACTCGATACGACGAAATTCCTCTGGCCGATCCTGACTTTTCCAAGCCGGTTATCGAAGTTGCCGAGCATTACCAAGAGGCCTACTTCGCCGTTCGCCTCTTCTGTGCCAAGGAAGTCAATCGTGCCGAGTTCTGGCGGATAGCCGCTCTGACCGGCTGGTGTGTTGCAGGGTTCACGATCCTGTTCAGCGTGGTGCCGTCATGAACATCATCGTGTTGCTCTATGCGCTTGACTTGCCTATCGAGTTCGAAATGCGTCGCTACCTGCGGCGCAAATGGAGTGCCCGGTAATGGCCGATAAAATCCGCCTCAACTCCCTATCCGAACTGTCGGCCGTCAGTGCTGCGATCCGCGCAAAGGGTTTCCCTTGCAACGTAACCATCACCGGCGCGGGCCGAAGCCTTCCCCAAAACGCCCTGTTCCACAAGTGGTGCGAGTGCGCCGCCCAGTTCTTCGTGTCCATGGGCAAGACCACGTTCGCCACCGGTGCGCCGATGAACATGCCGAACATGAAGCGCAACCTGAAGCTGACCTTCCTGGGCGAAGAGGTTATCCGTGACATCAACCTCAAGACTGGCGAAGTCACCGAGCGTTACGAACTCAAGCGCACCAGCGATCTGGACAAGGGCGCCATGCACTCGTTTATGACCTGCATTGACGCCTGGGCTGCTGAACACGGGATCTACCTGCCGCATCCCGAGGACAGCGAGTACATGAAGATGCGTTGCAACATGGGGGAGGCGGCATGAAGCGCACCCCACTGCAACGTAAAACCCCGCTCACATCGAACGGACCTCGCCGCAAGCGCTGCCCAGAGTGCCGGGTGATGTTCACACCCTCCAGAAGCTCGCAGGCGGTGTGCGGAGAGATCGAGTGCGCCATCGCTCACGGGAAGTCGGAGAAAGGCCAGGAAAGCGCGCGCAAGGCCTTTGCTGATATCGGGCGACGTGACATCAAGGTGCGCAAAGAGGCCCTGAAAAGTCGCGGCGACCACATGCGCGAGGCTCAGCAGGCGTTCAACGAATACATCCGCACCCGTGACCAGGCCGCCGGCCACTTCTGCATCTCCAGCGGCAAGCCTTTGGACTGGAGCGGAAACGCAGTAGATGCAGGGCATTACCGCAGCGTCGGCTCCGCGCCGCACCTGCGCTTCGATGAGCGTAATTGTCATGCCCAGAGCAAGCAGGACAACCGATTCCTCTCCGGCAACGCCGTGGACTACCGGATCGGCCTGATAGCGCGCATTGGCCAGGAGGCCGTCGATGCCCTGGAATCCGACCAGAGCGTGCGCAAGTACACCGTGGATGAGATCAAGGCCATTAAGGCCGAATACCGGGCAAAGACCAAAGAATTGAAGAAGGGGGAGGCCGCATGAAGCTGATCAACGCAAGGCAGGTATGGACTGAGGCACAGCACGAATCGAACGCGTCGATCAGCGCTGTGGCCATCGACAGGGCGGAGTCGGCACCAGTGAAGACGGGCGGACGCATCGGCAAGCGCGATGCCCAATTCCCGGCCATGGGCAGCGAGAAGGGGGAGGAAGCTGGGCGCTTCTCCGTGCCTGGGCAGCGGATCAGCATAAGCGAAACGCGGCGCACATCGGCGGGCAAGTCCACAGCCCGCGCCGCACATCTGGCAACCATTGGTAAAGTCCTGCGCGCCATCGACACCCTGCCATTCCAGGAGCAACAGTTCGGGCACTACCTGTATCACCCATGCATGACTCTCGCTCACGTGCTCAATGCTGAGAAGCTGATCTGGAGTTGCGTGGACTTTTCCACCCTGACCGAAGCCAAGGAGGCGAAGGTGCATTGCCTTGTGACGATGGCCCTGCAGTCCTACAAGGTGGAGGCTCATGACGGCGCTCAATGGGGACCAGCTCGTATCGCCGAGGGCATGCTCAAGCTCTACGGCGTTCACATAGAACCCAAAGTGTGGGATAGGGACTGGAAAGAAGCGTGGAATTTCCTGCGAGACGCCATTGAAGAAGTGGATATTCGTGTTCAGCAGCCGGTGTGGCAGGTTATTCACGCAGAAAAAGAAGAAGTAGCGGCATAAAAGTGTTGTGATGTTGGGGTTTTTGATGTACTTTCCCCATAGTGCACAAGTAACGCGAAACGCACACGAAACCATAAACCCGGCCAAGCGCCGGGTTCTATCTGCCTAAACGAACGTGTTTCCATTGCGCCTTTATTGCCAAAAAAAGTGACATAAGCGCCAACTGAAAATTTCTGAGAACGAATTGATGGCACATTGATTCATAGTGCCGTTGTAAATAAATTGATCCCTTCTTAGAACTTATTGGTCACAAAATGAAGAAAAACATCCTATCGGTTTTGGTTTTTTGCGCTGTTTGTAACGGCGCTCAAGCTGTAGAACTTTCAGGCGCCCTCGGTGCCACGAGCCAAGGCGGATTGACTGCTCGTGCTGCGCTGGGATTCAATTGGGATAAGGCGTGGTTGGAAAGCTCTACAGGTAAGCTGACAGGATATTGGGACTTGGGGTACACCTATTGGGAGTCGGGGAAAGAGGCTGGTGCTCGCCACTCTCTTTCCTTTGCCCCGGTCTTCGTTTACGAGTTTGGTCAAGGTGACATAAAGCCGTTCATCGAAGCTGGTGTGGGTGTCGCAATGTTTTCGGGCACTAACGCTGGCGACCAGAAATTCGGATCGTCTTTCAACTTCGAAGACCGAATTGGCGCTGGCTTGAAGTTCGGCGATACGCAGAAGGTAGGTGTTCGGGCTACTCACTATTCAAACGCGGGCATCAAAGAACCGAACGATGGCATTGAGTCTTACGCACTTTTCTACAGTCATTCGATTTGATCTGACCAGGAACCCGGCCATCGCGCCGGGTTTTTTTATTGCCTGAGTTTCACTGCAGCCAGGGCAGCCTCACGGAAGGCCTGGACGCTGATAAGCCGGTAGTGCAGCGCTACGGAAAAACACCGGCAGCCCGTGCACCCTGACCTCACTGTGCTTCCAGGGTGGCGCGAGACAGCGCCGGCGAGATCGATGCATTGGGGCGTCGACGCTGGGACTGTCTTTGGCTGACAGCGGGGAAGACACGCGCACCTATTCAGGGCCTCGACATTGATCGGGGCCTTCTTGTTTTCGGCCCCGCTACACCCTTCGCTATGAGCTGGGAGTGCCGCCAGGGCTGATCTATTCGCCGCTGCTCCCCAGCGTTTGGCCGCTCACACCGGCCTTTTTTATTCATCATGCCCACGGAGTAGCGCGCATGGAGTTTCTACAGCGCCTGTTCGATAAGCTCGACTGGGCATTCGCCGGACTTGTGGGCGCGATCGCCGCCAGCTTTTGGCACCGGGATGACCTGGTAGATCGAAAGGCCTGGACCATCTTTATTTTCTCCGGTGCCGTCTGTGCTCATTACCTGACCGGGCTGATCAGTGCCTACCTGGGCGTGGTCGAGCCGCGCAGTGTTGCCGGCATTGGCTTCCTGCTGGGTACATTCGGCGGCTCTCTCATTGCAGCCATAACCCGAGCAATCAAAGCGGCCGACCTTTGGGCGTTCATTCGTCAGCGGTTCGGCGGGGGTAACCCACCATGAATCTCGAACTGATCAACTCCGTCGCCTGCGGCCTGATTGCGCTGTGGGCGACCTGGTGCGTACTGAGCGGGAAGGTCAGAGACGGCATCCTCGGTAAGCTGATCTATTCGGCGATCGCTATCAGCGGATTTGTCGTGATGGCGCGCAACCAGAATATCTTCTTCGGGCCGACCACTGCCGGTCTGACGCTGCATGTGTCCCTGGCCCTGGCCGGTGCCCGCCACATCTTCATGGTCACGTACTGGCAGCGGGTGAAGGGCTGGCTGTGCCGGACACTCAACTGCGAGCACTGCCTGCACTGTGACAAGGCGCCAGGCGGTATAGATCGCCGGGGCAAGTAATCCGCGCCACGATTTGGCGCATTCGAAAACGTGGCGCGAGGTTTTGCAGATGAGCAACGTTACACGCCTGCGGCATGTGCTTCCGATAAGCCCTGACATCAGCGCCGCAGTAGGCGCTCTCGACAAGGCCATTGCTGATGCCGTGGACGCCGCCAAGGAAGCCGGGCTGCCCCAAGGCCTGATCGTTGGACTCCTCCATGGTCACGCCCACGCACAGACGCACCAGATGGTGAAGCAATGACCGCGACCATCCACGACATCGCCGACCAGCGCCCGCACCTGATGGTGGTGGCCAGTGATGGTGTCCACGTAATCCCGCACGGCCTATTTCAATCGGTGATCGCCGGTGATAAGCCTTCATCGATCCTGACCGAGCCGGTGGTGCAACGGATCATCGAAGAGTGGCTGCAGCAGGTGACTGCATGAGCGTGAAGATTGTTGAGCTCAAGCGTGAGGGATGGCGAGACGCCGCCAAGACCCTGCGCAAGATCGCCGATGACCTCGATGCCGGTGAGCATCCAGAGTGCACCGTAGGTGCCCTGACCCTGATCGGCCCAAAAGGTGAGGTCACCGTATTCGGGCTGGGATCTAAGTGCGACGATCTGCAATGCCTGGGTGCGATGCGCCTAGGTGAGCAGAAGCTGATTGATGTGTTGCTGGATGGCGGGGAAGGGTAGGTGTGCCGCAGGTGAGTGCAGCACTCCAAGCCAGGATTTCCAGCCTCTTAACCTAGCTCTCTTTCTAGGGCCTCCTGATAGCAAACAAGGTCTGAGGATCGTTGATTGGCCTCGTATGCGGCTTGGTAATGGTCGGCGCTTTCATCGCAGGTATAGTTCGAGTTCCCGCCGAGTTCCCGCTCCAAAGCCTTTTGATAGCACACAAGGTCACTAGCTCGCATTGTAGATTGATAGCGGTCTTGGTATGACTGGGCGCTATCGGAGCATGAGCCATAAGGCGTATTGGCTGCAAAGGATGTGGTGCATGCAAGGCCGAGTGCGCAAATAGCAATAAGGGATTTGAGCGGGGTCATCCGTGAATCTCCGAGTAGGTATTTCTTACCATTACCGGCATTCGGCCACTATTTCAAGTTCAAGGTGAGAAATGGACAGGCCATACCCTCCGGCGTCACTGCTTGAGCTGTCCGACTTCGGCATTCGTCTAACTCCGGCTCCTGAAGTTTGGGAATGGCTTCAGGCCGAAATCCTTGCCGACACCGGCAGCATTCACAACGAAGACCACGCCCATCTACTGGATGCAGATATCCGGATTATGTGGGCATCGTCGAGCTTTGAGAAGCAAGGCCGAACGGTTCTGGGTCAGGCCGAGCAAGTAGCGTTCCGTGCCGGTGGCTGGCAGAAAGCCCGTATGGAGCAACAGATGCGTGATTGGTTCGGCGATGTGCCGGCGTTCATCATCACCTTGGCTGCTGACTACTGCGCCCAGTGCAGCGACCTTGAGTTCTGCGCCCTGATCGAACACGAGCTGTATCACCTGGCTCACGCGACAGACAAGTACGGTCAACCAGCATTCACCCAAGACGGTGCACCGAAGATCAAGCTGCAGGGCCACGACGTGGAAGAGTTCGTTGGTGTTGTCCGCCGCTACGGTGCAAGCCATGAAGTTCAAGCGATGGTGGATGCTGCAAACAAGCCCGCCGAGGTGGGTAAATTGAACATATCGAGGGCCTGCGGAACCTGTCTGCTCAAGTCGGCCTGAGGTTAGACAGCAATAGACGGAATCCAAACCTATGGCAGCCCTGAGCAGCGAGGTGAAGGCCTTTATCGTTCAGGCACTCGCCTGCTTCGATACACCCTCCCAGGTGGCCGAGGCCGTCAAGCGTGAATTCAGTGTCGAAGTGAGCCGCCAACAGGTGGAATCGCACGACCCTACGAAGCGATGCAGTAAGACCCTGGCCAAGCGCTGGGTGGAAATGTTTCACGATGCCCGCAAGCGCTTCCGTGAAGAGACGGTAGAGATCCCGATCGCCAACCGCGCTTATCGATTGCGAGCGCTTGGCCGTATGGCCGAGAAGGCTGAGAACATGAAGAACATGGCGCTGACTGCCCAGCTACTGGAGCAGGCCGCCAAGGAAGTCGGCGACGTGTACGTCAACCGGCAGACCAAGAATGAAAACCCCCACGACAATCTGGCGCCAACTCGGGTGCAGGTCGACGTAGTGGACGCGAGGAAGCCTGATGCCGACGCTTAACGTTCCTCAGGCCCAGTTCCTGGCAATGCCTCAGAAGTTCCGTGCATTCGTTGCAGGGTTCGGATCGGGGAAGACGTGGGTTGGCTGCGCAGGTCTGTGCCAGCACGTGTGGGAATGGCCAAGGATCAACGCTGGTTACTTCGCCCCTACTTACCCTCAGATCCGCGACATCTTCTTTCCGACAATCGAGGAAGTTGCGTTCGATTGGGGGCTCAAAATCAAGATCAAGGAGTCCGACAAAGAAGTCGACTTCTATGCCGGCGGCCAGTACCGCAACACGGTTATCTGCCGGTCGATGGAAAAGCCTGCGACCATCGTCGGCTTCAAGATCGGCCACGCCCTGGTCGATGAGCTCGACGTGATGGCCAAACTCAAGGCTGAGCAAGCCTGGCGCAAGATCATTGCCCGGATGCGCTACAAAGTGCCCGGGCTGAAGAATGGCGTTGATGTGGCCACAACACCGGAAGGGTTCAAGTTCACGTACCAGCAGTTCGTTAAGCAACTGAGCGAGAAGCCAGAGCTAAAAACCTTGTATGGCATGGTGCAAGCCAGCACCTACGACAACGAACTCAACCTGCCGGACGACTACATCTCATCGTTGGTGGGTTCATATCCGCCTCAGCTGATTAGTGCATACCTGCGTGGCAAGTTCGTCAACTTGACATCGGGGGCGGTCTACCCCGACTTCAGCCGCACACTTAACCATACCAATGAAGTCGAGCGCGCATATGAGCCTCTTTTGGTTGGGATGGACTTTAACCGCCTGAAAATGAGCTCAGTCATTTACGTCTTGCGTGACGGCCTTCCCCAGGCGGTGGCCGAGATCACTGACGGGCGAGATACGCCGTACATGGCGGACCTGCTGAAGCGCAAATATGCCGACAAGGGTCACCCGATCCAGATATTCCCCGACGCCTCTGGTGCCAACTCCAGCAGCAAGAACGCGAGCGAGTCAGACCTGAGCATCTTGCGGCAGGCCGGCTTTGCAATTCGCGTTAACTCGGTGAACCCGGCTATCGCTGACCGTGTGAACGCAGTTAATGCCCTGATCCTGAATGGCAAGGGCGAGCGCAGGCTGAAGGTCAACACAAACCGTTGCCCGCACCTCACCGATGGCCTGGAGCAGCAGACCTACGATAAGAACGGCATGCCGGATAAGAAGTCAGGCGTCGATCATTTGAACGACGCTGCCGGATACCCGCTGGCGTTCCTGTACCCGATTAACCATGTAGTCACGCACACCCAACCTCTGAGAATGTAACCATGTCCAACGACCCAAGCATCACACTGGATGCCGTAGACCAGATGAGCGCCTATTGGGACGTGATTACGCCTCT
>NZ_MLCT01000029.1:0-1649 GCF_001806145.1 Pseudomonas sp. BS-2016
TCGACGCGGTCAACGCCAAGGCGGCGCTGATTGCCTGGTGCAAGCGTCGCAAGATCCAGATCATCACTACTGGCGGTGCCGGCGGGCAGATTGACCCCACGCTGATCCAGGTATGCGACCTGAACCGCACCTTCAATGATCCGCTGGCGTCGAAAGTACGCTCTACCTTGCGCCGCGATTATGGCTTTTCGCGCACGGTGACCCGTCATTACAGCGTGCCCTGCGTGTTTTCCACCGAACAACTGCGCTATCCCAAACCCGATGGCAGTATCTGTTTGCAGAAGAGTTTTGTCGGCGACGGGGTCAAGCTTGACTGCGCGGGAGGGTTTGGCGCGGTGATGATGGTCACCGCCACGTTCGGCATGGTGGCGGCGACCAAGGCGGTGGACAAGATTGTGGCGGGAGTGCGCAGGCCGTCGGAGCGCATCAAACCCAGCTAAATCTCATTGCCGAACATAGATCCAGATTGTGGGAGCTGGCTTGCCTGCGATAGCGGTGTGTCAGCCACTGAAAATACTGACTGATTCGCCGCTATCGCAGCATAGGTATCTACACAACTTCGGCACGACGCTAAATCTGTGGCGAGGGAGCTTGCTCCCGTGACGGCCTGGCAGCCGACACAGATATAACTGATGCCCCGCGATCCAATGTGGGAGCTGGCTTGCCTGCGAAGACGGCCTGACAGTCAACACAGTTGGACCGTGTACATATCCATTCCTGCGGTAACGGCCACTTAGGGTTCCGCTTTTACAGCGGCTCACTTTTGAAAAGCCGGAATGCCGGCCCAGACAAAAGTAAGCAAAACGCTCTTGCCCCACCACTCGGCACCTCGCTTAGGCTCGGTGTGCCCGTAATCCGCCAGTGATTTGGGGGGCCGCCGCCACGCGCCATGGATAGCGCGGGGCGGCTAAACCGGCATCCCTGCCGGTTTACCCCCCAAATCCCTGTCGAATTCCGGCCAGCGTGGTTTAACGGGGCGCCTGAGATCAAGATCAAAAGCAGATCAAGAGCAAGATCAAGAGCGGCTCGCTTCGCATCGTGGTTACGGTGTTGGTGCCTATGCCGCGATGGCGTGAGTCAGTCAGTCAGAAATAGAGTGACTGGCCCACCGCATTCGCGGGCAAGCCCGCTCCCACAGGTTTGACTGGCGTGTGGCCCTATTTATGCGTTTAGCCGTACTTGTTTTTCCAGCTCAAGCTTCAAGCCTGGTTCAAGTTTCAGTTGGCGTGCCAGTTCGTCCAGGTAGGCTTTTTCCATGAAGTTTTCTTCGTCCACCAGCATCACGCTGGCGATGTACATTTCGGCGGCCATTTCCGGGGTGCTGGCGGCGCGGGCAACGTCGGTTGGGTCCAGGGGCTTGTTGAGTTCGGCGTGCAGCCAGTGTTGCAGCTCGTGGTCGTTGTCCAGCTTGGTAAATTCGCCTTCGATCAAGGCGCGCTCGCGCTCATCCACATGCCCATCAGCCTTGGCCGCGGCCACCAGTGCCTTGAGAATGCCCTGGCTGTGTTGCTCCACCTGGTCAGCCGGCAGGCGGTCGATGGTTTGCGGCTCGCCTTGGGGCGCGCTGGCCTGCTGGGCTTGCCAGTTGCCGTAAGCCCTGTAGGCAATCACACCCAGTGCGGCCAAGCCGCCGTAGGTGAGCGCCTTGC
>NZ_MLCT01000003.1:0-5845 GCF_001806145.1 Pseudomonas sp. BS-2016
CGCTTTGTACTGCGCGCTCCAGGCGATTTGGCCGGTGGGGTCGGTCAGTTCTTGTGGCGTGCCGAGGTGGTCGCACTGGTACCAGGCCAACACGTCAATCGGCAGCGCTTGCGGGGTGTGGGTCCATAGCGGGTCCTGGTCGATGTCGTAGGCGCCGGTGTAACTCGGTTGGGCCAGCAGGCGCATCGGCTGGTGGCGCAGGGCCTGGGCCACGGGGACGAAGGTGCCGGGTTCGTAGAGGTAGTGGACGGTTTTGCCGCTCGCGCCGTCGGCCTGCGCGGGGCTGCTTTCCCAGGCGAGGGTGTCGCCGTCCCAGCCGAATAAGGTGAAGCCGCACCCCAGTTCCCGCTGTTTGCGCGCCTGTTCGTTGCGGTTCCACTGCGAGCCGGCTTCTTCATCTTCGGGTGTACGCGATGAACTGCCCCTGAATGATCATAAGTTTCTTCCCATGCTCGTACTTGACCAGTAGCAGGAGTGAACTCTGTAACATGAGATCGCCCTCCCGTAGGCACAGCTGTTCTGGCCAGTACTTCTTTATCGCAAACCGTTACCATTAAAACGCCAAAACAGTAAAATTTTATATTTCACTTAGATAACAAAATACTACGCGACTTCTCCAGCACTGAACGCAATATTTCTTGTGTTTCTTCCGAAACACCCAAATCACTCATAAGATCTACCGAACGAAACATTGCATCAAAAATTAAAGATATTTTTCCTTTTCCATCTCCACCCTTAAACTCATCATGAGGGATATTTAACCTAAATTCTAAATTTTTTTTATTTTTTGATTTTTTGGCAATTTCCGGAAAGCCAGACGTGAATTTCTCTGACAAAATAATTGAAATAAACGACCACTCATCAATCTTATCGGGAATTGATAGCTGCCCCAAAATATTGTTTACGATCGGTTCAATCAGATTTCTTGCGACATGTTCACCATCGCTGACATCCGCATCTACCTCACCTGACATCCACAATCTCATCACAAACTCCTAATAATCACTTTTATTCAAGCGAGGGCGAGCCCCGGCATTGTTATTTTTGTACTCAAGAATCTTCCTATGCTGCAAACAATGCATCTCTCTTTTGGATCCCGCAACCTCCGGGCGCATAACTGCATTTTCAGTATCCAAATAACTCTTTGTATAGCAAGCTTTGCCTAGAGTTGTTTCACCATACCTTAGGATTTCATTTGCTTTTTGTCTCGAGGAGTACAACCAATGGCTGACAACTTACTAGCTAGGATATTACCATGTTCTTTTGTACATGAATCGTCATCGCAAGGACATGTCTGCACAGGGACTTCACCATTGTCAAAAAATACTAACTTCTTATTCAAGACCTTCAAAATTAATTGCTAAATACTTATTCCCTGGAACTATCAGAACAGAACTATGATCAACAACCAATTCAAAAAAATGGGCACCAGCACGCATAATATGACATCTTGCCCCAGCAGTCGGCAACCCAACCTTCCGCCGAGCCTTATATCCAATGACAAATTCTGCAATATAACTCCAGCCTCCGGCCTTTTCCTGAAAACATGTTGCAATGATTGTGCGGAGTCTTTGGTTGTTGACGATCCGCTCAGTTGAACGACTGACGCCTAAGAGCGTGAACAACCTTGCATACACTGAACAGCCTAACTTTAAATAATATGGTGCGAATCGGAACCCATATCTTTTTAAGCACTACAGCCCAACCCAGAAACCTCGAACTTTTTATAGCCCGCAGGGTATACGCAATATTTAGCCACACCCCATACAAACCTCTTAAAATCAGACTATTTAGCAGTACTTTGTACGCACACTCAAGATTGAAATGGAAGCATCTTTTGCTTCAATTTTTTTATCACCGCGTTCATTACTTCAAGCGGACATATATGTTCACTTGAATATATACTGCATGACATCATATCTTCTGGGTAACCAAACTCAGCATAGACCTCTTGAAGCTTACAGACTTTTTCATCCAAACTATCACTGGACGACGCGATACTCAATAAATGTGCCAATCGCCATTTATCTAGACTTTCAACTTGGTCATCACTCTTTATTTCACGCAAAATTAAACTTTCAAATTCTTTTTCATCTAAATATCTACCTCCTGCAAGAATAGCAACATTTTCGCTAAACTCTCCGGCCTCAAGCAGGCTAATTGCATAATCATAAACATTCTCCCTGCTTACCCATCCTCGATTAAAACCTAGCCATATACAGGACCAATCTAACAATCCGAGCTCAATCAAAACTTTAAACGGCTCCATATTCAACCCCCCTACTTTTTTAGCACCTGATTGGGCCGCCCAGTGCCCTACCCCCCGGGATAAAACGTCGATGGGTTACACTATCACCATCTACTATCCACTCAAAAACACCTGCAACCCCATTATTACTGCCTTCAATCTTTCTATGCTGTTTTCATTCCAACTAGCTCAACAGTAACTCCATTAACAGAGTAGGCACTGCTGCCCCCCCACCGCCATCGAGAAACTACCTGTACAGCGGGTAGCTGAATTTATGGCCGACTCCGACAATGGGTTTGCACTTCAGGTCGGTCCCGATAAAAGCGTTAAGTGCGACTTTTCCGGGGGTGATGGAGTCGCGCAAACAGATGATGTCTTTCATTGCCACTTAACGCCTCTAAATTTCGCATACTAAAAATATAAAGCACTCTATACATTATTCAGATAGCCTTACGGCGCTCCCATTTTTCTTCACTATTACGCCAGACATTCACTCCATCAATCTTAGGAATTCCGCCTTCCACATTCAAAATGTATTGGTAACGCTGACTAATACCTTTCTTTCTTTTAGTTTCAACCGTCCATTCCGCACCGGAACTATTCACACTATCAATTAAAACCGCCTGATCATATTCAGATGGCCGCCCAGTACCTAAGGTTTCGAGTCGAGCAGCACCAATAGTATTCAAGCTTTTCGCACTAAGATTTTCTGAGAATATTTCAAGCAACCGTGCTTTCGCATCAGCATCAGCACGGCATCTGTATTCAGTATTATGTTTGTATTGGTCGCTTTTTTTTGCAGCATGAAAGCCAGCCTCCCACACAACCATCTGATTTATGAATGTTTGAACTCTCTCTGCAGGTGACATTGATTTCATCTCCGTTTCAACAGTTGCAAGAACATGGATTAAGAAATATCCGAGACTCAGTATTTCCGTCAACTCGGGCTTGGTACAGAATTGAATGAGGTCGGGTTGATCCTTCATCGTATTGCGGGACCACACGAACAATTACGTTACTGCCGCGTCTCACTGATTCTGCGATGTCACCTTCGAAGTCACGAAATTCTCCACGATTGACGCTAGGAGCCTGTGGAAAAATATTACTTTTGCCACCACTTCCACCAAGTCGATTTCCTATTGCATGGCCCGCATCATCGCCTTCACAGCCTAAATTTCGAGCGAATATTCGTGAACTCGAATTTGTACTTGTTCCTTTACCTAAATCTTCAGTACGTATTTTTGCTGTTGCACTTTTCAAAGAGCCATTTTCGTTGTGACGATATTTTGCACGTAAGTTTGAACCACGAAGACCCAGCGGATCAACCCACCCCACCGGATTCGGCGCATACGCATATAGATTCAGCCCACCCGCATAGCTGATCGGGTCTTTGCTGACAAACCGCCCCAACCCGTGGATCATAGTACCTATACCGATTGTAGTGCAGCCCTGTTTCGTGATCGTGGTATTGCCCCTGAAACCTGATCGGGTTGGTCAGGCCTTGGCGTTGTGCCCAGTCCGAGCGTTGTTCTATGACTTCTTCCCCGCTTTGTACTGCGGGCTCCAGGCGATTTGGCCGGTGTGGTCGGTCAGTTCTTGTGGCGTGCCCAAGTGGTCGCACTGGTACCAGGCCAGCAGGTCAATAGGCAGCGCTTACGGGGTGTGACTCCACATCGGGTCTTGGTCGATGTCGTAGGCGCCGAATAACTAACTCGTCAGCAAATTTCGTCCACTGCCCAATTCTCCAATCAAAGCCAACTTAAAATCTCTTTACCGCTGACCAAACTACATTTTTCGAAGGACAAAATTCCACGCCCTTAAATCACCCTCCCGACGCCTTAAATACCTCAGAACAAATCAGTGTATCGCTATCCTTATATATTTAAAAAGATCTGGCCCCGACTCACCAGGAAGAACAAGTCTCTTAAAGCTAACAGGCCTGCCACTATCCTCCACAAAAAAAGAAGACAGATCCGCATTCTCTCTTGAGTCCAACTCTTCAAATAAAAACGGCATTTTACTTTTTCGAAGATATGCATTCACCCCACCTGAAACCACTTTAACTCTTGAGGTATCAACAATCAATACGCTAATCTTGCGCCACAAAGCAAAAAAACTAATGACTTGCAATATATCAAAACCTTAAATCACCAAACATGTCAAATTCATAATTTCTATCTTTAGAAATAAGCACCATCCCACCAAAAATAGGAATGCGCGAAGTGACTCTACCTCTTTCTACATATCATGGGAAAAAGCTCATACTCGACATTATCAGCCGTGCAATAGTATTTATCATACAAAGCGGAATTTAAAATTCCAAACGCACAGCCTGAATCTTCGCTTTATGAAAGCAAGTAAAAATTTATTCAAGCCTCAAAAGATCATTCATCTAACTCGACGCGAAGTCATACCTTTCGCCAATAGAGCCTCTCTTGATGTAGATTGAATAACTGATATTTGTACCCCCGGCAAAGCCTCATCAAGGTTCGCTTTGTAAGGTGACTCTAAAAGGAAGTTTCAGGTACTAAAAAGAGACACATGAAATCACTACTGAAGTGACAGCCATTTTGCAAAACGCCATCTTTCTCATCTCGGATTTCGATATTTAATTTCTAAGCAAGGTATCCGTGAAACAGAGTAATATTATTTTTGACACCGACCGGATTGTAGCGACTCACAACAGTTACATCGACCCGGTCAACTGCTCTGTATGGACAGGAGCTACGTTGAGCTCCTTGTAGCGCCCTCAGTCATCAGGGTGCGTATTTTAATCAGTTCTTTTTCAAGAATTTTCATGTCGGGTGGTATTTTTTTTGCTGCTTTAGATTTCAACCATGCGGCTTCTTTATGCTTGAGAAGCTCTATCCCCTCATCAGTAAAATCATTTCTATAGTAATGGCGATCGATTAAATTACCATCATTATCAAAAGCTGTTACTGTAAGTAATCCATTATCGAAAAAAAAACGCCTAAGAGCCGTAAGCATGCGCCTCACAATAACTTGCGACTCAAGATCAGGAACTATATTTCCGTTCTCATCCATTATTTTATAAGCCGCCACTATGGACTCTACAGTCCCCCACACTGAATAATTGTGGTTCATTTCAAGGTATCCTCACGATTTCAGAAACGCCATTCACTGGAATTAAATCTCGAGTTGTTCTATCACGTATAAATACCCCTCCCTCTGTGTGAATATTGATTTCCTTCTCTATTTGTTTCGTTTTATCGGCGGTCGGACTGGTCACCTCAAAGGTCTGCGCCTTACCATCCTCGATAACGACTGTATCAACACGACGCCTTTCTTCTGAAATAGGATCCTTAACAGACTTCCCAGATGCGTCACGTAGATAACACTCACATTGGATTGTCGCGTCAGGGTACTTCTCCCTTATCCTTGCATTAAATTCTTGATGGCGACGATCCCCCTCAACTGCGTTTTTGATTCGCGCCAACCCCAACGCATCAACCCACCCCACCGGATTAGGCGCATACGCATATAGATTCAGCCCACCCGCATAGCTGATCGGGTCTTTGCTGATAAAGCGTCCGACCCGTGGATCATAGTACCTATACCGATTGTAGTGCAGCCCTG
>NZ_MLCT01000030.1:0-231893 GCF_001806145.1 Pseudomonas sp. BS-2016
TTTTGCTCGGCAATCTGCTGGCCGTAGGCGTTTGCCTGCCACTCCCATGCGGCCCACGCGCTGCCAGCCATGAGGCAGAGCATCAGCAGCAGTGCCCCGCCCCACTTCACCGCATCGAGCTTCACGCCAACACCTTGAGGGCTCGGGCGTACAGCGCCTGACGATCGGCCGCGCCGCTCTGCCCGCCATTGATGCGCCGAGTGATGGTGTCGAACTGGCCAGCATCGGCAAAAGTGTTGAGCCTCCTACTCGCCCAAAACCACGCTGCCGACATGCACGCATGCTGCGGTTTTTCCAGCAGCTCGGGCTGGTTGATAAGGTCCAGTTCCAGCGCTTCACCGCACGCTTTGTAGTTGGCACGTCCGGTGATTTGGATCAGGCCACGGCCGCGGTATTTAGAACCGTCACCCGGCTGAGTGTTGCCAAGATCAGCGCGGCCTTCGTAGCGGGCCTGGGCAGCTGTAGGCCCCCAGATTTCTTTGACGTATTTGAGCTGGCCCGATTCGTGACCAATTTGGGCGATGAAGGCGGCGACACGCTTCAGGCCTACGATCTGGTAACGGTTCATCGCTGTGTTCAGGACAGGTGCAAAAACGCCGGCAACATGGCCGGCGTTCGGGAGGATCTGCAGCAGTTGCTGCGTGGTGATGGGCATGGCTTTCTCCGGGCAAAAAAATACCCGCACTCGGCGGGGTTCGGGATAACGGCCGGGCTTACTCTGGCGCCACCGGCCAATCAATGGCGTCTGGGTACCCAATCTGTTCAAACACACGATTAAGCGCCACGCGGTATTTCTTCCAGGCTTTGAGCCGGACGGCGTCTTCTTCTGAGGCTTCGTCGATATCGACAGCATCCTGAAGYGGGGCGATAGCGTAGTCGGCAATGGCGCGCAAGTGAGCGTATTCGCGCTGGGCCTCTTGGGCTGGATCCATGTCAGGCATCTGCTCCGGGGGTGGCATGGATGAGACTGGGAGCTCATCGACGGCCACATGCAAGGTAATGCTGTGACTCAGATCGGTAGGCTTTTCGTCCAGGGTCACACAGACGCGCAGCACCTGCTCGTCATAGGAGATGGCCACGGTTTTATCCACGTCCATCTGGTTGACGACATAGCCCCACCCCTCTGGCGCCCTGGCCATGCCCTGCGTTCCGATCAGTTGGTAAATACCAGGGCTTTCTCGCTTCGATTCGATGGTGCTCACGCCCAGCGATGTGATGTCGATGATTTCACCGGTGGAGCCGAGAATGTTGATTGCTGCACGAGTCGTCATTTAAATAGCCTTCAGTGTGCCGTCGGCGGCGCGGGTGGTGTTACCAGAGTGGTAGAACTCAACCCATGGGGAGAACGAGCCACCATATTGATTGCGCATCATGTATCGAGGATTTGGAGACGATGAAATCGCCTCTTGCGTCTGGTACCCGGGCGCGGCTGTTGTGAGCCGGACATGCGGGAACACACCAGCGGGCACGTTCTGACCCCCGTTGGAGTAGAGATAGATCCCTGAGCGCCCCAACAAATTCGCGTCACCCGATGCAGACTGGGCCAAGGAGTTACCACCGTTCCAGCCCAGGGCACCGACCTGCAACACTTTACCTGCCCCGTAATCCTCGGGAGAGCTTGTGAGGTTTGCAGTCGCTGCGGTCCCCAGCCCCAGGGCTGTACGAGCACCCGCTGCAGAGTTTGAGCCCGTGCCGCCATTGGCAATCGGAGCAATGCTTACGCTGGACAAAGGCCCCAACCCTGCCAAGGTCGCGCCCCATTGCTGAACGATCGCCCTCACCTGGTCAGCCAGGTCTTTGACATACCCCTGCATGGGCGCGAGCGCATAGCCGCCGGCAGCGACGGTGGGCCCTTGATAGTTTGGAGAAATCGACAAGGCCGTATCGCTGGCGATGTTGGTGACCTCATACCACGCACCATCCGGGCCGCGAAACGCATCACCCGTTCGTGCGTTCGCAATAAAAGCCGTGCCCGTTCCGATAATGGCGTTGCTGTTGTTGGTGGTTTTAACAGTCCCGGCTTTATACCAAGGCATAGGCTACTTCCTTAATCATTGTAGTAACGCTCAATTGGAAACTTACATACCGGTATCGAAAAGGCCGAGCCTGCTGTGCCTTGAAATAGACCGATATCGGTACGATTTAAGTTAGTTAATATTTTAATCACAGGGGCGCCGCCCTCCCTGATCCTTAGCCCCGCATAATCCACCGACCCCATGAACCATGCATTACCCCGATCCACACTGGATATACTGATAAAGTCATCGTGAGCCAAAGGTAGGTTGCTATTAAAAACAGCTACCAGCCCGTAGGCGACTTGGGGAGGCACATAGGTCCAGTTCTTCGTAAACTTACCGAACCTCACTACCCTGTCACTGGATGTATAGACTACCCCCTCTTGAGCGTCGTATATCTCAAGCCCATACTCATCAACACTCTTTTTATCAGAGTATTTACACGATACATATTCAAGGTTGAAATTTTGCACCACCCCACCGCCAAGAGCCGCACTCACTACGCTAAAGCCTGTCCAGTTACCGGGACTTCCGAGCACCCTTGTATAAAACGATAACGCCGGGTGGGATGCGGAAATGCACCTGACAAATATTTGAGGCGGCTCTTGTGTCTGGATCGGTTTTACAAATGTAACTGCCCCATACCCCTCACCATCTGAGTAGCGAGACAGTATCTGGAAATTCCCTCTCTCAGAAAACACTAAGGTTTTATAATCGCTGCTGATTACAACGGAACCGCCGTTATTTGTCGCAGACAGGCCGTAGCTCATTAAATAACCCTCACCACTTCGACAACACTTTCAACCACTTCGGACTTCCACTTGAATATCCAATCCCCCTTGTAGTCTACTTCAAAGTAATTGCCATACGTGATGATCCCTATCTGAGTTCCACCGAGGTCTTTGTAAGTCGGCACACACCCCCAGTACGCCTGCCCCGCACCTTGTGGGTACGGGGAGTACGCTTTGGGTGTAATGGTCACGAAGCATGTGGCGGGATCATAGCCATCCACATTAATGAGGATGTAATCACCCCTAATGCCAAGCCCACCACTTCGACTTGCAGGGATGGTCATGGTGGCCAGTCTCTGAATGGTGAAATCCTCCATCCCCAGCGTCTGCACGCCTTTCGCATCGAGCACTTCTAACCCATAAATCATGACTTCAGCCTCCGGCCTTCAGTAGCGTTAGATTCCCTGCCCGCAGACGAACGCTGTCATCTTCATCCTGCACAAGCAGTCCGTTGTTATTGAGCGTCGTAGAGCCGCCTGCTCCAGGGCTGCGCAGGGTCAGCATTCCTTGTGGAATATTGATTTCCAGCAACGGCAAGCCCTTGGCATTCAAAGCGCTGGATCGCAGCGTCATCCCCAGCACCAGGTTCTGAATGAACGCCGTATCAATCATGGCGTAGTTGATGAACACCTGACCGCCCTGCACCACGAACGGCGCTCTAAGCTGCCCGGTGACTTCGTCGATAATGGCGAAGCGTTGCGCAAAGGCCAGAATCTCCGAGGTGTCCCCATCAGAGCCCAGCGCAAGGCCCGCCATGACCTTGCGCCCGCCCACGATGGTTTCGGCCTTGATCGTGGTTTGGGCCGATACCCGCCCATTCACATCGACCACGGCCTTGCTGACCTGCTCCACGGAAGCCGTGGTTTGATTGAGGTTGACTTGCAGTTGCTCGGTTTTCATCGCCAAGGCTTCTTCCGCCGTGGCGCGCACCTTTTTCTCCAGCGCGAAGTTGGCTGTTGAGCTCCAGGCTTCCAAAGCACCCGCCAAATCCCCCTCGCCTGTGTCACTTCGCGCGTCTGCTCGTAGTGATTCCAGGCTGCTGGCCGTTGCTACAACCGCCCCATCTATACGAGATACTTCACCGCTGAGTGTTTCCAGCGCCTGAGTGTTACCCGCCACGCCTGAACCGACATCGCTCAGCTCGCCTTTCAGTTCCGTGATGCGCTTGGCAGCGACTGAATCATTGGTGGCCACGACCTTTTCAAGGCTCGAAAGCCCGGCCTTGTTCTCCCCGACCTGCGCACCGAACGTGGTCACACGCTCGGAAATCGCCTCGTCTTCAGTGGCCCGCACACGCTTTTCAACGGCCAACTCAGCCGTGGATTGCCAGCTCTTGAGGGCGTCAGCCAGCTCGCCCTCGCCCGTGTCGCCCCGCGCCGCTGCCCGCAAGGCTTCCAGCGATGACACAGACGCCGTGACCTTGCCGTCGAGATCTTTGATGCTGGTGGTGTTCTGGTTGACCTGAAAGGCCAGGCCATTGGCGGTTTCGAGGATCTCGCCGATGTCCTTCCAGTAGGCCGGGTTGGGCGGCGGCGTATCGAGCGGTACGTCCTGCAGCGCTTGATAGATGTGACGTCCTTCGCGGGCGTTTTCGCCGACCTTGTAGGTCAGCTTTGGATCGTAGATGAAGGTGTCGACCAGGCCTTCGACCTTGTCGCCCAGCTCTTTGACCTGCCCTGCCAACTCCTTGACCGAACCCGGCCCATCACCGGTGATGAGCTCAATGTCCTTCTTCAACTCCGGGTAAAGCGCGCCCGTGCCGATTTKCCCCGCAAAGTACTTCTCGTACTCCGTCTGGTCCGAACTCGGCTGGCCATTGACCCCGAACTTCTCCGGAAACCACGGCCCGACATTGCCGGTGCGGTCCACCAGCCGCGCCCAGAAAAACAGGCTGGTCCCGGGCACGATGTTTTGCAGTTCGTGCCGGGCCTGTGGGTAGGCGTAGTCGCCAAGCTTTATTGCGGACTGCAGGTCATTGGCCTTGTTCTGCCAGATCTCAGTGCGCTGGGTGTCTTCGGCGCCAGGTGGGAAACCCCAGTTCAGACGGATGCCGTAGACCAGGCTTTCKGTGGTCAGGTGTGTGACAGCGGGTGGTAGCCCAACTTTGCCTGTGAGCATCACCTCCGGGCTCGCGCCCCAGATCGAGGCTACGTCCATGGCGTTAACTGAGCTGACGCGCGCCACATAGCGCCCGCTGTAAATGCCTTCGACTTCAGCACCGAGATTGCCAGTGCGAGGCAGGCGTATCCAGTTGCCGCTGTCTTTGCGCCATTCGACGTTGTAGGCAACGGCGCCCGGGACGGCCTCCCAGGTGATGCGCATGCTGGTGACGGCGATCCCTTGCGACACCACGCTGCGCGACTCCAGCTTAATGCCCGTTGGAGGCGCCATTACGCTGGGCGGAATGATGCTGGTGGGCTGCGGATCGATCCGTGCGCCCGTGTCGATAGCCGTGTATTTCAAGGGCTCATGTTGGGTTGCGGCGATCTTGAACTGGTGTAGCCCTTGCGGCTCGATGGTCTGCACCCGAAACCGCATCACAGCCAAGTCAGCGCTTTCTACCGACCAGCTGCACTCAGGTTCAGGCTGCTCGGAATAGTCAGCCATAACGGTGACCAAGCGGCCCGAGACCGACTTGACGATTCGCCCTTCGGATTTGCCGCTGGGCAAGTTGAGGATCAGCCGATCTTCCTCATGCACTTCGGCATCGATGTCCAAGGTGATAACCCGCTTGGTCGCGGCACTGATGCGTCCACCGTTCGGGCGCCCCGAGAACATCTCGTCCGCCACGCAGATGATCTGCCCCGGCTCAATGTTGCGGCCTTCCATGCCGGTGGTGAAGGTGACAGACCATTCTTCGTACTGCTCGGATTTCAGTGCCCAAATACCGTGGCGAATGGCTTCGCCTTCGACCGTGCAGCCAAAGCGCGAGATATCGAGCATGCGGTGGCCAAGTGCACCGATTAAGTCGTCGTTGGTCACCGGTGCCGGTTGCGTTTTGAACTCGTTTTCCGGGTTGTCCCATGCCACCTTGGCGCGTGTGTGACGGTCCGGCAGTGCAGCGGCAACGTATTCAAATTCACCGATAATGTTGGAGCGGGTGAACACGTAGCCGTCTTCGTTGCCGGGGATGTCTGCCACCATCGTGACCTGAGAGCCGTTCCAGCAGCTGCTGCCCCGGAACACACTGGCCAAGTCAGACAGCAGTGCGTAGCCCTCGATAGAATCCTGAATGTAGACGTTGGTGGTCATGCGCGGCTGTAAGCCGCCTTTGCCATCGGGCACCATCACGTCGCAGTAGCGGCCAATCTCGTACAACGTCCAGTGATCGACCATGTCGGCGGTGATGCGCCGACCCAGCCCGTAGCGGCGATGCAACAGCAGGTCACGCCAGACCCATACCGGGTTGTTGGTGTAGGCCAGCTTGAACGTGCCGTTCCAGTCGCCTGTGTAGGTGCGGGTTGTCGGGTCATAGTTGGTGGGCACCTGTACGATGCGCCCGCGCATCAGGGCGCTGAACTTCGGCGTGTCCTGGAACTGCTTGGCATCAAATTGCAAACCGCCTAATGCCAAGTTCGGGTAGCGCAGCTTTTTGTCGATGACTTCGGTGAAGCCTTTAATTCGCATCAGGTCCGCCCAGTTCGAATCATTACGATTGGGGGTGAGCCTGCGCACGCGTACCAGCGCGCTGTTGAACCCTTCCGGCAGGTCGATGCGATGCGTACGCTCGTATTCAGTGGTGCCTTTATCGTTCAGCGTGGCAGAGAGCACGGTCTGATAGCTGCCGCCGTCGACGGAGAGGTCAATGGCGTAATCAATGCGATAGCCGACCTGATCGCTGTTGGTTTTGACCTCCCAAATCTGCGGCCATGAGAGGCGAATACGCACAGCCGACAGTTGCTGGTCGGTAATGGCGCGCGTCCAGGCGTTGTCTGACTTCAGCTCGACCGGCAGACCTTGCGAGGCTTCGTTCTCGATGGACGGAAAGCCTGCGATGTGTTCCTGATCGACCGTGCCGGCGCGAAAATCCCACACGGTGCCGGGGAAGTTTTCACTGCCATCCGGCGAAACCAAAGGCGTGCCGTTGAGCTTGATTGACCTTTTGCCATCGACCGGCCCGACAATTGGCCCTTCGCTCAGCGCGTACAACATCTTTACCGTGGCGACCGAGAGCGCAGTATCAGGCGCCTTATACGGGGTATAGGGCTTGGATTCGCCGCCCTTCGCGCCTGTAACGCGGGCAGCAGGAATCCGGCGCCGACGCTTTGCAGCGGGCGCTGTTGCAGACTTTGCCATAGTTTTTCCTTACTGCTGATCTTCCGAGAAGACGCCAGCCGAGATGAGGGCGCCGCCAATGTCGCGCTCGCCGTAAAGCAGTGGTTTGCAGCGGCCTTGAGCCATGGTGGTGACAGCGCCGCCGAACGCATAAGAAGGCCGGTTTCCGTCGCCCTCCTTGTCCAAGATGCCCGCCGGAGATGGCGACATACTCATGGCGATACCGCCGATCATCAGGCCTGCACCTGCTGCTACCAGGTAGTACTGCTGAGTGACGGCGCCAATGACCACCAGCGCGAGGCCTGCAATCGTGGCGAACAGGCCACCTCCCTTGCTGCCGATCACGATGGGCGCAATGCGGATGGGTTCGACCGTGTCCTGACGCATTCCAATTTCGCTTTCGCTGAGATTTTTCTTGCCGCGAAAAATGGCGTAATTCAAGCCGCGCTCTTCGGAAAACCGCAAGAACCGCTTAAAGCCCGGGATTTTCACGCACAGGGCGTGGATCGCCTCGGCGCCAGAGGCCACGGCTAAGTGGTGCACGCGCCCGAACCGGGAACCCAATACACCGTAAAGCATCACCAGCACCACCAGCGGTTGCGGGCGGATCATGGTTTTCATGGCCATCAGGCAACCTCCGGCATGCGTTGGTGCCGAAGAATCAGCACGGTGTAATCGGCCCACATGCTGCCGTACACATCGCGGGTGGATTTTTTGTTGTAGCGGTGGTGCAGGAAGGTACCAGGGGCCGGGTGAACATCCGGCTCGCTGGCCAGCAGGCCGTCATCCAGGTAAATGCCTGCGTGATTGGGTGCGTCAGCGTTGATCTGCATGACGATCATGTCGCCCTTGCGCGGCACCGACACAGGATAGAACCCGGCGTCTTCGTAGTACTTCTCGTAGAGGCTTTCGCCGTCATTCCACCAGCCATCCCGGCGCGGATAGTTCGGCAGTTCAATGCCGTGCTCGCGCTCGTAATAGTCCCGGCACAGGGCGTAGCAGTCGAGCAGGCCGTGGCCAAATTCGCGCCCAATCAGCGGCGCCTGATAGCCGCAGGGCTTGAACTCGAAGTACTCGCCCGACGGCCAACTGACGATGCCCCACGGTTTTTCGTGCAGCTCGCAGCTGACCCGATCGGTCATGCTCGGAAACGGTGGCACGTCCGGGTGGCTGTGAATGATCATCGTCACATCGCCGCGATCTTCGGCATCGCATTTGTCGGCCGGGTTGATGATGAAGTGTTCGCTGGGTGTTTTGGCATCGTTGCGACACGGGATGTATTTCAGGCGACCCGCCTCGCGAATCACCACCCCGCAGCTTTCTTTGGGAAATTCAGCGGCCGCGTGGGCCTGAATCTGTTTGAGCATCGTTTTGTTCATGGGTTACCTATCCAATAAGCGAAGCGCCCGGAGCACCACCAAATGGCAGCGGGTTTCCTTTCCCATGTCGCATCTCACAGGCACTCGGGAGTCCGTTGCAGCGATCCAGCGCAGGGTCAGTTACCGGATTGCCGTCGAGGTCGAACATCTTGATGCCGGTGTAATTGCAGTCCGGCCCGCGATACTCGCCCCAGAGGCACCACTCGCAGCGGTTCATGATCAGGCCACCGGGGAGCTTCTGCCCTTTCACGGCAGTGGGCGGCGCCAGCGAGAACACCACCTCTTGGCGGCCCAGGCTGGTGACCTGGTTGATGTAGGAGATATCCAGCTTTTCCATGCTGCTGGCCCCCGGGTTGCCCTCGGGAAAGTTCGCCGCATCGAGGTACTTGCCGTAGGTCTGACGCACCGTGAGCTTGACCCCGCTCATGCCCTGAAACTGGCGACACAGCGCGGTGATCGTGCCGTCGATGTTACTGATCTTGAGCATCGGGGTTGACGAGTTGCCCTCCACGCTGCGCCCAAAGCCGCCCGTTTCGTAGGGTCTGGGCACGTAGGCTTCACCCTTCCAGATAATCGGTGTCGACTGCTGATGCGCGTGAAACCGCAGAATGCCCATGCCGCGCGCTTCGCCATCCAGTTCGATTAGCTGGATCAGCGCGCCCGGCTCCAGCTTCTGGTTGTCCAAGGTGATCATGGGTTGAATACCTGCTGAAATTTGGTTGAAAGCACGAAAGTCCCGCCTCCAGCCGGCTTCAAGTTCCAGCCTCCCGACGTGATAAACATGCCAGGGTCATGCAGCGGGGGCGTCCACTTAAAATGAGTAACGCCCTTGTGCCGCCTGAAGAACTCAAGAATCGGCTTGATGTAATCCTCGCGCCCCATAAATGAAACAGGCCAAGAAGTTGATAAGTTGTTAATGCCGACCGATATGCGCTGGCTGTAACCGTTGTTGAATTTCGACTCAAGAATGCTCGGCTCTTCATCGCCCGAGCTGCCAAGTTGGGCGCGCCATGTAAAAGCCTCAGCCATTACTGATTCCTCCGGTTGCTAGGGTCGAGAAGTCCGTTTTGCCCCTTCTCTTGCTGGATGACACTGCGGGCGATCTTTGGCATTTCGGATCGAACAGTTGCCAAAACAGCAATACCCATCTGCTCGTAGCCTTCCGTTGCGCTAACAGATCCGCCTGAGCCATCACCGCCGACATAGATTTTTATTTCTGGTGCCGCCATTGCTGCGCTTGATCCGCGCACAACCGAAGCCGATACCGGCGATGTAACTGCAGACACGTCTCCCTTTCGCAGCGCCTCAACCGCAGCAACACCGCCGAACCGCTGAATGTCTTTTTGACTCCAGACAACTTCGCCTTTGTGCACAACGCCCGCTTCCTCGTGCACCCCTCCTGGTCCGGTATATCCGCCACCAGAAAAGCCGACACCCGCAATCGAGGCAACGTTCGCTGCTGCCACAACACCAGCGGAGACAGCTAAAGCCATGCCGAGTGGGTAAGGCTGGACAGCCAAGGCGTTCTGCACTGCAACAAACCCCTGCATGGTTGCTTGAGCAATAGCCGCCGCCTTGCCAACCGCCGCCAGCTTTTTGTTGCCTGACTGGCTCAGCGTTGCCATATTTCCGAAGAAGTCAGCGCTTGAAGTGATGATCGCCGCGTTTTTAGCGCCTTCGATTTTCGTTAGGCTTTCGCGTGATTGCTTATGGATATTGGCGACACGCTCGGCGTAGGTGGCTTCGTTGACACCTTTAAGATCCAGGTAAGCGCGCTGCTTCTCCAGCTCCATAGTGCGCCACGCGTCTACCTTGGCCGCCTCGTCATTCAGGCGCTTTATCTCGCCGTAAGCTCCACCTGCCGAGGTATCGAGCCCGCCAAGCTGCGGGGCTTCAGAGACGCCCTCCACCGTCCCTGGCTTCAGAGATGCTTTAAGGTTTACGTCGCGTATCTTGATCATGGTTTCAAGGCGCTTGGCGGCCTCGAAGTTGCCTTGACGCTCGTACTCGACCAACTGCGCGGCATCATCAATGCTCGACTTGAGCGTGTTGGCTGCCCGCAGCTGCCCGGTCAGGGTCAGTAGCTGAACCTGATCATTTTGCGCCTCGTTCATTGCCTTGGTGCTGGCCAGGACTGCCGCGTAATCACGCGAAGCCTGCCCCATGGCTACGCCGTACTGCTCTTGCGTGATTTTTCCTTTCGATAGCGCAAGCTGTAGTTTTTCTTGAGCCTCAGTTAAATCACGCACCGCCTGAGCTGCTGGATCTGCCTTCTTGTACAGCTCATCGAAGGCAGTCATGGCCGCGTTTAGCGCGCTTTTACCACTGTCACCTTTCGGGGTTTTCGTCTTGTTTGGCGTGGTGCCGGCAGTGATCTGGGCTGCAGCCTCATCTGCCAGCTGCTGCGGAGTTTTTCGGGGAGCAACGGGCGCTGCTGGTGCAATACCACCATTGGTCAGCAGCCCATAACCGCTAAGGTTTTGCTGCGTCACCGGCTTTTGCAATAGGGCTGCGTAAGAGGCGGCAGCCACCTTCTCGATAGCCGTGATCTGTCGCTTCGAGCTGTCTTCGGCAGATTTGGCCGCTTCTGTGTCAGCCTTCTTCTTGGCTGCTGCAAGATCCTCGGCTGCTTGCATGGCGGTATAGCTCGCCACTAGCAGAGCCTTCAGGCGCTCCTGCTCAGCCTTATTGCCGTCCCGCACCGCATCTTGATACTTGCCCAGCAAATCCGTCTGCGTAGCAATGCGCTTTGCTTCTTCGATTTGCGCGGGCGCCGCCCCCATCTTGCGAGCGGTGTATTCGGCTTCGGCAGCAGCGTTAGCGCCTATCAGGTCGCGAGCCTTGGTGAGCTGCTCGATGTACTTGTCCCAGGCGGCGGCACCAACGGCTTGCTTACCACTTGCTGCTGTTTGGGAAGCTGCCAAAGCGTTCGTATTATTATCGAGCGATTTTGAGGCTGTTGATGCTTGCGCCAGTTTTTCAGCCAGCGATTCAGACATTTCGGAGCTTGATTGATACGCTGCGGCCGTGCGTGTAAGGCCGCTAACTTGCTCATCAGCAAGGCCGGCAGTCGTTCTTGCCCACTCTGTGACGCTATCAATAGTGCGCTTTCCTTCGCGCACCTCTTGAATCATTAACTTGAACTGCTCGCGATATCCGTTGGCGCTATAACCAATCTGCAAAAATGCCTCAGATCCGTCATAACCATATTTCTTAAGCGCACTTGCAGCTTTTTCAGATTCGGCAGATTGTTTCTCAGTCCAGTTAAGCAGCTCATTTCGGCGCTGCGCTGCGTCAAGTTCATTCAGTTTTTCGATGGACTCGTCGAGCGCCAGATTCTGGTCGATGAGCGACTGCGTGCCCGAATCAGCCGAACTGCTGAAGTAGATGTAACCAGCGGCGGCGGCGGCGAGGCCAAGCGTTACTAAGCCCATTGGCCCGCCAATTGCCGCCATAGCCGCAGCCCGAACCGAAGCCCCTCGCGCCATTGAAGCAGTAAGCGCGTTCTCGGCTGCAGTTTGAGCAACCTTCGCTTCGGTAACGGCCAGCGTGGCCATGCGGTTTGCAGTCGCAGCCGCTATCTGAGCCTGAAGTGCAAATGTTTCTGCGTTTGTTCCTCGGGCAGCCAGCAATTCTACGTTTGCACGCGCCAACTTGGCGCCCGTCATTTGCTGCTCTGCCATAGCGCGGCGCGTTACTATTTGCGCTGCTTGCTGCTCAGCAACAGCCGCTATGCGCGTAGCTTCTGTTTGGCGCAGTGTTGCAACTGAATCAGCGGCTCTCGCCTTGGCCGACAAAGCCAACGAACTAACCAGGCCAACACCTAGCTTTGCTGCATATGCCCCAGTGATAGCCATGAGCACATCGACATTTGACGCTACCGCTTTTAGGCCTGAACCGCCGACCGCGACAAGACTGCCAATGCCTGATGCAACCCTTTGTATTCCGTCAATTACCTTTGGGTCAGCAAGTGATGTTGCCAGAGCATCAACAGAGCTGATTAGAGGATCAATATCCACCTGCCCAACCGCTGCAAGGAAATTGTTCTTTAGCGCGGTTGATGCCTGCTCGAAACGGCGCGGCATTCGATCCAGCTCTTCATTGAGCGAGGACAGCGAGCGCAGCAGAGCGTTAGTTACAACCTCGGCGGTGATCTTGCCCTCGACAGCCATGGCTCGAATCTGACCGTTGGTAACACCGAGATAGTCAGCAAGTGCGCGTGTGATGCGCGGACCTTGCTCCATTACGGAGTTTAATTCCTCACCGCGCAAAGCACCGGCCGCCAAGCCTTGCGAAAGCTGAATAGCTGCGTTAGACGCCTCCTGCGCAGTGGCGCCAGAAACAACAAACGCCTTGTTGATAGCATCAGTTACGTTAAGCAGCTGCTCTTGGCTGTATCCGACACCCTTCGTTGCGTTGGCAAGGCGCGTATATAGGGCCACGGTCGACTCAAGCGAGCTGCCTGTATTGTTGGCCATGCCGAGCAGTTCGCTGAATGCCTGTGAAGCTGCTCCAGTGGAAGCACTGACGAGAGCCAGCGAACCCTGCATCGACTTGAAGGCGTCGGTCAGGCGGACGATCTCCCGCGCAACCTGACCAGCACCCAGAGCTGCGAATGCACTACCCGCGGCGCGAGCAGCATTGCCTGCGCCATTCATTGAGCGGGTTGTCTGATCACCAACGACATTCAAGTTATTGAGGGTGATCCGTAATTGCTCACCATTCCGCTGGGCCAGCCTGGAATCGATGATTACATCTAAGCGGCTGGACTGCTGAGCCATTACTTTTCTCCAACCATAAAAAAACCCGCCAAATGGCGGGTTTTTAATTTGCTAAATGAATGCTTTATCTCCCTGCCGCTGCCTGCCCAGATACTGGAGCCTTGCCGCAAGAAGCGCAGTACATGCTGCCTTTGAGTATCATCGCATTGCAGTGCGGACATGGAATGGATCGACGCTTAATAGATTGCTCTCGCTCTATTTTCAGCCTCTCATCCTCTGCGAGCTTGGCCTCGGCTCTGATCTTTGACGCCTTGTCCCTCACAGCCAGCTCTGCAAGTGTTGCCGAGAAGTCAGCCTGCGGCCTTTGAACTGGAGCTACAGCCTTGGCGGCGCGCGCCCTAGCATTGGCCTGCCAAACGCTGTAGACGACTGCGCCAACGACGACAAGAGCCGCCACAGTAATGACAATGGCCCCATATGCACCGACCAGGACCACAACGAAAGCAAAAAACCACGGCGCCACGACGATGGCTATAACGGCCAGAAGCGCGACGATAATCAGGTTCATGCTTAACCCCTCCTTGTATGTACCCATACGCTACCACTAGAGGGGCGGGGCCAGCCCTACTTTTTCGGCGGCTTGTCAGCTTCCAGCGCCCATTTGGCGCGGAACTCATCATCGATAGCAAAGATGACAGCATCGAACTCACGCCGATCAATGCTCGACTGGTGAACGCTCAGGTATTCGCTGATCATCCCGACAGAGATAGGCATTGGCGAGCAGGACGCGCCTACAAACTGCCGACCACGACCGATGACGTAATAGGCCTCAATGATCTCTGACGTGACCCAGCTCATTGCGGGCGGATCGGGGATTTCGACATTCAGCCTTTCGCGGACTTGACGCTTTCTTTCGTTTTCCGCACCCGCCCACTCCGCGGCCCAACGGTAGGCGGCAACGGCTTTTCCACTGATTCAGCGATCTGCTCCTGCTGCCGCAATGCGATAGCGTTGCCGGTGCTCAGGACGAGCAAGTAAATCTCCGGCATCTGCTCGATCAGCAGGCGACCACGCTCCGGGGTGTACGGTGCGGGCGTGTCTGGGTCTTCCGCCTCGGCCACGCCTTCCCAGTCAAGGATGAGGTGCTTACAGGCCAGGTCGATAAACAGCATGTCCGGATCAGGAATGTCGTAGTCAGTCTTTTTCAGGATGTCGAAGTCGCCCGTGCCGACACCCAACTGACGCGCTGCAGCATCCAAGTGACGCTGGATCTGTCGGAAATCGCTGCTGTAACCAGGACGCGCCGTCGAACCAATCAGCAAACGCAAACCCGGCGCTGGCTCAATCCATCGCGTACTGATGGTGTCCATCACGTCTTTTTTCTTGAGAATAAATGCCATGTCGATCCTTCGCCGCCCAGTTGCAGGCGGCTACCCGTGGTTAATTTTGTACTTGGCTGGTCGGCGGACTAAGCACCGGCTGCCTTGCGAGTGATCGTTGGGGGGATGCGCCGCGCGGAGACGTTCAGGGTCACCTCGACCACATCAGTTGCTGAGCCGTCCGGCCAGTCACCGTTAACTTCCATTTCTGGCAAGGTGATGGTGTAGCTGCCTTCGCCATTCTCAATGGTGAAGCTCAGGGCGATGGCGCCGCCCGTTTGCTGCTTGATCCACAGCGCGTAAGAGGCGGCAGACCAGGCAATTGTGACGGAGCCATTCGCGGTGAAGGTTGTCGGGATCACGTTGCCAATGTAGGCGCCGTTATTGATGCAGCGCTGGGTCTGTACGTTGTTATCGAACGTCAGATCCATTGCACTGATGCAGGTGCCACTGCCGGGCGTTGCTTCAACGCCATCCAGGGTCAAGGAGGTGAAGTCCTTGAAGTTGAAGCGTTCGGTGCCTACTTCCGGAGCTGCTGCTGAGAAGTAAGGCGTAGCGTCAACCTTGCCAGCCCAGCCCGTGGCCGTCAGGTTCACAGCGACGGTAATGTCGTCGTCGGTGCCGAACGTGAAGCCCATGCTGCCGACCTGTGCGCCGCGCGCAATTGAGGACACCAGCACGTCACTTGCAAATGACGCAACCGAGTAGCTGATGCGCTCATCACCCATGGTCAGCGTATCGCCCGCCCAGCGGCTACCAAAGCAGGATTCGAGGAAGTCATCAATTGCGCCGCCGTAGCGCCACTTCATGCCGATTTCGCCCGCAACATCAACGGTGGTCGCGGTAGTGCCTTGGCTCATCCGGTTTTGCGAGATCTCATTGTTCTCGGCGGTGTTTTGTTTAGGTCCGAGACCGTAAGAGGTTCGGATCAATTCCTTCCAGCCCATGGCCGGGGTCACGCCCTGCGTCACCTCTTCGACGTAGGCCGTTCTGTTCTTGGCGCCTGAACTCATTGGGTGCTTCTCCTATCAATAGGCGTAAAAAAACCGCCTAGTGGCGGGCATGTGTATGGGTTGCCTTTCGGCGAGACTGAATTGGGCCTAGTAGGCCCGGTAAGGAATTTGAATGTTGACCTGATACCAACCGTTTCCGTCATCGCCAACCGTCGTAGCCGAGGCCGCGTAGCAGTCAAAGCCAGCTTCACTGAAGAACTCGAAGTGCTGGACGAGCGCGTCTGCGGCCCGGGTGATGGCCAGAGTGCCCTTATAACTCGGGACAAACAGTTGAACGACGATCAACCCTGTACGGCGCACCTTCGGGCTTAAGCCAATTTCAGGGGTTGAGGACAGCGCAGGAATGTCAGCCAATCGCGCCCATATCGCCCGTCTAGCAGGATTGAAGGGCTTCGGCGAGTTGGGGTAATCAACATCACTTGCAGGGATTCCAGTCCATTGAGTCATTCGCGTGGTGATGATGTTGCGGATCTGCTCAAAGGTCATTATTTGAACGCCTGTGATACGCCGTGGAATGAGGCTGCGTAGATTCCGCCTGGAGGCGCCTGCTTAGAGTGACCATCTTCAAGCCTTTGCGCGTAAGGGAGGTTGTTCTGAATGAATACCGTCGTATAAGGCTCAAGGCCGCTCATTGCAGCTGCGCCGCGGGAGATAGTCCCTGCACCAGAGGCATCAGTCTCAACCGTGGACGCATAAACGGGGCTGACGATGCTTACGATATTGTTGTTTCGGAACCGACCGGTATCAACAGGAGAACGCAGCACGATCTCTTGAAGCATTGCGAGGGCAATAGTTCGAACTCGCTTCGTTAGGTCTTCTTCAACTACGTCAGCAAATAGGCTGGGCGGCACACTCCAGCTTCCACGTATGGCCATTAGGTTGCCCTCAGCTGAATACGAAACGTCGCGGACGCCGGGTCAACCTGAACCGACTTCACCAGGTAGCTGACCAACTGAGTGCGGTCTGCCAGATCCGGAGCATTGATCGTATGGCCTTCGGCCGGGCGGTCAGTCACCTCGTTGGTGAGCGCCGTCAGCTTCAGGTCGCTCGACAAGATATTGATATTGTCGATGCGTCTGGTTTCGTACTTGCCCAGCACGCCGCGCCCGGTGTAAGTCGCCTCGACGCTGGTGTCCGTCTCGGTCACAGGGTCCCATGCGCCGGGCACTGTGTAGGTGCCCGTGAATGGCAGTACCGCGTCTGCCAAGTCTGTGCTGAATGCTTCGGCCAGATCTGCCTGTAGTTCGTCGCGCAGCCCCATGTCAGCCCCTCACGATCTTGGTCTGCCCATTGTTACCACTCAAGTAGTGGGACAGCAGCGCCATGGCGAACGACTCGCCGGCACTGATTTTGCGAGACGATGCCGAGTAAGACTTGCTGCTCGACACGCCATCAGCATCAACCGACTTGCTCAGCACGCCGGTCTCAACACTGCCGTAAATGTTGCCTGCTGCGGCCTCGCGGGCGATCTCTGCACCTGCCTGGATCACGTCACCCGGGACCGGGTCGAATTCAGGCAAGCCGAGATTGGTTAACCAGGTATTAGCCATCAGCACCGCGCGCGCTTTCTGGTCTTCTGGCACCCAGGTAGCCCCGAGCAGTTCGTTAACCTGCGCAACGGTGATGTAAATGGTCATTACTTGGCCTCGTCCAGTAGCTTTTTCAGCTCATCGAGGGTGGCTTCTGCGGTGAACTCGATGCTCTTGGCAGTCAGCGCAGACTTGACCGCTTCGACTTCTGCGGAGTGTGCGGCCTGCTTCTCTGCTTCGGTTTTCGGCTTGCTGCCACCGCTGGACTTGCCAGCTTTGATCGGCTCGGGATTCTTGTAATCAGCCGGCGCAAACTGGGCATCAATGATCTTGTAGCCCTTCTGGCGCAGCTCAGCTTTACGCTCAGCAGTGACAGGGTGTTTCTCGTAAATGACTTTCTCGCCCATGACGGACTCCTTGCAGATAGTTCAGGCGACCCGAAGGCCGCCCGCTCGATTACTTGGCAGCGTCGCCAATCGTGATTACACCCGCCGAGCCCTTGATGCTGTTCGCAACCAGATCCCAGTTGGTGCCCGTGGCCAGCTCAGCGCTGGTCGGAGATTTTCCACCGTTGGCGGTGTCCCAGGTGAAGCCCTTGAGGCCCAGGCCGAACGTGTAATCAGCCTGCATGGTGGTTTCGATGCGCTCCTTACCGTTGGAGGTTTCGATGTTGGTAATCAGGTCGGAACCGTCCATCACCACCGCCGCGCCGTCAGCCAGGCTCAACACCTTCTGCTTGTCAGGAGTGCCCGCCTCGAACAAAGCGGCCGCATCCGTAACGATCACGGCCTTGCCGAGAATATCGACCACCTGCACGCCGCTGAAGCTGAACAGGCGCTCAGCGTTGGCCAGGTTCTGACCCAGCAACTTGTGGTACATGGCGCCGGTCATAACCTGGGCGACAAGGCGCTGCGAAGCATCACCGAACAGCGCGTGCGCGTTGTTGATAGCGATGTAGTTCAAGCCGCCAGTGGCGGAAACGTCGTTGGTAGCGCCCGGCTGGTTGCCGATGGCAGCGACCAGGGCGGCGATGGCGGTGTTCAACTGATCCGACATGATGGCTTCGGACAGGTTGCGGCTGATTACTTCCAGCGCTTCTTCGGGGTTCTTCTGAACCCACGACAGTTGCGAAGGCTCCCACAGGATCGGGCCAAACCCGCCTGCGATCTTCACAGAGTCGTACTGCTTCTGAGCAAGCGGCGTTGCTGCCTGAGTGCCGTTGGCAGCGTAACGGTCTACACGACGTTGCGCGCCGTGCAGGCCAGCCCAGAAGGACTCTTGCAGGAAGTCGCCGTCGATACCTTGGGTAGTCAAGCGGATGGTGCCTGCGGAGGCAGCGTTGAACTTCGCAACGTCCTGCGTCAGGGTTTCGATGGTGACTTTCTTCAGGTAATCGTTGAATACCTTCATGTTCGACAGGGACATGGTGACTCCTTAACTGGTTGCGGTCATGGCCTTGATAGCGGCGACTCGGTCTTCTTTGCCCCCGCCAAAATTGCCCTTGGTGTTTTGGTTGTTGCCACCGCCGTTCTGAGCGCCGCCGCCATTGGCTCCGGAGCTCTTCAGGATGTGGTCGCGGTGCGGGTACTGCGAGACGAGTGTTTCGATAGCTTCGTCGAAGTCGGCCAGCTCACCAGGGCGTGCGCGACTGAAAATCTTCTGACCTTGGGCGTCGTAAGCGACCACCTTGCCGTCTTCAACTTTCAGGTTTTGCCCGAACGTGGCTTGAACCATGTCAGCCGGAACAGCCAGCTTGTCGGCGATGAACTTCGAGCGGGAGAAGCTGCCGCCGATCTTCTCGGCATACAGCTGCTGCTCGAAGGTCTGCGCCTTGCCGGTCACTTCGTCCAACTGGAGCTGGAAGGCTTTACTGATTTCGGCTTTAACCTTCTCGATTTCACCGGCATCCACCAGTGTTTTGGCGTCGAGATTGGCTACGGTTGCCAGGGCTTTTTTGGCTGCGGCCGGATCGTCGATGCCTTCAAAAGCCTTTACGGCCTTCTCAGCATTATCGGCGCGCTCGCGGTGGCCCTTGGCTTCGGAGTTCAGGCGCGTGATGGTGGCCACGGTGCCAGGAGCATCAAATGCCACCTCTTTGCCGTCCTCATGGACATAGACAGGCTTGCCATCTTGCAGAACCGCGTTGCCGTTTTCATCGAGCTTCAGCTTCATTTCGTCTCTCTAGGCCATCCGGCCAGTTGTCGGGCCATCCGGCCCAGTGCGCCCCGCTCATCCGAACAGACAGGCAATAAAAAGCCCCGGCAATGGCCGAGGCTGTGAAAGTGCGCGCTACGTTTTGCGTAATCGCGTTTCGTGGCGCGGATAACTACAAGCCCGCCCGGCCGAATGCCGCGGCGTCCTGCTCGCGTAGCTGATCAAGGGTGAGCAGCTTGCCCTTGTCGTTGTAGAACTGATCGAGGTCGAGACCACCATCACGCAGCAGCTTGCCGCGTGCCGGGCCTAACACCTGATCCTGCCTTGCCGCGCCCTGCGACTTGATCCATTCGCCATAGTTCGTTGACTGCGGCACCTGACCATCCATGCTAGCCCTGACACCTTCTGGCAGCCCCTTGGCCTGCTTCAAGGCTTCATAGCTTGCGATGATCGGGGTTGAAGTCGAGCGGCAGCACCAGTGCAGTTTGCCCGGCCCGCTGAGCCAGGGCACCTTGTGGCCAACAGGGGCGTGATCGTCGTCATTGGTGTAAATGAGGCGGTCGCGCAGCCTACAAGGGGCGCTAGTCCTACCATCCAGCGTGCTTAGCCAGCTAACCTCGGCAACAATTTCGCTGTTGGCTTTGTAGTAGGACTCCCGCACGCCCTGCGCCGTGTGGCTAATAGCCGTGCGGACCATCGACTCTACGTCGCGACGGCTGCGCTCGATGATCCCGTCAGCATAGCCCTGAGCCTTGGTGCCCATGATGCGGCGCACGATCTGGCCCGTGGTTTGTCCCTCGACCATCCCCATGCGGATGCCGTCGCGGATCTTTGCAGCCCGGCCCGCCTCAAGGTCTCCCATCCACTCCTTGAGCAAGCGCCCTTGGAATGGCCGAGCAAGCGCAATGCCACGCACTTGGGCAAGACTTACAGTGCTCAGGCGGACCTGAGCCAGTACCTGCGCTGGGATAACCTTGGCGAATAACTCGCCCTGATAGCCAGCCTCGTACTGACCAATGCTCACAACAGATTCAGCCATAGCTTCGCCAATCGAGGCGTAAACCGACTTATTCAGCTCGTACACAGAGGCCAAGACGGTGTTTAAGTGTCTGGTCGTGTATGAGTCAGGCCCAAGACGCTCAATCGCTTCTATCAGCTTTACACGCAGATCAGCGTCCACGCTATTGAGCAGCCGCATAACCTTGCGAACCTCGGCATTGCTGAGGTGTTGTAGGTCTACCGCGTGGCCGATGGATGCAGCCTGCATCTGCTCGTTGACGGTTGCCATTTACAGCTCCCCGAGCGCTGGCCCTTGTGAGTCGATCTTTTCCAGCTCATCAGCCCAGTCGTATTCATCGCTGATCACGCCGCGCCGCTGCATTTCAGTGAACAGTGTTTCCTTGGAAATCATGCCAGCGTTCGCCATGGCCACCAGCGTGGGCAGTGACACTTCGGGCATGTAATCCACGTCGAAGCTGCCGCGCATCTCAACCGTGCCACCCTCGCCCAGGCTTCGGTAGTCGGCCATGAACTGGAGCAGCTGAGCCAGGCAGTCGGCGAAGTGGTTCGCCATGCGCGACAGTGGGGAAAGATCCTGCGCAGCCTCTTCTTCGGCCTGCGTGGCCGTTTTGGTGGCAGACTTGTCAGGCGTGAGCAGCTTTGCTCCAGCCATACGCATTTCCGCAATCAGGTCTAACAAAGCCTGACGTCCGGCATCGACAGCCTTGCCGGTGTGCTCGACATACTTCATGTCGCCGTTAATGGGCAGGTCCGTAAGCGCCCCGGTGCCCACCTTGAACTCAGGCGGGATTACCTTCCCTTGATTGTCGTACTGGGCCTGCACGCCGATACGCACCAGAATAGGCACGCGGATCACATGCAGGATGTTGTCTTGGTCGCTCTGGCTCTGCCAGTGCTTGATGTTGAGGTGGGCCAGCTCCAGCAGCGGCGGCTTAGCCGTCATAAAGCCTGTGCGCCCTGTGTAGAACGTCACCCAGGGGATTACGCTAAGGTTGGTTGTCCCCTGATCGTGAATCGCCCATACGCCACCCTCTTTAGGCTTGCGGTAGGTCGTCCACTTGCCAGGCTCCAGCACGCGAATCTGTGCGACGCRTTTAGTGCCGAAGTCTCCGTCAGACTCTTCGATCATTTCGCGGTAACGCACCTGGGTCAATAAGCCATCACGCGCGCGCCACCCGCAAACCTGCTCAGGCTTCACCATGACGACGTAAGGGCGAACCCCGGCTGCCTTCTCATCGGCCTGAGTGCGAACACCTACCGCCTTCTGGTGGTCAACGAACGCGTGACACAAGCCGTGGCTGAGACCTTCCCGAAAGAAGTCCACCGACCAAGCGTTGATGTCGTTGTTCGCGTTGTCGATGTTGCTGGCCAGCTCCTTGACCTGCTCAGGCACGTCGTCACCCAGTTGCAGCGGCTCAGCGAACACGCGGGAGGTCATGTTTCCGACCGTCTCGGAGTAGGCAGGCAGCAGCGTGGAAAGGCGCAAACGCTCTTTGTAAACCTCATCGTCTTCTGCCGGGTACTTAGGCAGTAAAGCCGGAGCTGCACGCATGGCCAGCGTCCCGCCCATCAGAGGCGTAATCACGTCCCAATAGGCGCTCATCTGGTCTACGGCATCCAGTGTGATGCTTGGGTCGTTGGACATGATTACATTCTCAGAGGCTGGGTGGATGTTGTGGCAACGTGGATCGGGAAGCGCTTGGCAATAAAGTAACCGGCAGCATCGACCATGTGGTCATATCCCCCCTTCTTGTCAGGCTCGCCCTTGTCGTTGTAGATCTGTCGCTCAAGGCATTGCGTGAGCGTTGGGCACTGATCGGTGTTCACTTTTAGGCGGCGCTCGCCGTAGCTGTTAAGCAAGATGGCATTCATCGAGTTGACCCGATCCTTTACAGCCGGGTTGGACGAATCCACAACAACGGTAAAGCCAGCCTTGCGCAGTAGAGACAAGTCAGACTCGCTCGCGCTTTTGCTGCTGGTGTTCTGGCCGCTGGCATCCGGGTAAACCGCTATCGAGTGATTCGGGAAGCGAACCTTGATCTTCTCGATCATATCCGGCGTGTCGCGCCCCTCTTTGAACTCATCCAGGGCCAGCGGCAGTCCGTCACGAACAACGTAGACCACAGCGCTCATCTTCATGACGTTGAAGTCCATGCCGATGTGCAGCGCCTCGCCCGGCTTGATGCGCTCGGTTGTACGGCACTCTTCGCGATTGAAGGTGTAGTAGACGACGCCGGCATAGTTCTCGAAGCTGGCCTCGTACTCTTGCCGGAACGTGCGCGGGTCCATCTTGCGACGGGCTGCGTCCAGCTCTTCAGCAGGTACGTTTCCGCCATCCAGCGAGGTATAGAGCCAGCTCTTGTGGTCAGGCTCATGGCCCGGCTTGCCGTCGAGGAATGTGTCGTAACAGTGGTTGAAGCCCTTCGGCGTGCCAATGCGCAGTGCATGGCCGCCCTTCCGGTGCTCACCCTTCACCGTATAGGTGCAGGTAGACAGCATCGGTCGAAGCACTTCTTCCCACGCCTGATACTTGCAGTCTGCCCATTCGTCCACCAGGACAAAGAACAGGCCGGAGCCCCGCAGGTCGTCGTAGTTCTCAAGCCCCACGCAGCGCAACAAGTGCCCACTGCGAAGGGTGATAAGCATGTCTGTTTCGTTCGGCTTGCAGTCAAGCCAAGATTTAGGGATAGCCTGCTTCAGGCGGCGCCAGAATACCCGGCGGGCCTGCTTCTGAGTCGGAGCGGCGTACCAGATCTCATCCTCGACGCTCACGCCCCACTCAGCAGCCAGTCGGGCCGCTCGACGCATTTCAGCCTTGCCCAGAAAGGTTTTGCCAAACCGTCGCCCGCATACCGCATCGCGGAAACGGGCATTAGGCTGGAATCCCCACACATAAATGTTCGCCTGTTTCGGCGTCAGCTGTACCGGCGCGTCATAGGTGCGGGGAAGTTGGGACATCTTCGTCTGGGCTCAGTGTGTACTCGGCGACGGCATGATCCGGCGTGTCGTCTTTCGGAGGATTCAGCTCGCGGCGCAACTTCTCGTTTGTGAGCCTGCGCGTCTCAAGGTCTTCTTTCGTGCGCTCCAGACTCTCGACTCTGGCGGTTAGCCGGTCGATGAGACCTGAGTAGTCCCGAACCTTGCTGGTGGTCGTTGTGCCGCCATGCTCGCCGGTTTCAAGTTTCTCGCTGTCGATCTCAAGCTCATTGCCGAACTCATTCTCACGGGCCAGCGCACGCATCAAACGAATGCGCGTCAGGCGCAGCTCATCGTCCACGCGCCCCAGATCAATACTGGCAAGCACGTCGTTTTCTTCGTCAGTCAGGAACTGGCTATAGATCGAGCCTGGCTTGGCAGCGTGCTTATTCGCCTTATTGGCTTTAGACGCAGCCCCGCCGTGTAACTTGCACTTAGAGGAACCCGGAACAGCGTGTCGCTTGCATGGTTCCCCTGAGCGCGTTTTAGCGCCGCATTGGGCCATGGGCTTGCCTCATTCATGGGGTGTTTTCGCAGAACAGGTCATTCAACGTCGTTCGGACGTCATTCAACGAGTAGTTCGGCTTGATATAGTGGCGCGTTGCCGGTATTGGTGGGTGTCATTTACTTACAGAAGGAGCAATGCGCGTGACGAAATATCATGTTGTGGCATCTAGTCCAGATTGGTACAAGGGCGTGACGGGCTTGGTCTACACGATCTACGAAGGAGAAAACCGCGTTCATGGCATCCCTCACTACGATGTTGAAAGCACCGCCAAGGCAGTATGTGACGCACTAATCAATGGCGATCAACTCATTGCTGAGCTGAGTTACAGGCACAAGCACATACCGAAAACAGCCGAAATTTTGACTGTATTCACCCCAGCAGAAGAAGTTCTCTTCTACCACGTTCAGGATCAGTTGCTTGCAACCGTATCAATGCAGAGTGACTCGGCAACGCACAGAGCCCAGGCGCTCAGAGAGGCGGGCTACGATGAGCCGGTTGTGTCATGGACGCCAGTAAAGGATCGGTAACGCGCTACTCATGTGCCGCACTCACCTGCGGCACACTTACCCCGCGCGCACGATGGAGGAACAAATGGAACTGGACCACAACGAAGCTCTGGCCATTGTTGCCGAACTACAGCGATGGCATGACGAAGCCCGGAGCCTGATCGATGATGCCGCTGATAAATCAAGACTCTCGCCGAACAGTACCGACCTTTTAAAAACCCGGCTGACCAAACTGAAGGATGAGATCAAAGACGCGGCCAAGTACGAAACGCTATCGCGCAGGAAAGCCCCAAAAACGGACTTGGAGCAGTTCTTCTTTGGCCCAGCTGTTAGGAGCACGTCCGCGAACTTTCGAATGAGGACCGATACGAATCCACATAGCGAAAAGTGGAACCAGGGACTTCACGAGGTAGAGCACGAGCTTTCGTACGCGCTTCACAATATTCAGGGATCACTCAAGAAAAACGCTTAGCTTAAGAACTGCACCACAATCTGGCGCATTCCAAAAATGTGGGGTGGATTACTTGCTCCGGCCCTCGACACCATCAGTCGCCTTGTCGCAGTGCAGGCAGTGCTCGCAGCTCAGCGTCCTGCATAACCAAATCTTAGTCTGTGGCCAGTACATGACCATGAACCAATGTCGGGCGCCAGCTAGTGCCAGCGACACATACAGCGTGGTTCCAGCAATCGTGGGCGCAAAGAAGATCCGCTCACTGCGAGCCAGGATCGCGTAGCCGCTCAAGGCAATCACCGCGTAGATAATCTTGCCCAGCACCCCATCGCGAACCTTCCCGCTTAAGACGCACCAAGTCGCCCACAGCGCAATGACGCCAGCTGAGTAGGCATTGATGTATTCGAGAATCATGGACTACCTCCCCCAAACCGTTGGCGGATAAGCGCCCACAGATCAGCAGCTTTGATAGCTCGGGTAATCGCAGCAATCAGCGATCCACCGAAGGTTCCCAGCAGGAAGCCGACACCGGCAACGCTGCGAGGCTCATCGATACCGAAGTACGCACTGACCAGGCCCGTCAGGTAATGAGCACAGACCGCACCCGAAAAGATGAACACCGCCCAAGCCTTGCGGTTGATTAAATCGTCCCGATGCCACCATGCCGCGGCTACAGACCCGAGAAGTCCAGCTATTGCCCAGTCGAGTTTGTCGAGCAAGCGGTGAAAGAACTCCATGCGCTCGACTCCGTGGGGCATGTTTAAACAAAAAAGCCCCGCACGAAGGCGAGGCTTGAGAAATTACTAGCAATAAAACCCTTGCGAGGGCCGGACTGCTTCAGTCAAAGCTATGCAGATTTGCGCGCTTCTCCTGCATGGTTAGATCACCCTGCTTGCGCGGATTGCCGCACATCCAACAGGAGCAGACCTTGCCGTGGTTGGCGAATAGCCCGGCATTGCGCTGGTTAGTCACCCAGCAGGCATGAAGTCGCTGCTTTCTATAGAAGCGAGCCTTGACGCGTGATGTGTCGTGTCGACGCTGTGCTCTTGGCATAAATCCTCCTAGGCCGAAGACGACTAAGCCCCGGCAGATTTCTCTGGCGAGGCTTTTTCGGCTCACTCCTACACACGCAGGAATGACAGGATGGGTAAATAATGCGACATAGCGACATGATCTTGCAAGCCCTTTTGAGGGGCTATTTCACGCCGCCTCGCACTCCAGCACTCCAACCGCCTCAAGCATGTGTTGCGCATCGACCAAAGCCTCATCCACCATCGATTCCAATGCCCCCTTGATGGTCTTGTTCCAGCGCTGATAGGTACGCTCCGTCAGGCCCTGGGAATCCCAGTTGGTCATGTCGTAGTTCGACCCAGTGAGGACAATCATCTCTCCCGGCTTCGTTTCGGCCACTGACTTGGCGTGCTTGTTGGCTCGGTCTACGTCCGCGTCAGCCGCAGCGTTGCGCCAATCCCACTGCCCTTTTTCTTTGTTCTCCCGGTGCTTCGGTGCTTTGACCTCGACCGCCGTACGCTGTATGCCCTTTGACTGCTGCGGCACAGCCCAGACCAACACCGCCTGCTGAGTAAAGCGCAGTGGCGCAGGCGAAGACACAACTGCGACAAGCCGACCGATGGAGTCGATCTTGCGTCCACGGTGGGTGCTGTACTTGGCCACCAATGCGTTCCAGTGGCGCGGACTGAGCTGGGCATGCAGAAGCTTGTGCACGATGCAGTCAGCAAGCAGAGCCGCCTCTTTGCCTACGATCTCCCCCTTCTGCTTAGCGCACTGCACCTTAGGCTCCAAGTCGCAGCCGCCAGCAGAGTTGATGGTTTCCGCTGCCAGAGCGCGGACAACTGCAGAAATGACGTTTTGATAGTTCATGCTGCCGCCCTCTTCAATTCTCTGGTCTTTGCTCGGTATTCGGCCTTAATGACCTTGATCTCATCTACGGTGTACTTGCGGGCCGAATGAGGCCCTTCCAGCCAATTAACCTTGTCGACACCGACGCGCTGTACCAGGCGAATGCGATACTCCACAGCATTGCCCGACAGGTTGCGGTTGCACCTTACGCACTGCCGATGGATGTTTAGCGGCTCAAATCGCAGCTCAGGGCAGGCACCCACAGATCGGTAATGCCCGGCATCCCAACGGCTGCCGGTCATAAGGTCGTTATCGTTCGGCGTCGAATCGCAACTGATGCACGGCAGGTGCGCGTCACGCAGGCGCACATACTCGTTCACTGCGGCCTGAGCCTCGCGCAGGTGATCCGCCCTGCTCTTCAGCTTCTCCTTGCGGACCTTGATCTCGCGGCGCTCAACCAGGGCCAGCGACTTGCGCTTTTTCTCCTGCTTGCCGCGAGCAATGACGACAGCGCAGTCCGGCGAACACCAGGTCTGGAAGCTCTCCCGGGGGACGAATGAGGCCCTGCACTGTGGAACGCTGCATTTCTTGGGGCGAGGCTGCTTGACTGCGAGACTCATGCATAGCCCCCGATCTGATCAGCAGCACTCAAGGCGTCCTGCTCCGTTTCGAAGTGAGCTGACAGCACCAGCCGCCAACAGACGTTGAAAACGTCGCGGTAAAGCGGCTCAAAGGCCAAGTCATCCATACTCGACCAACTGATCGACTTGGCCTCTTTGCGGATGCCCTCAGGGGTATGCACCAGGTGGAAATGCCCTGCTTCGATGGTTACCCACTCACGAAAGGCTTCCCGGCTTTTATCAACTGCCGGGAAGCGCTCAGCCCGGGCAAACTCAAGACCTGAGATATACGCCGCCACTGCATCCGATAACTGCCCGGGCTTTCCACTCTGCGCTTCGAAGAACTTGGCCAGCCCTTGGATACCGCGAAGCTCCTGCCGCGGAATCAGCCCTCCGACAGGCTCCCAGTACTCCCAAGCCAGATCGAGCATCGAGAAGAACTTCCCGTGAAATTTGGCGTTGCGCATTTTTGTGAACCGTCCATGGATGACTTGGCCAAGTTTCCACTTCTGGGTCAGTTCGCGGTCCGCCTCGGTTGCCGGTACCAGCCCTTGCGCAGTGCGGATCAATGCGACCTCAGCCACGGCGAACACCCCGCAACCTCAACGCCGAAAGCTCAGCACAAGTGATGCAATCACGAACACCTGGAACTGCGAGACGGCGTCCTTCGGAGATTTCCTCCCCGCACTCACATTCAAGGGCGCTCTCACCGCTGTAAATCACACGAGAAGCAAGAGCTGACGCCAGCTCTTTTTCAATATGTGCATCTGCAAAATCGACATCATCGGCCATGAGCGGCCTCCTTGGATTGGATGGCAGCCGCTTGGCTGATCAAATGGGTTTTACGAAGATTAAGCTCAGTCAGAACTCGGCAACGCTCTGCTTCACTAGCATCCGCCTTTTTTTTTCGCTTCCGGGCCAAGTCGGCGCGAATCGCATCCAGCTTGGCGCGGACCTCACCGGTCGGCTGGCAAGGTGAACCCGTCAGCAACCCAGCAATGGCACGCCCATCCTCGCTGACAGGCTCGTGTGTCAGGTCGGCTAGATACAATTGGCCGCGCTCCTGGGGAATACGCTGCATCTGCACAGCTCGGGTGACGGCCTGAATACGGCGGTCGGCGTCGAAGCCCACGGATACGTGCCAGTTGACCGGCTTTGTGTCTTCGCGGGCCTGCCTCACAAATCGCTCATAAGCGCTGATAAATGCCATGCGGGCACCGACCTTGTCGCCAGCATCGAGAACCGGTTTTGCAGCGGCCAGCGCTAGCTGGATTTCGTCAGTCAGCACCACGGTTTCAAATTCATCGTTGGTGGTCATGGCGATGGCCCATGCCTCATCCTTGCCGGGGCGGCCGTCTGCTGCTTGCACCCACTGAAGAATGTCGGCCATGACCAACTTACCTTTCACCTCAAAGCGGCAAGCCTTCAGCGCAGCTTTGACCACAGGCACCGAGTACACACAAAGATCCTCGGCCATCATTGCTGCAGTACCCGGGTTCATTTCCTGCCCCATGGCCTCTGCAGTCGCGCAAATTGCGGCAGCGAGCCCGGCGACTTGCTGATCGTTCATTTCAGAGGTATTCATTGCGGTCACCTGCTTGTCGCTTGGCCAGCACCATTTGCGCAGCCTGCTCAGCAGCGGAGACGTTCGCCTCGGTGCGTTCCATCTGGCGGGCGGTGGTCCCGTTAATGCGCTGACCGGTCACCCACTGGGTGTGGTAACTCTCAGCGTTGGACAACAGCTCGTTGAGGCTATGGCACTTGCGCAGCACAGCGGCATCGCTGGTTTTCAGGAAGTGGGCGGCGACGTGGTGGGCGACGTCGGCGCCGAGACGGTCTACCAGTTGGCCGAGCTGGCCGCCGATCTTGGCATTCCACACCGGCCAGGCGCTGTAGCGTTTGCGGTAAGCCATGGCGTAGTTCGCCCAGACCTTGAAGGTTTTGCAGGTTTGGTCTTTGGGGCCCGGCATGTCAGCGGGGATCTCGACCCGTGGGGCATCGGTGCGATCAACCACCAGCACCAAGCCGCGGGACTGAGCCGGCTTGCCGGTGGCGTCCTGCAAGTCCTGACTGGTTTCCTGATTGGTACCCTGATGATTGGTATCCTGATTTGTCGGAGATTTATCCGACCCCTGCCCGGATTTTTTTCCGACCTTGCTCGGAGATTTATCCGAGGTAGATCGGATTTTTTTCCGACCATTATTGTTTGGTGGGGTCGGATATTTTTCCGACCCGTCGAGCTTCTGGTTCCACTCGATCGCTTTCTCTGTGAGGCGGAAAAGCGTGATGTTCGAAGTGCTGGAAAGCTCAATCAAACCGGCCTCTTCCAGGGCTTTCAGCATGCGGTAAGCGGTGTCTGGCTTGTCAGTGAGCAGCGGTAGCTCCTCAGTGATCTTGGCCTTGCTCAGCGCAAAGAAGATCCCGTCATCAGTCTTGATTGGCTTGGCCCAGCTCGGGCAACCGTAGACGAAAGCGAACAGCAGGGCCTGCTGAGAATTCAGCCCCCATTCCAGCGCCTTCACCTGGTTAATCGTGACGGTGTACTGCATGTCAGACCTTCCCGACCAATGCGGCCAGTTCAAGAAAGCGATCCACATACCAGTGAGGCTGGGTCTCGCGTGGGCACTGAGGGCTTGTGAGGTTCTTGCCGAACTTAAGGCCTTTGTCAGTCACACCCCAAAACTCCACCGTTTCGCGCTTCGAGTTCACGCGTGTCAATGGTTTCAGGAAGCCGTGAGCTGCCAATGCGCGATTGAAAGCGGCGGCGGTGCTGCTGATGCCGTTTTCTTTGATCAATGCGGTAACGGCCTTGGTCGGCATAGAGCTGCCACCAGTTGCGTCTGAGGCAGCATCAATGGCATAGCCCGGCAGAAACTTGGCGTCGAGCCCATTGTTTGCGGCGATCTGAGCCAACATCATCATTTTGCAGGAGGGTGCAGGTTTCAGCAGGCGGTCAAAGCATTCAAGGATTGCCAGCTCGCCGACGATCTTCGGGTTGCTGGGTAGCGCACGTGCGCGCTCACGATCCTCAAGAGCCGTCATGCGATCAAAGACAAGCGCTTGAAGCTCATAGCTGTAAGACATTGCAATAAGGCAGGCTTCGCGCTTGGGGAAGAAGAAGCACTTTTGAATGCGACTACGAGTGTCGAGGTAATCGGCTGAAAATTTAGCCGATTGATCCGACCCGAGAACACGCGGAACCTTTGCGATCAAGTTCTTGTGCGTCAGGGTAGGTTCGCTCTTATCGCGCTTCGAATTAATGAAGTGGACCAGCTCAAGGCTGGACATAGAAACACCCCGCGCCACGTTTTCAGATTGCGAAAAATGTGGCGCAGGAGTGTTAGGGGGATTGCTGGTATTAAGCGAGCTGTGCATAATTGGCCTCACAGTATTTTTGTAAGTGCAGTTGGAAAAGCCGGGATTGCGCCCCGGCTTTTTTGTGTCTGTTATTTGGTTGTGAGATTTGTCATCCGATCCTTTTGAGTCCCTCGGGGACTTATGAGCCCTTACGAAACGGCCGAATATTGCTTCTGGATGGATCTGTTCGGGTCATTCGATCGAGTGCCTTTTTTATGATTTTTGCTGCCAGCTCTTCGGGGGTGATGCCTACATTTCTGGCCAATACTTCCAGATCGCTGACACCTCTCCCGTCAAGCTGAACTTCCAGCTCTTTTGTTTCGGGCACAGGCCCTCCTCGGCCACTTCAGGCCACTTCAGTTTTCGAGGTAAGCTCTTCCATCATTTGGTTCAGGCCGCGCTCAAGGATTTCTCGGGCCAACACTGCTTTTTGTGTCCGCTGATACCGCGCCATAGCTGTCAGCAAGCCATCGGCAGCATCATCAAGGCGAACCTTTGTTGGCTTGTCATGCAGGTGGGTGGGGTCGATGTACATGCTTAGACGCTCCTGGCTGTTGATATTGGTTATGCGGCTGCTTTTCGAGCCGGAATGGGGCGAACTTCGTTAGCCTCAATCGTCCCGTCATCCATCAAGCTGATGCTGATCGTGCGTTTCGAGCGATACATCTGAGAAACCGCACTCTGTTGAATGCCCAAAGCCTTGGCGAGATCGCTCTGGGTGCCGTGCGATGACAAGTACTCCCCAAGGGTTACGGTCTTCATCGGGTAAATCTCGCGGTGAATTTAAACAGATATTAGCACTGCTACTTTGACCAAAACAAGGGATTGATTAGCAGTGCTGTTTGCAGAATTATCAGCTCTGCTACTAAATCAACGACATGAAGAAACCGATCAGAACACCACTTAGCGCAGAGCAGCTTGCAGACGCTAAGAGGCTCACAGAAATCTACAAAGCCAGGGTTCGGGAATCAAAAGCTCGAGGCGATGCTCATCCTCTTAATCAGGCCGAGGTAGGGGAGCGCTGCGAATGGAAATCCCCCCAAAGTACCGTCAGTCAATATATGACTGGCAAAGTAGCGCTGAATCTTGAAGCTCTAGTAAAGCTTTCAAAAGCCTTAGATTTTGAGCCTTATGAAGTTAGCCCTACCCTTGCAGCGGGCATAAGGCGAGCCAGCTCGGGGCAATCAACGCTTAATCAGTCTACAGCTTCCGCCAATACCCCCTTCCCAGAAGGCGATGACGTTGTAGCTATAGACGATAAGTACGCCTTCATTCCTCAGTACGATGCAAAAGCTGCTGCAGGCCTAGGCAGTGAAAACCCGTACGTTGAAATCCGCACCACGCTTGCATTCAAGCGTGATTGGCTGCGCGTGAAGGGAGCTAGTCCTCAGAATCTGATTGTCATCTACGCCGACGGCGATAGTATGTGGCCCACAATTAATGATCATGACGTACTACTCATTGATAGGTCAAAAGTTGAGCCCGCCCATAAACAGATTTACGTAATGGTGAGTGCTGATAAAGGTGCAATCGTCAAGCGGCTGATACAGACAGCCACTGGAAGCTGGATCATCCGCAGCGACAACACTGACAACGACGAGTATCCAGATCAGATTCTTTCACGCTGCGAATTCAACGAACATCGCATATTAGGGCGGGTCATTTGGCGCGGTGGCGACCTTTGAGCTGTATCGCAGTTGCGCTGCAGGCGTATTGATGATGGGCGAGAAGCCTGGTCAGGCTGCGACGGTAACCGCGGCCGATATTGAGAAATCTATTCAAGAGCTGAACAAAATGGCTGAGCGCCTTTGGGGCGATGGGCGGGAGGCGGAGGCGAAAGCCCTCCTCAATGCTTTGGATGCTCTAAACCGGGCGTTGGATAGGATCAGGATTGGCGAAAGTCGGTGGGCTAAGACCCTTCACTAGCAGCAGCTAAAGCCGTAACCACCGAGTGATCTGGCTTGTTGTAAAAGCAAGACTTCTATTAATAACAGGATGTTAAAAATGAAAATTATCACTTTGGTACTGGCTGCTGCACTGGCAATCACCTCTGTATCTGCTATTGCCCACGGAGGCCGCACCGACAAGCAGGGATGTCATAACGACAAAAAGGCAGGCACTCGGCACTGCCATTAACTCATCCTGATTTCAGAAACTAGAAGGCCTATCCATACCCCTTACCAAGCCATCCAGGAACAGGCGGATGCGCAGACAGTGCAGAAGATGTGCACCGTTTTTCAGGCTGGGGAAGATCGGTTGGCGGGGTATGCGGATGAGGTGACGCCATTGCCGAGCTGCTGGTCGATTTACTAGCTCGATGGGTGCCAGAGAATGAAATCGCCACCCGAAGACTGAGCCCGCCGCCCCCTCCCTGCCCACACACAAGCAGAAGCCTTTACTTTTCATGCCTACGGGACCGATCCGATGAATGCTACAGTCTCGCGGAGTATTGAAGGTTTTAGGGGCAGGAGCTTTGTTTGTGCAGGGAATTCTGGCTCTATGGGCAAAGTACTGGCAAGGCGCTTGCCTTAGGCTTTCCTTACGTAAACAAACGATATCATTTCAATCATAATTTCTGACACGACAACCATTTACCTGAAATTTGGAACCTTATGAAAGAGATAACTCAACGCTTGAGAGAAGAACGCGTGCGCCTAAAACTCACTCAGGCTGAACTTGCCACTTATGGAGGGGTACGAGTGAATGCACAGACAACGTATGAGGGAGGTGGGCGAGTACCGAATGCGATTTACCTTGCTGGAGTAGCTAAAGCCGGCGTCGATGTACTTTACGTGGTTACAGGTCGTCGCAATCCAGCGCAGACAGCAGATCGCATTAACTAACCGGCAGCGGCCACATACCCGAACCCAGGTCTATAAGAATTTCCATGTCCAAACTCGGAATTGAAAACATGTCCGCGCTCTACTCTAAAAAGAGTCTTGCCGCAGCATAAGCAATACCTATACAGAAGCAACTCGCACATATGAGTCAAGCCTAATGCCGGGCTTCTCATATCTGGCGATCCCCTACCCTGCTATGGTGATGCCCGCTAATCACAATGGACGCATCGAAGAATGGACTTACGGAAGACATTGGCAGCTGCCCTACTAATATCGGTTAGTACGCAGGCTGTGTCAGGTGACGACGCCAACCCTATCGCTGCCGCGATATTTATCACAATCTCCGCGCCAACCATTTTAATTGGGGCGACCACATCCCTCACCACTGAGCCGCCTAAGATTTTCAAATCGGCGAAGAGCGACGCTCTTGCGTTCATTGGTTCGGACGGAGAGATTCGCGGGGCCCAGTTTGAGCAGGCCTCCAGATACTACCGCTCGACCAGCGCACCGCCGCTGATGTCAGACACGCAACTGGCCCTGGCAATTGCAGTACTCCCTGAGCCTTCCTTGGCGGCGGAAGTGCCATAGCGGCCCATCCCTGCCATTCAATAGTGGGCGCACGCCGCGGATGGAAAAGTCCGGACTTAATTTAGGGGGGATTCAATAAAAGGCTTCGGTACATTTGCCCTGATAGTCGGTAGCTGACAAGGCGATAAGCCAGATGGCGCAATGATTCCTATGAAGAAAGACAAGGTGACGCAGAAGTTCTTAAGAATTTAAGAATCAGTCATTCAATTTTCGGGGAGCTCTCCCACAGAGCTTAAACCGGAAAATCCCTTTTTGAGCCACTACTAGGCCCGCCACTGAGCGGTTTTTTTGTGCCATCCCAAAAATAGCAGCACTGCTGTTGACTGCAAATATCAGCAGTGCTACTTTTAGTTCATCGCAGCAACAGACACGCAGCGACAGGGACTCAAGAGTTCCGCCGCTCTTTACACAACCTGACGTGACCCCGCGACGTACCGGCTAACCCGGTGGTGAGAAAGCTAAACCGTCGCCCATGCAGCCTCTGGTAGCTGCCGTGCTTCCACATGCAAGCACGCGAAACTACGCACACAAACTGGCAATGCATCGAACACGAAATGTGCGGCGCCGGTGAGAGATGACTCGCACCGATGCGTGGTGGAGAACAAATACCCATAGGAGGAACCAGTCAAAGAAGTAAAAAGCCCAGCCGGAACACGGACCGGCAACCCACGACGGACTACCCCACTCAATGGGCCGCAGAGCTGCAGTTGGCAGTCGTGTAGCGAACACCTGACCCCATGACCACCCCGCCGAGGCCGATCTACGCGAGGTGATAGGGAAGCTCAAGGCCAACCGAACTGAGAGCAGGGCCGTCGGCGGCTGAGCTCGAGCGATCACCGCTGACGCATTACCCCGGTCTGTCGCCAGTAGCGAGGCTGGGATTTCACCAGGTGCCATTCCATGAGTGGCATCCGGGAAATCAACCGGAGGGATTCACGATGTTCAACATGGCAACCATGGCGGCTGATGAAGGCCGCATCGACGCTCAAGAGCGCGCTTACTTCCGCTGGATCGACAAGGCTTCCGAGCTGCTTGGCCACCAGGTAGGCCTGGGCTCGCGAGAAGAAAGTGATCTGCATGACTTCTACGCCGATGGCTGCACCCCGGCCGAGGCTGTAGCGGAACTGCTGGCACAGGCTGAACTGGCTCGCGCTGCCTGATTTCACCGACTGGCCTTGGCAACAGGGCCAGATGGGAAAACAATCAACAAGGAGTAGGACCATGCTGATACTCACCCGCCGCGTAGGCGAAATCATCCGCATCAACGACGACATCAGCATCCAGGTGCTGATCGTTTGCGGACAGCAAGTGAAGCTTGGAATTGTCGCGCCGGCTGATGTTGCGGTTCACCGGGATGAGATTTATCAGCGGATTCAGGCCGAACGCGAAATAAGTTCAGCCTTGGCTGCAAGCGACTAGCCCTAGCGTTGACTTATCATAACTACCTTGCCTTCCCCGGAACGTATCAGCCGGGTTATAAAAAATTTGAATTAGATAGCTGTCTTCCCGGTCAAGAATTATGAACGCAGTAAATCTGACGAGGTAACAGCAATGACTATCCAAGCAGAGACACTCGTACAGCTGACCGAAGCGCTTAAAGAGCGAGGCCTAAATCTGATTTCAGATATCCACTTCACTCGCGCTCCTTATCGGCACAATCATCTCTGGATCTGCACCGTGGAGTAATGTTCCTGTTTGCTTAGGGTTAGCCGTTAAAGCTAACCCTTGGCGCCTCTCGCGATACGTTTCTAATCCGCACCACCCCTTCCTCTCGCACTCAGCCTTCCGCGCCATTGGCGATCAGCGGAATGATGGGATGCATCCCTGTGTATCTGAATTGACGACCTCGTCTGCCTGGAGGCGACCATGAACCCAAGTCACCGCGCTTACTGTGATGTAGCGCTCGCAATGCACCAGCGCCGAAACATGTCTGTAGCAATCAGCCTCGGACTGGTCGGCTCCACCCAGCCTAAACGTGCCCCGCGCTACCGGGTGATCCCAGTGAGCGGCGAGTTCTTCCACATCGTCGATGCCCGCACCAATAAGGTGAAGGGTTTTCGCCGCGACCACAACGCCGCCTGCGCTTATGCACGCAAACTTGAGCAGGAGTAGCTGCAATGCCTGACTTTCTCGATACCGTCGAAGGCCCGGACTGGCTTCACGATGCAATCAACACCCTGATCTGTGGCGATAACGTCACCGCCCCGCGCCCTTTCGGCAAGTCGGTTGCTCTGGTCACACCGCAATCGCTGTACGAGGCATTAGCGGAACACCTGGGCGCTCAAGAGCAAATCGCCCCACTGCTGGCTGACAACCGCGAATACCCGATTGAGCAGATGATTTGCGAAATCGTTGCCGGCGGGCGCCGCGTTCACGGCAAGGCCTACGACCTTGCTTGTTCTGCTCTCGGCGCGCCCAAAGTCAAACATCACCCGACAGCGCTGCACGATGTAGCCGAAGCCCTGATTCGGCCTTGGGCCAATGATTACGGTCGGGCTCGCGCTGAAGAGCTGGCAGCAGATGCCGCGGCTTACCGGTTTGAGCAGCGAGAGGATGCGGCTTGAGTTCACGCCAACGCCAGCGCCGTTTCGCTCTATGGCGCGGATCAGCTCCAGTCCTCGCCCTGCTCACCTTCCTGATGTTACTCAGCATCCTCGCTGATAGCGCCAGCCAGTAACTCAAAACCTTTTTGAACGCTGCGAGCATCGCGGCAAGGATTCCCCATGTCCGCAGTAATGAAACAGGACGACAACACGCCTGCGATGTCGGAGGCCGCGCTCGTTGAAGTGCTGAGCAGCAGCCTCTACCCCGGCGCAGAAAAGAACTCTGTAGTGATGGTGTTGGCTTACTGCCAGGCCGCGCACTTGGACCCAATGTTGAAGCCGGTGCACATCGTCCCGATCTGGAATTCGAAGACGAAAAAGATGCAGGACACGGTGATGCCGGGCATCGGCCTGTACCGCATTCAAGCGGCACGCACCGGCCAGTACGCCGGAATCAGCGAGCCTGAATATGGCCCTCCAGTAACGGCGAAGTTGAGCGGCGTAGAAGTCACGTATCCCGAATGGTGCCGCGTGACCGTCAAGCGGCAGATGAGCAACGGGCTGGTGGCCGAGTACACCGCCAACGAGCGCTGGCTTGAGAACTACGCGACTTCGAGCAAGGACACCGCGGCGCCCAACGCCATGTGGAAGCGTCGAGCATTTGCCCAGCTCGCCAAATGCGCCGAGGCCCAGGCCCTGCGCAAAGCGTTTCCTGAAGTTGGATCGGCGCCAACGGCTGACGAGATGGAAGGCAAGGCCTTCGAGGAGCCGGCACGCGATGTCAGCCCACGACAGCAAGCCCAACCTGAGCCAGAAGCGCTGACCGCCTACTCCGACGAACTGCTGACCGAGAACATCGTGAAGTGGCAGCCACTTATAGACTCGAACCGCACGAGCCCTGAACACCTCATTGCGACCATCAGCAGCAAGTACACGCTGAGCCCGGCGCAGATTGAAAAAATCACCAACCTCAAAGCCCTCGATGGAGATTCAGCATGAAAATTCACAACGTAGCTCAAGGCTCCGCCGAGTGGCTTGCCCTTCGCGCCAGGTTCCGTACAGCCTCCGAAGCCCCGGCAATGATGGGCGCCTCGAAGTACCAAACCCGCACGGACCTGCTGGCAGCCAAAAAGACCGGCATCACGCCGGACATCACGCCCTCTCAGCAGTTTATCTTCGACAAAGGTCACGCTACTGAAGCCCTGGCCCGCCCACTGACTGAAGCGCTGATCGGCGAAGAGCTTTATCCGATCGTTGCTACCGAGGGCAACCTGCTGGCATCCATGGATGGCGCCACGATGCTCGGCGAGACGCTGTTCGAACACAAGCTGTGGAATGAGTCGGTCGTGGCCCAGGTGAAAGCCGGCGACCTGGCTCCGCATTACTACTGGCAGCTTGAGCAGCAACTGCTGGTGAGCGGCGCTGAGCGGGTCATATTTGTTTGCTCGGACGGCACGCCGGAGAACTTCGCGCACATGGAGTACCGGCCCGTCGCCGGGCGCGCGGCCCAGTTGGTCGAAGGCTGGAAACAGTTCGAGGCAGACCTGGCCAACTTCAAGATGGCCGACGCGCCTTCAATAGTCGTCGGCAAGGCACCTGACGAGCTGCCAGCGCTGCGCATCGAGCTGACCGGCATGGTAACGGCCAGCAACCTGAAGATGTTTGAAGATTCGGCCCTGGCTGTCATCGATTCGGTGAAAACCACGCTCTCCACCGACCAGGACTTCGCCGACGCCAAGAAGGCGGTCAAATGGTGCGGCGATGTTGAAGAGGCTGTCGCGGTCGCCAAGAAACAAGCCCTGTCGCAGACCCAAAGCATCGACGAACTGTTTTCCTCGCTGGATCGCATCAGCGCCCATGCCCGCGAGACTCGCCTGAAGGTCGACAAGCTGGTGAAGGCTCAAGAGCTGTTGGTGAAGACCACCATCAAGCAAAAGGCCGAACTGGCGCTTGCCGAACACGTCGCCGGGATCAATAGGACCTTGGGCCAGGTGGCGCTGCCTAATGTGCACGTCGACTTCGCCGGCGCCATGAAGAACAAGCGCACCATCGCCAGCCTTCAGGACGCAGTTGATACCGAACTGGCCCGGGCAAAAATTGACGCAAGTCAGGCAGCGGACAGCATTCGCTTAAACCTGAACAGTCTGGCGGAACTCGCTGTTGATCACGCCTTCTTGTTCAGTGATGTGCAGCAGCTGGTAACCAAGGCCAACGACGACCTGGTAACGCTGATCAAATTCCGGATATCCGAGCATCAGAAGGCGGAGCAGGAAAAGGCTGACGCGAAGCGCATCGCCGAAGAGCAGGAAGCCCAGCGCCTGGCGGCTATCAAGCCAGAACCGGTCGTGGAGAAAGTGGCGACACCAGAGCCTGTCCGCGCCGCGCCGGTCCAGACGGCGGCACAAGTCACCAAGGCCGCAAAGCCAGTGACTAGCCAGGCGGTCGAGCAGGTAGCGCTTCAGGCCAGCGTGACGGACTTCGAGGCACTGGTGAAGGCCGTAGCAAATGGTCAGGTGCCGATCACGCTGCTTTTGGTCAACTGGGAGGCTCTCGACGCAATGGTCGCGGCGCAGGGTTCAACCTTCAGCATGGCCGGGGTGACACTCGGCAAGGCGGCAGCATGATCAGCAACCTCCGCAACGAAGTGGAACGGCTGCGCCCGCTATCCAACGAATTGGCTGTCGCAGTCGAGCAGTTTAAGGCGGCTGGCGGGCAGATCGAAGAAGGACCGGCCAGCGGCTACATCCCCAAGCCGATCACCTACAGCAGCCAGATGCCGCCTGCGCCAAAGCCGTTTGTTCGGCGTCGAGTTGAGCCAATCGAGCCTCCCCCACCTACCAAGCTTGAGGCGCAGATCGAGGCGCGCAATCAGCGAGTAGCGCGCGTCATGGAGCTGGCACCCACCCACACGCAAAAGGAAGTCGCCATGGCAACAGGAATCGGCAGGCGAACCCTGCTGAGCATGTCCAAGGAATTCGATTTCAGCTTCAAGCGTGTAAACCAGACCCCCTACTCCAGCCCGGAACATAAGGCAGCAATTGCCAAGCACGAACTGATCCTGGTTGAACGTATCAAGGCCTACAAAGAGCTTGGTATCAGCCGGCGGCAGGTGTGCGAAAAGCTGCACATCACCAATAACACGCTGAAGCGCCTGCTCGACGAGCACGAGATTGATTACCCGTTATCGCGGGCCGGGGGCAATCGATGCGCCGCATAGCCCGCATCCAGCAACGCAAACGTCAAACCTGGCTCGCACTGCCGGCCAGCGGAATAGAAGAGGTAGGCCATGGCAGCAGTACCGCAGAAAGAACGCTCGGCCAAGTCTGCCAGGAAGCGTGTGGAACTTGCCGAAGAGGAATTGAGGCTCAGGGTTCGCCCTGGCACCCGACAGGCACTGGCCGACCTGATGCAGTGGTCAGGCATTTCTGAGCAGGGCGAGGCAATGACGCTGATGATTCATCACCTGCATGCAATGGGCGCTGCGAAATGCCAGCCTCTGCTGAATCCGCCGCGCCACGAAATCGAGATATCGCAAAACGTGGCGCGGGAATTTCGCAATAAAAGCCTTCTCGCGATACAGAAAGACCCGGGCGACGAAATCATCGAACCCGCATAACCCACCCTACTCGCTGCATCCGGTCACGCGGAGGGCGGCGCCTGACTGGAGATAATCCATGAACGCAGTAGCTGCCCCGGCATACGGGGAGATTGTTGATGATGTCGCTGAGTTCTTCGCGCCGATGTCTGGCGATGCAATTGACGGCCTGTTGGGTCGCTACGACTCAGCCCGGAGGAACATCGAAGCGCTTCATGATTTCGTGATAGCTGGCGGGAAAGCTGGTGCGCTGAACTACTTTCTCGAAGGCAATGGCGACAACGGGAGACACGGAACAATATCGGTAGAACGCTTATTCCAGCTTCCAGGCGCGATAGCATCGCTCAACTCGTCATATTGGGGCGAAGCCCTGGCGCTGACAGATGTTTACGACGCAATGCCTCAAAAGCGCCGCAACGAATGGAACGAGCAGATTCGCGAGCACAAAGCACCAGACTTTGAAGAAAGCACGGTGCGGGCAACACTGAGCGAATTGCTTGCAGCCCGCGCTAAGTTCTTCGCTGAGCGGGTAGACGGGATATTCCAGGCGCTTTCAGGCGAGCACGTAACGAACTCACCCTCGGCTTTCGGTAAGCGAATGATCGTCGCCCGTATGCTGACCTACTACGACACTGTGGACCACGACCGTGCGGGTTATCTGAATGACTTGCGTTGCATCATTGCAAAGTTCATGGGTCGAGAAGAGCCGGGCCACAACAGCACCGGCCCTCTTCTGGAGATCCTTCGCCGCAACACCGGCCAGTGGCATTCGGTAGATGGGCATGCGCTTAAGATCCGGCTTTACAAGAAGGGCACGGCGCACATCGAGATTCATCCGGACATGGCCTGGCGTCTTAATTCGGTGCTGGCCAGCATCTACCCTTCTGCAATTCCTGCCAGTTTCCGCACGAAGCCTGCGCGCCGAACCAAAGTATTTCAGATGGTTGGCCGCCCACTACCCTTCACGGTAGTCAACGCACTGGCGGGCATGAAGCCGCAACCTTGCAGGCCTGTTCAGGTGGACCGCTGGAGTCCACCGCGCGAGCCGCTTACAGATAACGTCAACGCCCTGCAGTTTGGAGTTGACCGACACAGCGCGATCACCCAGGCAGAAGCTGAGAAGGTTCTGGCTATGATCGGCGGAGTAAAGCGCACGGCCGGTGGGCACTCTTGGTTCGAGTTCGATTTCAACCCGCGCTCTGCTCTGGACGAAATCATCTCGAGCGGGTGCATTCCCGATCAGAAAGCTCACCAGTTCTACCCGACCCCTGAAAACGTTGCCGCAGCAGCCGTTGAAATGGCGCAGATCGAGCCCGAGCATAGCTGCCTTGAGCCTAGCGCCGGTATGGGTGGATTGGCCGACCTGATGCCAAAAGCGAAGACGGTTTGCATCGAAATCAGCGACCTTCACTGCGAAGTATTGAAAGCCAAGGGTTACTACGTCGAGTGCGCCGACTTTCTGAAATGGCAGATCACCGGCAAGTACGACCGCATCGTTATGAACCCGCCATACAGCGAAGGTCGCTGGCAGGCTCACATTGAGCGTGCAGCATCCATGCTCAAGCTCGGTGGGCGGTTAGTCGCAGTTTTGCCGGCTAGCGCGAAAGGTAAAGACGTGCTGCCAGGTCTGAAGCATGAGTGGTCACAGATCTACAACAACGAATTTGCCGGCACCAGCGTATCGGTTGTGATCCTCTCCGCCTCAGCCGCATAACTCCCACACTCCACCGCCCGGGCATGCCCGGCAAGGAAACAGCTGTGTCCGAAGTAAAGCGTTACCACGTAACCGAAACAGGGCTTGTAGAGGGTGAATCACTGGGGAGGCTCAGTGTTGTGCTGGCGGCTGACTTCGACCGCGTAACCGCCGAGCGTGACGCGGCGCTGGCTGAGCTTGGGCGCTATCAGTCACTTTTCAATCAGGCGCAGAAGGCAATCGACCGCCTGAACGAACTTCATCGTAAGCGCATGGCTGAAATTGGACGGCGCCTGACCGCAGCGGATGAGCGGGCGGATGTGCTGGATGGGTTGTTGCGTGAGGTCCAGAAGTCGGCGCGCAAGCAAGACTGGGCAAACGGCTATCCGACCCTGTTCGCAAGTGTCGACGCCGCACTCAAGCCAGCAGAGGGTGTTGGCGATGACACCACCCTTGAAGAAGATCGCGAGGACTTTAAAAAGGTATTCGTTCGAATCAATACCAAACAGGGCCAGAGCATCAGCTTGGCTGACATGATCGCCCGTTACGAGAAGAAGCCATGAAAGCCCAACTCCCCGCCTACTGCTGGTGCCTGCTGGCACTGGCACAACTGATTTGCTGAAACATCTGTAACCCCTCCCCCTTCAAAGTCAGCCGCTATAGCGGCAAGGAAAAGTGTTGCCGATGAATACGAAACTCAAAGCTGCATGGGCAGCCGCCCGGATAGCCGCCCGGCGCGATCTGGGGCTCTTCTTCGTGATGATGATCCTTGCGGTGGTAGCCCTAGTGATCGCGGTGCCGGTGATCCTGATGCTGGGGTTGATGCCTGAATGGGCTTGGCCAGTCGTTGGTGTCGGGCTCGTTATTTGGTTTGTTTTTGGCGACACCATCAGCGCGACTGTTCGGGCTTTCCGGAGCGAGAAGCCATGATCGCCACCCTCTGGTTCGCCTACCGGCCCACATTGAGGCTCAGGCGATCTTACTTATCTCACACTGAGCGTCACGCTTCGGATGCTTGGCTATGCAAAGAAGGTATGAGCGCCAAGCCTTGAATGCTAACTGCTGCCTATCAAAAGCTGCCTGCCATTGCTCACCGCCGACAAGCTCGATGGGAATGGACATCATTAGCTCAGTCGCAAGATCAAGCTCCTCGACGAGCGCGCGCCCATTAGGCATATCAAGAATTAGAGATCGCATAGCTGCCTATCTATTTTAGGTTATTGATCGACCTTCCAAAGCAGTAAAAGTTCTTGGAAGCCCAGCAAGGGGCGCGATCGAAATATGGTTTTGTGATCTAGAACCACTTTTCGCAGGCAAAACCCTACTCCCAATCCCCCTACATGCCTGCCGGTGAGCGGCGGGCGAGGTATTCCTATGTCAGCAGTTCAGCGATTCCACGAAGCAGCCAACGACGCCCTGGTCAAACTCAGCGAGTACTGCCTGCCAGGCGCGAAGCTTGCCCTGGTCATTGTCACCCCGGGCGAGCCGGAGCGAGACATCATCCTGGAAGACCAGGGCCTGGATAGAAACGAAGTGGTCAGCGCGCTGCGCCGGCGCGGCCTGAGCATCGACGGCGACAACGCCTACAAGCGCGACCTGTGCGACACGATTGTAGGGGCACTGGCTTTGGGTGCCCAGAACTCCAGCCCGCCGCCGGTGGATCACTGGGCGCAGCAGTTCTGGCAGATAGGCAGAGAGGAGCGTGCCGGGTGCGAAGAGTTGGTCGCGGCACTGACCCTTGCAGTCGAGCGCTGGACCCTGCTGGCAAACGAGTTCAAGCACACCACCCCGGAGCATGAGCGAGAACTCGCCGTGATCTCGCAAGCCAGGGACGCCATCTCCAAGGCCACCCGCTAACCCACCTTCTGCTGCCCAGCGCGGCAAGGAGCATCACCATGGCGACAGCCGAGAAGCTGGGCGATGAGTCCGGCCATGACAAGGTCACCGAAAAGCGGATGGCCGAACTGCTGGGCACCACGCCGAAAGCCCTGCAGCGCAAACGAGAACGTAACATCATCCCAGCCGGCGTCTGGTCGAAAATCGACGGGCGAATCATGTACAGCAAATGGAGGTATGACGAATGGCTAGAGAGCCAATGGAGCTGCCCACCGGAGTTGAGCTTGTCGGGAAGTCGATCAGGATCAGGTTCTCCTGGAACAAGAAGCGGCACTGCGAAACGCTCACTCTCCCGCAAACCGCTCGGGGAATCGCAGCAGCCGAGGCTTTACGTTCTCAAGTAATACAGCTGGCCAAGCTGGGCGCGCTTACACCGGAGAAATACAGGGAGTTGTTCCCTAATAGTCGGAGCGACTCCACTGGGCAAATGCCCATATTTTTCGATTACGCCCAGGACTGGCTGAACAGCCTCCAGATCGAAGACAGCACGCGCAAGAACTACAGAAGCACCATGCAAAACTACTGGGTACCGCACCTGGCCACGTACCCGCTCGACAAGATCACGCCGGTGCTCATGCGGAAAATCGTCAATGGTATTACGTGGACTTCGCCAATCCGCAGGAAGGGCGCCATACGGCTGGTGACCGGCCTGCTGACCCAGGCCGTGAATGATGAGTTGATTCTGAGGAACCCGGCCAACTCGATCCCGCCGACGCGTGTCACCAAGCGCGAGATCGACCCGTTCAGTCGCGAAGAGGCTGACGAATTGATCGAGAAGCTGTACGAAGTGACGAGCGGCTTGCAGGCTATTTACGCGTGTTTTTTTGAGTTTTCTTTCTATACAGGAATGCGTCCAGGCGAGGCGATGGCCCTGCGCTGGAGCGAGGTTGATACGCGCTCTCGGCGCGCCAAGGTGTGCCGTATCAGGCTGTACGGCAAGATCAAGGAGAGGACCAAAACGAAGGTCTCGCGGGAAGTTTTATTGAACGATCGAGCCTTGCAGGCACTCGAAAAAGCCAGACTACTTACGGCGGCGCGCTCTGATTACGTTTTCGCGCCGGAAGGCTCGGGTGAAAGATCAGAGCTGTACATCCGATCCGAAACTGGGGCTAAGCGTTATTGGTTGTCAGCCCTGCGCAAGAGCGGAATACGGTATCGCCGGATGTACGACACCAGGCACACCTACGCAACAATGTGCCTGATGTCCGGAATGAATCCCGCATTCATCGCTGCGCAACTTGGACACAGCGTCCAGGTACTGCTTTCGACCTATGCCAAGTGGATCAGCTCTTCGAGCGATTTCGCGGAGCTTGAAAAGCTGGATTTACCGAAAAACGGTACAAAATTGGTACTTGAATCACGGTAGATACGCCTAGGCCCAGCAAATACAAGGCCCAATGGAATATGTGCGGATTAGCTGGAGAGTTACGTTTTGATCAACAACCTGCCGACCTGGCAGCCATCGAACGCATCACCCACCACCTTGCACCCCGTGGTCCCGATGCCTGGGGATTTCACAGTCAAGGGCCGATAGCCCTCGGTCATCGCCGCCTGAAAATCATGGACCTGTCCGATGGTTCTGCGCAGCCCATGATCGACAGCCAATTGGGCCTTTCCCTGGCGTTCAACGGGGCGATCTACAACTTCCCTGAACTCCGCGCCGAACTGGAAGCCTTGGGGTATGCCTTTTATTCCGGGGGCGACACCGAAGTGCTGCTCAAGGGGTATCACGCGTGGGGCGAGGCGTTGCTGCCCAAGCTCAATGGCATGTTTGCCTTTGCCATTTGGGAGCGGGACGCCAAGCGCCTGTTCATTGCCCGCGACCGTTTGGGCGTCAAGCCGCTGTACCTGTCGCGCACCGGCGAACGGTTGCGCTTCGCCTCAACCCTGCCAGCCCTGCTCAAGGGTGGCGATATCAGCCCGATGCTCGACCCGGTTGCGCTTAACCATTACCTGAATTTTCATGCGGTGGTGCCGGCCCCGCGCACGCTGGTTGCGGGTATTGAAAAGCTGCCGCCTGCGACGTGGCTACGCATCGATGCCCAAGGCAATACGGAGCAGAAAACCTGGTGGACCTTGCCCTATGGCCCCCACGCCGACGAGGCTCACTTCACACTCGAAGACTGGCGCGACCGCGTACTCGACAGCACCCGTGAAGCCGTGGCCATTCGTCAACGCGCGGCGGTGGATGTCGGCGTGCTGCTCTCCGGCGGTGTGGACTCCAGCTTGTTGGTAGGGTTACTGCGCGAGGTTGGCGTACAAGACTTGTCGACCTTTTCCATCGGTTTTGAGGACGCAGGCGGTGAACGGGGTGATGAATTCCAGTATTCAGACCTGATTGCCAAGCATTACGGCACCCGTCATCACCAGCTGCGCATTGGCGAACACGAAATCATCGAGCAATTGCCTGCGGCTTTCCGCGCCATGAGCGAGCCGATGGTCAGCCATGACTGCATCGCCTTTTACCTGCTGTCGCGCGAAGTCGCCAAGCATTGCAAAGTGGTGCAGAGCGGTCAGGGCGCCGATGAGCTTTTCGCCGGTTATCACTGGTATCCGCAGGTCGATGGCGCCAGCGATCCGTATACGGCCTATCGCGAGGCGTTCTTTGATCGCAGCTACGACGAATACAAAGCCACCGTGCAGCCACAATGGCTCACGGCCAATGACGCTGCCGGGGACTTTGTGCGCGAGCACTTCGCCCAGCCGGGTGCCGACGCAGGCGTGGACAAGGCGCTGCGCCTGGACAGCACGGTGATGCTGGTGGATGACCCGGTCAAACGGGTCGACAACATGACCATGGCCTGGGGCCTTGAGGCACGTACGCCGTTTCTTGACTACCGCCTGGCCGAACTCTCGGCGCGTATCCCGGCACGTTTCAAGCTGCCCGATGGCGGCAAGCAGGTGCTTAAAGAAGCCGCCCGGCGGGTGATCCCCAGCGAGGTGATCGACCGTAAAAAAGGGTACTTCCCGGTCCCCGGTCTGAAACATTTACAGGGCGACACCCTGAACTGGGTGCGTGACTTGCTGCTCGATCCGAGCCAAGACCGCGGCCTGTTCCAGCCCGCGATGCTGGACCGCTTGCTGACCCACCCGCAAAGCCAGTTAACGCCGCTCAATGGCTCCAAACTGTGGCAACTGGCAGCCCTGAACCTGTGGCTGAGCGAACAAGGAATCTGACCCATGAAACCCCTCGCCACCGCTTACAGCCAACGCTTGCTGCGCGGACAAGCACCCTCCTACGAACGCCTGCAAGCGCGCTTCGCCGAAGACGGCAGCGCACTGGATACCCAACCGGTTGCTGTGCACTGCGGATGGGGACGCCTGCTGATCGGGCACACCTTTCCCGACCCGGCCAGCCTGGCCAACGAACTGCTGAATGAGCAAACCGGCGAGCGTGACATCGCCCTGTATGTGGCCGCGCCGCAACAGGTGCTGGCGCAGTCGCCGCAACAGTTGTTTCTCGACCCCTCGGACACTTTGCGCCTGTGGTTTACCGATTACCGCCAGGCCACCCGCGTGTTTCGCGGCTTCCGCATTCGCCGGGCGCAAACCGATGCTGACTGGGAGGCCATCAATTCGCTGTACATCGCCCGCAGCATGTTGCCGATTGACCCGACCCTGCTCACGGCCCGCCATCAGGGCGGCCCGGTGTACTGGATTGCGGAAGATGAGGACAGCGGCGCCGTGATCGGCAGCGTCATGGGCTTGAATCACCACACCGCGTTTCACGACCCGGAAAACGGCAGCAGCCTGTGGTGCCTGGCGGTCGATCCGCTGTGCCCGCGACCTGGCGTAGGCGAGGTGCTGGTGCGCCATCTGGTGGAGCATTTCATGAGCCGTGGCCTGAGCTACCTCGACCTGTCGGTGCTGCACGACAACCAACAGGCGAAGAATCTCTACAACAAGCTGGGGTTTCGCACCCTGTCGACCTTTGCCATCAAGCGCAAGAACGGCATCAATCAGCCTCTGTTCCTGGGCCCCGGCCCTGAAGCCGGGCTCAATCCTTATGCGCGGATTTTGGTGGAAGAAGCCTACAAGCGCGGGATTGACGTGCAGATTGATGACGCCAGCGCCGGTCTGTTTACCCTGAGCCACGGCGGGCGGCGCATTCGGTGCCGCGAGTCGCTGTCGGACCTGACCAGCGCCATCAGCATGAGTTTGTGTCAGGACAAAAGCCTGACCCACAAGGTGTTGAGTGCCGCGGGCCTGAGCTTGCCTACGCAACAACTGGCGGGCGAAGCCGATGACAACCTGGCGTTTCTGGAGCAACACGCACGCATCGTGGTCAAACCGCTGGACGGCGAGCAAGGCAATGGCGTGGCCGTTGACTTGAGCGACATTCAGCAGGTGCAGCAGGCCATTGAAGCCGCACGGTCGTTTGACAGTCGCGTGCTGCTTGAGAGTTTCCACGAAGGCCTCGACCTGCGCATTGTGGTGATCGGCTTTGAAGTGGTGGCCGCCGCTATCCGGCGCCCAGCCCAAGTGGTGGGCGATGGTCATCACAGCATCCTGCAATTGATCCAAGCGCAGAGCCGCCGACGGCAGGCCGCCACCGATGGGGAGAGTCGTATTCCGGTCGACGCGGAAACCGAGCGCACGGTTCAGGCTGCCGGGTATGAATACGCCAGTGTGCTGCCCGCGGGCGAAACGCTGGCGGTGCGCCGCGCTGCCAACCTGCACACCGGCGGCTGCCTGGAAGATGTCACCGACATCTTGCACCCGGTGCTCGCGGATGCCGCTGTGCGGGCCGCGCGCGCACTGGATATCCCGGTGGTCGGGCTCGACTTGATGGTCCCCGCCGCCGATCAACCCGAGTACGTGTTTATCGAAGCCAATGAGCGGGTCGGGCTGGCCAACCACGAACCGCAACCCACCGCCGAGCGCTTCATCGACTTGTTGTTCCCTCACCGTCAGCCTGCGCCTTAGGCCAGTCGCTGAACATCCCGTCAGGCCCGCCGCACGCCGTGCGCGCGGTGGGCCTCGTTTCAGGAGTCTTTATGAACCGCACTGTTCCCGAACCCGACCTCGATTACCTGCAACGGGTATTGCTGGAAATGCTCGCCATCCCCAGCCCCACCGGTTTCACCGACACCATTGTGCGTTACGTAGCAGAGCGCCTTGAGGAGCTGGGTATTCCCTTTGAACTGACCCGTCGCGGCACTTTGCGCGCCACCCTCAAGGGGCAGAAAAACAGCCCGGATCGCGCCGTGTCTGCGCATTTGGACACCATTGGCGCCAGCGTGCGTGCGATCAAGGACAACGGCCGTCTGGTGCTGGCCCCGGTAGGCTGCTGGTCCAGCCGTTTTGCCGAAGGCAGCCGCGTGAGCCTGTTTACCGACAACGGCGTGATCCGTGGCAGCGTGTTGCCTTTAATGGCATCAGGGCATGCCTTCAACACCGGCGTCGATGAACTGCCGATCAGTTGGGACCACATCGAGCTGCGCCTTGATGCGTACTGCGCGACCCGCGCCGACTGCGATTCGCTGGGGGTCAACGTGGGGGACTTCGTGGCGTTCGACCCATTGCCGGAATTCACCGAAAGCGGCCACATCAGCGCCCGGCATCTGGATGACAAAGCCGGGGTGGCCGCATTGCTGGCCGCGTTGAAGGCGATTGTAGAAAGTGGCGAACAGCCGCAAATCGACTGTCACCCGCTGTTCACCATCACCGAAGAAACCGGCAGCGGGGCTGCTGCCGCCCTGCCTTGGGACGTGAGTGAGTTTGTCGGGATCGACATTGCCCCGGTAGCACCCGGCCAGCATTCCAGCGAACACGCGGTGAGCGTGGCGATGCAGGATTCAGGCGGCCCGTATGACTATCACCTGTCGCGGCATTTGCTGCGCCTGGGCGCGGAGAACGAATTGCCGGTACGCCGGGACATGTTTCGCTACTACTTCAGCGATGCGCATTCAGCGGTCACGGCGGGGCACGATATTCGCTGTGCGCTGCTGGCATTTGGCTGTGATGCCACGCATGGCTATGAACGCACCCACATCGACAGTCTGGCGGCGTTAAGTCGCTTGCTTGGGGCGTACATGATGAGCCCGCCGGTGTTTGCCAGCGATGCGCAGCCGGCGCAGGGCTCGCTGGACAGGTTCAGTCACCAGCTGGAGCACGACACGCAAATGGAGAGCGACACACGGGTGCCGTCAGTGGATAGCCTGGTGGGCGATAACCGCACGTGATAAAAGCCCCTCACCCAGGCCAGGGTGAGGGGTGGAACTTAGACCTCGGCCTGCGCCCCTTCAAACCACGCAAGTTTCTCACGCAGCAGTACGACTTCGCCTACGATCACCAAGGTAGGTGCATGGACTTCGTGCTCAGCGACCAGCGTGGCCAGATTGCCCAGCGTGCCGGTGAATACCCGCTGATTGGTGGTCGTGCCCTGCTGGATCAAGGCGGCCGGGGTGTCCGCAGAACGACCATGGCGGATCAACTGTTCGCAGATGATCGGCAACCCCACCAGCCCCATGTAAAACACCAGGGTTTGCGCCGGGGCGACCAGATCGCTCCACGGCAAGTTGCTGGTGCCGTCTTTCAGGTGACCGGTGACGAATCGCACAGACTGCGCGTGGTCACGATGGGTCAGCGGAATACCGGCATACGCCGCACACCCGCTGGCGGCCGTAATGCCCGGCACCACTTGGAACGGAATCCCGTGGGCGGCCAGTTCTTCGATTTCCTCCCCCCCGCGACCAAAGATGAACGGGTCGCCCCCTTTGAGGCGCACCACACGCTTGCCCTGCTTGGCCAGATCCACCAACTGCTGGTTGATCTGGTCTTGCGGGACCGCATGATCGGCACGGCGCTTACCGACATAAATACGTTCGGCATCACGGCGGCACAGTTCCAGAATCGCAGGCGCCACAAGGCGGTCGTACAGCACCACATCGGCCTGTTGCATCAAGCGCAGTGCGCGGAAGGTCAGCAAGTCCGGATCGCCCGGCCCGGCTCCCACAAGGTAAACCTCGCCGGTGGCCAGCGTCGCTTCGCCATTGATTTTGGCGAGCAACAGACGCTCGGCTTCTGCGCCCTGCCCGGCCAGTTGGCGGTCAGCAATCGGCCCCTGAAACACGTCTTCCCAAAACGCTCGACGCTGTTGCACGTCAGGGAACAGGCCTTTGACCTGGGCACGAAAACGCGCAGCCAGACCCGCCAGTTGACCGTAGGTCGAAGGAATCCAGGTTTCGAGCTTGGCGCGGATCAAGCGGGCCAGCACGGGCGCATCGCCCCCGCTGGACACCGCAATCACCAACGGCGAGCGATCGACGATCGCCGGGAATATCACACTGCACAACGCAGGCGCATCCACCACATTGACCGGCACGCAACGCCGATGAGCATCGGCGCTGACTTGGGCATTGAGTGGTTCGTCGTCCGTTGCGGCAATGATCAGTACACACCCTTGCAGGTCTGCCTCCTCATAGCCGCGCAAGACTTGCTCACCACCGCTGCTGTCGATCAACGCGCACAACTGCGGCTCAATGGCGGGTGCAACCACCCGCAACACCGCGCCGGCGTCTGCCAGCAGGCGGGACTTGCGCAAGGCAATCTCCCCGCCGCCGACCACCAGGACACGGCTGCCACGCAGGTTATGAAACAGCGGCAGAAACTCCATTTAGCCGATGACCTCGATGCCGCCCATGTAAGGCTTGAGCACGTCCGGTACACGGATCGAACCGTCTGCCTGCTGGTAGTTTTCCAGCACCGCCACCAGCGTACGGCCCACCGCCAGACCCGAACCGTTCAAGGTATGCACCAGCTCCGGCTTGCCGGTTTCCGGGTTACGGAAACGCGCCTGCATGCGGCGCGCCTGGAAATCGCCACAGTTGGAGCACGAGGAAATTTCGCGGTATTTTTCCTGGCTCGGAATCCACACTTCCAGATCGTAGGTCTTGACCGCACTGAACCCCATGTCCCCGGTGCACAGCGCCAGGGTGCGGTACGGCAGTTCAAGCAGTTGCAGCACTTTTTCCGCGTTACCCACCAGGCCTTCCAGCGCATCCATCGAGGTGGACGGCTCGACGATCTGCACCATTTCAACCTTGTCGAACTGGTGTTGGCGGATCATGCCGCGTGTATCGCGACCCGACGCACCGGCTTCACTGCGGAAACACGGGGTGTGAGCCACGAACTTGATCGGCAGGTTTTTGTGGTCGACGATTTCGCCGGACACGATATTGGTCAACGACACTTCAGCGGTCGGGATCAGGTACAGATCCGCTTCGCCTTCGCGGCTGATCTTGAACAGGTCTTCTTCGAACTTGGGCAACTGGCCAGTCCCCTGCAACGCCGGGGCCTGAACCAGGTAAGGCGTGTAGGCCTCTTCATAGCCGTGTTCATTGATGTGCAGGTTCAACATGAACTGCGCCAGGGCGCGGTGCAGGCGGGCAATCGGGCCACGCAACAAGGCAAAACGTGCTCCGGACAATTTGGCGGCCGTTTCGAAATCCAGCCAGCCGTGTTGCTCGCCGAGCGCGACGTGGTCCTTGATATCGAAATCGAACGCAGCCGGTGTACCCCAGCGACGGATCTCGACGTTGTCGTCTTCGTCCGCGCCCACAGGCACAGAAGCGTCGGGCAGGTTAGGCAGGCTCAGCAGGATCGAATCCAGTTCAGTCTGGATGGCGTCCAGCTCAACCTTGCCGTTGGCCAGATCGCTGCCCATGGTTTCTACGCTGGCCATCAGCGGCGCGATGTCTTCGCCGCGCGCCTTGGCTTGACCGATACTTTTGGAGATCGCATTACGCTCTGCCTGCAGCTTCTCGGTCAGGGTCTGGACTTCCTTGCGCTTGGCTTCGAGCGCGTCAATGCGCGCCACGTCCAGCGTGAAGCCTCGGGATGCCAGGCGGTCCGCTACGTCCTGAAGGTTGCTACGTAACAGTTTGGAATCGAGCATGTCGGTTTCTCGTTTATCAAAGTTTGGTCAGGGACAGGCCAGCCCAGGTTGCGAGCAGCCCGCCGAATACGCTGAGAGCCGCATAGCCCAGTGCCAGTGGCACTTGCCCGCTTTCAAGCAGGCGCACCGTATCCAGTGAAAAGGATGAAAAGGTGGTCAAACCGCCCAGGAAACCCACCAGGAGTCCGGCACGGACCTCGATCGGTACTTCCGGGCGGATCAGGAAAAGTCCGTAAAGAATGCCAATCAGCAGGCAGCCCACGATATTAACGGCCAATGTCGCGGTATAGAAGTGCCGCGGCCAATTGGCGTTGATCCAGTTTCCGGTCGCAAAGCGCAACAACGTGCCGGCGACACCGCCGATAGAAACAGCTGCGACCAATGGAATCAAGGTTTTCTCCGCTGCAAGGGGCTGGCACGGTCCAGTGCGGCCAAGTGCTTGAGCTTCTCGCCGATTTTAAGCTCAAGGCCGCGCGGCACCGGTTGATAGAGCGGCAAAGGCTCCAGTTCATCGGGGAAATAATCCTCCCCCGCTGCGTAGGCATCCGGCTCATCGTGGGCGTAACGGTACTCGTCGCCATAACCGAGCTGCTTCATCAGTTTGGTCGGCGCATTGCGTAAGTGCAGCGGCACTTCAAGCGAGCCATATTCCGACGCACTGCGCAGCGCAGCTTTGAACCCCATGTACACCGCATTGCTTTTAGGCGCGCAGGCCAAGTAGGTAATGGCCTGCGCCACAGCTAGTTCGCCTTCAGGGCTGCCGAGACGCTCTTGTACGTCCCAGGCGGCCAGACACAGGCTCAGGGCCCGTGGATCCGCGTTACCGATGTCTTCACTGGCCATGCGCACCACCCGGCGCGCGATGTACAGCGGGTCGCAGCCGCCATCGATCATCCGCGCGAACCAGTACAGCGCGCCGTCGGGATTGGAGCCGCGCACCGATTTGTGCAGGGCCGATATCTGGTCGTAGAACGCTTCGCCGCCTTTGTCGAAACGTCGCTGGGTATCGCCGAGCAAGCTTTGCAGCAGGTCAGTCCCGATTTCGCTGTGGTCTTCAGCCAGGTCAGCCGCGTTTTCAAGCAGGTTGAGCAGGCGCCGACCGTCGCCGTCGGCAGCCCTGAGCAGCACGTGAAAGCCCTCATCGCTGAGGGTCAGCCCCCGCTTGCCCAAGCCCTTTTCTTCGGTCAGGGCGCGTTGCACCAACTTGAGCAAGGCCGCTTCATCCAGACTTTTGAGTACGTACACCCGCGCCCGCGACAGCAGTGCGTTGTTGAGCTCGAAAGACGGGTTTTCGGTGGTAGCGCCGATAAAAATCAGTGTGCCGTCTTCAACATACGGCAGGAACGCGTCCTGCTGCGACTTGTTGAAACGGTGGACTTCATCGACGAACAGGATGGTGCGACGGCCATATTGACCGGCCTGTTGCTTGGCCACTTCCACGGCCTGGCGAATCTCTTTAACCCCCGCCAGCACCGCTGACACGGTTTCAAAGTGCGCGTCAGACACTTGCGCCAGCAACCGCGCCAACGTGGTTTTGCCCACGCCCGGCGGGCCCCAGAAGATCATCGAGTGCAACGCGCCCTGTTCCAGCGCTTCACGCAGGGGCTTGCCGCGGGCCAACAGATGTTGCTGGCCCACGTACTCATCCAGATTGGCGGCGCGCAAACGGGCTGCCAGAGGCTGAGCGATTGGTGCACTTCGAAACAGGTCCATCACTGTTTAAACAACCTCACGTGTGTGCTGCGGGCCAATGCCATGGCGATGCTCACGCCCTGCCACGGGGGCGCTGACTGCGCGAAAAAACCGCTCTGGCACGGCCAGAAAAATACTAGCCGCGCGTCACCGCCCGATCGGCACAGTGAGTTACTCCTGGATGACATCAGCACCTTTGGGCACGACAAACTTGAATGTGCTGGCAGGAATGTCTTCATTCACCTTCACCCCGCTGAACAGGATATTGGTGCGCTGACCGACACTGTCGATCAATTGCATATCGTTGATCTTGCCGTTGCGGAAAGACAACCTGAGCGAGTCGAACAGGGTGTCTTTGGTTTTGGGTTTCAACATGAACTCCAACACCTCTCCCGACGGCTTGGAGGTGACGTCAAAACTCTGATCAATTTTTGAGACGTCTCCCGACAACAGCAAAGCAGGGGTCTGGTTCAAACGCTCATCCAGCTTCTTGATGGTCACCTGCTCCAGGTCCGGGTCCCAAAGAGTGACTTTATTGCCATCCGAGATCATGGTCTGTTCTTGAGGCGCATCGGTGTGCCAGTAGAACAGCCCCGGGCGCTTGACCGACATGACACCGGCCGTTTCCTGCAATTGAGTGCCGCTGCCATCCAGCGTCAACTGACTGAAACGGGCCGAGATGGTATTGGACTGTCCCAACAGTTGGCCTAACCGTTTTACGTCCTGTTCGCCGGCATGAGCCGCAAGAGAAGACATAGCCAGAACCGGTAGCAACAGCATGCTGAAAAAACGCATGAAAACCCTCTTTGATTAGTTAAACCCAGCCCGCGAGTGCGCCGCGGGCCGATCAGTCGCGTAGTGGGGCCGGCGCCAGAACTTCACGCGAGCCATTGGTGTTCATGGAGGTTACAACCCCGGCCATTTCCATGGATTCAATCATGCGGGCCGCGCGGTTGTAGCCGATTTTCAATTTTCGCTGAACGGCTGAAATAGAGGCGCGACGGCTTTCCAGTACAAACTGGACAGCTTCGTCATACAAGGCGTCGGTTTCTGCATCATCACCGCCTTCGCTACCACCGCCCTCAAAGCCGCTGCCTGCTTCTTCCACCCCGCTGAGGATGTCGTCGTTGTAATCCGGGCTGCCGCGCAGCTTCCAGGCTTCAACCACACGGTGCACTTCTTCGTCGGACACAAACGCGCCATGCACGCGAATCGGCAAGCTAGTGCCAGGCGGCATGTAGAGCATGTCACCGTGCCCCAGCAGTTGCTCGGCACCGCCCTGGTCGATGATGGTCCGGGAGTCGATCTTGCTCGACACCTGAAACGCCATGCGGGTCGGAATGTTGGCCTTGATCAGACCGGTGATCACATCCACAGAAGGACGCTGGGTCGCGAGAATCAAGTGAATGCCCGCCGCCCGGGCCTTTTGCGCAATGCGGGCAATCAGCTCTTCCACCTTCTTGCCGACGATCATCATCATGTCGGCAAATTCGTCGACCACCACGACGATGGTCGGCAATTTGGTCAGCAGCGGCGCTTCGTCGTGGATGCTTTCGCGCTTGTACAGCGGATCGGTCAACGGCTCGCCCGCTTCTTGGGCGTCCTTGATCTTCTGGTTGAAGCCCGCGAGGTTACGCACGCCCATCTTGGCCATCAGCTTGTAGCGACGCTCCATCTCCGCCACGCTCCAGCGCAAGGCGTTGGCGGCGTCTTTCATGTCGGTCACTACTGGGCACAGCAAGTGCGGGATGCCTTCGTAAATCGACAGTTCGAGCATTTTCGGGTCAATCATGATCAGCTTGGCGTCTTCCGGGCCCGACTTGAACAGGATCGACAGAATCATTGCGTTGACGCCAACCGACTTACCGGAACCCGTAGTACCGGCTACCAGCAAGTGCGGCATTTTCGCCAGATCGGTAATCACCGGTTTGCCGCCGATGTCATGCCCCAGGGCCAGGGCAACGGGCGACTTGGCATTATCAAATTCGGGGGTCGACAGCACTTCGCTGAAACGCACGATCTGGCGGTCTTCGTTAGGGATCTCGATACCCACGGTGGTTTTACCCGGAATGACTTCAACCACCCGCACGCTGGTTACCGCCAGAGAACGAGCAAGGTCCTTGGCCAGGTTGGCAATGCGACTGACTTTGACGCCTGCTGCGGGCTGAATCTCGTAACGGGTAATGACCGGGCCCGGGTGGATGGAGTCCACCGAGACCTCTACGCCGAACTCCTTGAGCTTGATCTCGAGCAGATGCCCCACCGCCGCCAGTGATTCAGGGGAGTAGTTGAGCTGCTTCTTTTCGGCCGGGTCGAGAATCGAGATCGGTGGCAGCGTGCCTTCAACCGCACTGTCGACAAACAGCGGCACCTGCTTCTCTTTCTGCACGCGCTTGCTGGGCTCCGGCGCCTTGGTGGGCACTGGGGTAATCACGGCCGGCACGTGTTTTTCACGTTCAGACATGTGCTTGCTCAGGGCCTGTTCGCGCTCGATCAGGCGCTCCTTGGCCTTGGCCTGCTCGCGCTTGTCGGAAACGCTGGGAGCCACCACTTCACTGACACGGGTGTCGACTTCTCGCAATTGCGCTTGCAGTTGCTTGCGTTCAGCACGATCTGACCACCAGCGATTGGCTGCGCCCTGAATCAACTCAAACAGATCAAGGGTGATCTTGCCCGTCAGATCCATCACCTTGAACCACGACAAGTCCGTGAATACGGTCAGGCCAAACAGGAACAACGCAATCAGCAGCAGCGTACTGCCCTGCACGTTCAACGCGTTCCTGGCCAGATCCCCCAGGCTTTCGCCCAGTGCACCACCGGCACCTGCCGGCAGGCCGGAAGCCGAGTGAAAATGAATGTGGGCCAGGGCCGCGCCGGACAGCACCAGAAACACCAGCCCGATCAGACGCCACGAAAACAGCCAGCCGCTCCACTGCCAGGGCTGATGCCGCTCACGGAAGATCTGGTAAGCCTTGACCGCCAGCAGCAGCGGAAAGATGTAGGCGAAGTAGCCCAGCACCATGAACAGGATGTCCGCGCTGTAAGAACCGGCAGGCCCGCCGAAGTTCTGCACATCCACCACGCGGCTGTTATGACTCCAGCCGGGATCGTCTTTGGCATAGGTCAGCAACGCCATCATCAGGAACAGGCAAAGGGCGCCAATCGCAATCAACGCACCTTCCTTGAGCCGGTAGTGCAATTGCTGACGCCAGAGAGGAACTTCTTTAGGTGCTGCTGTGGATTTCTTCAAAACGCGTGTTTTCCTGCGCCTGTGGCGCGCCCTACTATGGATTGACTGCAAAAATACTGCTCACGGCGAGCAGGTGACAAGTTCAGACATGAAACTGGACTAGCCTTACACACAGCCTTGTACTATTACGTGTTTTTTCATGACCAGCCCGCCATGTAAAACAGTGAATACTGTGCAGCTTAGAACAGCTCAAACAGGCGGGCCATTGTACGGGTTTGAGCCGCCGATGCCATGCTGGCACCCGAGGTTACAGAAATTGTCTTGTGCTACGCCCCAAAGCGCCAATTTGAGCATGCATTGCCTTGTGTGACAAAGACTTATAACAGGCGCCGCACAGCCCCTGAATTGACTGCCAGATCGACTGAGACCGCACTTGCGCGACAGAGTTGCAGCCGCCCTCCCCTTCTACTGTAAGACTCAATGCCATGCTGACCTGGTTGAAACGCGACTCCCTGACATTCCCCCCCTTGGCCAACGCCATGCGCGAGCCCAATGGTTTACTTGCCGCAGGCGGCGATTTGTCGGCCGACCGCCTGGTCCAGGCCTATCGTCATGGCTGTTTTCCGTGGTTTTCCGAAGGCCAGCCCATCCTGTGGTGGTCGCCAGACCCGCGCACGGTGCTATTTCCGGATGAGCTGCATGTTTCACGCAGTTTGGGCAAAGTGCTGCGCCAGCAGCGATACACCGTTACCTACGACCGGGATTTTGTGGCGGTCATCCAGGCCTGCGCGGCACCACGCGCCTACGCCGATGGCACGTGGATCACGGACGACATGCAAAATGCTTACATCGAACTGCACGAACGTGGACACGCCCATTCTGTTGAGGTGTGGGAGAACGATGAACTGGTGGGCGGGTTGTACGGCCTGGCGATGGGCCAGCTGTTTTTTGGCGAATCCATGTTCAGCCGCGCCGACAACGCGTCCAAAGTCGGATTTGCCGCCCTGGTCAAACAGCTTCAGGCCTGGGGATTTGTCTTGATTGACTGTCAGATGCCTACCCGCCATCTCGAAAGCCTCGGCGCACGCTCCATCCCGCGCGCGCAGTTCGCCGATTACCTGCACAACCATCTCGACCAACCGACAACCGCCTGCTGGCCCCGCCAAGCATGACCGTAGCGCAAAGTTGCCCGCGCCGAGTGCGGGAGAACACTCCAGGTTTAACGGGCGAGTTTTCCGAGCTGGCTTACACTTAATTCAAGGATTCACCGAGGGCCGATCATGACCGAGCTGGCGCGTTTGAAGTTTTATGCCACTCAACCTCACGCTTGCAGCTACCTGCCCGACGAACAAGCCACGACGCTGTTCCTCGATCCCAGCCAGCCGATGGACGTGCAGGTGTACGCCGACTTGTCCGAAATGGGCTTTCGCCGCAGTGGCGACCACCTTTACCGCCCACACTGCCTGCGATGCGATGCATGCACGGCAACACGCATCCCTGTGGCGCTTTTTAACCCGAGCCGTCAGCAAAAGCGCATCTTCAAGCGCAATGCAGACCTGCACGTGCAGGTGGCCAGGCCGGGGTTCAGCGAAGAACACTTCGACCTGTATCAGCGCTACATCGAGCAACGCCATGCCGATGGCGATATGTACCCGCCCAGCCGCGATCAATTTTCGACGTTTCTGGTGCGCGACCTGCCATTTTCCAGATTCTATGAATTCAGGCTCGACGGACGGCTGCTGGCAGTGGCCGTAACAGATGTGCTGCCTAACGGCCTGTCTGCGGTTTACACCTTTTATGATCCCGACGAAGAGCGGCGCAGCCTGGGCCGCTATTGCATCCTGTGGCAAATCACGGAAGCCGAGCGCCTTGGACTGGAAGCCGTTTACCTCGGTTACTGGATCAAAAACTGCAAAAAAATGAATTACAAGACCGAATACAGGCCTATTGAACTGCTGATTAACCAAAGATGGAGCACTCTTTACTGAACCCCCTTGGCGTGAACCCCACTTTTCGGGCACAATGCACGCCGCTTTTGCCTGGCGCAGTTGCACCGGGCCATTCACTGGACACCGAGGGCTTTACTGCATGTCGAAAGAAGACAGCTTCGAAATGGAAGGCACTGTCGTCGACACCCTGCCCAACACCATGTTTCGCGTGGAGTTGGAAAATGGGCACGTCGTAACCGCGCATATCTCCGGCAAGATGCGCAAGAACTACATTCGTATTCTTACCGGTGACAAAGTGCGCGTCGAGCTGACGCCCTATGACTTGAGCAAAGGGCGCATCACTTACCGCGCTCGCTAATCAAGTCAATACAAAACGCCCGGTTCTGCCGGGCGTTTTTGTTTGCCTGCGATTTGTCAGCATCCGGATCACCACGCCATAAAAAAAGCGCCTTTCGGCGCTTTTTTATGCTGGGCTGCTTTATGCCATTTCAACCGCGGTTTCAAACTCGAAGGTCAACTCGCCGTCTTTCAGGTCGATGTGAACCACTCCGCCATGATCGGCCAATTCGCCAAAGAGGATCTCTTCCGCCAGCGGGCGCTTGATCTTGTCCTGAATCAGACGCGCCATCGGGCGCGCGCCCATCAGCACATCGTAACCACCCGCTGCCAGCCAGCCACGTGCCGCGTCTGTGACATCAAGCTGCACGTGTTTGTCTTCCAGCTGCGCCTGAAGCTCGGTAAGGAACTTGTCCACCACACTTTTGATGACCTCGTGACTGAGGCGACCAAACTGAATAATGGTGTCCAGGCGGTTGCGGAACTCCGGCGTGAAGCTTTTCTTGATCGCTTCCATGGCATCGGACGAGTGATCCTGGAAGGTAAACCCGATCGAAGCCCTGGAAGCGGTCTCGGCCCCGGCATTGGTGGTCATGATAATGATCACGTTACGGAAGTCGGCCTTACGTCCGTTGTTGTCGGTGAGCGTCCCGTGGTCCATGACCTGCAACAAAAGGTTAAAGACTTCAGGGTGCGCCTTCTCGATTTCATCGAGCAGCAACACGCAATGCGGCTGCTTGGTGATTGCCTCCGTCAGCAACCCCCCCTGATCAAACCCTACGTACCCGGGAGGAGCGCCGATCAGACGCGAGACGGTGTGCCTTTCCATGTACTCGGACATGTCAAAGCGCACCAGCTCAACCCCCAGCGCCTTGGCCAGTTGACGGGCCGCTTCGGTTTTACCCACGCCCGTCGGGCCTGCGAACAGGAAGGAACCGACCGGTTTGTCAGGCGATTTGAGTCCTGCACGCGAGAGCTTGATAGCCGTCGACAACGAATCAATGGCCGCATCCTGACCAAATACGGTCAGTTTCAAGTCACGCTCAAGGTTGCGCAGGAGTTCTTTATCGGAACTGGACACATGCTTAGGCGGAATTCGGGCGATTTTCGCCACGATGTCTTCCACCTGCTCGACCTCGATACGCTTGACGCGCTTCTCAACCGGCTGCAGGCGCTGGTAAGCACCCGCCTCGTCGATGACATCAATGGCCTTGTCGGGCATATGGCGATCGTTGATGTAGCGTGATGCCAGCTCAGCCGCGGCACGCAGCGATTCGTCGCTGTATTCGATGCTGTGGTGCTGCTCAAAACGCCCTTTCAGCCCGCGCAGAATGCCGATGGTGTCTTCAACCGACGGCTCGGACACGTCCACTTTCTGGAAGCGACGCGCCAGTGCACGGTCCTTCTCGAAAATGCCACGAAATTCCTGGAACGTTGTGGAACCGATGCAGCGGATGTCCCCGGAAGACAGGAGCGGCTTGAGCAGATTGGACGCGTCCATCACGCCACCCGATGCAGCGCCAGCACCAATAATGGTGTGGATCTCATCGATAAACAGGATGGCTTGCGGGCGCTTCTTCAGCTCACCCAGCAACGCCTTGAACCGCTTCTCGAAATCGCCACGGTATTTGGTACCGGCCAGTAACGCACCCAGGTCCAACGAATAGACGATGCTATTGGCCAGCAAGTCCGGCACTTGATTATCAACAATACGCTTAGCCAGGCCTTCAGCAATTGCGGTTTTACCCACCCCGGCCTCACCGACCAGCAACGGATTATTTTTACGGCGACGCGCAAGGATTTGAGCCACGCGCTCGACTTCGTGCTCACGCCCAACCAGCGGGTCAATGCGACCCTGACGAGCCAGCTCGTTCAAGTTGCTGGCATAGGCGTCCAGCGGATTGCTCGAAGAGGAGGTTTCACCCCCTTCCTCATCTTGCATGTCCTGTTCGCCGTCGGAATGTTCACCGTGGCCCGGCACTTTGGAGATGCCGTGTGCAATGAAATTCACCACATCGATGCGGGCAACGCTTTGTTGCTTGAGCAGGAATACCGCCTGGCTTTCCTGCTCGCTGAAAATGGCCACGAGCACGTTGGCGCCGGTCACTTCACGCTTGCCCGAACTTTGGACGTGAAATACCGCACGCTGCAGGACCCGTTGAAAACCGAGCGTAGGCTGGGTTTCCCGGTCTTCATCGTGAACGGGGATCAGAGGGGTTGTGGAATCAATAAACTCTTGCAGGTCATGCTTGAGTTTGTCGAGGTTTGCGCCGCAGGCGCGTAGAACGGTTGCGGCTGCCTCATTATCTAAAAGCGCAAGAAGGAGGTGCTCAACCGTCATGAACTCATGACGCTTGGAGCGGGCTTCCTTGAAGGCAAGATTGAGGGTGACTTCGAGCTCGCGGTTTAACATGGCTTCACCTCATACCCAAGTGGTCGGCGTTAACCGTCCTTCTCGATTTCACAGAGTAGCGGATGCTGGCTTTCGCGTGCGTACTGATTTACCTGCATGGCCTTGGTCTCGGCAATGTCGCGGGTAAAGATGCCGCACACTGCCCGTCCTTCTGTATGAACGGCCAGCATGACCTTGGTCGCCAATTCGCGATTCAAGTTAAAAAACACCTCAAGTACTTCGACGACGAAATCCATGGGTGTGTAGTCATCGTTGAACAAAACCACCTTGTACATCGGCGGCGCCTGAAGTGCGGGCTTAGCCTCTTGCACAGCCAAGCCAGCGGAGTCGTCGTCATCAAAATCGGGTCGATCCTGATTGAATGTTAGTCGAATCTGGCTGATTGCATGCATGGAAAGAAAGGTTCGTCGTTGTGCGGTTACAGTGATGGAGGCAGGCGCGTCAAATTTCAACAGCGCCGCCGCGTGACCTTGACTATCGGTAAAACGGTGTTACAACCATTGGTACCCAATGTGGGGAGTAAAGGTCCGCACAGTCAACCACTTTCAGGGTCGATGTGCGAGTGAACTGGATGATACTCCAGTGATGGAGTCGTTTGCAGCAGAGGGATATGAGTATGCAAGGCACGGTCAAGTGGTTCAACAATGCCAAAGGCTTCGGCTTTATCAACACGGACGCCAAGGAAGGCAAAGATGAACAAGGAGACAAGATCGACTTTTTCGCCCACTTTTCAGCCATTGAAATGGACGGCTACAAGACGCTCAAAGCGGGCCAGCCAGTCAATTTCGAAATCACTCAAGGCCCCAAAGGCCTGCACGCAGTGAAGATCACCAGCAATAAAGTCACCTCCCCCACGACTGCGACAGAGGCCAACACCCTCTCGGTCTGACCCGCCGATCCCACAGTCAGTGCAAAAAAAGGCCGATTCACTCACATGAATCGGCCTTTTCTGTCATTGAACGCTACATATGAGCGATCAGCGCATCGCCAAAACCTGAAGACGACACCAACGTGGCGCCTTCCATCAGGCGTTCGAAGTCATACGTCACGGTTTTGGCCGAAATTGCACCATTGGTGCCTTTGATAATCAGGTCCGCTGCTTCGGTCCAGCCCATGTGTCGCAGCATCATTTCAGCAGACAGGATGAGCGATCCGGGGTTGACCTGATCCTTGCCCGCGTACTTGGGCGCCGTGCCGTGGGTGGCCTCGAACATTGCGATGGTGTCCGATAGGTTGGCGCCCGGCGCAATACCGATACCGCCCACTTCTGCTGCAAGCGCATCGGACAGGTAGTCACCGTTGAGATTAAGCGTGGCGATCACGTCATATTCGGCGGGACGCAGCAGAATCTGCTGGAGCATGGCGTCGGCAATGGCGTCCTTGACGATGACATTGCGCCCGGTTTTAGGGTTCTTGAATTGCATCCACGGGCCACCGTCGAGCAGGGTTGCACCGAACTCCTCGGCCGCCACTTCATAGGCCCATTCCTTGAAGGCACCTTCAGTGAACTTCATGATGTTGCCTTTGTGCACGATGGTCAGCGACTCGCGGTCGTTGTCCACCACATATTGCAAGGCTTTGCGCGCCAGACGCTTGGTGCCTTCTCGGGAGACCGGTTTGACGCCGATGCCGCAGTCCTGGTCGAAACGGATTTTGGTCACACCCATTTCTTCTTTCAGGAACTTGATCACCTTGTTCGCTTCAGGCGAACCGGCTTTCCATTCGATGCCGGCATAAATGTCTTCGGAGTTCTCGCGGAAGATGGTCATGTCGACGTCGCCCGGCTTTTTGACCGGACTGGGCACGCCTTCAAACCAACGCACGGGGCGCAGGCAGACATACAGATCGAGTTGCTGGCGCAGGGCTACGTTCAAGGAGCGAATACCGCCACCAACCGGCGTGGTCAGCGGGCCCTTGATCGACACGACGTATTCCTTGACCGCATCCAGTGTTTCCTGAGGCAGCCACGTGTCCTGATCGTAAACCTGAGTCGCCTTCTCGCCCGCATACACCTCCATCCAGGAGATGTTGCGCTTGCCGCCGTAGGCCTTGCTCACGGCAGCATCCACCACTTTGATCATGACCGGGCTGATATCGACACCGATGCCGTCACCTTCGATGTAAGGAATGATCGGGTTGTCGGGCACGTTCAGGGAGTGGTCTGCATTGACGGTGATTTTTTCACCTGCGGCTGGAACCTTGATCTTGTTGTATCCCATGCTGAACTCCATATGTGGGTTTAACATCTATGCCGCTCTCGAGCGTAACCCAGTTGAATGGGGACGCAAACCGAATGTTCTACATACCCGGTTACATGCCTGCCACAACCCTCCTGACAAGCCCGGATACAAAGGGGTTAGCGCCAAAATACAGGGCGATATGCGAACGCTTCTTAGACCAATGGATGACCGCTGATCCACCTCAGCCCTCGCCGGAACATTAGTGACCTATGTATACTGCGCCGGTGACCGCGGAGTCATCGCGAAGCACCACACTGCAATGAGTCTTTCAGGCCTAGAAAGGCTGAGCCGTTACCCCGGCTCGACCGCTTGACGCTCTACTGATGCATTCACATCACCGCGAAGAACCTCGACTTTCGGCTCATTGTTCACTGTGAACGAAAGCGCCTACCCTGCGCATCTCGAGAATCTGAGCACGCTCAGCAAAGAAGAGAGTTAATCCGAAATGCCCACCCGTTCGAAGATCATCTATACCTTCACCGACGAAGCTCCGGCCCTCGCCACCTATTCACTGCTGCCTATCATCGAAGCGTTCACCGCTCCGGCTGATATCGCTGTTGAGACGCGCGACATCTCTCTGGCAGGCCGAATTCTTGCCAGCTTCCCCGAGCAATTGGGTGCCAAGGCCGTAGCGGACCACCTCGCCGAATTGGGCGCCCTGGCCGTTACCCCTGAAGCCAACATCATCAAGCTGCCTAACATCAGCGCCTCGGTCCCGCAATTGCAGGCCGCGATCAAAGAACTGCAAGCGCAGGGCTTCGATATCCCGGATTACCCCGAGTCAGTCACCACTGATGCCGAGAAAGACGTCAAAGCGCGTTACAGCAAAGTCATGGGCAGCGCCGTAAACCCGGTACTGCGCGAAGGCAACTCCGACCGCCGCGCACCGCTGTCGGTGAAAAACTACGCACGCAAGCACCCGCACAAAATGGGCGCCTGGGCCGCAGACTCCAAGTCCCACGTGGCTCACATGAGCGAAGGCGACTTCTACGGCAGCGAAAAAGCAGCCCTGATTGAAGCCCCGGACAGCGTCAAAATCGAATTGATTGCTCAAGACGGCACGACCACCGTCCTGAAAGAAAAAACGGCCGTACAGGCCGGCGAGATCATCGATTGCTCCGTCATGAGCAAAAAAGCCCTGCGCCAGTTCGTAGCGGCCGAAATCGAAGACGCCAAGAAACAAGGCGTACTGTTCTCGGTTCACTTGAAAGCCACCATGATGAAGGTCTCCGACCCGATCATGTTTGGTCAGATCGTGGCCGAGTTCTACAAGGACGCGCTGGAAAAACACGCTGACGTCCTGAAAGAAATCGGTTTCAACCTGAACAACGGCATCGGCGACCTGTACGCCCGCATCAAGGCCCTGCCGGCGGACAAGCAAGCCGAAATCGAGGCGGACATCCAGGCGGTCTACGCCATTCGCCCTGCGCTGGCGATGGTTAACTCCGACAAAGGCATCACCAACCTGCACGTGCCGAGCGACGTCATCGTCGACGCGTCGATGCCAGCCATGATCCGTGACTCCGGCAAAATGTGGGGCACTGACGGTCAACTGCACGACGCCAAGGCCGTGATCCCGGATCGCTGCTACGCAACCATCTACCAGGCGGTTATCGAAGACTGCAAGCAACACGGCGCCTTCGATCCGACCACCATGGGCAGCGTGCCAAACGTTGGCCTGATGGCCCAGAAAGCCGAAGAGTACGGCTCCCACGACAAGACTTTCCAGATCAAGACCGATGGCGTGGTTCGCGTGAGCGACAGCAACGGCAACGTGTTGATGGAACAAAAAGTCGAAGCGGGCGATATCTGGCGCATGTGCCAGGCCAAAGACGCGCCGATCCGCGACTGGGTCAAACTGGCCGTCAACCGCGCTCGCGCCAGCAACACCCCTGCTGTTTTCTGGCTGGACCCGCAACGTAGCCACGACGGCGTGATGATCGAGAAAGTTCAGGCTTACCTGAAGGATCACGACACCAATGGCCTGGACATTCGCATCATGCCTCCGGTCGAGGCCATGGAGTTCACGCTGGAGCGCACCCGCAAGGGTCTGGACACTATCTCGGTGACCGGTAACGTTCTGCGCGACTACCTGACTGACCTGTTCCCGATCATGGAACTGGGCACCAGCGCCAAAATGCTGTCGATCGTTCCGCTGATGAATGGCGGCGGCCTGTTCGAAACCGGCGCAGGCGGTTCGGCACCCAAGCACGTGCAGCAACTGCTGGAAGAAAACTTCCTGCGTTGGGACTCGCTGGGCGAATTCCTGGCACTGGCTGCTTCCCTGGAGCACCTGGGCACGACCTACAACAACCCGAAAGCGTTGGTGTTGGCCAAAACCCTGGACCAGGCCACTGGCCAGTTCCTCGACAACAACAAATCGCCATCGCGCAAAGTCGGCAATATCGACAACCGCGGTAGCCACTTCTACCTGGCTCTGTACTGGGCACAAGCCCTGGCAGCCCAGACCGAAGACAAAGACTTGCAAGCCCAGTTTGCCCCAGTGGCAAACGCCATGGCCGAGAACGAAGCAACCATCGTTGCCGAACTCAACGCCGTTCAGGGCAAGCCGGTCGACATCGGTGGTTACTACCACGCCGATGCCGACAAGGTCAGCAACGTTATGCGCCCTAGCGCCACACTGAACGCGATCATCGCTTCGGTGTAAGAGCAACACCGCAACACCACAAACCCCGGCCCACGACGCCGGGGTTTGTGTTTTTGGGCTCCCCACTGCCGACACTTGCAGAGGTTGGGGTTGGCACACACTTTCTGTAGGATCCAGATCCCACCCTCCTTCAAGCCGAGCACATTTTATGGAATGGAAACCCCACATCACAGTTGCCACGGTCGTCGAAGACCATGGTCGCTTCCTGATGGTCGAAGAGCTCAAGCACGAGCGCGCTGTGCTTAATCAGCCTGCCGGGCATCTGGACCCCAATGAAAGCCTGATCCAGGCCGCGATTCGCGAGACCTTCGAAGAAACCGGCTATGACGTTGAATTGACTGGCGTGATCGGCATTTACCTGTACACCGCCCCCAGCAATGGTGTGACGTATCAGCGCGTGTGCTTTGCAGGCAAAGCGCTCAAGCATCACCCCGACTCACCGCTCGATACCGGGATTATCGGCCCGCGGTGGTTGACCCGCGACGAGTTACTCGCACAACGCGACCGCTGGCGCAGCGAACTGACCTTGCTGTGCATCGACGATTATCTGTCCGGCAAATTGTTTGACCTCTCGTTAATCCGCCCTTCGGTTTAGCCTTGAGCGCTCGGGCCTGCTAGAATCGCGTCCTTTTTCAAGACACTCATTGAAACCCTATGCGTGATCCAGCCTTAGTCGCCCCCGAAAAACAGCGCGTCATTGTCGGCATGTCCGGCGGTGTTGACTCTTCCGTTTCCGCCGTTCTGCTCATGGAGCAGGGCTATCAGGTGGAAGGCCTGTTCATGAAGAACTGGGAGGAAGACGACGGAACGGATTACTGCACCGCCATGGATGACCTGGCAGACGCCCAGGCCGTGTGCGACAAAATCGGCATCAAGCTGCACACCGCCAATTTTGCCGCCGAATACTGGGACAACGTGTTTGAACACTTCCTGGCCGAATACAAGGCCGGACGCACTCCTAACCCGGACATCCTGTGTAACCGTGAAATCAAGTTCAAAGCGTTTCTCGACTACGCCCTGATGCTTGGCGCCGACCTGATTGCCACCGGCCACTACGTGCGCCGTCGCGACATCGACGGCCGCACCGAGCTGCTCAAGGGCCTGGACCCAAACAAAGACCAGAGCTACTTCCTGCACGCAGTGGGCGGCGAGCAAATTGCCCGCACCCTGTTCCCGGTCGGTGAACTGGAAAAACCCGAAGTGCGCAAGATTGCCGAGCAACATGGCCTGGCGACCGCCAAGAAGAAAGACTCCACCGGTATTTGCTTCATTGGTGAGCGCCGTTTCAGCGATTTCCTCAAGCAATACCTGCCCGCTCAACCGGGCGAGATCAAAACCACCGACGGCGAAGTCATCGGCCGCCACCACGGCCTGATGTATCACACCATTGGCCAGCGGCAGGGCCTGGGTATCGGCGGCCTGAAAGACGCCAGCGACGAGCCGTGGTACGTGCTGCACAAAGACCTCGAAAACAACGAACTGATTGTCGGCCAGGGTAACGATCATCCCTGGCTGTTTTCGCGCGCCCTGCTCGCGTCGGAGATTTTCTGGGTCAACCCGATCAACCTCGACAGCCCGCTGCGCCTGACCGCCAAAGTGCGCTATCGCCAGAGCGATCAGCCCTGCACGCTGGAAAAAACCGCCAGCGGCTACCGCGCGACCTTCGATGACCCGCAACGCGCCGTTACACCCGGCCAGTCAGTGGTGTTCTACGATGGCGAAGTGTGCTTGGGCGGCGGCGTGATCGAAGTGGCCGAACCCTGGAACCACAAGGGCGAACAGGCATGAATGCCACCCAGGAACAACTGATCGCACTCGGCGGGGTTTTTCTGGCTGCCGTGCTGGTGGACAAAATCGCCCGCACCGGTCAGGTCGGGGAAGCGGATCTGGCCTGCATGCTTGGCACATTGCTGGTGCGCGACCCGAAAGACACGCTGGAAGTGTTTGGCGGTGACGACATCAACCTGCGCGAAGGTTACCGGGCCCTCATTGGCGCCCTTGAACGCGACCCCAATACGTTGCAGCGCGAGCCTTTGCGCTACGCCCTGTCGATGCTCAACCTGGAGCGCCAGCTGGCCAAGCGTGACGACATGCTTGAACTGATCGGCAAACGCTTGCCGCAGATCCAGTCCCAGGTCGAGCACTTCGGTCCGGCCCATGAAAACGTCGTGGCGGCCTGTGGCGCACTGTATCAGGACACCCTGAGCACGCTGCGCCAGCGCATTCAGGTCCACGGCGACATGCGCAACCTGCAACAACCCAGCAACGCCGCCAAAATTCGCGCACTGCTGCTGGCCGGGATCCGCTCGGCACGCTTGTGGCGCCAATTGGGCGGTCATCGCTGGCAACTGGTATTCAGCCGTCGCAAGCTGCTCAAAGAGCTTTATCCGATGCTGCGCGGCTAACACCCGCCAGAACGCACACCTTTGTAACGTCGCTTCGCGTATGACGCCGGTCACTTGGCAACGGACCGGCCGTTTTTTTCATGTATGATACGCGCCCCATTTCGTTGCCCGACTGTCCGAGAACACCCCATGAAGCTCTCTTCGCTCACTGCGGTTTCCCCTGTTGACGGCCGCTACGCCGGCAAAACCCAGGCCCTGCGCCCTATTTTCAGCGAGTACGGCCTGATCCGTGCCCGTGTATTGGTTGAAGTTCGCTGGCTCCAGCGCTTGGCTGCCCACGCGGCCATCCCGGAAGTCCCGGCCTTCTCCGCCGAAGCCAACGCCGTTCTGAATGAACTGGCCGAAAACTTCTCTCTGGAACACGCCGAACGCGTCAAAGAGATCGAGCGCACCACCAACCACGACGTCAAAGCCATTGAGTACCTGCTCAAGGAACAGGCTGCCAAGCTGCCGGAACTGGCCAATGTCAGCGAATTCATCCACTTTGCCTGCACCAGCGAGGACATCAACAACCTGTCCCACGCGCTGATGCTGCGCGAAGGCCGTGATGAGGTGATGCTGCCACTGATGCGTCAAACCGCTGAAGCCATCCGCGAACTGGCCATCCGCTTTGCCGACGTGCCGATGCTGTCGCGCACCCACGGTCAACCGGCGTCGCCTACCACCCTGGGTAAAGAACTAGCCAACGTGGTTTACCGCCTGGAGCGCCAGATCGCTCAAGTGGCCGCCGTACCGCTGCTGGGTAAAATCAACGGCGCCGTGGGCAACTACAACGCCCACCTGTCGGCCTACCCGCAGATTGACTGGGAAGCCAACGCCCGCGCCTTCATCGAAGACGAACTGGGCCTGGGTTTCAACCCGTACACCACGCAGATCGAACCGCACGACTACATTGCCGAGCTGTTTGACGCCATTGCGCGCTTCAACACCATCCTGATCGATTTCGACCGCGACATCTGGGGCTACATCTCCCTGGGCTACTTCAAGCAGCGCACCATCGCGGGCGAGATCGGTTCATCGACCATGCCGCACAAGGTCAACCCGATCGACTTCGAAAACTCCGAAGGCAACCTGGGGATCGCCAACGCGCTGTTCCAGCACCTGGCCAGCAAACTGCCAATCTCCCGCTGGCAGCGCGACCTGACCGACTCCACCGTGCTGCGCAACCTCGGCGTGGGCTTTGCTCACAGCGTGATCGCGTACGAAGCCAGCCTCAAAGGCATCAGCAAACTGGAGCTCAACGCCCAGAAAATCGCTGCTGACCTGGATGCCTGCTGGGAAGTGCTGGCGGAGCCGATCCAGACCGTCATGCGCCGCTACAACATTGAAAACCCGTACGAGAAGCTCAAAGAGCTGACGCGCGGCAAGGGCATCAGCCCTGAAGCACTGCAGACGTTCATCGATAGCCTGGAAATGCCGGAAGCGGCCAAGGCCGAGCTGAAGCTGCTGACCCCTGCCAATTACATCGGCAACGCGGTCGAACAGGCCAAGCGCATCTGAGTGCTGTAACGACCTACTAACGCCCGGCCGTGCCGGGCGTTTTTATTCCCGAATACAAAGCGCAACTTTTCAATAGGTTACACATGAATCCTGATCTTCCTCTTCAACTTCTGGGCGGCATGACTGCACGCGAATTCATGCGCGACTACTGGCAGAAAAAACCGCTGCTGATCCGACAGGCAATCCCTGACTTCGAAAGCCCGATCGATGCCGACGAACTGGCCGGTCTGGCACTTGAAGAGGAGGTCGAATCACGACTGGTCATCGAACACGGCGAACGCCCGTGGGAGCTGCGCCGCGGGCCTTTTGCCGAAGATGAGTTCGGCAAACTGCCTGAACGCGAATGGACCTTGCTGGTGCAAGCCGTCGATCAGTTCGTGCCCGAAGTGGGCGAGCTGCTGGAGCACTTTCGCTTCCTGCCGAGCTGGCGTATTGACGACGTGATGATCAGCTACGCCGCACCCGGCGGCAGCGTCGGCCCGCACTTCGATAATTACGACGTATTCCTGCTGCAAGGGGCTGGCAAGCGCCACTGGCAGATCGGCCAGATGTGCGACTCCGACAGCGCCCTGCTGGAACACGCCGACCTGCGCATCCTGGCAGACTTCCAGGCCACCGATGAGTGGACACTGGAACCCGGCGACATGCTGTATCTGCCGCCACGCCTTGCCCATAGCGGTGTAGCCGTGGACGACTGCCTGACCTACTCGGTCGGTTTCCGCGCCCCGAGCGCCGCTGAAGTACTGACCCACTTCACCGACTTCCTCAGCCAGTACCTGCCGGATGAAGAACGTTACACCGATGCCGACGCACAACCGGTCAGCGACCCGCATCAGATCCAGCGCGATGCGCTGGACCGCTTGAAAGGCTTGCTCGCTGAACACATGAGCGATGAGCGCATGCTCCTGACCTGGTTCGGCCAGTTCATGACCGAGCCACGCTATCCGGAACTCGTCGTAGGCCCCGAGCTCGAAGAAGAAGACTTGCTCGGCAGTCTCGACCAGGGCGCGGTATTGATCCGCAACCCGAGCGCCCGCCTGGCCTGGTCCGAGGTGGATGAAGACCTGCTTCTGTTTGCCAGCGGACAGAGCCGTCTGCTGCCGGGCAAACTGCGCGATCTCTTGAAAATGATCTGTGCCGCCGATGCCTTGCATGCCGAAAACCTCGGCCCGTGGCTGCCAGATGAAGATGGCCGCAACCTGCTGTGTGAATTGGTCAAACAAGGAAGCCTGGGGTTCGCTGATGAATAAAATTCGCGTACGTGTCGCCGACTGGCAAAAGGATAACGCCGAACTTCGACGCATCCGTGAAGCGGTGTTTATCAACGAACAGCACGTTCCGCCCGAGCTGGAGTGGGATTCGGACGACAGCAGCGCCGTACACTTTTTGGCCTTTGAGGGCGATTTCGCCATTGGCACGGCCCGACTCCTGGCGGATGGCCAGATAGGCCGTGTATCCGTCCTCAAGGACTGGCGCGGACTGAAAGTCGGCGACGCCCTGATGCAGGCCACCCTCGAACAAGCCGAAGAACGCGGCTTGAAAGAGGTGAAGCTGAGCGCACAGGTGCACGCCACGCCGTTCTATGAGCGGCTCGGGTTCAAGATCGTGAGCGACGAGTTTCTGGAGGCGGGCATTCCGCACGTGGACATGGTGCGCTGCGCCTGACACGCGTGAACGCTGCTCCTGAATAAAAAACGCCCTGCCATCGTCGGATCGCAGGGCGTTTTGCTGTGTGTCATTCAACCTCGCCACATTTAGGCCGACAAACTGGCACACTGCTTTCATCCCTTTTCAAGCCTTGCGGAGATAACAGACATGGTCTTACGCCCACTCATAGCCGGTCTGATGATGCTGTTGAGCCTCAGCGCCCTTGCCGATACCCAAGTCATCACACTGCAAAACCGCACCAACGCGGACTTACTGCCGGTGGCCCAGAACTTCATCGGCAAGGACGGCAACGTCACCGTTTACGGCAATCAACTCATCGTCGAGGCCCCGACCCAGAAAATCCAGGGCCTGGAAGACTTGCTCAGCCAGCTCGACACGCCTGCGCGCCGTTTGCTGATCACCGTCGATACCAGCGATACCAACCTGCCTGACAGCAACAGCAATACGCGGGTCTACAGCACCGCCAGCCGTGACGGCGGCGTTCAGCAGATTCAAGCCACTGAAGGTGTTCCCGCCTTGATCCAGACAGGCCAAAGCATTCCCCAGACAAGCACCCAGACCGATGCATACGGACGCCTCTCGGCACAAACCGCTTATCGCAACGTGACCAAGGGTTTTTACATCACCGCCAGCGTTACAGGTGAAACGGTACACCTGGCGATCAGCACCAACCGCGACCGCATGAGCCAGGAACAGCCGGATGTAGTGAACGTGCAAAGTACCGACACACAGGTCAGCGGCCCCCTCGGCCAATGGATCACAGTGGCGGGCATCAGCGGCCAGAATCTGGCTAGCCAGCAGGGCCAAACCCGCACCTACTCGACTCAAAGCCGGGATGACATGACATTGCGGGTCAAAGTCGACGCACTCGACCCAAAAGGCCAAAACTGACTGACGGGTCGTATTAGACCAAATATGTAGTGCCACATAAAAAGCACTACAAAACGTTTGACGACTCAAAAAAGCGAAGGCATGATGGCCCCGCTCCCGCCGATCAGAGCCCTGCAAAGCGCCCCTGACCGCTAGCGAGAAGCCATTCACGCACGTATACGAACAAAATGGTTGTGTGCCTGGTGGAGCAAAAATTTTTCAACCCAGACCTATGCGACGAGGTTTATCACCATGGCACTGACACGCGAACAGCAAATTGCAGCCCTCGAGAAAGACTGGGCCGAAAACCCACGCTGGAAAGGCGTGACTCGCGATTACTCCGCTGCTGACGTGGTCCGCCTGCGCGGCTCGGTTCAACCCGAGCACACCTTTGCAAAAATGGGCGCCGAAAAGCTGTGGAAACTGGTGACTCAGGGCGCACACCCGTCCTTCCGTCCTGAAAAAGATTTCGTCAACTGCATGGGCGCCCTGACCGGGGGCCAGGCAGTACAACAGGTTAAAGCCGGTATCCAGGCTATCTACCTGTCGGGCTGGCAAGTGGCGGCAGACAACAACTCTGCCGAATCCATGTACCCCGACCAGTCGCTGTACCCGGTGGACTCCGTTCCAACCGTGGTCAAGCGCATCAATAACTCGTTCCGTCGCGCCGACCAGATTCAGTGGAAATCCGGCAAGAACCCGGGCGACCAAGGTTATATCGACTACTTCGCCCCCATCGTGGCAGACGCTGAAGCCGGTTTCGGCGGCGTACTCAATGCCTACGAGCTGATGAAAAACATGATCGAAGCGGGCGCTGCAGGCGTTCACTTCGAAGACCAACTGGCGTCGGTTAAAAAATGCGGCCACATGGGCGGCAAGGTATTGGTTCCCACCCAGGAAGCCGTACAGAAGCTGACTGCGGCCCGACTGGCTGCCGACGTGGCGGGCGTACCGACCATCATTCTGGCCCGTACCGATGCTAACGCTGCCGACTTGCTGACCTCCGACTGCGATCCGTACGACAAGCCATTTGTCTCCGGCGAACGCACGAAGGAAGGCTTCTACAAAGTGCGCGCTGGCCTGGATCAAGCGATTGCCCGTGGCCTGGCCTACGCGCCGTATGCCGACCTGATCTGGTGTGAAACCGCCAAGCCTGACCTGGACGAAGCGCGCCGCTTTGCTGAAGCGATCAAAAAGGAATACCCGGACCAGATTCTGTCCTACAACTGCTCGCCTTCCTTCAACTGGAAGAAAAACCTGGACGACGCGACCATCGCCAAATTCCAGCGCGAACTGTCGGCAATGGGCTACAAGCATCAGTTCATCACCCTGGCTGGCATTCACAACATGTGGCACAGCATGTTCAACCTGGCGCACGACTACGCCCGTAACGACATGACCGCCTACGTGAAGCTGCAAGAGCAGGAGTTTGCTGACGCCGCCAAGGGTTACACCTTCGTTGCGCACCAGCAGGAAGTGGGTACCGGTTACTTCGATGACATGACCACCGTGATTCAGGGTGGCTCGTCCTCGGTCACCGCCCTGACCGGCTCGACCGAAGAAGAACAGTTCCACTGATTGCCCGGCAACCAGTGAAACGACGGCCATTGCCTCGCCTGTAAAGAACAAACGCAATGCCTTGAACATAACGCCCCGACTGGTTCGGGGCGTTTTTTTATCTGAATTTCGTAAAGATCCGTCCGCACGTCGACGAAAACCTGATCCAGGTCCATAAATCGAAAACAGAATCAGGTTAGAAAACCAAGTTCGAAACTTGCAATGGCTACATATATAAGCCAACTTGCGCAGGCAGGCTAAGCTGTAAAACAACAGATGCGGATTTAAACGATATTCATTATCATTTGGGCGTCGCATTGTTCATTGCAGCACAAACAAAACATCATCGCTGAAATAAGCTGTAATGCCCGTGCCACGTGGCCTACGTAGACTTTGGAGGAAGCTATACCACTAAAGGACTGAATTTATTCATCTTAGAAAATTTACTTGCTGGGTGTTTAGCCATAAAATCTCGCCCATCAATTGCGCTGCGACATATCGTCACTGCTTTATTACCTTTTTGAGCTCAGAGACATTGGCTCTCTGTTAAGGATTACCAGCATGCCCGAAGCGACAGGACTCATAGCCCACAACTGGGGCTTTGCCATTTTCCTTCTCGGCGTTGTCGGCCTTTGTGCCTTCATGCTTGGCGTCTCCAGCCTCCTCGGGTCAAAAGCCTGGGGCCGCAGCAAAAACGAACCGTTCGAGTCCGGCATGCTACCCACCGGTGGCGCCCGCTTGCGGCTCTCAGCCAAATTCTATCTGGTCGCGATGCTGTTCGTGATCTTCGATATCGAAGCCCTCTTTCTCTTTGCCTGGTCTGTGTCTGTTCGCGAAAGCGGCTGGACCGGATTCGTCGAAGCTCTCGTTTTCATAGCAATTCTGTTGGCAGGCCTTGTCTACCTATTTCGGGTGGGTGCTCTTGATTGGGCACCGGAAGCTCGTCGTAAGCGGCAGGCCAAGCTGAAACAATGAGGCTTTGGCGATGCAATACGAACTCACCAGGATCGACCCGGATGCTCCTAACGAGCAGTACCCGATCGGCAAACGAGAAACCGTTTCCGATCCGTTAGAAGATCAAGTCCACAAAAACATTTTCATGGGCAAGCTTGAAGACGTGCTGAACGGCACGGTCAACTGGGGGCGTAAAAACTCCCTGTGGCCGTACAACTTCGGCTTGTCGTGCTGCTACGTGGAAATGACCACCGCCTTCACGGCGCCCCACGACATCGCGCGCTTTGGCGCCGAAGTTATCCGGGCCTCGCCGCGTCAGGCGGATTTCATGGTTATTGCCGGTACCTGCTTCATCAAGATGGCGCCGATCATTCAGCGCCTCTACGAGCAAATGCTTGAACCTAAATGGGTCATTTCCATGGGTTCGTGCGCCAACTCCGGTGGCATGTACGACATCTACTCCGTGGTTCAAGGGGTGGACAAGTTTTTGCCCGTGGACGTTTACGTACCCGGCTGCCCACCCCGCCCGGAGGCTTTCCTGCAAGGCTTGATGCTCTTGCAAGAGTCGATTGGCCAGGAGCGTCGCCCACTTTCCTGGGTCGTTGGCGAGCAAGGCGTGTACCGCGCCGAGATGCCATCGCAAAAGGAACAGCGCCGCGAACAGCGTATTCAGGTGACCAACCTGCGCAGCCCCGACGAAGTCTGATCCAGCCCCGCTTCTTTTTATAGAACGAGACACTGGCTTCATTCTTTACGTTGAACGAAAGCGATAAAAAACCATGACTACAGGCTCCGCTCTGTACATCCCGCCTTACAAGGCTGACGACCACGATGTGGTTGTCGAACTGAATAACCGTTTTGGTCCTGATGCATTCACTGCCCAGGCCACGCGCACCGGCATGCCGGTGCTTTGGGTTGCCCGCGCCAAACTGGTCGAAGTCCTGACCTTCCTGCGCAACCTGCCAAAACCCTACGTCATGCTCTATGACCTGCACGGTGTCGACGAACGTCTGCGCACCAAGCGTCAGGGCCTGCCGTCGGGTGCCGATTTCACCGTCTTCTATCACCTGATGTCGCTTGAGCGTAACAGCGACGTCATGATCAAGGTGGCCCTGTCCGAAGGCGATTTGAGCCTGCCGACCGTGACCGGGATCTGGCCGAACGCCAACTGGTACGAGCGGGAAGTCTGGGACATGTTCGGCATCGACTTCGCCGGGCACCCTCACCTGTCGCGCATCATGATGCCGCCGACCTGGGAAGGTCACCCGCTGCGCAAGGACTTTCCTGCGCGCGCCACGGAGTTCGACCCGTACAGCCTGAGCCTGGCCAAAGTCCAGCTCGAAGAAGAAGCCGCACGCTTCAAGCCTGAAGACTGGGGCATGAAGCGTTCCGGCGAGAACGAGGACTACATGTTCCTCAACCTGGGCCCGAACCACCCTTCGGCTCACGGTGCCTTCCGCATCATCCTGCAACTGGACGGCGAAGAAATCGTCGACTGCGTGCCTGACATCGGCTACCACCACCGTGGCGCCGAAAAAATGGCTGAGCGCCAGTCATGGCACAGTTTCATTCCGTACACCGACCGTATCGATTACCTCGGCGGCGTGATGAACAACCTGCCGTATGTGCTCTCGGTAGAAAAACTGGCAGGCATCAAAGTGCCGGACCGGGTCGACACCATCCGCATCATGATGGCCGAGTTCTTCCGCATCACCAGCCACTTGCTGTTCCTGGGGACGTACATCCAGGACGTGGGCGCCATGACCCCGGTGTTCTTCACCTTCACCGACCGTCAGCGCGCCTACAAAGTGATCGAGGCGATCACCGGTTTCCGCCTGCACCCGGCCTGGTACCGCATCGGCGGCGTCGCCCACGACCTGCCAAATGGCTGGGATCGCCTGGTCAAGGAATTCATCGACTGGATGCCCAAACGTCTGGACGAATACCAAAAAGCCGCGCTGGACAACAGCATCTTGCGTGGCCGTACCATCGGCGTTGCCCAGTACAACACCAAAGAAGCCCTGGAATGGGGTGTCACCGGTGCTGGTCTGCGGTCTACCGGGTGCGACTTCGACCTGCGCAAGGCGCGTCCGTATTCCGGCTACGAGAACTTCGAGTTTGAAGTGCCGCTGGCGGCCAATGGCGATGCCTATGACCGTTGCATCGTGCGTGTCGAAGAAATGCGCCAGAGCCTGAAAATCATCGAGCAGTGCATGCGCAACATGCCGGCCGGCCCGTACAAGGCGGACCACCCGCTGACCACGCCGCCGCCCAAAGAGCGCACCTTGCAGCACATCGAGACCTTGATTACGCACTTCCTGCAAGTTTCGTGGGGCCCGGTAATGCCGGCCAACGAATCCTTCCAGATGATCGAAGCGACCAAGGGCATCAACAGTTATTACCTGACGAGCGACGGCGGCACCATGAGCTACCGCACCCGGATTCGCACCCCAAGCTTTGCCCATTTGCAGCAGATCCCTTCGGTGATCAAAGGCGAAATGGTCGCGGACTTGATTGCTTACCTGGGTAGTATCGATTTCGTTATGGCCGACGTGGACCGCTAAGCATGAACAGCACGCTTATCCAGACAGACCGTTTCGCCCTTAGCGAAACCGAGCGCTCGGCCATCGAGCACGAGATGCATCACTACGAAGATCCGCGCGCAGCGTCGATCGAAGCCCTGAAGATCGTTCAAAAGGAACGTGGCTGGGTGCCGGACGGCGCGATCTACGCCATCGGCGAGCTGCTGGGCATTCCCGCCAGCGACGTTGAAGGCGTGGCGACGTTCTACAGCCAGATCTTCCGCCAGCCGGTCGGTCGTCACATCATTCGCGTGTGTGACAGCATGGTCTGCTACATCGGTGGTCACGAGTCCGTGGTCAGCGAGATCCAGACCAAGCTGGGCATCGGCCTGGGCCAGACCACCGCAGACGGGCGCTTCACGCTGCTGCCGGTGTGCTGCCTGGGCAACTGCGACAAAGCGCCGGCGTTGATGATCGACGACGACACATTCGGTGATGTCCAGCCATCGGGCGTTGCCACGTTGTTGGAGGGCTACCCATGACCCTGACTTCTTTCGGGCCTGCCAACCGCATTGCGCGCACGGCAGAAACCCATCCGTTGACCTGGCGTCTGCGTGACGACGGCGAGCCGGTATGGCTTGACGAATATCAGGCCAAAAACGGCTACGCGGCGGCCCGCAAGGCATTCGCCGACATGGCTCAGGACGATATCGTCCAGACCGTGAAAGACGCCGGCCTCAAAGGTCGTGGCGGTGCAGGTTTCCCCACGGGTGTGAAGTGGGGGCTGATGCCCAAAGACGAATCCATGAACATCCGTTACCTGTTGTGTAACGCCGATGAAATGGAACCCAACACCTGGAAAGACCGCATGCTAATGGAGCAACTGCCCCATCTGCTGATCGAAGGCATGCTGATCAGTGCTCGCGCCCTGAAAACCTACCGCGGCTACATCTTCCTGCGTGGCGAATACACCACCGCGGCCGTGCACCTGCGCCGTGCCGTCGAAGAAGCCAAGGCAGCGGGCCTGCTGGGCAAGAACATCCTGGGTTCGGGGTTTGATTTCGAACTCTTCGTACACACCGGTGCCGGGCGTTATATCTGCGGTGAAGAAACCGCACTGATCAACTCCCTTGAAGGCCGTCGCGCCAACCCGCGTTCCAAACCGCCGTTCCCGGCGGCCGTGGGCGTTTGGGGCAAGCCGACCTGCGTGAACAACGTAGAGACCCTGTGCAACGTACCGGCCATCATCGGCAATGGCGTTGACTGGTACAAATCCCTGGCCCGCGAAGGCAGCGAAGACCACGGCACCAAGCTGATGGGCTTCTCCGGCAAGGTCAAGAATCCCGGGCTGTGGGAACTGCCGTTTGGCGTCACCGCTCGCGAGCTGTTCGAAGACTACGCAGGCGGCATGCGCGACGGCTTCACGCTCAAGTGCTGGCAGCCAGGCGGTGCCGGTACGGGTTTCCTGTTGCCCGAGCACCTCGACGCACAAATGTACGCCGGGGGTATTGCCAAAGTCGGTACCCGTATGGGTACGGGTCTGGCCATGGCCGTGGACGACAGCGTCAACATGGTTTCACTGCTGCGCAACATGGAACAGTTCTTCGCGCGCGAGTCGTGCGGGTTCTGCACCCCGTGCCGTGATGGCCTGCCATGGAGCGTCAAGCTGCTGATGGCCATCGAGAAAGGCGAAGGCCAGCCGGGCGACATCGAGACCCTGCTGGGTCTGGTGGGTTTCCTCGGTCCGGGCAAGACGTTCTGTGCTCACGCACCGGGCGCCGTGGAGCCACTGGGCAGCGCAATCAAGTACTTCCGTCCAGAGTTCGAAGCCGGCATTGCGCAAGCAAAACCCGGTGTTCCACCTCTGGCACGCCCGATTGTTATCGGCGCGTAACGTTCTGAATGGGGGCGGTCCGTGCCGCCCTCTGATCGTTCGATAACGCCGTAAGGCTGGGTTGCTTCGAACGAATAACAAGATTCCATTAGCCACGCCCGCTGACACCGGGCCAACGAAGACCTTTGAACCATGGCCACTATCCACGTAGACGGCAAAGAGCTCGAAGTCGATGGGGCAGACAACCTGTTACAGGCCTGTCTGTCGCTGGGACTCGATATTCCGTATTTCTGCTGGCACCCTGCCCTGGGCAGTGTTGGCGCCTGCCGCCAGTGTGCAGTCAAGCAATACACCGACGAGAACGACACCCGTGGTCGTATCGTCATGTCCTGCATGACCCCGGCCACTGACGGAAGCTGGATTTCCATCGACGACGAAGAAGCGAAAGTGTTTCGCGCCAGCGTTGTCGAATGGCTGATGACCAACCACCCGCACGACTGCCCTGTGTGCGAAGAAGGCGGTCACTGCCACCTGCAAGACATGACCGTGATGACCGGTCACAACGAACGCCGCTACCGCTTTACCAAACGTACCCACCAGAACCAGGAACTCGGCCCGTTCATCGCTCATGAGATGAACCGCTGCATCGCCTGCTACCGCTGCGTGCGCTTCTATAAAGACTATGCGGGCGGTACGGACCTCGGCGTTTTCGGCGCCCACGACAACGTGTACTTCGGTCGCGTTGAAGACGGCGTTCTCGAAAGCGAGTTCTCGGGCAACCTCACCGAAGTCTGCCCGACCGGTGTGTTCACCGACAAAACCCACTCCGAGCGCTACAACCGCAAGTGGGACATGCAATTTGCGCCCAGCATCTGCCACGGTTGCTCCAGCGGCTGCAACATCAGCCCGGGCGAACGTTATGGCGAGCTGCGCCGGATCGAAAACCGCTTCAACGGTTCGGTCAACCAGTACTTCCTGTGTGACCGTGGCCGCTTCGGTTACGGCTACGTCAACCGTAGCGACCGCCCACGTCAGCCGCTGCTGGCCGACGGCAACAAGCTGAGCGTCGACGCGGCCCTGGACAAGGCCGCCGAACTGCTGCGCGGTCGCAACATTGTGGGTATCGGTTCGCCTCGTGCCAGCCTCGAAAGCAACTACGCGTTGCGCGAGCTGGTAGGCGCCGAGCACTTCTACTCGGGTATCGAAGCCGGTGAGCTGGAGCGTATCCGCCTGGTGCTGCAAGTCCTCAAGGACAGCCCGCTGCCGGTGCCAAACCTGCGCGACATCGAAGACCATGACGCGATTTTCGTCTTGGGCGAAGACTTGACTCAGACCGCCGCTCGTATGGCGCTGTCATTGCGTCAGTCCGTCAAGGGCAAAGCTGAAGACATGGCCGATGCCATGCGCGTTCAGCCATGGCTTGACGCCGCGGTGAAAAACATCGGTCAGCACGCGCTGAATCCGCTGTTTATCGCCAGCCTGGCTGAAACCAAGCTGGACGACGTCGCTGAAGAATGCGTTCACGCTGCACCGGACGATCTGGCCCGCATCGGCTTCGCCGTGGCTCACGCCCTCGATGCCAGCGCGCCTGCTGTCGACGGTCTGGATGCCGAAGCCCAGCAATTGGCCCAGCGCATCGCAGACGCCTTGCTGGCTGCCAAACGCCCCCTGATCATTGCGGGTACGTCACTGGGCTCCAAAGCCCTGATCGAAGCGGCGGGCAACATTGCCAAAGCCTTGCACCTGCGCGAAAAAGCCGGCTCCATCAGCTTGGTCGTGCCGGAAGCCAACAGCTTGGGTCTGGCCATGCTCGGCGGCGAATCGGTAGACGCCGCACTGCAAGCCGTGATTGACGGCCAGGCAGACGCCATCGTGGTGCTGGAGAACGACCTGTTCACCCGCGTGGACGCCGTGAAGGTGAACGCTGCGCTGGACGCTGCCAAGGTCGTGATTGTTGCCGACCATCAGAAAACCGCCACCACCGACCGTGCCGATCTGGTATTGCCGGCCGCCAGTTTCGCTGAAGCCGACGGTACGCTGGTCAGCCAGGAAGGCCGCGCCCAGCGCTTCTTCCAGGTGTTCGACCCTCGTTATCTGGATTCCGCCAACCTGATCCATGAAGGCTGGCGCTGGTTGCACGCCCTGCGAAGCACCCTGCTGAACAAGCCGGTGGACTGGACGCTGCTGGATCACGTGACTCAGGCCACTGCCGCCTGCACGCCAGATCTGGCCGGCATCGTAGACGCTGCGCCTTCGGCCGAATTCCGCATCAAAGGCCTGAAACTGGCACGCGAACCGCTGCGTTACAGCGGCCGCACCGCCATGCGCGCCAACATCAGCGTTCACGAGCCGCGTACTCCGCAAGACCCGGACACCGCGTTCGCCTTCTCCATGGAAGGTTACTCGGGCTCCGTTGAGCCGCGTCAGCAAGTGCCATTTGCCTGGTCGCCGGGTTGGAACTCGCCACAAGCGTGGAACAAGTTCCAGGACGAAGTCGGCGGCCACATCCGTGCGGGTGATCCGGGCATTCGCCTGATCGAAAGCAAAGGTGATTCGCTGAACTGGTGCGCCAACATTCCAGGCCCGTTCAACCCGGCCCGTGGCACCTGGCACGTCGTGCCGTTCTATCACCTGCTGGGCAGCGAGGAGAACTCCTCGAAAGCCGCGCCGGTACAAGAACGCATCCCGGCCGCCTACATCGCGCTGGCCAAGTCCGAAGCCGATCGCCTGGGCGTCAATGACGGTGCGCTGCTCAGCCTGAACGTAGCCGGTGTGACCCTGCGCCTGCCGCTGCGTATCAATGAAGAGCTGGGGGCTGGCCTGGTGGCATTGCCTGCCGGTCTGGCTGGCATCCCGCCTGCGATCTTTGGTCTTACCGTTGACGGTTTGCAGGAGGCAGCCCAATGACCTGGTTCACGCCTGAAGTGATCGACGTGATTCTCTCGGTGGTCAAAGCCGTGGTAATCCTGCTCGCCGTGGTGGTGTGCGGTGCGCTGTTGAGCTGGGTCGAGCGCCGTTTGCTCGCCCTGTGGCAAGACCGTTACGGTCCGAACCGCGTCGGCCCGTTCGGCGCGTTTCAGATCGCCGCCGACATGATCAAGATGTTCTTCAAGGAAGACTGGACGCCGCCGTTTGCCGACAAGGTGATTTTCACCCTGGCACCGGTAGTGGCCATGAGCGCCTTGCTGATCGCCTTCGCGATTATCCCGATCACCCCGACCTGGGGTGTGGCAGACCTGAACATCGGCATCCTGTTCTTCTTCGCCATGGCCGGTCTGTCGGTGTACGCCGTGTTGTTCGCCGGCTGGTCGAGCAACAACAAGTTCGCCCTGCTCGGCAGCCTGCGCGCTTCGGCCCAGACCGTGTCGTACGAAGTGTTCATGGGCCTGTCGCTGATGGGCATCGTGGTTCAGGTCGGCTCGTTCAACATGCGCGACATTGTTGAATACCAAGCGCAAAACCTGTGGTTCATCATTCCGCAGATCTTCGGTTTCCTGACCTTCTTCATTGCTGGCGTCGCCGTGACTCACCGTCACCCGTTCGACCAGCCGGAAGCGGAGCAGGAACTGGCCGATGGTTACCACATTGAATATGCCGGCATGAAATGGGGCATGTTCTTCGTGGGTGAATACATCGGGATCGTGTTGATCTCGGCGTTGCTGGTGACTTTGTTCTTCGGTGGCTGGCACGGGCCGTTCGGCATCCTGCCGCAGATTCCGTTTATCTGGTTCGCCCTGAAGACTGCGTTTTTCATCATGATCTTCATCCTGCTGCGCGCCTCTATTCCGCGCCCTCGGTATGACCAAGTGATGGACTTCAGCTGGAAGTTCTGCCTGCCGCTGACCCTGATCAATTTGCTGGTAACCGCCGCAGTCGTGTTGTTGAACACGCCCGCCGGCGCGGTTCAGTGAGGATAGAGACCCATGTTCAAGTACTTGTTTGACATCGTGCATGGCACCTACACCCAGCTTCGCAGCCTGGTGATGGTGTTTGGCCATGCCTTCCGCAAGCGTGACACGCTGCAATACCCGGAAGAACCGGTCTACCTGCCACCGCGTTACCGTGGCCGGATTGTCCTGACCCGCGACCCGGACGGCGAAGAGCGTTGTGTTGCCTGTAACCTGTGCGCCGTGGCGTGCCCGGTGGGCTGCATCTCGCTGCAAAAAGCCGAAACCGAAGATGGCCGCTGGTATCCGGAGTTTTTCCGCATCAACTTCTCACGCTGCATTTTCTGCGGCCTGTGTGAGGAAGCCTGCCCGACCACCGCCATCCAGCTCACGCCGGATTTCGAGATGGCCGAGTTCAAACGTCAGGATCTGGTGTACGAGAAAGAAGATCTGCTGATCTCCGGTCCCGGCAAGAACCCTGATTACAACTTCTATCGTGTTGCGGGTATGGCCGTTGAAGGCAAGCCGAAAGGCGCTGCTCAGAACGAAGCCGAGCCGATCAACGTGAAGAGCTTGCTGCCTTAAGGAAGAACGATGGAATTCGCTTTCTATTTCGCATCGGGTGTCGCTGTCGTGTCCACGCTGCGCGTGATCACCAACACCAACCCTGTGCACGCCCTGCTCTACCTGATTATTTCGCTGATTGCCGTGGCGATGACCTTCTTCAGCCTCGGCGCGCCGTTTGCGGGCGTACTCGAAGTGATCGCCTACGCTGGCGCCATCATGGTGCTGTTCGTGTTTGTGGTGATGATGCTCAACCAGGGCCCGGCCTCGGTGACGCAGGAGCGCCACTGGCTCAAACCCGGCATTTGGATCGGACCGAGCATTCTGTCCGCCATCCTGTTGGCCGAATTGCTGTACGTGCTGTTTGCACAGCAGAGCGGCGCAGCCATCGGTCAAACCACCATTGATGCAAAAGCCGTCGGCATAAGCCTGTTCGGCCCGTATCTGCTGGTGGTCGAACTCGCCTCGATGCTGTTGCTTGCAGCAGCGGTGACGGCGTTCCACTTGGGCCGCAACGAGGCGAAGGAGCAATAAGATGCCTGGAATACCTTTGGAACATGGCCTTGCAGTAGCAGGTGTCCTGTTCTGCCTCGGTCTGGTTGGACTGATGGTTCGCCGTAACATTCTCTTCGTATTGATGAGTCTGGAAATCATGATGAACGCGGCTGCCCTGGCGTTCATCGTTGCCGGTGCACGCTGGGCGCAACCGGATGGACAAGTGATGTTCATTCTGGTGATCACCCTGGCAGCCGCCGAGGCCAGTATTGGCCTGGCGATCCTGCTGCAGCTGTATCGCCGCTTCCACACGCTTGATATCGATGCTACCAGTGAGATGCGCGGATGAACCTTCTCTTTCTGACTTTCGTATTCCCCCTGATCGGCTTTTTGCTGCTGTCGTTCTCCCGTGGACGCTTCAGCGAAAACCTCTCGGCCCTGATCGGCGTTGGCTCCATCGGCCTGTCGGCGCTGGTGGCCGCGTACGTGATCTGGCAATTCAACGTTGCGCCGCCTGAAGGCGGTCACTACACGCAAGTGCTGTGGCAATGGATGGCAGTGGGTGAGTTCAAACCGAACTTCGCCCTTTACCTGGACGGCCTGTCAGTCACCATGCTCGGCGTGGTGGTCGGCGTCGGCTTCCTGATCCACGTGTTTGCCTCTTGGTACATGCGCGGTGAAGACGGCTACTCGCGTTTCTTCGCCTACACCAACCTGTTTATCGCCAGCATGCTGTTCCTGATCCTGGCCGATAACCTGTTGTTCGTGTACTTCGGCTGGGAAGGCGTGGGCCTGTGCTCCTACCTGTTGATCGGTTTCTATTACAGCAACCGCAACAACGGTAACGCCGCACTCAAAGCCTTCATCGTGACCCGCATCGGCGACGTGTTCATGGCCATCGGCCTGTTCATTTTGTTCCAGCAGTTGGGCACGTTGAACATTCAGGAGCTGTTGGTTCAGGCACCGCTGAAGTTCCAGGCCGGTGATTTCTGGATCGTGCTGGCGACCCTGATGCTGCTGGGCGGCGCGGTCGGTAAATCGGCGCAATTGCCTCTGCAAACCTGGTTGGCAGACGCCATGGCAGGCCCGACGCCCGTGTCGGCACTGATTCACGCCGCCACCATGGTGACCGCCGGTGTTTACCTGATCGCTCGTACCCACGGCCTGTTCACCCTGGCACCTGAAATCCTGCATCTGGTGGGCATCGTGGGCGGCGTGACACTGGTACTGGCCGGCTTTGCGGCACTGGTGCAAACCGACATCAAACGTATCCTCGCCTACTCCACCATGAGCCAGATCGGCTACATGTTCCTGGCCTTGGGCGTCGGTGCATGGGATGGTGCGATTTTCCACCTGATGACCCACGCCTTCTTCAAGGCACTGCTGTTCCTTGCTTCCGGTGCGGTGATTGTCGCCTGCCACCACGAGCAGAACATCTTCAAGATGGGCGGCCTGTGGAAAAAACTGCCACTGGCTTACATCAGCTTCATCGTCGGTGGCGCGGCCTTGTCGGCCTTGCCTCTGCTGACCGCAGGCTTCTACTCCAAGGACGAAATTCTTTGGGAAGCCTTCGCCAGCGGTAACAACGAGTTGCTGTACGCCGGTCTGGTGGGTGCGTTCATGACCTCGCTGTACACCTTCCGCCTGATCTTCATCACCTTCCACGGTGAAGCCAAGACTGAAGCCCACGCGGGCCATGGTGTTTCGTACTGGTTGCCACTGAGTGTGCTGATCGTCCTGTCGACTTTTATCGGCGCAATGATCACGCCTCCACTGGCGGGCGTACTGCCACAAAGCGTTGGCCATGCCGGCGGCGAAGCCAAGCACAGCCTTGAAATCGCCTCGGGCGCCATCGCATTGGCCGGTATCCTGCTGGCCGCCCTGCTTTACCTGGGCAAACGTCGTTTCGTGACGGCTGTAGCCAACAGCGGCATCGGTCGTTTCCTGTCGGCCTGGTGGTTCGCCGCGTGGGGCTTCGACTGGCTGTACGACAAACTGTTCGTCAAACCGTACCTGTTGATCTGCCGCCTGCTGCGCAAGGACCCTCTGGACCAGACCATCGGCCTGGTACCGAAGATGGCCAAGGCCGGGCACAACGCCCTGAGCCGCAGCGAAACCGGTCAACTGCGTTGGTACGCTGCTTCCATGGCTGCCGGTGCTGTACTGGTCATGGGCGCCATCGTACTGGTAGCGGTCTGATATGAACCTTCGACATTGCGAAAGGAATTGAGCCCGTCATGATTCTGCCTTGGCTAATCCTGATCCCCTTTATCGGCGGCCTGCTGTGCTGGCTGGGTGAGCGCTTCGGCGCCACCCTGCCACGCTGGATTGCGTTGCTGACCATGTCCCTCGAACTTGCGCTCGGCCTTTGGCTGTGGGCGCACGGGGATTACCACCTTGCCCCCAACCCGGGTGCCGACCCGGTCTGGGCGCTTGAGTTCAAGCACGTCTGGATCGAACGTTTCGGCATCAGCGTGCATCTGGCACTGGACGGCCTGTCCCTGCTGATGATCTTGCTCACCGGCTTACTAGGTGTGCTGTCGGTCTTGTGTTCCTGGAAAGAAATCCAGCGTCACGTGGGCTTCTTCCACTTGAACCTGATGTGGATCCTGGGCGGTGTGGTCGGCGTATTCCTCGCCATCGACCTGTTCATGTTCTTCTTCTTCTGGGAAATGATGCTGGTGCCGATGTACTTCCTCATCGCGCTCTGGGGTCACAGTTCATCGGACGGCAAGAAAACCCGTATCTACGCAGCGACCAAGTTCTTCATCTTCACCCAGGCTTCCGGCCTGATCATGCTGGTGGCGATCCTGGGTCTGGTGCTGGTCAACTTCAATGAAACCGGCGTGCTGACCTTCAGCTATGCCGAGTTGCTGAAAACCAAGATGTCGCTCACCACCGAGTACATCCTGATGCTCGGCTTCTTCATTGCGTTTGCCGTGAAATTGCCGGTCGTGCCGTTCCACTCCTGGTTGCCGGATGCTCACGCACAAGCGCCTACCGCGGGCTCGGTCGACCTGGCCGGTATCTTGCTGAAAACCGCTGCGTACGGCCTGCTGCGTTTTGCCCTGCCGCTCTTCCCGAATGCTTCGGCCGAATTCGCGCCGATTGCCATGACACTGGGCCTGGTCGGGATTTTCTACGGCGCATTCCTCGCCTTCGCACAAACCGATATCAAGCGTCTGATCGCTTTTTCCAGTGTTTCCCACATGGGCTTCGTACTGATCGGGATTTACTCCGGCAGTCTGCTGGCTCTGCAGGGCGCGGTGATTCAGATGCTGGCGCACGGTGTATCGGCGGCGGCGCTGTTTATCCTCAGCGGTCAGTTGTACGAGCGCCTGCACACCCGTGACATGCGTGAAATGGGTGGTTTGTGGTCGAAGATCGCCTACCTGCCAGCCATTAGCCTGTTCTTTGCCGCGGCGTCGCTGGGCTTGCCGGGCACCGGTAACTTCGTTGGCGAGTTCCTGATCCTGATGGGCTCGTTCGCCAGCTTCCCTTGGGTCACGGCGATTGCAACGACCGGCCTGGTGTTTGGTTCGGTCTACTCGTTGATCATGATTCACCGCGCCTACTTCGGCCCTTCCAAGTCCGACGCCGTACTGGCCGGCATGGATGCACGTGAACTGATCATGGTGCTCGGTCTGGCGGTTCTGCTGATTTTCATCGGCGTGTATCCGCAACCGTTCCTCGACACCTCTGCTGCGACCATGAATGGCGTGCAGCAATGGCTCGGCACCGCCTTCACTCAACTCGCTTCGGCCCGGTAAGAGCGCTATGGAATTCACGATCCAACACTTTATCGCGCTTGCTCCACTGTTGATTACCAGCATCACCCTCGTTGTGGTGATGCTGGCAATCGCGTGGCGCCGCAACCACTCACAGACCTTCCTGCTTTCGGTGGCGGGTCTTAACCTGGCATTGCTGTCGATCTTCCCGGCGTTGAAAGTCGCTCCACTGGCGGTCACTCCGCTGTTGATGCTGGACAACTTTGCCTACCTGTACATCGGGCTGATTCTGGTCGCGACCCTGGCCTGCGTAACCCTTGCGCACGCTTATCTGGGTGAAGGCGGCACCGGTTACCCGGGCAACCGCGAAGAACTTTACCTGTTGATGCTGCTGGCAGCGTCGGGCGGTCTGGTACTGGTCAGCGCGCAACACCTGGCTGGCCTGTTCATCGGTCTGGAACTGCTTTCAGTGCCTGTTTACGGGCTTGTGGCTTATGCCTTTTTCAACAAGCGCTCACTGGAAGCCGGCATCAAATACATGGTGCTGTCGGCGGCCGGTTCTGCGTTCCTGTTGTTCGGCATGGCCTTGTTATATGCCGAAGCGGGTAGCCTGAGCTTCAGCGGTATTGGTCACGCACTGGCCGCCACTGGTGCTCCGAGCGCCATTGCCCAGCTGGGTTTGGGCATGATGCTGGTCGGTCTGGCGTTCAAGCTGTCGCTGGTTCCTTTCCATCTTTGGACACCAGACGTGTACGAAGGGGCGCCAGCTCCTGTGGCTGCATTCCTGGCCACCGCCTCCAAGGTCGCTGTCTTCGCAGTGATGGTGCGGTTGTTCCAGATCTCCCCGGCGGCCACCACCGGTGTGATGAGCGATGTACTGACCGTGATCGCGATCGCCTCGATCCTGTTTGGTAACTTGCTGGCCCTGACGCAAACCAACCTCAAGCGTCTGTTGGGTTACTCGTCCATCGCCCACTTCGGCTACCTGCTGATCGCTCTGGTAGCGAGCAAAGGCATGGCCATGGAAGCCATCGGCGTTTACCTGATCACCTACGTGCTCACCAGCCTGGGTGCATTCGGTGTGATCACGTTGATGTCCTCGCCTTACAAAGGGCGTGACGCGGATGCCCTGTATGAATACCGCGGCCTGTTCTGGCGCCGTCCGTACATGACTGCCGTACTGACCGTGATGATGTTGTCGCTGGCCGGTATTCCGCTGACCGCAGGCTTTATCGGCAAGTTCTACATCATTGCTACCGGTGTTCAGGCGCAGCAATGGTGGTTGGTCGCTTCCCTGATCCTGGGCAGCGCCATCGGCGTCTTCTACTACCTGCGTGTGATGGTCACCCTGTACCTGGTTGAGCCAAAACTGCATCGCCACGATGCCCCGTTGAACTGGGAGCAGAAGGCAGGCGGCGTCATGCTGCTGGCGGTGTCGATACTGGTGTTCGTGCTGGGCGTTTACCCTCAGCCGATGCTGGAACTGGTGCAACGCGCAACACTGGGCTTGCTGGGCTAAACACCCTTCGCTCGCCCCACTACCCCGTGTAAGCCTGGCTTTCACGGGGTATTTTTTTGTCTGCGCGTTATCACACCCCACGCCGCGCAGAGCCCTTAAAAATACACATCGACCCACCGACGACTGACAGTAAAAATGGCCATTTATTTAAGCCTTCTACCCTTTCGCTGATAACGCCTCTCACACGGTTTAACTGTGACTTCACGTCCAACTTACACACATGAATCAAACATCCTTTACCTATTTAAAACGTTGCATGTAAACACACCTTCTTACGTTTACAGCTTATAAAACATACCCAACAGAATCCTGATCAACGACGCATTGACAGTCATTGTCCCCCCTCATAAATTCATCAGCCTTTCACTTTCACGTTCAACCACCTACCTGAATTCACCCTTGCACTTCACGTATACACATACAGGAATACTTTATGCATCCCGCCATTGAACACAGCGGTCATTATTCGACGAGCGACGGTCATCAATTATATTGGGAGCGTCATGGAACCCCCCAAGGCGAGCCCATCTTCTTTCTCCATGGTGGGCCAGGCGGTTACTGCAACAACAAGCAACTGCTGTTCTTCGACCTTAATCATTTTGACGTTATTTTATTTGATCAGCGAGGCTGCGGACGCTCCACTCCCCAAGGCGAGTTAACAAACAACAACACCGATGCAGTGGTTCAAGACATAGACGATCTGCGGCACTATTTCGGTTTTGAGCGCATCAGCCTGCTCGGAGTGTCGTGGGGCAGTTGGCTGACGTTGAAATACCAGCACCGTTTTAAGCATCGGGTAAGACGCGGCGTTGCCGCCTCCGTATTTGTACCTGTCGATGAGGTTTTCGATACCTATGACCGGATACTTCAGCAGACCCTTGAACATTTGCCCGAGGCAGGACTGACCCTTCAGCGAACCTACAACACGTTATGCACCGGCACCCCGCAAGCCCGTCAGGCGGCGGCATTGAGCTGGAGCAAAGCGCATCTGGGAGAGTCCATGACGGATGAGCAACTGAACGCCTTTGTGGATCACTCAGCCATTGCCTCCATCCGCCTCGAACTGCATTACCACCTCAATCACTACTTTTTCACCCCTGCCGACATGCTCCTCAGGGTTAGCCCGAGGATGACCCTGATTCAGGGCATCGACGATACGTGCGGTATGGCCAGCCTTGACTGGCTTCGGAAACGGTCTCGCGCCTCAGTCGTACAGGTGAGGGCTGGCCACAATGCGCTTGAGCCAACCTTACTCAGTAAAATTCGCCACACACTGAATCCTTGAGGCTCGTGTAAGAAAATACCGACTAATGAAGTTGAATTCATCCTCATTTTTTAAAATCAATGAAAACCACTACACACGCCAGAAGATTTTCTACGCGGCGCAAACACCCTATTTAAAGTTCAACTCCAAACATCTTACACGCGCCACCTTGCACTCCAACTCAACTGCCTATTCCCTATCGGTCTGAAGCAGCACGCTAAACTGTGTGCTGCGTGACAGCACAGCGACGATATATTGAACAGTACCGAACAACTTTAAACATGTAGCCAAACATTGCCCTCAACTGAAATATTGAAAATGACGTTCATTGACATGAAATAACAGACACTACTAAATTCAACGTGTGCTTTGACAGTCAAAGCCAATTCAAACCCTCCATCCAATAAGAAAAGGTTTTCGATATGGGCTACTACATGGCAATGAACACCCAAGCGCTGCCTGATACAGAAACGCTTGACTCACAAACCGAGCAACAATATCTGGAACAACTTGAACTGACCGACGCTGAGAAAGAAGAACTCACCGCAGACTGATACTTCAAAGAGGGGACGTTTGTGACGTCCCCTCCTTAAATCGGAATGTCTTATGACTCACTCGATTATTGCGCACGAACGTGAGCTTTCATTAGCCGAGGCCTATGCCCGAGTGCTTCAAGAACTGGCCTGCCTCGGGCTTGTCGGCTCGGCTCACACGCTCGGGGAACGCGTCGTGAATACCCGCGTCACGCTGACTGACGCACACTCGACGCCCAAGGGGGCCGGTTCCGGAAAAGGCTATGCTGACAACGCCTTGGTAGGAGCCTACTTCGAGGCGCTGGAACACTACCTGAGCGAACACCATGAAATGCACGCGGGGATTGAGATGCGCCCTGCGAACCGTTACGCGCGCGACGGATTCTTTCACGACGACAGTCTTCTGGATTGCGTCATTCAACACACTGAAGCTCACATCGCCAGCCGCCAATATCACAGCCCCCTCGACACTTCGACCTTCTACTACCCGGTCGCCTTCAGCTTGCCCGCGTACAACGCCAGGCCGTTGGCCGGGGACACCTTCGACTACGCCGGTATTCGGCGTTACTTCAGCAACAGCGGCATCGCCATTGGCGCCACCTACAACGAAGCAGCACTGCACGCCATTAATGAATGCCTGGAGCGCGATGCGCTTTCACTTTTCCTGCTCAGACATTTTTATTATCAACAAGACCGGCCTCTACGCCGGGTGCAGCGCCCGCAACCTCCCCATTCACTGGCCACACTCTGGCAGGACGTTGAATCAGAGTTGGATGCAGACGTGGTTCTGCTCGACATCAGCAGTGAGTTTTGCGTTCACACCTACCTCGCCTTCAGCCTTGGCGATAACCGGCCTATTGGCCTTTTCGGCTGTGGAACTTCATTAAGCGCCCCCCATGCTGCCGAACGCGCCCTGACCGAACTGGTGCAATTGCGTTTGAGCGCAAGCCGTGCCGACACTGCCCGACACCTGGAACTGCAATGGCGTCACTTGGCATCGTTCCCCCGGCTCCAGCGTTGTCTGCGTCTGGATATAGACGACCTGATGAGCAAGTCCCGCCAGCAATGTGTGACGCTGCCAGCGGACTGCGAACACCGCACGCTGGACGAACAGATTCGCGTCATTGCCCATAACGTGCGCAGCCACAACCGCGAACTGGGGATCAGCATCCTCTATCAAACCGACAGCGGTACTACGTTGGCCAATGTGGTGATTCCGGGGCTTGAACGTTTTTATATCGTAAGCACCGGTAACGTTGTCATCCCGCAAGCCCGCGGACAGGCACTCAATGAGTGTTACGGGTGACCTTATGAATCATGGCCTGAGCGTCCACCACGAGCAGCACGTCATGCAGCAGATCCGTGAGATCTGCTGCATGAAGACCCACCAACACGCGTCGTGGACAGAACCCGTCGGTCCCGGGCTTAACAACCTGTTCATGCTTACTATCAAGGACACCCTTTGGGTGGGCCGTAAAACACTTACAACCGCCTTCGAAGGCAGACAGCACCTGTCTAGCCTGATCCAGCCGTCCATGTTGCTGGGACGTTTTACCCGTGTTGTTTATGAGAACGATGGCATCACCGTGCAGTTCATTACGGCGTGCGAGCAAGAAAAAACTCAGCTCTTTCTCCTGGCATCCAACCTGACGGACAGCGCGCTCTACTTCCCCTACCCTGTCCTCGATAACCGCGCACAGGAACACGTCATGCGCGAGGAGCACTGGCGCTTCAGCGAAGCACTGGCCCATACACTGGACAGGGATGAACAGCACTTTCGAGAGCATTGCATCGCCCTGCTGCAATCGCGACTCACGCCCGGTGCTCAACTCCTCGACCCCGCGTGTTCCACCGGTGCGTTCATGGCGTCCATTGCCCGCGCCCTGCCCCATACCCGTTGCACGGGGGCCGATTGCTCATCAAGCATGGTCGACCAGGCTCGCGCCCGCCATCGATTACCCAATCTGGAATTTCACCATCGTGCGGCCCAAGCAACGCTGGAGCCGGCGGCAGAATGCGATGTTATGTTTCTGCGCTTTCTCAACGCCGAGGTGATGAGTCGCGATCAAGCCCAACACCTGCTGGTGCTGCTTTTGAAGCAATTGAAGCCGGGGGCGATGGCAATCGTGTTCGGCCATACCCCGGTGCTACCCAATATGGGGTATTGGGCGGGCGTATTGGGCTTGAACCTCATGTCCTCCCTGGCCGCGCGGCCGGGCCAACTGGAGTTGTTTGAATGCTATGTGCTGCAATCACCGACTGATTAAACCTTCAGCCCCAAGTGCTGGTTGCGAGCGATTCTTGCCTTGTATAGGCTTGCGCGCCGCCCGACCACTCCTGGACCTGTCATACATGCGTTCTCTCTGTTATCCGCTACTGCCTTTGGCCCTTGCCTGTGCATCGCCCTCCTTCGCAGGGCCACTTGAGCTGGGGGAAGTTCAGGTTCGCAGTGAAGAAAGCAGCGAGTTGGACTTGGCCCGAGCCCGGATGAACGAAGTGCCCGGCGCCAGCAATGTGATTGACCTGAACACGGTTGAAACCGGACGAACAGGCAGCAATACCGATGTGCTCGCGTACCAGCCCGGCGTCTATGCGCAGTCAGCGGGCAATGACGGTGCCAAGGTTTCGGTGCGCGGTTCTGGCCTCAATCGGGTACCCGGCGCGCACGGTTCAGGTTTGTACGTGATGTTCGACGGGTTGCCGCTGACCGGTCCCGGTGGCACACCCTATGAGTTGTTTGAACCGTTATGGCTCAGCCGCGCCGAAGTCCTGCGCGGCGCCAATGGTTTTGACGCAGGAGCACTGGCACTGGGCGGCTCGATCAACTACGTCACCCATACCGGCTACGACGCCGCCCCGCTGCAAGTGCGGTATGAGGCAGGCAGTTACGGCTATCAAAAGCGCCAGATCAGTTCGGGGCAAGTACTGGGCGATCTGGATTACTACATTTCCCTGAATGACTCCGATACCAACGGTTATCAAGACCATACCCGTGGCAGCAGCAAGGGTATGGCGGCGAACATCGGTTATCGTTTCAGCCCGCAATTGGAGACGCGCTTTTATTTGCGTTATCGCGAGACTGATAACCAACTGGCAGGCCGGGTCACTAAAGATCAGATCAAGCATCATCCCCGCTCGGCCAACCCGGTCTATGTCGCCGGAGATTACAGCCGTCCTCAACCCGGCAGTACGTGGTTCGCCAACAAGACGACGATGTACCTGGACGACAATTCGCAACTTGAAGCTGCGATGGTGTATCACGACTACCCGATGGACCTGCGTGAAGGCCCTAACCGGCTGAAAGTCGCCTACACCGATGTGAGCGGCACCTTGAACTACAAGCGTCGTGACACGCTGTTCGGACAGCAAAGCAACACCACCGTGGGCTTGCGCAGTACCAAGCACCTGCCCAATAGCGGGGCTTCGGAGTATGTGCGAATTCCGGCGGGCAACACCGCAGCGTACCCTCCGGGTACAAAGATGCGTGACTTCAGCTACCAAGGCTCGGACACCGTGCTGCACGCCAGCAACGATCTGGAACTGATACCCGATGTATGGCTCACCACAGGCATGGCCCTGATCTATACCCGCCGTGAAAGCGAGGTGAGCTACCCCGAGAGCGGCGGCAAGGTCAGCCAGCATGATTGGGACTACGCGCCACGTATCGGCCTGCGTTATGAATTCAGTCCCCAATTACAGGTGTATGGCAATGTGAGTCGCTCCGTTGAGCCGCCTCACCCATGGTCAATGATCTGGGGCTCGCCCATCACCTTCCCCGTCGGGAATGGCCCTGCCACAGGCCGTCAAAGCACACCTGTTGCCTTACGCAATCAGACAGCCACGACTCTTGAGTTGGGGACACGCGGCGACTCATGGCTCGGCCAATGGGATCTCGCCTGGTACTACTCGGCCATTCGCCATGAATTACTCAGCGTCGAAACTCAGGCTGCAACCGCCACTCAAGCACCGATTGTGGGCGAATCCAACGCCAGCCCCACTGTTCATCAAGGGATTGAAGCCGGGCTCAACAGTCTGTTGTGGGAGAAAGACGGGATTGGCAACGTCTCTTTGCGACAGGCCTACACATTCAGTGACTTCCACTACCGAAACGACGATCGTTTTGGCAGTAACGCGCTGCCCGGCATTCCCCGCCATTACTACCAGGCCGAGCTTCGCTACAACCATCCGCGCGGGTTCTACGCGGGTGTCAACACGCAGGTGGCTTCACCCATGGCCGTGGATTACGCCAACTCGTATTACACCTCTTCGTACAGGCTGTGGGGCGCCACATTCGGGTATGCCTCACCCAAGAAAGACTGGCAAACCTGGCTCGACCTACGCAACTTGACCCGCCAGCGCTACGCCGCAACTGTCACGCCCGGTTATGACGATATGGGCAAGGACGCTGCGCGCTCGACCCCCGGCGAAGGCATGGGCGCCTACGTCGGGGTGTCTTACAACTTCCGCTAGTCGCGTGGCTGAATGTCAGCGGGCAGTCGCACTTTGCGACGCGTTCCGCTGAACAGTCCCCAGCTGGAGAGAAAAAGGGCTGCGATCAACGGCCCGATCACAAAGCCATTGAGACCAAAAATGGCCATGCCGCCCAAGGTGGAGATCAGGATCAGGAAGTCCGGCATTTTGGTGTCTTTGCCCACCAGAATCGGGCGCAGTACGTTATCCACCATGCCGATCACCAACACCCCATACAGCGCCAGAACCACGCCCTCCCACACCTGGCCCGTCACCAGAAAGTAGATGGCCACCGGGGCCCAGACAATACCGGCGCCGACGGCGGGCAGCAGCGACAGAAACATCATCAGCACCGCCCAGAACAACGAGCTGTGGATGCCCAGAAACCAAAACATCAGCCCGCCCAGAGCACCCTGTGTGATAGCGACTGCCAGGTTGCCCTTGACCGACGCCCGCACCACGCGACGCAGTTTGAGCTGCAGCAAACGCTTCTGCTGCTCAGCCAGCGGCACCGCATTACGAATGCTGCGCACCATCTGCTGGCCATCACGGATAAAGAAATACAGCAGGTACAACATGATGAAAAAGCTCACCACCAACTCGAAGGTACTCTGGCCAAAACTGAAGACCTGCGTGGCAAAGAACTGGCTGCCTTCCAACGCGCCTTTGGACACTTTTTCACTCAAACCGGCGATATTGCCCAGACCAAAGCGGTCCAGCCAATTCTGAACATTCATCGGCAAGATGTCTTTGAACTGCATGACGTAGCTTGCGACGTTGATCTTGCCGCTTTGCACGTCGTTGTAGAGCATCGCCACTTCCTGCACCAGCAGGGCGGTGGTGACGATGACCGGCAAAATGGCGATCACGGTACATATGCCCAAGGTGGCGAAGGTCGCCAGGTTGCGTTGCCCCTTGAGCTTGAGCAGTAATTTACGTTGCAAGGGGGCGAAGAGAATCCCCAGTGCGACTGCCCAGAAAATCGCGCCGTAGAACGGCAACAGAATCCAGATGAAAGCAATTGTGACCAAGGCCAACAATAACAGCAGGGTTTTGCGTTGCAGGCTTGTTTCGTTCATAGGCCGTCCATGTCAGTAAGGCGCACATTCGTCGGTTAGCGCCAGCTTAGTCCGCAAAGCGTCTGCCAAGTGCCATCGTTGCTGCATAAAGCATAGATCCAGATCAACATTCCACTGTTTAAGCTCGATTAACATCGCGCCCTTTGCGAATGGCTCGACTATGTCCCTTGCACCGCCCGAACTCCTCGCCCCTGCCGGCACTCTGAAGAACATGCGTTACGCCTTCGCTTATGGCGCCGATGCCGTGTACGCAGGCCAACCGCGCTACAGCTTGCGGGTGCGCAATAACGAATTCGACCACGACAACCTGGCCATCGGCATTAAAGAAGCGCAAGCCCAAGGCAAACGCTTTTACGTCGTGGTCAATATCGCGCCACACAATGCCAAGCTGCGCACCTTTCTCAAGGATCTGGAGCCGGTGATCGCGATGGCCCCGGATGCGTTGATCATGTCTGATCCGGGCCTGATCATGCTGGTGCGCACGCACTTTCCACACATGCCGATCCACCTGTCGGTGCAGGCCAATACGGTGAACTGGGCGAGCGTCGAATTCTGGCGCCAGCAGGGGCTGAGCCGAATCATCCTGTCCCGCGAATTGTCCCTGGAAGAAATCGAAGAGATTCGTCAGCAAGTGCCTGACATGGAGCTGGAGATTTTCGTGCATGGCGCGCTGTGCATGGCCTATTCGGGGCGTTGCCTGTTGTCCGGCTACATGAACAAGCGAGATGCCAATCAGGGCAGTTGCACCAACGCTTGCCGCTGGAAGTATGAAGCTGCGCCCGCCACCGAGAATGAATTGGGCAATATCGTCAACGTGGTTGACCCGTCTGTGGAGCCGACCCTGGGCATAGGCCAGCCGACCGACGAGGTGTTTATGTTGCATGAAGCCAATCGTCCTGAAGAGCCCATGGCGGCGTTTGAAGACGAGCATGGCACATACATCATGAACTCCAAGGACCTGCGCGCCGTTCAGCACGTGTCCCGACTGACGCACATGGGCGTGCATTCGCTGAAAATCGAAGGCCGCACCAAGTCGCACTTTTACTGCGCCCGGGCCACGCAGGTATACCGCAAGGCCATTGATGACGCCGTGGCAGGCCGTGATTTTGACCGAAGCCTGATGACTGACCTGGAGTCTCTGGCGCAACGCGGGTACACCGAAGGCTTCCTGCGCCGCCATGTGCATGACGAGTACCAGAACTACCTGCATGGCAGTTCACTGTCCCAGCGTCAGCAGTTCGTGGGCGAGCTGACAGGGGAACGGCGCAACGGCATGGCCGAGGTCAAGGTTAAAAACCGGTTTGCCGTGGGCGATCATCTGGAACTGATGACCCCGCGCGGCAACTACCACTTTGACCTTTATCAATTACGCAGCAGTGCCAACTTGCCAATCGAGGTTGCGCCCGGTGATGGCCACACGGTGTACCTGCCGATTCCCGATCAAGTGGACCTGGGCTATGCATTGCTGATGCGGGACCTGACCATCAGCGAGACGATCAAACACACAGCGCTGTAACAGCCAGCGTCATTGCTGCGGGTGAAGCGATCAATCCCTGAACACTTCATCCAGCAGGTTATGCATCGCGATAAAAGCGCGTTTCGCAGTTTTGGCGTCGTACATCATCTTGCCCGGGACGTTGGCGTGAGGGTCTGTGAACGAGTGCACAGCGCCACCATAGCTGAGCAACTGCCAGTCAACGCCCGCTGCATTCATCTCGTTTTCAAACGCCGGAAGTTGCTCGCGCGGTACCAAGGGGTCGGACGCCCCGTGCAGCACCAGAACGGCGCCCTTGATGCTGTTGGCATCAACAGGATTGGGGGTATCCAGAGTACCGTGGAAGGATACCGCTGCTTTCAACGGCGCTCCGCCACGGGCCAGCTCCAGCGAGCAACAGCCGCCGAAACAAAAGCCGAAGGTTGCGAGTTTGGCGCTGTCGACCTTGGCAAACGAGGTGGTACGCAAGTTATCGTAGGCGGCCCACATGCGTTTACGCAGCAAGGCACGGTCGTTTTTCAGCGGCATCATCGCCGCACCCGCCTCGTCAGCGTTCGAAGGACGGACACCCTGACCATACAAGTCGGCAATCAGTACAACGTAGCCCTGTTCGGCCACGGACTTGGCAATTTCTTCAGCCCCGGTACTGATACCCATCCAGTTGGGCGCCATCAACAACCCCGGCAACGGATCCGCTCGGCTCGAATCATAGGCAAGACGGCCCTCGTAGGGCTGGCCATCAATTTGGTAGATCACCGATTGGAGCGTTATTGATTCCATTTAAAACCTCTGAATTTGAAACAAAAAAAACCCGCCGAAGCGGGTTTTTATAGACGTCTTACACGGACAACTCAACTAACAACTTATTGAGTCTACGGACATAGGCCGCCGGATCTTTCAGGCTGTCGCCTGCCGCGAGTGCCGCCTGGTCGAACAAGATGTGCGACAGATCGCCGAAACGCTCTTCACTCTGCTCCGCATCCAGTTTTTCGATCAACGGGTGAGCCGGGTTGAATTCGAAAATGGGCTTGGAATCCGGCACTTTCTGACCGCTGGCTTCAAGGATCTGACGCATTTGCAAACCAAGATCCTGCTCGCCAATGGCCAAAATGGCCGGGGAGTCCGTCAAACGGTGCGATACACGCACTTCACTGACGCTGTCGCCCAAGGCCGTCTTGATGCGCTCTACCAAACCTTCTTTGGCCTTGGCCACTTCTTCTGCGGCTTTCTTGTCCTCTTCGGAGTCCAGATTGCCCAGATCGAGGTCGCCACGGGCCACGTCAACAAAGGTTTTACCGTCGAATTCGCTGAGGTAGCTCATCAGCCACTCATCAATACGGTCGGTCAACAGCAGCACTTCGATGCCTTTCTTGCGGAAAACTTCCAGGTGCGGGCTGTTTTTGACCTGAGCGTAGGTTTCACCGGTCAGGTAGTAGATCTTGTCCTGGCCTTCTTTGGCACGCTCAAGGTATTGCGCCAGGGAAACCGTCTGCTCGCCGCCTTCTTCGTGGGTAGAGGCGAAGCGCAGCAGACCGGCGATTTTTTCTTTGTTGGCGAAATCTTCAGCCGGGCCTTCTTTCATCACCTGACCGAAGTTTTTCCAGAAGCCCTGGTATTTCTCGGGCTCGTTCTTCGCCAGTTTTTCCAGCATGTCCAGGACACGCTTGGTCAGCGCCGACTTCATGGAGTCGATGATCGGGTCTTTTTGCAGGATTTCACGCGACACGTTCAACGAGAGGTCGTTGGAATCGACCACGCCTTTGATGAAGCGCAGGTAAAGCGGCAGGAAGGACTCAGCCTGATCCATGACGAATACGCGCTGTACGTACAGCTTCAGGCCTTTAGGCGCTTCACGCTGGTACAGGTCAAACGGAGCGCGGGCAGGCACATAGAGCAACGAGCTGTATTCCAGCTTGCCTTCGACCTTGTTGTGGCTCCAGGCCAGCGGGTTTTCGAAGTCATGGGCGATGTGCTTGTAGAACTCCTGATATTCCTCGTCCTTGACTTCAGTGCGAGGACGGGTCCACAAGGCGCTGGCGCGGTTAACGGTTTCCCATTCCAGCGCAGGCGTTTCTTCGCCTTCTGCAGCGGCCTGTTCTTTTGGCAGCTCGATCGGCAAGGCGATGTGGTCAGAGTACTTTTTAATGATGTTGCGCAGGCGCCAGCCATCGGCGAACTCTTCTTCGCCGGACTTCAGGTGCAGAACGATCTTGGTGCCGCGCTCAGGTTTTTCGATCGTGGCAACTTCAAACTCGCCCTCGCCTTTGGACGCCCAGTGCACGCCTTCGCTGGCAGGTGTACCGGCACGACGACTGAACACGTCGACTTTGTCAGCGACGATAAAGGCGGAGTAGAAACCCACGCCGAATTGACCGATCAAGTGCGAATCTTTCTTTTGATCGCCCGAGAGGTTTTTCATGAAATCGGCTGTGCCGGACTTGGCAATCGTACCCAAGTGGGTGATGACGTCGTCACGGTTCATGCCGATACCGTTGTCTTCGAGGGTGACGGTCTTGGCGTCCTTGTCGAAGCTCACACGGATTTTAAGTTCATCGCCGCCTTCCAGAAGTTCTGGCTTGGACAGCGCTTCAAAACGTAATTTGTCGACAGCGTCGGAGGCGTTCGAGATCAATTCGCGAAGGAAGATTTCCTTGTTGGAATACAGCGAATGGATCATGAGGTGCAACAGTTGCTTGACCTCGGTCTGGAAGCCCAGGGTTTCCTTTTGAGTTTCCACGCTCATTGTTATAAAACTCCAATTTGATGGCATGAGCCACGCCCTAGAGGGTTGGCGGCGGGATGTCATGAACGTTGGGGCTGGCATCGAAATTTCAAGGCCTGTGTTTTGAATCAAAACGGACCCATTGCTTTTCGCCGGTTATTGCACCGTGTCGGGCCCCTCTATACAGGGCATTACGACGATATTACCGGGCCATTACTAATGTGCTTGGCTTGTCCGCCGGTGACTGCGTAGAATTCGCGCGCGGCGTGCATTTATATATCTGCACACCCAAGGAACTTAAGCTATCGGCCTGTGCTCAAACGGCCGGTAGATATACTCAATAAGGAGAAACACCCCATGCGTAAGACTTTCGCTGTTGCCTTGATGTTGGCTGCTTCCCTCGGTCTCGCTGCTTGCGACAAAAAATCCGAAGACAAAGCACAAGATGCTGCTCAACACTCCGAGCAAGCTCAAGAAAAAATGAATGAAGCACAAGACAAAGTAAACGAAGCAGCAAAAGAGAACGCTGAAGCGGCTAAAGCTCAAGCTGAATCGAACAAAGCTGCTGCTGAAGAAGCCGCTCCGGCTGCTCCAGTTGCACCGGCTGCTCCAGAAGCCGCTCCTGCTACCAAGTAATTCCTTTACTTGGCTGCAAAAGAAAGCCCGCTTGATGCGGGCTTTACTTTGTCTGCAATTTGACCGATCAGAGCAACAGCGTCTTGAACGTCGGGCTCAACATTAACAACAGCGTGCAAAGCATTCCGACCACCCAGGCCACGGAGCGTTGCCACGCCAGATCTGCCCAATAGCACAGCAAAAACACACACCGCGCACAGACAAAAACGATGGCCAAAGTGTCAATCACAAAGCCCTGAGTCTGGGTGGTGTGTGCCATCAATACAGCGGCGGCAAACAGCATGAAGGCTTCAAAACTGTTTTGATGCCCCGCCAGAGCCCGAGCCCCCAAACCGGTCAAACGTGCCTGTTGTTCACGGGGCAATTGGTTGTCATAACCGCCCTGCTCTTTCATGGCTTTTGCTACGGGTATGCGTGCAATAAAAATCAGCAACGCGCTGATAAACACACACCAGAACGGAATACTCATGGGGTTGCGTCCTTGTTTGGCTCAGGCAATAGCGCCTCAGTCGGGGTGTAGACCATGACACTCAACACGTCGGAATGAAACTCGCGTCGGTATAAAACCACGACGACACCCGCACTCATGAGCATGAATAACCACGGGCTGACGAACCACGCCAGCATGGTCATGCCGAAGTAATACGAACGCAGGCCAAAGTTGAACTGGTTGGCCGCCATCGAAATCACTTTGGCGGCGCGCAAGGCAAACGCCTTGCGCTCTTGTTCCGCCACATCGCGCTCGCCAATCATGGGCGCCGAGCCAATGAGGATGGCGGCAAAGTTGTATTGGCGCATGCACCAGCTAAAGGTGAAAAAGGCATAGACGAACACCAGTGCCAGGCACAACAACTTGATTTCAGACATGCCCTGCGACGCTTGTTGCACCATCGGGATGTCGGCCAACAGGGACACTGCCCGCTCCGATGCACCCAGCACGGTCAGAATACCCGCCAGGATGATCAACGTGCTGGAAGCAAAAAACGATGCATTACGCTCCAGATTGCCAATCACGCTGGCGTCGGCAATGCGGTTGTCGCGCAGCAGCATGCGGCGCATCCAGTCCTTTCGATACAAGTGCAGCACACTGGCCAGACAAGCCGTGTCGCGCGCTTTCCAGGTGGCATAGCGGGTGTAGCCACCCCAGCACACGACAAACCAGAGAGCGGCTAAAAGATGAGTCCAATTTGACTGAATGAACGACATGGGGTTTCCCGAAGCGCACGTGAAGGTGAGAGTTATGCACGTTCGTTCGACGCTTTGGCCAGCAAAAAGGCACGCCCATAAAAAATGCCCTGTATCAAATTGATACAGGGCATTTTGATCGGTTCATCGCCCGCTTTTGGCGGACTGAACAATCACGCCAAGGCTTCGTGACGCTTGCCCAGCATGCGGTCGCAAATCACCGCCCCGAGCAGAACGACCAGCGAAGGCACCAGCCACGCCAGACCTTGCTCACTGAACGGCATGTTGACCAGTTGGGTCGGAATCCAGCCCGCCATGCCAGCGCCTTTGAGTGCGTCAATGGAACCGAAGATGAACGACACCAGCATGACCGGGCCTACAATCCTGGCTTGAGCATGCCACAGGCCTTTGCAGAAACTCAGCGCCACCAGCACGATGCACGGCGGGTAGATCGCTGTCAGCAACGGTATGGAGAACGCGATCAACTGCGTCAGGCCCAAGTTGGACACGCCCAGCGAGAACAAGGCCAGTATGACCACCAGAGCCTTATAGGACAGTGGCAGAACAGTACTGAAGTACTCGGCACAGGCACAGGTCAGACCCACTGCTGTCACCAGGCAAGCCAGTGCAATCAACACGGCAAGGAAGCCACTGCCCAGCGAGCCGAAGGTGTGCTGAACGTACGCGTGCAGCACCGCCGCGCCGTTGGTGGCGCCGGCGGCAACTTCATGACTGCCCGAGCCGAGACGGAACAGGCTGACATACACCAGTGCCAAACCGACGCCTGCAATCAGGCCCGCAATGATGGCATAGCGGGTAATCAGCTTGGGCGATTCCACGCCACGGGAGCGGATGGCGTTAACGATCACGATGCCGAATACCAGGGCGCCCAGCGTGTCCATGGTCAGGTAACCATTGATGAACCCTTGGGAGAACGGCGCTGCAACGTATTCCGGGGTGGCCACGCCAATGTCGCCCGCCGGCAATGCAAATGCAGCGATACCGAGGATCGCCAGCGCGATGATTTTCAGCGGCGCCAGAAAACGCCCCACGGTGTCCAGCAGACGGCCTGGGTACAGTGAAACGAAAAACACGATAAGGAAGTACACCGAGCTGTACAGGAACAGCGCGAGCGGGCTTTCCCCGGTCAGGGGCGCAAGACCGACTTCAAACGATACAGTGGCCGTACGCGGGGTCGCGAACAGCGGACCTACCGCCAGGTACGCAACAGCAGCCAACAAGCCACCGGCGATTTTACCGATCGGACTGCTCAGCGCATCCATGCCACCGCCGACTTTCGCCAGCGCCACAACGGTGATGACTGGCAGGCCTACAGCGGTGATCAGAAAGCCCAACGCGGCAATCCAGACATTCGGTCCGGCTTGCAGGCCAACGATCGGCGGGAAAATGATATTGCCAGCCCCAACGAACAGGGCAAACGTCATAAACCCAAGTGCCAGGATGTCCTGGCCTTTCAATACTTTCATTACGGAAATACCACACTACTGAATCGGAATTTAGAGGGGGAATTTCCCGTGCGGATGTGGGAAATGCTGTCGAACTGTATAAGTCCAACCCGTCTAGCGCGTGGCTTCCTTGTGGGATGCGAACGCAGAATTGGCCGTCAGATTACCCATTTTTTTCCTGCAACGCACTGTTGCAGGGCGTTCTGTCCGATGAACGCATGCAGTTGTCGCTTTGATGACATCGAAATTCGCCTTGGTGTGCTTTTCCTACATGGCAGCACACAACAACCTACGCACCCATTCACTAAACGACTGGGAGTCCGGCAACAGGTTGTACGGGATTTGTCGCTGATGGCGATCAGCACGACGCTGCTTCAAGGGAACTTCGCCCCGTCAAAGACGCTATTGAACGCCTCAATCGAACGCAATGCCTGGGAGGTAGCATTCCTGTGCAGCCGAACCTGAAGCGACCAGCCCCCACGAAGGCTACAGCCTGACGTCTGATTAACGGCGGCTTTTCAAAGTACCGGGGCCTGAACGCACAAAGGCCACCCGAAGGTGGCCTTTGTCTGGTGTAGCACTCAATCAAGCACGTGGCTTATTTGATAGCCCAGCCAGTCAGCTCGGACAGAGCCTTGCCAATGTCTGCCAGCGAACGCACGGTTTTAACACCTGCGTCTTCCAGAGCAGCAAACTTCTCGTCTGCAGTGCCCTTGCCGCCGGAGATGATTGCGCCCGCATGGCCCATGCGCTTGCCTGCAGGGGCAGTCACACCGGCAATGTAGGAAACAACCGGCTTGGTCACGTTTGCCTTGATGTAGGCAGCCGCTTCTTCTTCAGCCGAACCGCCGATCTCACCGATCATCACGATCGCTTCGGTCTTCGGGTCTTCCTGGAACAGCTTCAGGATGTCGATGAAGTTGGAGCCAGGAATCGGGTCACCACCGATGCCCACGCAGGTCGACTGACCGAAACCGGCGTCAGTGGTCTGCTTGACGGCTTCGTAAGTCAGGGTGCCGGAACGCGACACGATGCCTACTTTGCCTGGCAAGTGGATGTGACCTGGCATGATGCCGATTTTGCATTCGCCCGGCGTGATCACGCCTGGGCAGTTAGGGCCGATCAGGGTCACGCCCAGCTCGTCGCACTTAACTTTAGCGTCCAGCATGTCCAGGGTAGGAATGCCTTCAGTGATGCACACGATCAGCTTGATGCCAGCGAACGCCGCTTCAAGGATGGAGTCCTTGCAGAACGGAGCCGGTACGTAGATAACGCTGGCTGTTGCGCCAGTCGCCGCTACTGCTTCTTTTACCGTGTTGAAAACAGGCAGGTCCAGATGAGTGGTGCCGCCTTTGCCCGGCGTCACACCGCCGACCATTTTGGTGCCGTACTCAATGGCTTGCTGGGTGTGGAAGCTGCCCTGCGAACCGGTGATGCCTTGGCAGATAACTTTGGTGTCTTTATTGATCAGGACGCTCATTACTTGCCCTCCGCAGCTTTGACAACTTGTTGAGCAGCGTCGGTCAAGCTGGTAGCAGCGATGATGTTCAAGCCGCTTTCTGCCAGTACTTTAGCGCCCAGTTCAGCGTTGTTGCCTTCAAGGCGCACAACCACCGGGATTTTAACGCCGACTTCTTTCACTGCACCGATGATGCCTTCGGCAATCATGTCGCAACGAACGATGCCGCCGAAGATATTGACCAGTACTGCGGCAACATTGCTGTCGGACAGAATGATCTTGAACGCTTCAGTCACGCGTTCTTTGGTAGCACCGCCGCCAACGTCGAGGAAGTTGGCAGGTTTGCCGCCATGCAGGTTGACGATGTCCATGGTGCCCATGGCCAGGCCAGCGCCGTTAACCATGCAGCCAATGTTGCCTTCCAGCGCTACGTAGTTCAGTTCGAACTGGGCAGCGTGCGCTTCGCGCGGATCGTCCTGAGACGGATCGTGGAAAGTTTTCAGCTTCGGCTGACGGTACATGGCGTTAGCGTCGATGTTGATTTTCGCATCGAGGCAGTGCAGATCGCCGTCAGTCTTGATAACCAGCGGGTTCACTTCCAGCAGGGCCAGATCGTGGTCCTGGAACAGTTTGGCCAGACCTACGAAGATCTTGGCGAACTGGGAAACCTGCTTGCCTTCCAGACCCAGCTGGAAAGCCAGCTCACGACCCTGGAATGGCTGAGCGCCAACCAGTGGATCAATCGTGGCTTTAAGAATTTTTTCAGGAGTGTCGTGCGCGATTTTCTCGATGTCCACGCCACCTTCGGTGGAAGCCATGAACACGATACGGCGGCTCGAACGGTCAACGACAGCGCCCAGGTACAGCTCTTTAGCGATATCAGTGCACGATTCAACCAGGATCTTGGTGACCGGCTGACCATTGGCGTCAGTCTGGTAGGTCACCAGACGCTTGCCCAACCACTGTTGTGCGAATGCTTTAGCGTCTTCTTTGCTGCGAACCAGCTTTACACCGCCCGCTTTACCGCGACCACCTGCGTGAACCTGGGCTTTTACAACCCATTCGGTCCCGCCGATTTTGTCGCATGCTTCTGCGGCCGCTTCCGGGGTGTCTACTGCATAACCCTTGGATACTGGCAGGCCGTATTCAGCGAACAGCTGCTTACCCTGATACTCGTGAAGATTCATGCTTTTTACCGTCTTCGTTAGGTACTGCGCATTCGGCGCTGCACTTTTATTAGTGCCGCACCACCTGTGACTGCTGCTTGCACTGTTTCAACAAACCCGACACCCGCGTGGGCGGAGTCGGGCCTGATTGAAACGGGACAAGACTGCGTCCGGCGGAAGTTCCGCGGTGAGGCTTGCGAGCAAGGCTCACGACGGGCAAACCGCCGTGGTTTCTTATTGTCTGGTCTTAACGTTTCTTACGGTTGGCAATGTGGATGGCGCCGCCATTCACTGCCAGCGCTGCTTCGTGCAACGCTTCGGACAGGGTTGGATGGGAGAAAACCATCATGCCCAGATCCTCGGCACTGGTGCCGAATTCCATACCGATAGCGCCCTGCTGTACCAGTTCTGCTGCGCTCGGGCCAATCACGTGGACGCCCAGTACGCGGTCAGTTTTGGCATCAGCAATGACTTTTACAAAGCCACCGGTGTCGTTTGCTGCCATGGCACGGCCACTGGCGGCGAACGGGAAGGTGCCGACGTTAACTTCAACGCCTTCAGCTTTCAAGGCCTGTTCGGTTTTACCGACCCACGCGATCTCTGGGTGAGTGTAAATAACCGATGGAATCAGGTCGTAGTTCATCTCGGTCTTGTGACCTTTGATGCGCTCGACAACCATGATGCCTTCTTCGGAAGCCTTGTGAGCCAGCATCATGCCGCGCACTACGTCACCAATGGCGTAAACGCCCGGTACGCTGGTGGCGCAATGATCGTCAACAAACACGAAACCGCGCTCGTCAATGGTCACGCCGCTGTCGGCTGCCAGCAGCTCGGTGGTCACCGGACGGCGGCCTACCGCTACGATCAGCTTGTCGAAGGTGATGGTCTGTTCGCCGTTGGCGTCGGTGTAGGTCACAACGACTTCTTCGCCGTTAACCTTGGAACCGGTAACGCGGGCGCCCAGTTTGATGTCCAGACCTTGCTTGGTCAGGGTTTTGTAGGCTTCCTTGGACACAGCAGCGTCAGCCGCCATCAGGAAAGTATCCAGGGCTTCAAGAACCGTCACCTGAGCACCCAGACGCGACCATACCGAACCCAACTCCAGACCGATCACACCAGCACCGATCACGCCAAGACGCTTGGGTACGGACTGGAATTCCAGGGCGCCGGTCGAATCAACGATGACGTTGTTATCAACTGGAGCTGGCGGAATGTCGATCGGGCGCGAACCCGAAGCCAGAATCACGTTCTCGGCTTCGATGATTTCAACGCTGCCGTCAGGCTTGGTCAGTTCAACTTTCTTGCCGGCCAGCAATTTGCCGTGACCTTGCAGGGACGTCACACCGTTGGCCTTGAACAGGGTTGCAACGCCGGAAGTCAGACCTTTAACGATGTTGGCCTTACGGCCTACCATCGCTGGCACGTCCATCTTCACTTCACCGGTGCTGATACCGTGGATGGCGAATGCATCCTTGGCTTCGTGGTACTTCCAGGAGCTGTCCAGCAGCGCCTTGGATGGAATGCAGCCAACGTTCAGGCAGGTACCGCCCAGCGCCAGTTTGCCTTCCTTGTCGGTGTATTTTTCGATGCAAGCAGTCGAAAGGCCCAGTTGAGCGGCCTTGATGGCTGCAACGTAGCCACCAGGGCCCGCACCAATCACTACAACGTCAAATTTCTGAGACATGTAAAAGAATCCTCTTTTAGCGACAAGCTTCAAGCCGCGAGCTGCAAGCCAAAGCCAAGTCGCGAACGACCGCAGGCTTCAGACTTGCAGCTCATGGCTGCTTCTATCAGATATCCAGCAGCAGACGCGCTGGATCTTCCAGCAGGTTTTTGATTGCTACCAGGAAACTTACAGCTTCTTTGCCGTCGATCAAGCGGTGATCGTAAGACAGAGCCAGGTACATCATCGGACGGATGACAACCTGACCGTTGACGGCCATAGGACGCTGAAGGATGTTGTGCATGCCCAGGATCGCAGCTTGCGGCGGGTTAACGATCGGGGTCGACATCATCGAACCGAAAGTACCACCGTTGGTGATCGTGAACGTACCGCCGGTCATTTCGTCGATCGACAGTTTGCCGTCACGGGCTTTTTTGCCGTAGGCAGCGATGCCGCCTTCGATTTCCGCCAGACTCATCAGCTCTGCGTTACGCAGAACAGGCACTACCAGGCCGCGGTCGCTGGACACGGCAACGCCGATGTCTGCGTAGCCGTGGTAAACGATGTCGGAACCGTCGATCGAAGCGTTGACAGCCGGGAAGCGTTTCAGCGCTTCAGTGGCGGCCTTCACGAAGAACGACATGAAGCCCAGACGCACGCCGTTGTGGGACTTCTCGAACAGGTCCTTGTACTTCGAACGCAGTGCCATGATTTCAGTCATGTCCACTTCGTTGAAGGTGGTCAACATCGCCATGTTGGATTGCGCTTCAACCAGACGCTTGGCCACAGTGGCACGAACGCGGGTCATCGGAACGCGTTTTTCAACGCGGTCGCCAGCAGCGAATACCGGTGCAGTTGCAGCAGGCGCAGCCGCTTTGGCAGGTGCAGCAGCAGGCGCGGCTTTTTTGGCCGCTACAGCAGCAACGACGTCTTCCTTGGTCACACGACCACCTTTGCCAGTACCGGCAACGGAAGCGATGTTGATGCCGTTTTCTTCAGCAATTTTGCGCGCAGCCGGTGCAGCGATCGGGTCATCTTCGCCATCAGCAGCAGGTGCAGCGGCCTGAGCGGCAGGAGCAGCAGCGGCCGGTGCAGCTGGAGCCGCCGCGCCGCCTTCAACGATAGAGCCCAGCACTTCGTCGGACAGAACGGTGTCGCCTTCGTTCTTGACGATTGCGCCCAGTACGCCATCAGCGGTGGCCAGTACTTCCAGCACAACTTTGTCGGTCTCGATATCAACAATCAGGTCATCACGCTTTACAGCGTCGCCCGGTTGCTTGTGCCAGGTGGCAACGGTGCCGTCGGCAACCGATTCCGGAAAAGTTGGGGCTTTAATCTCGATAGCCATGTTCGTGGTTCCTTTAATTCGGTTCAGTGCGCGAAGGCGTTAAACAGTAAACGCGTCTTGCAACAGTTTGGCCTGTTGCTCGGCGTGCATCGATGCATAACCACAAGCAGGTGCAGCAGAAGCGTCACGGCCCGCGTACTCAAGTACGAGCGACTTGTCGTGACCGCCAATGATGCGGCGCATGTGATGCTGGCTGCAGTACCAGGCACCCTGGTTCATCGGCTCTTCCTGACACCAAACAATGTGTTTGACGTTTTTGTACGGAGCCAGGACTTCAATCAAGTCGTCCTCAGGGAACGGATACAGCTGCTCAAGACGCACGATGGCGATGTCTTCACGACCTTCGGCACGGCGTTTTTCCAGCAGGTCATAGTAGACCTTGCCGCTACACAGGACGATGCGCTCGACGTTCGCCGGATCCTGCGCGTCGATTTCCGGGATAACGGTCTGGAACGAACCTTCTGCCAGATCTTCGAGGGTCGACACGGCCAGTTTGTGGCGCAGCAACGACTTCGGCGTCAGTACCACCAGCGGCTTGCGCAGCGGACGGATGACCTGACGACGCAGCAGATGGTAGATCTGTGCCGGAGTGGTCGGTACGCACACCTGAATGTTGTGCTCGGCGCACAGCTGCAGGTAACGCTCAAGACGTGCCGAGGAGTGCTCGGGGCCCTGACCTTCATAACCGTGTGGCAGCAACATGGTCAGACCGCACAGGCGACCCCACTTGTGCTCGCCGCTGGTGATGAACTGGTCGATCACAACCTGTGCACCGTTGGCGAAGTCGCCGAACTGGGCTTCCCAGATCACCAGCGCGTTTGGCGTGGTGGTCGAGTAGCCGTATTCAAACGCCAGTACCGCTTCTTCCGACAGCAACGAGTCGTACAGGTCAAAGCGAGGCTGACCTTCGTACAGGTGCTGCAACGGAATGTAGGTGCTGGCGTCTTTCTGGTTGTGCAACACGGCGTGACGGTGCGAGAACGTACCGCGGCCGATGTCCTGACCCGTCATGCGGATCGGGTGACCTTCGAACGCCAGGGTCGCGTATGCCATGGTTTCGGCATAACCCCAGTTGATCGGCAGGCCACCGGCTTGCATTTTTTGACGGTCTTCGTAGATCTTCGACACCTGACGCTGCATGACGAAGCCTTCTGGAATTTCCAGCAGCTTGGCCGACAGCTCTTGCAGGGTTTTGAGATCAAAACGCGTGTCGTGACGCGCAGTCCAGGCATGGCCCAGGTACGGACGCCAGTCTACGAACAGCTCTTTGTTAGGCTCTTTGACCAGGCTTTTCACCACATGCAGACCGTTGTCCAGCGCGTTGCGGTATTCGTCGATCTTGGCCTGAACGCGATCTGTGTCAACCACACCTTCCTGAGTCAGACGGTCGGCATACAGTTCACGGGTGGTGCGCTGTTTGGCGATCTGCTGATACATCAGCGGCTGAGTGCCGTTTGGCTCGTCGGCCTCGTTGTGACCGCGACGGCGGTAGCAGAACAGGTCGATCACGACGTCACGCTTGAACTGCATGCGGTAGTCGATAGCCAGCTGGGTCACGAACATGACGGCTTCCGGATCATCACCATTGACATGGAGGATCGGCGCTTGAATCATTTTCGCGACGTCGGTGCAGTACTCGGTGGAACGCGAGTCCAGCGGGTTGCTGATGGTGAAGCCCACCTGGTTGTTAATCACCAGGTGTACGGTACCGCCAGTCTTGAAGCCGCGTGTTTGCGACATCTGGAAGGTTTCCATGACCACGCCCTGACCTGCGAACGCAGCGTCACCGTGGATGGAAATCGGCAGAACCTTGTCGCCCGTCTTGTCGTTACGACGATCCTGGCGTGCACGTACAGACCCTTCAACCACCGGAGAAACGATTTCCAGGTGGGACGGGTTAAACGCCATTGCCAGGTGAACTTCGCCACCGGAGGTCATGACGTTGGAGGAGAAGCCCTGGTGGTATTTAACGTCACCGGAACCCAGCTCGATCTTTTTCTTGCCTTCGAACTCGTCGAACAACTCGCGCGGGTTTTTGCCGAAGGTGTTCACCAATACGTTCAGACGACCACGGTGGGCCATGCCGATGACGATTTCTTTGGTGCCGTAGTTGCCCGAACGCTGGATCAGCTCGTCCAGCAAAGGAATCAGGCTCTCGCCACCTTCCAGGCCGAAACGCTTGGTGCCCGGGTATTTGGTGCCCAGGTATTTTTCCAGACCTTCGGCAGCCGTGACGCGCTCAAGCAGATGGCTTTTGACTTCAGCCGAATACGTTGGGCGGCCGCGCACGCTTTCGAGGCGCTGTTCAAACCAGTGGCGCTGCTCGGAATCGACGATGTGCGTGAACTCTGCGCCAATGGTGCGGCAATATGTCTGCTGCAACGCTTCGAGAATTTCGCGTAGGCTCGCTTCCTCTTTGCCGATGTACAGGTCGCCGGCACGGAAGGTCGTATCAAGATCGGCATTGGTCAAGCCGTAATGATTGATCGACAGGTCTGCAGGTGCAGGACGCTGCCACAGCCCCAGCGGATCAAGCTGGGCTGCCTGGTGGCCGCGCATCCGATAGGCCTGGATCAATCGCAGCACTTCAACCTGCTTCTTCTCGTGCTCACTGCTCACGCTCCCGGCGGAAACCGGTTGGGCGCGGCGCTGGTTCTTTGCCAGCAGCACGAAATGGTCGCGGATTGTGGAGTGCGAAACATCGTTGGCAGAGTTGCCGTCAGTCGGCAACGTCTGAAATTTGGTGCGCCATTCTTCTGGCACAGCGTTAGGGTCGTGCAGGTAGAGCTCGTAGAGCTCTTCCACATAGGCAGCGTTACCACCTGAAAGATAGCCGCTGTTCCACATGCGCTGCATCACGCTTTCTTGCATGCTTGGTCACCCTCGGTTAGGGGACACCATCGACGAGAACACCAGAGCATGCTTGAGAAAGTCCGAATACAGCGACTAAAACAAGCCACTTAGGATCACGCTGATAGTCCGGGTACCAGCCCGGATGCCCCTGCTGGTCTCATTTCTTCAAAATAAGAGCCGCAACTTTGTGAGCTGCTGCTCAGGTTAAAACTACGGCGCCGGTTGAAGCCTGCGCCGCAGCATCTTCGGTTACAGCGATCTACGGTAGAGCGGTGTATCAGACGCCGCTTTGCAGCAGCATGCTACGCACGTGGCCGATGGCCTTAGTCGGGTTCAGACCCTTCGGACACACGTTCACGCAGTTCATGATCCCGCGGCAGCGGAATACGCTGAACGGGTCATCCAGTGAAGCCAGACGCTCGCTGGTCTTGGTGTCACGGCTGTCAGCCAGGAAACGGTAGGCTTGAAGCAGTGCAGCAGGGCCCAGGAACTTGTCCGGGTTCCACCAGAAGGACGGGCACGAAGTCGAGCAGCAAGCGCACAGGATGCACTCGTACAGACCGTCGAGCTTTTCACGCTCTTCTGGCGATTGCAGACGTTCGATGGCCGGGGCCGGCGTATCGTTCTGCAGGAACGGCTTCACCTTCTCGTATTGCTTGTAGAAGATGCTCATGTCGACGACCAGGTCACGGATAACCGGCAAACCTGGCAGCGGACGGATCACCAACTTGTTACCTTTTACGACAGCGGACAGCGGCGTTACGCACGCCAGGCCGTTCTTGCCGTTGATGTTCATGCCGTCGGAGCCACACACGCCTTCGCGGCAAGAGCGACGATAGGAAAAACCTTCGTCCTGCTCTTTGATCAGGGCCAGAACGTCCAGCACCATGAGGTCTTTACCATTGGTATTGACCTGGAACTCTTGCATGAACGGTGCAGCGTCCTGATCCGGGTTGTAGCGATAAACACTGACTTTCAACATATCGGCCACCCTTAGTAAGTACGAACCATTGGCTGGAAGGTCGGAACGGTTTTCGGCGAGAAGTTCACCGCACGCTTGGCTACGCGTTTCTCACCCGGGAAGTACAGGGTGTGGCACAGCCAGTTAACGTCGTCACGATCTTCGTAGTCTTCACGGGCGTGAGCACCGCGCGATTCTTTACGGGTTTCAGCAGCGATTGCAGTGGCTTCAGCCACTTCAAGCAGGTTTTGCAGCTCAAGTGCTTCGATACGGGCCGTGTTGAATGCCTGGCTCTTATCGTTGATTTTCACGTTGGCGATGCGCTTGCGCAGTTCTTGCAGCTGGGCAATACCCTTCTGCATGTATTCGCCGGTACGGAATACACCGAAGTAGTTCTGCATGCAGCTTTGCAGCTCTTTACGCAGGGTAGCCACGTCTTCGCCATCAGTGCGCGAGTTCAAGCCATCCAGACGTGCCAGGGCAGCGTCGATATCAGCCTGACGTGGACGGGCGTAATCAACGCCTTCTTTCAGGGTCTGCTCAAGGAACAGGCCAGCCGCACGACCGAACACCACCAGGTCGAGCAACGAGTTGCCGCCCAGACGGTTGGCACCGTGAACCGATACGCACGCCACTTCACCGACCGCGAACAGGCCAGGAATGATTGCGTCATTGCCTTCAGCGTCCTGAGTAATTGCCTGGCCATGAATGTTGGTGGCAACACCGCCCATCATGTAGTGGCAAGTAGGAACTACTGGAACTGGCGCCAGAACCGGGTCAACGTGCGCGAACGTTTTGGACAGTTCGCAGATGCCTGGCAGACGGCTGTGCAGCACTTCTTCACCCAGGTGATCGAGTTTCAGCATCACGTGGTCGCCATCCGGACCGCAACCGTTGCCCGCGATGATTTCTTTAACCATCGAGCGAGCTACTACGTCACGTCCAGCCAGGTCTTTGGCGTTCGGCGCATAACGCTCCATGAAACGCTCGCCGTGCTTGTTGATCAGGTATCCACCTTCACCGCGGCAACCTTCTGTAACCAGTACACCCGCGCCGGCGATACCGGTTGGGTGGAACTGCCACATCTCGATGTCCTGCACCGGAACGCCTGCACGCAGCGCCATGCCAATACCGTCACCGGTGTTGATCAGGGCGTTGGTGGTGGAGGAGTAGATACGGCCTGCACCGCCAGTCGCCAACACGGTTGCGTTCGCGCGAACGTAAGAGGTTTCACCTGTTTCAATGCAGATGACGATCATGCCGACAAAGGCGCCGTCTTCGTTCTTGACCAGATCGACACCGTAGTATTCGTTCAGGAATACAGTGCCAGCCTTCAGGTTGGCCTGGTACAGAGTGTGCAGCAGGGCGTGACCGGTACGGTCAGCTGCGGCGCATGTACGGGCAGCCTGGCCGCCCTTACCGAAATCTTTCGACTGGCCGCCGAAAGGACGCTGATAAATGCGACCCTGTTCGGTGCGGGAGAACGGCAAGCCCATGTGTTCAAGCTCGAACACGGCTTCCGGTCCTACGGAACACATGTATTCGATAGCGTCCTGGTCACCGATGTAGTCGGAACCCTTGACGGTATCGTACATGTGCCAGCGCCAGTCATCGTTCGGGTCTGCAGACGCGATGGCGCAGGTGATGCCACCCTGTGCCGATACGGTGTGCGAACGGGTCGGGAAGACTTTGGTGATTACAGCAGTCTTGTGACCGCCTTGTGCCAGCTGCAGGGCAGCACGCATGCCAGCACCGCCGCCGCCTACAATGATGGCGTCGAACGAAAGTGTATTAACTGTGTTAGCCATGACTCAGATACCCCAAAGAATCTGCACACCCCAGACGAAGTAAGCGAACATTGCAACGCCGCATACTGCCTGGAAGAGGAAACGTACTGCTGTCGCGGACTTGCCCAGCGCCATCGGCGTCAGGTAGTCGGTCGCGATGGTCCACATGCCGACCCAGGCGTGAGCGCCGAGTGCAACAAGAGCCAGCAGACTGAAGATACGCATCCAGTTGCTTGCGAACAGCTCATGCCATTGGGCGTAGCCAATGCCAGGGTTCGCAACGAGGTACCCGATCAGGAAGATGAAATAAGCCGCTAGAACGACCGCAGACACACGCTGTGCCATCCAGTCATAGAGGCCCGAACGCGACAGGTTCGTAACGCTGGTTACCATATCCAAACTCCCGCCAGAACGATCATCACCACGGAAATGACGATTACGATTTTCGAGCCCAGTTTGCCGCCTTCCAGCGTCTCACCGATGCCCATGTCCATGATCAAATGGCGAATACCTGCCACCAAGTGGTACAGCAAGGCAGAGAGCAGGCCCCACGCTACGAATTTGGCCAGCGGACTGGTCAAGCATGCCTTCACCTCGGCAAAACCTTCTTCCGAACCCAGGGATTTGCTCAATGCATAAAGCATGATGCCCAGGCCGAGAAAGAGAATGATGCCCGATACACGGTGCAGAAATGACGTAACGCCGGTAATGGGGAGTTTGATGGTCCTTAGGTCTAGGTTTACAGGTCGTTGGCTATTCACGGCTTTTTTCACACTGAAGAGCCCCTAACAATCAGGGCAAGTTTGTTGGGATGTGCACTGGTCAGGTACCCACCACCCAGGGAGTGACGACCCCCATCTAAACGGGCCCAAAAGCCCCTGGCGGTCGGCTGCCGAGTATAGACAGTTAGGTCACTAATGACAACGCAATCACCTCCCCCTAATAGCTCATTGCAATGAAGCTACAAAAGGCGTAAACGGCAGGGATAATCGCTAAAAAATGCTCCTGAAAGCCTTGTACAGCAAGACTTTAGGCAAATTGACATTCAAATTTATCTCACTATAGTGGTGCGGGCCCTGCGTGGGGGGTCTGTCTGATGATTTCAAGCATAAATAGGAGGCCACATGGCTGACAAAAAAGCGCAGTTGATCATCGAGGGCGCAGCCCCCGTCGAGCTGCCCATTTTAACTGGCACCGTGGGTCCCGATGTAATCGATGTGCGAGGCCTCACGGCCACGGGCCGGTTCACATTTGACCCTGGCTTCATGTCGACCGCGTCCTGCGAGTCGAAGATCACCTATATTGATGGTGACAACGGTATCCTGCTGCACCGCGGCTACCCGATCGAACAACTGGCCGAACACTCTGACTACCTTGAAACCGCTTATCTGCTGCTGAACGGCGAACTGCCGACCGCAGAGCAGAAAGCCCAGTTCGTCAGCACCGTCAAGAACCACACCATGGTTCACGAACAGCTGAAGACCTTTTTCAACGGCTTCCGTCGCGACGCCCACCCGATGGCCGTCATGTGCGGCGTAGTCGGCGCCCTGTCTGCCTTCTACCACGACTCCCTCGACATCAATAACCCGCAGCATCGCGAAATTTCCGCGATCCGCCTGGTTGCCAAGATGCCGACCCTGGCCGCAATGGTTTACAAGTACTCCATGGGCCAGCCCATGATGTACCCGCGTAACGACCTGAGCTACGCCGAAAACTTCCTGCACATGATGTTCAACACCCCGTGCGAGATCAAACCGATCAGCCCGGTGCTGGCCAAGGCCATGGATAAGATCTTTATCCTGCACGCCGACCACGAACAGAACGCGTCGACGTCCACCGTACGCCTGGCAGGCTCTTCGGGTGCCAATCCGTTCGCCTGTATTGCGGCGGGCATCGCTGCACTGTGGGGCCCTGCTCACGGCGGCGCCAACGAAGCCGTACTGACCATGCTCGACGAAATTGGCGATGTCTCCAACATCGACACGTTCATCGCCAAGGCCAAGGACAAGAACGACCCGTTCAAACTGATGGGCTTCGGTCACCGCGTTTACAAAAACCGCGACCCGCGCGCAACGGTCATGAAAAAGACCTGCGACGAAGTGCTTAAAGAACTGGGCATCCAGAACGATCCGCAACTCGAACTGGCCATGCGCCTGGAAGAGATCGCCCTGACCGACCCGTACTTCATCGAACGCTCGCTGTACCCGAACGTCGACTTCTACTCGGGGATCATCCTCAAGGCGATCGGCATTCCAACCAGCATGTTCACCGTGATCTTTGCCCTGTCGCGTACCGTGGGCTGGATCTCGCACTGGAAAGAAATGCTCTCCAGCCCGTACAAGATTGGCCGTCCGCGCCAGCTGTACACCGGCTACGAGCAGCGTGACCTGACCAAACTCGAAGACCGCAAGTAAGCGTCCGTCTAACGACCGCGCGACACCTGCAATAAATACGGCCTCTCTCCAGAGGCCGTATTTTTTGCCCTGAATTCTCCCCCGCCGCCCCAACACAGCGCGCACGCATAACGCAACGCTACCCGCCCCAGACCCTGCCGTTACTGGCAAGCACGCGCCCTCGGCCTCAAATCACCCCCCCAGCGCGCCTGAAGATTAAACTCACCACGCACCACAACTGCCTCGATTGCCGCACGGCACCAACGACCCCCTTTTTCAGGCATGCAAAAAATCCCCCTGCCTTTCGACAGGGGGATTTCAGGTTATTCCAGCCTTACAGCATGACCTTAGTGAGAAACCGCCCCGCTTGCCCCCAGGCCCGTCTGTGAACGCACAAACTGAGGGAAGAACAGCGCGCGCTCTTTCTCGGCCGACTTGGACTTGTCAGTGATCGAGAAGAACCAGATACCCACGAATGCAATGATCATGGAGAACAGCGCAGGGTATTCGTAAGGGAAGATGGCTTTTTCATGATGAAGGATCTGCACCCAAATGGTCGGGCCTAGAACCATCAAGCCAACGGCACTGACCAGCCCCAGCCAGCCGCCAATCATTGCACCGCGCGTGGTGAGGTTTTTCCAGTACATGGAAAGCAGCAACACCGGGAAGTTACAACTGGCTGCAATGGAGAACGCCAGGCCCACCATGAACGCAATGTTCTGGCTTTCAAACAAGATGCCAAGGCCAATTGCCAGCACACCGAGAGCGATGGTGGTGATTTTCGAGACGCGAATCTCGTCCTTGTCGTTTGCCTTGCCCTTTTTGATGACGCTGGCATACAAGTCGTGAGACACCGCCGAAGCACCTGCCAACGTCAGGCCCGCTACCACCGCCAGAATCGTTGCGAAAGCGACAGCCGAAATGAAGCCCAGGAAGATACTGCCACCCACGGCATCGGCCAAATGCACGGCCGCCATGTTATTGCCGCCCAGCAGCGCGCCTGCCGCATCTTTAAACGCAGGGTTCGTGCTGACAAGGATGATCGCGCCGAACCCGATGATGAACGTCAGAATGTAGAAGTAACCAATGAAGCCAGTCGCATAGAGCACGCTCTTACGGGCTTCCTTGGCATCACTCACCGTGAAGAAGCGCATGAGAATGTGTGGCAGGCCAGCCGTACCGAACATCAGGGCCAGACCCAGTGAAAACGCCGAGATCGGGTCCTTCACCAGACCGCCAGGGCTCATGATGGCTTCACCTTTGGGGTGAACCTGCACCGCTTCGGCAAACAGCGAATTGAAGTCGAAGTTGACGTGCTTCATCACCATGACAGCCATGAACGTCGCACCGGATAACAACAGCACCGCTTTGATGATCTGTACCCACGTGGTGGCCAGCATGCCGCCGAACAGCACATACAGGCACATCAGGATGCCCACCAGGATTACCGCAACGTGGTAATCAAGACCGAACAGCAGCTGGATCAGCTTGCCCGCACCCACCATCTGGGCGATCAGGTAAAACGCCACCACCACCAGCGATCCGCAGGCCGACAAAGAGCGGATCTGAGTTTGCCCAAGACGGTAGGACGCCACGTCGGCAAAGGTGTACTTGCCCAAGTTACGCAGACGTTCCGCAATCAGGAACAGGATGATGGGCCAGCCCACCAAAAAGCCGATGGAATAAATCAGGCCATCGTAGCCCGAGGTGTACACCAGCGCGGAAATACCCAAAAAGGACGCGGCCGACATGTAGTCACCCGCAATCGCCAGACCGTTCTGGAAACCGGTGATCTTGCCGCCCGCGGCGTAGTAGTCCGCCGCCGACTTGTTACGCTTGGAGGCCCAATACGTGATGCACAGTGTGGCGCCTACGAACACCACAAACATGATGATCGCCGACACGTTGAGAGGTTGCTTCTGCACTTCGCCGGTCAGGGCTTCGCCCGCCCAGACGCCAGAAGACAAGGCTGCCAGGCCCAGTGTTGCCAATAGACGCCGGATCATTGCGCAGCCTCCTTGAGAATTGCATTGTTCAGGTCGTCAAACTCGCCATTGGCACGGTGTATATAAATAGCTGTCAGCACAAACGCTGAAACAATCAGCCCGACACCGATCGGTATTCCCCAAGTAATGGACGAACCGGGGCTCAACTTCGCCCCCATGATGTGCGACCCGTAGGCAATCAACAGGATAAAACCGGCATACAACCCAAGCATGATCGCCGAAAGAATCCAGGCGAAACGCTCTCTTTTTTTAACCAGCTCCTTGAAACGGGGGCTGTTTTGAATCGTGAGGTAAATGCTGTCGTTCATTATTTTTGTCCTCGCAGCACAGATGAGATGGAACGATTTCACTATTAGGGGGCTTCAATTTCTAAGCCAGACGACTTTAGTAGTAGAACCACCTATTCACTGTAGCCCCCGGTTTATCTGGCCTGCATGGAAGTTGACATCATTTTGCCTGCCCCAGAAACGCAAAAACCGCCTGACGCACGCATCAGGCGGTTACGCAAACACCGGGCTAGACACCTCGCCGTTTTTATTGAGTCCACTCAGCGACACGATCGGGGTGTTTGGCTACCCACTCCCGAGCCGCCACTTCTGGCTTCTCACCTTCCTGTATGGCCAGCATCACTTCGCCAATTTCGTCTTTCGATGCCCACTGGAATTTTTTCAAAAAGGCCGCCACCTCCGGCGCTTTGCTGTCCAGCGCTTTGCTGCCAACACTGTTAACGGTTTCTGCGGCCCCATAGACCTGCTTTGGATCATCGAGAAAACGCAATTTCCATTTGGCAAACATCCAGTGCGGTACCCAACCGGTGACCACCACCGGTTCATTTTTGGCATAGGCACGCCCCAGTTCTGAGGTCATGGCCGCACCGGAGCTGGCTTGCAGCTTATAGCCCAGGCCGTAATCTTTGATGGCCTGATCCGTTTTGAGCATCACACCGGACCCCGCATCAATCCCGACTATTTTTTGCTTATAACCCTTGTCCTCTTTAAGGTCGGCAATCGATTGGGCGTTGACGTATTCAGGCACGATCAAACCGATTTTCGCGTCTTTGAAATTGGGACCGTAATCCACCACTTTGTCCTTATTCTTCGCCCAGTATTCACCATGGGTCACGGGCAACCAGGCGGACAACATAGCGTCCAGCTTACCGGTGGCCACACCCTGCCACATGATCCCGGTCGCCACCGGCATCAACTTCACGTCATAACCCAACTTTTGCTTAATCACCTCTGCGGCCACATGGGTCGTGGCCACACTGTCTGACCAACCATCGACATAACCGATATTAAGTGTGGGCTTTGCCTGCGCACAGGCCACGCCTGCCCCCATCGCCAGCACCAAGGCAGTCCCCACACTCAAGAGTCGTCGCATCTTCATCAATGAATCCTCACCGTGTCGGGCCCGACGGGTGCCGGACCGCTTGAACCCGTATTTCGATGATCGACCCCTGATTAAATGCAACCTGCTCTGACGGCGACCTCAAGGCAACTGCAAACGACATGTGCCCAGACGTAACAAAATCATTCGCACGCGCTGACTCGCCTCAATTGCAGGTAAGATGCGCGGCTTTGCTCCCATACGGCCCGACCATGTCTGCGACTGCCCGCTTTCCTGCATTCCCTTATCTCTTTGCGTGCTTACTGAGCCTGTTTGCCGTGGCCGGTTTCTGGTATGGCCTGGGCCAGCCGGTGATCCTGCCCGATGCGGCCACGCCCACCCACAAGTTGCAGTGCGCCTCCTACACGCCGTTCGACAAGGACCAATCGCCTTTCGATCAACCTTTCGTGCCGCGCATTGAGCGCATGGATGCAGATCTGGCCCTTCTGGCAACGCGCTTTGAGTGCGTGCGCACCTACTCCCAGGCCGGGCTTGAAGCCCTGCCCGAGCTGGCTCGCAAACACGGGCTCAAGGTGATGATGGGGGCCTGGGTCAGCCGCGACCCGGTGGCCACTGCCGCTGAAGTCAACGCGCTGATCGCATCGGCCAATGCACACCCGGATATCGTCAGTTCGGTCATCGTGGGTAATGAGGCATTGCTGCGCAAGGAAATCACTGCCCCGCAACTGGTCCAACTGATCGAGCAGGTGAAAAGCCAGATCAAACAACCGGTGACCTACGCGGACGTCTGGGAGTTCTGGCTGCAACACCCGGAAATCGCGCCCGCGGTCGACTTCCTGACCATCCACCTGCTGCCCTATTGGGAAGACGACCCTGCGGGGATCGATCAGGCGGTCAACCATGTCGCCCAAATTCGCCAAGCTTTCGGCAGCAAATTTGCACCCAAAGACATCGTGATCGGTGAAACCGGCTGGCCAAGCGAAGGTCGCCAACGCGAAACTGCACTGCCCAGCCGGGTCAATGAAGCCAGGTTCATTCGTGGCTTTGTCACGCTGGCCGAGCAGAACGGCTGGAAATACAACCTGATCGAAGCCTTCGACCAACCCTGGAAACGCGGCAGTGAAGGCGCCGTTGGCGGTTACTGGGGCCTGTTCGATGCCGATCGTCAAGACAAAGGCATACTCGCCGGGCCCGTGACCAACTTGCCCCACTGGCCCGTTTGGCTCGGCCTCGGCGGCGCAGTATTCATCGCCACCCTGCTGATCGGCGGACGGGTTCGCAGTACCCGTGCAGCACTGCTATTGCCTGCATTAGGCGCACTGTCGGGGTGCTCGATCATTGCTTGGGCGCAACTCGCGTCAGTCACCAGCCGTTATGCCGGTGAATGGATAGGGGCCGCAGCACTGCTGTTGCTCAACCTCATCGTCATGGCCCACGCTGCGTCGGCATTGGGGCAAAGAGACGGATGGCGCGAGCGCCTGTTCAATGTGCTTGAACGCCGCGCTGGCTGGTGGCTGGCCGCTGCGGGGTTCGCCGGAGCCGTCCTGATGCTTGGCCTGGTGTTTGAACCGCGTTATCGCAGCTTCCCGAGCGCTGCGTTGTTGCTGCCGGCACTGGTGTACCTGCTGCGCCCCGTGCGCGGGCCGCGCCGTGAATTGGGGTTGTTGGCGTTTATCATCGGTGCGGGGATTCCATTGCAGCTGTACGGTGAAGGTCTGCGCAATGAACAGGCCTGGGGCTGGGCGCTGGTAAGCGCATTACTGGTCGTGGCGCTGTGGCGCAGCGTCAGGTTGCGCCGCCCTTAGTCACGCTAGAACAACGCGAGGCGCACCGACCCGGCGTCTCGCGCAGCTCATCAGCCCCCACAAGGCAAACGCATCGTTCAAACGCGCTTGGCCCTCACCAGGCGCAATCCTGCAATCACCACCGCAAACACGGCGAGACTGGCGTTATACAACGCCAGTGCTGGCAACCCGAAGACCAAGGCCAGCACCGCCAACGCACGGCCAAGGCGGCCGCGTACAAAAAAAGCCACCACCGCCGTGGCAATGGCTGCCCAACCCAGCACCCTGAAATGAATCAACAAGCCCAAGTTAGCGCGCAACTGGCACTCCCAACGGGTCGCCTCGGCCACGCAGGTGCCCACCCACTGCGGATCCTCCATCAAGCCATAACGCAGGCCATAACCGGCAGCCAGCCACAGGGGCACAGCCATAAACAGCAATATCAACGGCAAACGAGGGCGCATAACAACTCCGATAGGCAAAAGCGGCGCTCAGCTTAATCACACTTGTCGGGTATGCAAGCCTTGCAATCAGATATCTGTTCACTAAAGTCAATCAACGTGTATCGTCTGGTAGCCATTTGCCGCCTGCGACGCGTGGGGGGATTTATTTAGGGGTGCAAAAGGCACTTCGAAGGTAGCCCTGTGGTCATAGCCTGCGAATCTTCTCAGCTCCTTCTCTAGGATAGTCTTCATGCTTCGTTCTCTGTCCCTTGCTGCCCTGCTGGGCGGCCTTATATTGAGTGCGTCCGCACAGGCGGTCGATGTCGACCCCGCAACCTATGGCTACCCGATCACCAATCCGTTCGAAGCCACGATCGCCACCACGCCACCGCAGATGCGCCCTTATCTGCCGAGCGAAGATGACATTCGGCAATCGGATTACAGCCTGACCCTGCGCCCGGAGCGTGAGTTCACCCTGCCCGCCAACTTTTGGGCAGTCAAAAAACTCACCTACCGCATGGCCAGACAAGACCACCCGGCCCCCTTGATGTTCCTGATTGCCGGCACCGGCGCGCCTTACAACAGCAGCCTCAACGAATATCTGAAAAAACTGTTTTACCAAGCCGGCTACCACGTGGTGCAGCTGTCATCGCCCACCAGCTATGACTTCATGAGCGCGGCCTCTCGCTTTGCCACCCCGGGTATCAGCCAATACGATGCCGAAGACCTGTATCACGTCATGCAAGCGGTCCGCGCACAGCAGGCCGACGTTCCGGTGACCGACTATTACCTCAGCGGCTACAGCCTGGGCGCGCTCGACGCAGCCTTCGTCAGCCATCTGGATGAGACGCGCAAGAGCTTCAACTTCAAAAAAGTGCTGATGCTTAACCCGCCAGTCAATCTGTACACCTCCATCAGCAACCTCGACAAACTGGTTCAAACCGAAGTCAAGGGCATCAACAACAGCACCACCTTCTATGAGCTGGTACTGAACAAGTTGACCCGGTACTTCAAGCAGAAAGGCTACGTCGACCTCAACGCCGCACTGGTGTACGACATCCAGAACTCCAAGGAACGACTGACCAACGAACAAATGGCGATGCTGATCGGCACTATGTTCCGCTTTTCGTCAGCCGACATCGTGTTCACCTCCGACCTGATCAACCGTCGCGGCCTGATCACCCCGCCAAACTACCCGATCACCGAAGGCACCAGCCTCACGCCGTTCCTCAAGCGCTCGCTGCTGTGCGACTTCGATTGTTACCTGACAGAGCAAGTCATCCCCATGTGGCGGGCCCGCACCGATGGCGGCACGTTATTGCAATTGATCGACCAGGTGAGCCTCTACGCGCTGAAGGACTACCTGCAAAACAGCCCGAAGATTGCCGTGATGCACAACGCCGACGACATCATCCTCGGCCCCGGCGATCTTGGGTTTCTGCGTAAAACCTTCGGCAATCGGCTGACGGTTTACCCGTATGGCGGCCATTGCGGCAACCTCAACTACCGTGTCAACGCTGACGATATGCTGGAGTTCTTCCGTGGCTAAACATTTATTACTGGTCGCCGCCCTGCTCAGCGCCGGCATCGCCCAAGCGGACAACAGCAAGGCCAACCTCGAACGCACCCAAGACGTCGATGGTTTCACCCAACCTTTGAAACTCCTGAAGTTCAACCCCGGCCTGGATCAACGTGAATTTGAACGCGCCACCATGAACGCCCTGAGCGTTTATGACCCGCTGGAGTCCGTGAACCGCCGGATCTACCACTTCAACTACCGCTTCGATCAGTGGGTGTTCCTGCCGGTCGTCAACGGCTACCGCTACGTGACACCCAGTTTTGTGCGCACAGGCGTGAGCAACTTCTTCAACAACCTGGGTGACGTCCCCAACCTGTTTAACAGCCTGCTGCAACTCAAAGGGCAGCGCTCGCTGGAAACCACCGGGCGACTGCTGTTGAACACCACCCTTGGCGTCGGCGGCCTGTGGGACCCGGCCACGTCGATGGGCTTGCCTCGCGTGAGCGAAGACTTCGGCCAGACCTTGGGTTTCTATGGCGTTCCAGGGGGGGCTTACTTGATGCTGCCGATTCTTGGCCCGTCCAACCTGCGGGACACCACAGGGCTAGTGGTCGACTACGGCGTCAATCAGGAAATCAACTTCCTCAACGTGCCCCACGAAAGCACGCGTCATCCGGAAATCTGGGTACTGGGTGCTGTCGACAAGCGCTACACCACCAGCTTCCGTTATGGACAGTTCGACTCACCGTTTGAGTACGACAAGTTGCGTTATATCTACACCGAGGCACGCAAGCTGCAAATTGCAGAATAGGTTAACTCCCACACAGCCAACTGAAGTGCCAGCGGGCTTAAGTTGGCTGTGGAGTGAGTACTCTGTGCCGATTAAAAAACAGCGTTATACATGACAAAATTCCTTAAACGTATAGATGTATCCTAAAAACACATTGCTAAACACCTTGTTAACGTGCGCCCCTAATACGCTTACTCTGGATTAGTCGTATGTTAACTACCCAATGGCCTGAAGATAGTACAGAGCCCACCGTAAGAATTATTCTCGCCGATGACCACCCCGTAGTACTACTTGGGACTCGCGTGGCTTTGAAAAAATATCCAGACCTCACGTGCCTATCATCGCAGAGGCTTCGTGTACAGATTCATTACTTCGAGCATTTGACCACAGCCCATGCGCTCTTCTAATCACAGATATTTCTATGCCGGGAGGCACATTTGTTGACGGCATCAGTTTGATAGGCTATCTATGCAGAAAATACAAAAATCATTGTCATGACAATGACTAACAATGAACTAATACTAAAGCATTTGCTTGATCTCAACAGACACGGACTCTTCGACAAGCACGCCTCACTCAACGAACTCAACAAGGCTGTTCAGTATGTCATTCAGGGCAGAAGATAGATAAGCCAGGGTTTTTCATCAACACTGACGGCGAGCCACTGTGGCCAACCTAGGCAAAATGCGCTATCAATAAAATAAGTTGAAGTTATGCGCTTACTGGCAACCGGCCTTGCAGGCCGAGAAATAGCCACACAGGTAAACCGCAGTGAAAACAATTAGCCGACAAAAACGCTCAGCCATGCATAAAATGGGAATCAACAGCCTCAGCAAGTTGAACACTGTCACTTGGAATGGTTTTTAAGCGTAGCGACGGGATTGTCTTCTCAAATGCAGTCCAAAAAAGCCTGAGCAACACTTGTATGCATCGCTCAGGCCAGCGCAAGCATTGATGAACTAAGGAGTGACAGGCTCACTCACATTAATCAGGCGCCCTAAATCGTCATAAAACAAAGCACGTCCGCATTCATCCTTAGTCATATTCCCATCGTCATCATATTCCAGATCAATCTGTGACGGATAACTGGCATGCGTGTTAACTACTTTACTCAATTGCACAGGATCTAAATTATCGTAGTAGTAGGTGGCAATATTGGACTGGTTAGCAAAAGACGTTTTGACACGCGTGATATTATCCAACGCATCAAACCTGAATATTTGCTCATCAATGGTATTCCCGTAAGGATCAACAGGCTTCTGAGTTCCCTCACATGTATATTTTGTTAGTCTAGCCCGCGCATCATATTCGTATGACTGATCCCGTAACACTTCACCATCATCGCCCTCTTCATTAAGGCTGATTAACACTCGCCGCTCAAGATTATCTACAGCTGTGTACATTTGCGACAGCTTCTGCTTGGCACCATTAAGATCAAAAATTCTTTCTATTTCTCGACCAAATTCATCATATTGCAACTCAATAATGACGAACCGCTCATTTAACTCATCCGTTGCATCTGTGGTTGTAATCCTCTTGGTCTGCCCTAGTTCATCATACGTAAAGTAGGAAGCTATGTTGCCCAAACAGGTCGAGCTCACGCGACCGCCCTTTTCAAAATCATACTCATAATCCTGAGTATTACCCAGCACATCCGTGTAAGCCAATATAAGGCCACGCAAGGAATAACGATAAGACATCGAATACTCCCCCATCACCTCACGACTGAGCTCGCCAGTACTGAAATAATCACGGGTCATTGTGACTCCGTTCTCAGAGCATGAGTTCATGCGAGCATTGGAAGGATCATAGTTATAAATAGCTTCTACACCATTTAGTTTTCTTAATTTTGGTTCCTCCCCCAGCAGTGGATTATATTCATAGTCAATGCTTCTATTACGAGATTTGATGACTTTATTCGGCTGAGTCTGACCGAGAGCGTATTCATACGATTGCTCACGCATACCGATCGTAGACGATGACATGCGACCTAGCCCATCAAACTTTTGTGTCCCAAGCAATTTATCGTCCACACTAATAGAGACCGGCAGATCTTCGATGGTATGCAATGCATAATCACGCGTTACGATTGCACCACCAGGCAGTGTGGTATGTATAGTTCGATCATAAGCATCATACGAATAAAGCGTACTATTAGAGAGCGCATCCACCTCTTTAGATTTACGTCCAAGGCCGTCATATTCGTAAGCGTGAGTACTGTAAAGAGTGCCCAGCTCATTAAACCGCTGGATCCGTACAGGGTTATCAAATTTGTCAATATAAGTTACAGTCTTGCCAGTTGTTTTGGTGACATTACCATCATTGTCTACAGATTGCTGCCAAGAAGTTTTGATACCTCCTTGCTGCCAGTCATCAGCTCCGCGGGGTTCCATAACCTCGTACGTTTCCACGCTATCAGGTCCAACCGAACAGAACTGCTGCCCCCAATCGTCATAACGCAAGTGAGTGACTAGAGGCCAATCCTTTTCCTCCTCCCAATCATATTCAGTTTCTTCTACCAACTGACCCAACGCATCATACAATGCCGCATAAGTAGGTCTAATAAGCTGCGCATTTAACTTGCTGTCAACGTTCATACGCTGCTCAGCAATCGTTCGATTGAAACCGTCGAAAAAAGTAAACGTCAAAACACCCTTAACATTCTTTGACGTTTGTGTTGCTTGGTCCCCAGGCTTTGAACACAATATGTAACTGTAATTGCGTGCGGCTTCATAGTCAGTACCGGGTGCCACAGTTTCGCGAGTGATGCGCTGCAAAGCATCGTACTCATAACGTATTTCAACATCGTTATCATCACGAACCAATAACGGCTGCCCAGAATAAATAGAGGCTTCACTCAATACCGTTTTGGTATGCGAATCCACATCAGATCTATTGACAATTTTAGTTCGTACTAGACCAGAGCCCGAATCGTTTTTAGCGGAAACGACTAACTCATACTCATATTCAGTTGTCATGACATGGCCATTTATATTGAGCGTTTCACGCGCTAATAAGCCATGACGCAATGGGTCAGTCACATCATTATTGTATTCATATTGAGTGCTCTGCAATACCTGAGTGGATTGGGTATCAATAGATTCCAGCAATGCGGTGTCCATAACGTGCCATTGATCTAACACATTATTGACAGAAGGTAATAACTTATAAGTGTAAGTAGTACTCAGTACAGGGGCTGCATGCACAGCCGTGAGTTCCGGTTTGATAGTTGTATTCTTCAGATGCCGTATAAAACCTTTAGGATCAGGCGGACAGGCTTGCCCTTCTCCTTCCCAAGGATAATACGTCGACGTCACAATCACACCGTTTGCTTGTTTAAACAGCGTCTCATTACCCTGCATATCATATTCTCGATACTCAGTCTGGCTACGTAACAAAGACTCTGTATTCGAACTCCATTGAGTAGTCGTGTTTTTAGGCAACTGGCAGTATGGCCATTGCTGACTGAAAGGCACATCAAATTGAAGATAGTACTCCGTGCTAACGGTCATCACGTTAACGCCTTGAGTGGTTAGCTCCGATGTCAACAAATGAAAACTATTGAATAGCCGCTCTATTGTTTTTACAGCTTGCCCCGCCACATGCCAAGACTCCGTAGACTGGTACACATAATCCATCGATGCTTGATACAGGTTATCAGCACCTGAATTATCCCAAGTGATACCAGATCCGGCACCCAAGAAGTTAGTATCAGAGTAGCTGTACTGAGTCTCGACTATTTCTTGGCCGAAACCCGGGTCGCGCTTGCAGTGCGTAACTCGGGGTAAAGTGGTACTAAAAGCGCCCGGTGGTAATGGATGCCCCGACCAGTCATAAGTAATATCGTCCTGACCGCCCACTGGGGTCTGAGCTTGAACAATAAACATGAGACCCGTTACGGGATCCTTCCGGTACTTGAACCTCCAGCTTGCCCGCTCAGGTGTGGGCAAAACTAAGGACTCAACAGTGTTGTCACTACCGAGCAACAGTTCGAAGGTCGCTAAGGGTGTGCCTTGCTCACCCGCGTAGGGGTGCACATGCATGACCACGTTATTGTCAGAACCACGTGTTGAGTTAAAAATAGTCTGAGCCTGTTCATCTTCAATACGTGTCAATAAGAAGGGGAAATACAAGTGCTCATAAAAAAAAGAAACCGTACGGCCTTCTATAGAATGTGCACGGGTAGGTAATGCCATTTTCGACCCCGTCGCTCCCAGTTCTTCTAACTCCTCGAGCAGTCCAGACTTGTGGGCAACCAAGTATCGCCCATTACCCTGATCATAAAACTTGAAACTAAGAATTTTTTGTTCTTCGATTTCGCACAAGCCTTCCATGCCTGGGAGAACGCGATTGACTTTGAATGTCTCACCCGAACTCAAGGAAATAATAGAACGCACTGGATCATATTCAGTCCGTTGTAAAGACCAGCCCAGCCCACAGCCCATATCTTGTGCATTGAGGGGGTTAAACAAAAGTTGAAGAGATAGCTCAGGCCCTGCAAGGTTATTAACTTTTAGCGCAGGCAGACTAACAGCGACTGTGTATTGCCCTGTACGCGGGTCAACCCCTCCCTGCAAATAGCTTAAAAAATTAAATGCATTCGAATGAACAGCGGTAGATGCTGCCATGACGGCCTCCATCAACAACAAGTAAGAAGCTCAGGCTGGCCTAGCTAACGCACTGCGTTAGCCGCCCAAATAAATAAAGCCAACCTGAATTTTTGATACCCAATTTAGTACTTGAGCACCTGAAATATATTGACGTTGCGACTTTAAACAATGGCTATTCAGAGCGTATTATTTCTAAGCAGGTCCATTTGCCTCCAACCGTACCACCGGTCCCATGCTTTTCAATTAGTCGCAACCCAGGTGTGATAACTGCCCCTTCTTCAAAACTTGAAATCTCAGCAAGGCGAACAAGCACTGTAGTGACCTCATACTTTATAGTTTTAAGCCTGAAATAAAAGTTCTCATCTTTCCCACAATCCCCTGCATCCGAGAGGATAATGGTCGCAGCCGACGGCACATTGAGCAACTTAAAACTATAGAGCTCATCATTCCTACATTTATTACCTTCACCCAGCCTATGCTTCCCCGTGGTAAATGTGAATTCACAGTCCTTATTATCATTACCATCAAACAGCTCTATCATTCCATCTTCCGCTGTTATTTTCACATTTGATGATTCATCCGCCGCCGCGTAAGCTGCAAACCCAACAACCAGCGCCAAAGCGAACCCTGGTATTAATAACTTTTTCATTTCACATCCTCATCTCAAACAACATTAAACCTTTAGAATATTAATTATTATAAAAATCTAACCGCTAAATTTTCCCGATCATGCACTTTCTCTTCCGGAAAACTTACCTCCATAAGATACCAACATCCATACTCGTCCATCACATTGGCAAAAATTGAATCGTACAAGGCATCACGTACTATTAGTGCTTCGCCCTCTTTGGCATCACCATAACGTACATCATCTGTACGATGCATACTGAATATAATGCCTCCTACAGCTGCGGGCCGTGCCACCGGAATTGTCAGTGCTCCTTCCTTTGTCACCAACAGATTCAAGTCAGGATCAAACTGCAAATGATTTTTTTTTGGTTCTCCCTCTGGTATGCCTTCCAGTAAGGCTGGGTTCCACGCATACCCGGTATAACTGAACATTGTTTCCTCTTGAAGCCTCGACTCCCAGCGAACAGTAGACTTACGAGCAAAACCGCCACTGTCTTGATCGGTCGTAAACTTAAAACTCGCGATTTTTCTATTCAAAAAATTAAACTCGTAATAAGCAATAGTTCTCAATTTAAAATCGTATTCAGATCCAGGTTCAGGTTCAGGTTCGAGCGCAACAGTTCGTGCTAAATGCTGCTGCGAGGGTGCGGATGAATCAGCTGACACGAGACGTGTGCCATCGTCGATCTCGGTCCTGACGAAAGTAAATTCATTTTCTTGGATTTTAGGAATTTCTATAGGGGTCAGCGTTACCTTACCTAAGCTTTCATTCAATTCAGTTGAATACCAGGTTTTATTAAGAGCTCCTCCGATGAAACTCATGTGAAAAGTACTGTTCTCTTTTGCCGGTGCCGTGGTATGAACGTATATCTCCAGCCTAACTGTACTTTCCTCATCCAAAGGTACAGGTAGGGAGGCTGACACGGAAGCGCTTGAAACAGGATACAGATGAACACTATTAGCAATAGTATGGGTCGCCCAGCTAACAGACGTTCCGGGAATGATACCTGACTGCTCAGGTAATAACGGATCCACGACGGACCCATTACTGAATAAAAGTCTCAGGGTTTGTAATTCTTCTGCAGAAGGACGAATTGAATCTTGACCCACTTTCTTAGTTTCAATGACGACAGCTAACTTGATTTGCTGCAATCCATTACGATAGGCATATCCAGCATCTGTCAAACTTCCTCTACTGTCCAGTACCCTTATGCTGAACGTGTTGAGGTCTTTCCAGTCGGGTTCATCTTCAAACCGATCAAGCTCTACCGTGCTATAAAAGGATCTCGTTAAACCTTGATAAATCCAATCACATTTAATAATAGAGACAGACGCGGTAACCGTATCAGGCGCGGTGAACTCACCGACGGAGGGATCCTTAAATTCACCCTCACCACTAATGACACTCCAATGCTTAGTGCCCTCGCCTGTATCATCAGCAATTTCGAAAAGCTGCGACGCAGACCGTTTCATGTGACGAACATAACTAGGTGAAACCTTACTTGTAAGAAAATCATTAAACAACAAAACCGTTGAGGACGCTGATTGATCAGTGGACGCATCGTAAGCGGTGATGATTTGTACCGTTTCGAACTCGGCTTGTTCAAAAGTGGGAGGGGTATAGATCGCGGTATTGGGCGTAGGGAACTCCAGTGTACCGACGTCAGGCTGTGACAGAGTCCAGGTCAACTGTGACCGTGAGGTAGAGGTGACACTTAATTTGATCGGCTTAGGGTTTTGTTCAATAATTCTACTACTGAGTTGAGGGGCCACTACCATATTATCTACAAAGACTGACACACCGGCAGAAACAGTGAAGACCCTATCCTCTTGATAGACTGTTCCAGTAATGACGACTCGCACTGTGTCATGTCCGATATATTCCTGATCCGCAGCAGTATAGACACCACTTGAGCTTATTGAACCAGCGGCATTTAGGGTGCGACTGTTCAAACTTTTTGCTGTCCATACCACACCGGTTACAGGTACACCTTGAGCATCTAAAAGTTTAAATGTCTCAGACTTACCCGCCTGTAATGTCACCATCGAAGGCTCAATGGCTAACTGAGTGCTTGCCGGATTTACATTACCAAAATTTACATAGTCATGGGGAGTCGCAGTGTCCTTACTTTCAAACACCTCTGCGCCAGGATACAGCAAACTACTTAATTTAGAGATCTGCTCATCCCCTACATACCTTTTCCATTTTTCAGCAACTACGATGGCTGCTGAATAAATACTTACGCCCTCCTCTTCATCGTCAGGAATTAAGTAAGGAAAACCTGAGCCCTCACTCGGCAACACCCCTTTCTCTTTATCACCGGCCACCCGAATGAAAACCACCACACCCCCATCCCCGTAATTTGAGGCGGCAATTTTTTCAGCTCCCGGAGCACGTTGAGTCAAAATGGCAAACTCTTTAGGGGCCAAAGGATCATATTGACTGACATCCAGCATTCCAAGAACGAAGACGCGCTGATAGACGGGCAAACTCTCAAAGTAATCTTTAAATGCAAGGCCTATTGCCGCTTGGTCCAGGTAGTCCGGTAATACATCACAGGTAAAATCGACCCCCTCTTTTAAATCCATGATAACCAGGCCCTGATCATTGATAGAACCCGCCACCACCGATAATTTAATACGAAGTTTTAATTGATAGCCCTGTGATTCTCGGATCCTGAGGCTCGTTGCCACTCGCGCCACCCTTTCACCGGGCTGCATCATCAGCACAGTGCCAGACACCATATTCATAGTGACAGTGGCATAAGACTCATCCAGCGAAGCTTCATCGGCAAATGACAATAAAGGCTTGCCCAGCATAATCGACTCAAGCTGTACTGTGGCCGAAGCGTTCCCCTCAAGAGTAACAGCACCTTTAAACGCAGGGATAAAACTATACCCTTGCATACGCGTGATGTATTGCTGCTCTAAAAAACGATTGATTCGCGTGCGATTGAATACAGTTATCGCCCCCCAACCGGACATCACTGATTTACCAGCCATTTGATTCAAAATTTCGTTGCGAGAATTAGTACCCATTGCTTTCACCTTACATGGACTGCCAGAGGAATAAATTACGAACCACTTCTTATTCACCACCTTCATAAGGACTTAGCGGTAAGGGAATCAGAATATAAGAAAGTGCAGAACTACCAAAATAAGAGGTATTGCAACCGACCAATGCAAACGGTTCTTTTACTTCAGCAGCTTGCGTATACAGACCCGTTTCACTAATAGTGCCTGCCCCCCCTAACAACACATTAAATTCAGTAAATGGGGTCACATCATCCTTACCCACCTTACATTGCAACTGAACAGTGGTGGCAGTCGCCGAGCCTTCAGTCATGGCGGAATTGATATTGACAGCATGATTAACAACGATAATCGCGCGCTGTTCTAAACCGTTACTATCTGTCAAAATTATTTCATCAACGACGTAAGCATCCTCTACCTCATCATAGGGTCGTGGCGTGTAAACATTAGAGAAGCCTTCCTCAAGGTCGAGTGTGCCTTCAGTACCGGTTTTTTTAAGTGACCATTTAGGCGGAATACCGTCTGCTGTATTGGCGGTCAGCGTAACTTTATCTGCGTCACTTGGATCTTCGCCGATTACCTTTACAGTAACCAAGGGGTTAACGGTAATGGTCTTTTTCAACACACTTACCAACGCGTAGGTTTTGTAACCTCCCTGTGTGGCAATGACACGGACACGTGCTTGTGAGCCTTGGTAATTACCGAGATCTGGCGCAGTATATAGACCGCTAGTCGCATCAATGCTGCCAATAAACAGAGGGTCACCCGAGGCACTTTCAATAGACCACGTGACACCCGTAGCTCCCAGAGGGGTGATGGCAAACTGCTGGGTTTCGCCGTTTAGCATCACAGCTTCCATAGGCGTGATTTCATAGGCTGCTTGACTCGGACCCACCTCACCAAACATCACCAAATCATTCGGCAGGGCGCAAGAAGACAACAATACGGTATCTTCGTTTTTGAACAGAATACTTTCAAGAACAAACGTATTCAATTCGGGTAAATCAGAAATAACTTCAACCGTTGGGGTAATTATCGTGTTGTCCAGCTCAGGTAAATATTCATCCCTGAATTGAGGGCACAATTCCTCGATGGCGCGTCTAAGATGGGCGGTAGCGTCTGGTATATTTGTACATTCAATGCCTCGCCCCCATTCAATTACATGGCTCATCACATCAGAAGCAACCACACCACTTCCATCCGATTTGACTATGTACTCAACCTCAGAGAATGCTAGCCAAGACTGCTTAATAAGCCCGTGCCATCTCTCTCCCCATTGATTATTGAAACCCGCCTGCACACCAGCCGCATTGGAAGCAATCCATCTGGAACGCAAGACACCGTTATCGACACCAACCGATAAACCATTTCCATCACTAGGATCTCCAAAAAAAAATTCTTGGCTGCTAATTTTGACGGGGTATGTCGAGCCGTCTTCTACATAATAATATTCTTTAGCTTGCGAAATGCGACTTCCAGAAATCACATTCAGCTTATAAAGATTGCCATCCAGTACCACGCGAGTGTCAGCCGATGGATAATAATTCAGTATTTGGTGGCTAACAGCCTTATCGAGTAGTGTTTTTTGCCCCAAAATAATAACAGCAGAGTTGAGCTCTGTTAAATATTTAAAATCCTCGGGCAGTGAGTAACCTGCGACGTCACCCTCCATACTTACACATATGATTAACTCACCATCAGCTATCTCCGCAGCCTCTCCCCGCTTACGTACCGATAGCTTAACGATTGCAGGCTTCAGATATTGATTTTTACTGGTATCAATCTGACTTAAGGCCCACACTTTTTTGTCATCAGGTAGCGCAGATTCAAAATAGGCTTTAAAGGCGCTCCCCACCTCAACTTGATCAAGGTAATTATTATTAACATCGACAGAGAATTCAGTACCTTTTGCTATATTAAACATTACTTGATTTTTGTCGTTAACCGTTCCAGTTTCCAGGTTCATAATCATTGACAATACTTGACCGTCCAAGGGGTCAAACACCGAGATAGAAGTCACAATTCCTTTTGCCGCTACCGTTTTATAAGACCCTGCGACGATAGGCATTCTTATGACACAGCGAGGTTCATTTTTAATATCAGAGTCAGAATAGTTTTCAAATGACATCAGCGGCGCATCAAACTCATACCCATATAACTGTTTACGTTCCGCTCCCCCTGGAACATCAATATCAACAGGCAACATAACAGACTCGCTATTAAATCGACCAATATACTCCTGCTTTAGCATTTTATTAGCTTTTTGGCGGTCATACGCCAGAATAGCCCCCCACCCATAGGTTCGAGGTGTTTCTTCTAACCACGCCATCAACTGCTCTGATGCCCTGGGTGATGCAGGTAGTTTATTCAAGTTACGCACGGCTTGAAATATTTTGGTCATGTCACTGCTTCCTTCAAGTAGAATTTACACGCAAAAGCACATTTATTTTTTAAGCATCAACGTCAGCAAACGAAAAGGCAAATAGGTTTCCCCTTTATCAAAACTAACCTGAGTACTTATTGTGAACGTTGTATTAGGCGTGAGTTGTGTCAAAAATTCCTTTGATAACAAGGCACTGAATCGGCCTATGCTGACATCGCCCTCATGCACTTCAACTTCACGACACAAATACTCTTGAACATCGGGTTCACTCGTACCTCCTTTTGCTTGAATAGTGACACGCTGACCAGCAGCCATAAACTTCCACGTCTCCAATACAAATGGAGCCCCCGCGTCGGGCACCGCGGCCAAGGACAAAGTATTAGCATCCCCTCCCAGTTCATGCTTCAACAGTGGGAACTGGTTAGTGGGTAAACGATTAACTTGAACATCGAAAAAATCTGAATAATAAACTTCACCTTCCACGTGAGTAGAGTTGGGTGTCACACTGTAGGCCACATTGATACGCTTACCCATGAAGGGTGCAATGTACTCGAGGGGTATATTAAACTCTCTTGGTTTGTCTTCGTAGGATGGACCTGTATAAGCAGCCACGGTTCCGTCAAAGGCCCACTCTACGTTGACCGTATCGGTAATATCGATAACTGCTGCATCGGGAATAATGACATCGATACCAGCCACCGATCCTTCAATCGCATCGAACCAAAACTGATCGTTACCGTCCGGGTAGGCCGTTTTAACCATTGGAGCAATCAAGTCGCGTTTTTGCCTTATGGCAAGTGATAAAGAATTCGAACTTCTCGAGAACGTGTGACGCCCCCACTGATAAAAAAAATCTACCGCCTGCCAATTGTTAGCGACTAACCAATCATAATCAAAGTGACACTCTACTCGTCCACTATCAAGGACCGAAGGATCTACACGCAATGTGCGTAGAGCACTTAGCACCTGCAAACTGCTCGAGCCATAAACCCTTAGATCGTCACCTATTCGTGCGTTGTGTAACAACGGGATGCTCACGGTAATACCTGACTTATAATCGTCAGGATTAAGTTCTACGCCACTGAGATCATCGAAATCATTGATTGTCGGCGCCTCGAGCAAACTCTCACTTGACGGGATTATTACAAATCGTTGCTGAGTAGCATATGACACGCCTACGTTTGAAGGTGCGCTGTATTCTACGCAATAGTCCAAGTGGCCATAGCCACCTTCTATAAATTCAAAATAGGTCTTTTCAATAACCCATGTTAATGGCTGACCGATATCTTTCAGCGTGACGTCGTACTCATAACTGACGCTATCATCATGCGAACCGTCATCCATATATCCTTGCCACATAAAGGTGACTCTATCACCTGCGGCCATTGCTTGATAAGGCAAGACAGTAACACTTGCCCCAGTCCCTGGGAGATCATCAATATTTATACATAATGCATTAGACTCCGTAATGTGCGCGCAGGGCAGCCTTTGTGCGGGGCGTTTACCGACGTAAATAACCTGTCGCTTGGACTCAGGCTCTAGATCTTTTTCACCTTTAAGTTGAATGGCATACGAATAGAAAGCCCAGCCTTGATCAAGTGGAACCAGCAAATTATTGGGTACACTCACAGGCATACCTTTGCTAAAGTCTCCTTCGACGTCTACCCCAGAACGATCCAGATCCAATACCTCGCCCGAGGCACTGCACCCGCGCCAATTAGGCCATACTGTATCGCCCTCCTTAATGCCTTCATACCATACGTATGTCTGCAAATCGGCAGTACCTAACGCAACAAGATCCAGTACATTTTCCGGATCCAGACTATTGATGATAGGTTGCGGGTATATATCAACCACAAGATTTACTCCACGAAAGCACGCTAAGCAAGCGGGCATAGATGAGTCATGTATTTTTTTGGACATCGGTGTAGGTATTTTTTACACCTCAAAATGCTCCTTGCCTACTATCAGAAGTACTAGGTCCACTTGAGCTCAACAGCTGCTAAGCTGGCTGAAATCCCCCATGAAAACAGACACTGCTCCGGGTGCGAGCGCACAGCTGACAGTCTTGTTTGATCGTTATCGCACAAGCTTATTGCTTTTCATTTTTTAAGGTCGTTAACGTCTATTGATACACTTTTAAATAAGGAAACTTAACCCATGGTCGCTTCCACAGCAGTGCATTCAAACGCGTTCAACTTTTTAGGTGCTCTTCAAAACGGGGTTGATCCTCGCACCGGCCAATACACCATTACGGTAACGTTACCTGAACTTAAAACCTATTATTTAAATGGTCCAAGCCTTCCACTGACACTTTCATTCAATCCAATAAGTAGAGTTGATCGTGGTTTTGGCTATGGTTGGAACTTAAACCTCACTCACTACGATACGTCCACACAAATCATTTCATTACACACCGGAGAGACTTATAAGGTAGAGGGTTGGGATCCAGAAACGGCCCGCGCAATCATCCCGGAGCAAAGGCTAGATACGTTTCACCTTTATGATGAAGGTAACAACACTTATCGCCTGATGCATGTCTCTGGGGAAATGGAAATATTAGTTAATCAGGGCACCAGTGCAGTGCCTGAAGAATTTTACTCCGCCCAAGGGCAAAAAATTATATTGGCGTATACCGATTTTAATGGCTACCCGTTGCTCAACAGCATCACTGATGCGAACGATTTACTTGTTCTGTCAGTGACACGTGAGTCTGGAAGCAGCTTTATAGACATTGAGTTGTATCCATTTTCTGCGGAAGGGGGGACACCTGTTGCACATTACAGCTTGGAATTAACAGGCGATGAGGGTTGGGTCACCCAGATTCATCTACCTTCTGACGACAACGCCAAGTGGGAATTCACTTATAAAAATGTTTTTGGATGCCTGTGCATCGAAAGTGTCACTTCACCCGCGGGCAGCCAGGAACATCTCACCTATGACAATCAGGGACATGCACACCCGGCTCCTGGCAGTCAACCTATCCCACGGGTGTTCAAACATGTTGTATTTCCTTTTTTTGACCAACCGCCAATAGAGCACCACTACACCTACAGTAGCGAGAACTTTTTAGGTTACGGCGCGGGTAGCTTTGAATGGAATGATGATGGGTATGACAACCTGTATAAGGTATTAAACGACTACACCTATCACAGCACCCAAACACTAATCGTCAATGAGAGCCCTGTGCTCACCCAGGAACGCACGTTCAATCGCTATCACCTGCTGATCCAGGAGGTAACGACGCAGAACGGTCACGTACATCGCGTGATTTCAGAATATGCGATTAATCATAACCAACCTTTTCATCAGCAAGTTGCCTATTGCCAACTGCCTATTAAAAAGAAACAAACGTGGTATCTAACCGGTGATATTAATCAACTGCGAAGTTGCACAACTTCTAGCACGTACAACAACAGAGGCTTGATAACCAGTCATACCAAAGAAACCGGCGAGGTGGAACATTACACGTATTACAGCCCCGATGGAGAAGACTCAGAGGGTTACTTTTGCCCCCCAGATCCGGAGGGGTTCGTGCGATACCTGCGTGACAAAACAGTCACTCCGACTGTAGGTCAGCTTGGTTCAACGGCACCTAAACTACTAACCTGCTTTTCTTACACCTCGCTGAGTTCGCTGGCTTACGAGCAGATGGGCGATTCCATCTTAGTCCGTGAAGAGAATCTCTTCGAACTTAAAGACAACACACAATTTGCATTGCAGAAGACGTTAACCACTTATATTGATACTCCCAGCGCCCCATTACTGCATGGGCGTTTGAATAACAAAACCGTGATCGTTGACACCACTGCCTTAACCACAGAATACAACTACGAGCTCGACGATGATCCCACTCTCTTAGTCGTAACCCAAATAGATCGCACCAACGTTCTGGATCAACAACCACTGAGCAAGACTTCAGTCACCAAGCTCTCCATCTTTGATGCCGAACCACGTCAGCGCATTGAAAACTCAATTGTTCAAACTTATCGTTACGACAGCTTAGGCAGGCTGACTCAGGAAACCATTGCACCCGGTACAGAAGTAGAAGCCTCAAAATTTTACACTTACACCCTTAGTGTTGAAGGCTCTCAGTCCAAACAAGTAACTTTAAATGTTGACGGCGTTGAGACACACACTTATTTTGACGGACTTAACCGTGCTGTCCGTGAGGCTCGTCTAGACCCGACTGCTGGCGTTTTTGCCGGCGAAGAGGTCCGCACGTACAGTGCCCATTACGACGCCCAAGGCAATCTGATTAAAGAGTCCAGTTATGATTGGCTGGAAAACATTGAGCATGTATTTTCTCGCACATACGACTATGACAATTGGGGCCAGCAGTACTCTGTAACTGCACCAGACGGAACGCGCACGGTAACGTGTTACGACCCTATTGGTATTGATGTAGGCACTCCAGCAGTAAAACACCCTACCGAAACTCACTACATACAATGTGCTGCCGAACCTACGCTCATCAGTGGTTTAACTGTCACCGTGCTTAATGCTTTTGAGAAACCTATCCGCATTGAGTCCCTTGCTGCCAACGGTAAACTGTTGGCCATTAAAACGTTCGCCTATGATGGATTTGGACGTTGTATTGAGTCTAAAGATGAGTCTGACCGTATTACACGCTATCGCTACGACAGCAGATCACGCTTACTGTCTACCACCCTCCCGGATCTGACCGTGGTCACCAACACGTATGCTCCCCATCCGCAACAAAGCCTACACACTTCGATATCTGTAAGCACTAACAATCATTTAGTGCCCACACAGTTGCTGGCCGAACAGCAGTTCGACGGATTTGGACGCCTCTTCTCAAAGACGGTCGGAACACTGACTGAGCATTACGACTATGTCGAAGGTCAAGATCAACTCAGCGGCTTAAAAAAACCCAGCGGTAATTACATAAAGTATGACTACGATCTGCGACTGATAACGCTGCCTAAAACTATCATGCTCGAGAATGAAACTGCACCATTGTGTATGTTCGAATACAACAAACTTAACGCCACGATGACCAAAGCCAGCAATGCTGATGGTGCCACGTATTACGAATATGACAGTCGCAAAAATCTTATTCGGGAAACGCACTCAGACAGTTCTGGCCATGAATTAATTAGCCAGTATGGTTATTCTGTAAATGGTCTTCCGTTGATTAAAACTGATAGCACAGGGATGGAAAAGCGATATTCCTATGACCAATTTTCTCGGCTCGAATCTGTAAAGCAGTCTCAGAACGAAGATAATAAATCGCTCAGCATCACCTTCACTTACAACCGTCTGGGGCAACTTTGGCGCACGACCACTGTAGACGAGGCTGCCAAAACAACGCTTCTTGTCGAGATCGAGTATGACGATCAGGGTCGGGAGGTTTTTCGTACTCAAACGCTAAATGCTCAAGCCCCACACACTTACTCGCAGCGTTGGTTACCCAATAACCTGCTAAATACTCGCGAACGCACAGTCGCCGGTATTTCGCAGCTCTTGGAACAATTTGAATATGACGCTAAGGGTCGCCTGCGTAAACACACCTTTAAGGGGCCTGCATTACCCAAAGATCGGTACGGTCATGAAATCACCCGTCAGGTATTTCGCTTTGATGCCCTCGATAATATACAGCGTTGTTGGACTACTTTTGCCGATGGACAATCAGATCTTGCCCTGTTCACTTACTCAACAGATGATGCGTGCCGCCTGCTCAGCGTCACTCATGATCATGCAAGTTACCCGACCTATCAGGCGTTTACGTATGACGCTGATGGCAACATGCAAAATGATGAGCAAAACCAACACTTGTTCTATGACACGCTAGGTCGTTTAGTACGCGTTGAAGCCGCAGACAGTGGGCAAATAGTCGGCAGATATCGTTACGATGCACACAATCATTTGATTGCAACACAAGTAAAAGACCAGTCTGAAACCTTACGTTTCTACGAAGGTAATCGCCTGAGCTTGGCTGTTCATGAAGGTATCAATACCCATCTGCTCACGGTTAATGACCAACCCATTGGCCAGCAACAAAATGGGGATGAGGCTAAAACATTGATATTACTTACTGATGCTAGCCACAGTGTCGTGGGGGAGTGCTTCAAAAACGAACTCCTTACCGCTACTTACACCGCCTATGGAGAACGCACTAGCGATCAAGCGCTTCAGAGCATGATGGCCTTCAACGGTGAAGTACTGGATGAGGCCAGCGGCTGGTATTTGCTGGGTAAGGGGTACCGCGCTTACAACCCACACCTGATGCGATTTCATAGCCCAGACTCCATGAGCCCGTTCGGTGCTGGTGGCCTAAACCCTTATGTATATTGCCTGGGAAATCCAATCGCTTTGCATGACCCAACAGGCCACGCCGGGTCGGGTCGTAACATACGTCCCAAAACTCAGAGACCTTCACGTGGGGGGGGAGTGATGGAGTGGATAGGTGTCATCATTGGCGTTCAACTTTTGATGATGGCCATTGTCGCAACGGTCTTCTTCCCACCTGCTGCTGTTGCAGCTTCGGCTATAGCAACCATGTTTTCTACCGGTGTTGTTAGTGCGGCTACAGCCGTAGGCGCCAGTGCTGGAGTATCTTCTTATATCGGTATGGCTGCTTACGCCGCAGCATATGGAGTTTCCTATCTGGCTTTTTCAATATTCCCAGTCACCAATATCCTCGATAAATCTTTATTTACTGTTGATGTTGCCTTGACCGGAGCTGAAGCGACTTCAATCATAACCAAGGATCATAAAAGCTTAGGCATTATTGAATTGGCCGGCTGGGCACCACTTCCAGCAAGTTTGATAGGCGGAATATTCATGGGGGGTGCCAAAGGCATTAAAGCGGCCTCCAAGAGATCTATAGCTCTTCCTGATGACCCGCATGTTAGTGCATATGATCATTTCCCAAGAGGGAGTGATAACTTCAATAACATAGATTCATCACTATTTGATCAAAGCGCGCCTGCGCCTGCGCCTGCGCCTGCGCCTGCGCCTGCGCCTGCGCCTGAGACAGCGTCCAGCTATTCCTCCGGAGAAGAAGTTTTATTCCAAAAAGTAGACTCTATCACAGTTACTAATACCTCGCGCAGAGGCAGTGTGACTACGACAGGATCGCCAAGAAAAATACATCCAACCATAAAAACAAATTACGCATTTTTGACCACTGGCCTAAGTGCGACAAGTCAGTACAAAACTTCTACTACCCGCTTGTAATAAAGGCTAATAAAACCCCATGCTCAGGTGCCCTCAGCGCACCCAGAGCATGGGGGGGGCACTGCCCGAGTGCCTTTACTCCTCACCGCAAAAATGAGAGTTCTCTCATATCTTCCGCCCACTGATCAATTCAGAATTCAGCCCGCAAAAAAGACTCACTCTACATACTCACTTTTAGATGCACTTAACAGTGAGCTATTTCGTTCCATGGACGCTGCATCTATCTCTAACAGGTTGAACTCCATGAAAAAAAAATTGATACCTCTGACGTTGGCTCTTCTAACGAGTGTGACCAGCCACATCGTTTCTGCGAACACCGGCACCATTAATTTTGTTGGCAAAATCGATAGTTCGACTTGCCCTATTGAAGTCGTGAATCCGGACAGCCAGGCGACCAGCAACGAAGTAAAAATGGGCACCGTCTCTCCGTCTAGGTTCACTGCAATCGGTCAAGAGTATCTGGGCAATGATTTTATCTTGCGCGTACCGGCTGACGCGGGTTGTAATTTAATCCCTGGAAATGTGGGAACAGTCACATTCACTGGAACTGCAGATGCGAGTGGTAATTTTTATGCGACCAAATCCTATACTGGTGCAGCTAAAGGCGTCGCGATTGTCATCAAGGATAGGACCGGTCAATCGGTTAACAATGGCACTCAATCTGCTGAATACCCGCTCAGTGATACCGTGGCCAGCGATATGAAGTTTGATGCTTACTACGTTTCAACTGCTGCCACGGTACAGCCCGGCCCTGCTGATGCCGATGTTAACTTCCTGGTCACTATCAACTGATCCATAAAGTGCGCCCTTGCTTTGCAAGGGCACACCCGTTACTCCTCTTTCTATCGTTATGCATAGGTATTCATCTAATGCCAGGCCTCTTCAGACGGGCAGCTTTTTCACGCCTCCTTTGCCTTGCCATCTCTGTTAGCGGTACTGCACTGCTCTGTAGCTCACCCACCCATGCCGCACTCACCATCAACGGCACACGCATTATTTACGAGAGCCATAAGCGCAGCGTTTCCGTTATTATCTCCAACCCCAGTAAACGCCCATTTGCCGTTCAAACCTGGATAAATACCGAGCGCGATGACACCACCACAGCTGTTCCCTTCATGCCCACACCTGCACTCTTTCGGCTGAACGCAGGCAAAGAACAATACGTTCAAATCAATCAATGGCCCCATACACTGCCCGAAGACCGAGAATCTGTATTTTATTTTAATGTTCAGGAAATCCCTCAATCCAAGAGTTCGGACACGGGCGTTCTGAATATCGCAATGCGTACCCGGATCAAATTGTTTTACCGCCCAACGTCGATAAAAAACCCTGCGGATACGCATTTAAAACAACTGCAGTGGGCCGTTAAAAAAATGGATGGGCACTACTATTTAGAAGCTCACAACCCGTCCCCTTACTTTATTTCTTTTGCGAGCCTTGAGCTGAGGTTTAGCGGGCAAAAAGAGCTCCCAACCAATCCTGCGATGGCGGCTCCATTTTCTCGCCAACTGTATCGACTCTCTGAGTACAAGCCCACAGCAGATACGCAAGTAACCTTCTCATCCATCAATGATTATGGCGGTGTTAGTCGTCCTCTTACGGTTGCTATCACTCCTGCCGATTAATACATCGCTGCGCTTCAATCTGTCTGGAACTCATCATGATCTGTCTATCCGGTCTGAGGGGCACCACTGCGTGTCTGTCTATCAGCCAGTTCGCATTAATCTGTGCCAGCGTTAATCTATTCACATTGCGCGACGTCCACGCTGAAGAACATGAATATTTTCAATCGAGCTTTATGCGCCAAACATCAGAGGCCGGACATCTTGCACTTGATGCGCTGTCTCAGGGGCAAGACGTGGTACCAGGGCGTTATTGGGTTGCGATTCACGTGAATTCACGCTTGATAGACCAACAGCACCTTGATTTCAAACTGGCAAACGATAACGAAACCCTTGAGCCCTGTTTGCCTGCCAGCCTCCTGACCTTGAGTGGTGTGAAGCTTGACGCCTTTGAAGATCCGATCTCTATGCAGGCGAACTGCCTGGATCTTTCAATCTTAATACCTGGTTCAACAGTTGACTTCGACAGTTCCAAAATGCTGATCGATATCTCTATTCCACAAATCGCACTTCGAGCTGACGTCGTAGGTTATGTTGACCCTGAGCGCTGGGACGCGGGCATAAATGCCGCCTACCTGAACTATCAAGCGTCTGCCCAACGCGGCAGAAATCGTTATAACGGCCTAACCGCTAGCGAAGATTTACTCCTCAACATGGGTGTCAATTATGAAGGGTGGCGTTTTCGGAGCACACAGGCACTGCGACAGGGTGAGTCGGACAAACGTGATTGGGTCCGCTCCTCAACCTTTTTACAACGCGACATACCGGGCACCTTTGCGAACATTACCCTGGGAGAAACCTCTACCGATGGCGATGTTTTTCGCAGCATCCCCGTACAAGGCGTTTTGATTCGTTCGGATGCAGGCATGCTTCCTGACGCGCTGCAAGGTTACGCTCCGATCATCCGAGGCGTAGCTCAAACACGTGCAAAACTTGAAATTCGGCAAAATGGTTATCCCATTTATTCAACTTATGTCAGTGCCGGGCCCTATGAAATAAACGATCTGAACACTGCGGGTAGCAGTGCAGAACTCGAGATTATTCTGACAGAGGAGGATGGCCAAGTGCGGCGCTTTACTCAACCCTTCTCGACCTTGAGCAACCTGCTGCGCGAAGGTGTTTGGCGATACAGCGCTTTCGCCGGTCGTTACAACGCCGTAAATGATTTGAGTTCCCCGCTGCTTTGGCAAAGCACGTTGACTGTCGGTACGGGTTGGGACACCACGCTGTATGGCGGGCTGATGGGGAGTGACTTTTATCAAGCGGGGTCTTTAGGTCTAGCCAAAGACCTAGGCGCCATTGGCGCACTGGCATTTGATGTGACGCGCTCCAATGCTCAGATCAACACAACCAATGAACACAGCCTGCGAGGGATGAGTTATGCCATCAAATATGGCAAATCTTTCACAACGGGTACTGACTTACGTTTTGCGGGTTATCGCTATTCAACCCAAGGCTATCGTGACTTTGATGAAGCGTTACGCGAGCGCTCTCAATACTCAAGTTTCTTCGGTAGCCGACGGAGTCAGATTGTTGCCTCGCTCTATCAAAAATTAACGAACAATAGCTCCGTTAATTTGTCACTCTCGCATCAGGACTATTGGGGGACAGACTACAAACAGCGTCAATTTCAGTTCAGTTTTAACACCCAGCATAAAGGTATTACCTACAGCTTGATGGCCTCTCAGGCGTTGAGCGATACGTACAAGAATGATCGGCTAATCAGTCTGAGTGTTTCGATTCCTCTAGACTTTGCGCTGGCCTCCAATGCCACTTTTGATCTGCAAAAAAATGGCGAGCACTATAGCAAGCGCTCAAGTATCAGCGGTAAAACCTATGACCATAAACTTAGCTATCGAGCCTCATTCAGCCAAACGGAATCTCAGCAAACGTCCACTTCCTTTTCGACAAACTATCAAACGTCATTTGCGAGTCTGGGTGGGGGCGTCACCTATGGCACCGACTACCGTAGCTTAGCCATCAACACCAGTGGCGCGGTATTACTCCATGACCAAGGGATTGAATTCAGCCCTTACTTGGGAGAGACGATTGCGCTGATTCAAGTTCCGCAGATCGCTGGAGTGGGTGTCGTCAACGCGACCGGAGCGCTGACTAACAATGAAGGATTTGCCATAGCACCTTATATGCGCCCCTACCGCATTAACCACCTAGAGCTCCAAACTGACGACATTGACCCCAGCATCGAAATTGAAAATGGCACTGCCCAAGTTGTTCCTAGGCGCGGCGCGGTTGTCAAACACGTGTTCACAGCACGAAAAATCAACAGACTGCTGTTAACAGGCTCGCTGCCAAATGGGCAGCCTCTGCCTTTTGCAGCCCAAGTGAGTACAGCGGACGGTGAGCAGTTAGGGGTCATCGGCCAGGCGGGACAAATACTGCTGTCGACTGACTTAACACCACAAGTCCTAACAGTGCGGTGGGGCGTTTTGAGTGATCAGCATTGTGAGCTGAAGATCGAACCAGAGGCTATGCAAAAGCTTGATGGTTTTTACACGCAGGATTTGGTCTGCCGATAACTCTCTTGCGCAAATATAGTGGCGACCTTTAATAGGCTCGCCCGGTACCTTTGGGGTGTTTAATGACAACACTAATGCGACGGTTCGCATGCTTGATCGGCCTTTCTACTTGGTTAGTAATGCCATTGGCATCAGGGGCTCAGGAAGACAATAAATGCTTTTGGGCGGTCGGGGCAGGCCCGGTAACCTTCACCCCCAGACTTGGCACACTTTATGTACCCCGAGATGCGCCTGTGGGTACTCTCATTGGCTCAGAGCAGAGTTTGTTCACGCCCAACGATGAAGGAGCAAGAATAGAGTGCAGGAACGATGGGAATACCGTTTTAAACTTCAATGCCATGGCATCTGCTCCCATTTATATTGGCCCCATCCCACCACAGCCGGGGACTGTTTTGCATACCAATATTCCTGGTGTGGGGGCCTTGATCAAATTGGGAAGACCGCTGGTCAAAGAGTTCAATGAAGAGAATTCGTTTACCGCACTCAATGGCCCTTACGTGCCGATGCTCAGTGAGCACCGGCAACCGATGGGCAGTGCAAATTTCAGCCTTGGTAACTTAAGGCATACGCTAACCTTGATAAAAATTGGTCCCATTGCCCCCGGCGTGCATATATTGAATGGCAGCCCTCTCTTTAGTGGTCATTTCACAGGTATAGGCAAAGCCTTTAACTACGGCCTGGACGGCACTGTTGTTCAATCTCAATGCAGTTTGTCAAGTAACCCGGTCAGTGCAGATCCGGTGCAACTGGGTGACTGGGACAGTAAACACTTCACCCAAGAGGGTGATACGACAGACGCCGTAGATTTTCACATCAATATGGTTTCGTGCGAAACCGATCCATCGGGGGAATCTATTGCCATGGCTCATATTCGCCTAGAGGGCGCTAAAGGCTCTGTACCGTTTGACCCAGTCAACGGTATTTTCACCTTGGCGACCAATGCGACAGCAAAAGGCGTGGGCATTCAAATGCTAAAAGAGGATGGTCTAACCCCTGTCCCGCTAGGGGTCGATGTTCCAATTGTTTCGATAGTCCCGGGCAATATGGCTATGCACTTTAAGGCGCGCCTCTATCAAACCCACCCCACCGTTAACGTTGAGCCAGGCTCAGTAGAAGGTGCTCTGAATTTTACCTTGACGTATCAATGAATTAACCCCGCCCTGACCCACAACTTAAGGGCGGGGTTACCCTGCTAGTCCTTCAGTAGCGCCCATTCACGCCTGAAGTTGTACCAATAGCCTTTGTTATTAAAACTCACCCGCCCCTCAAAATTAAGCTGAGTACCCACTTTAAATTTTTCGAGATCTGCCTTTGCCACGACCGTTGATACTTTTTCTTCGGTCACTTCCTCTTCCGTGACAGCGTGCTCGGTAAAATACTCAATCGTCAGGTTTTTACCATCCACACCTAACCCTACCAAACTAAAAGACAAAAACTGATCATCTGCCATAAAAGGCCAATAGCTGACAAATACAAAAGCACCACTTTGCGGTACATTTGCCAAACTTAATTCATGACCTTTGACACTTTCGCACTGCAGAGTAGGATAATTGGCCGCAAGCACATCAGAAATAGCCAAGTTATAAACTTTTGACGTCGCCAGCACTGTCATGCCTGAGCTATCAAGCACCTCGTAATACACAGGGATATAGCCTGCCCCATCTGCCAAACTGCTGACCATATGGGCTGCAATATAATCTTTAGACACCTTAAACTGTAAAGGGTCTATCGGATCTGCGTCACTGAGGCATAGTGAATTAAATGCCAGTGGATCAGCCCATTGCAAACGAACCTTCTCACCCTCATAAATATCAGCATCGGCGGGGAGTTTAACAACGACACCGTCTCCTGCAAAGTCGATATTCAATTTCCCATACTCAGCGGAGCCGCTGGCGCCTGTAACTTTTACGAAGTTAAGAGAACGCGGCGTCATGTCTACTTCAATCGGTACAGACTCACTGATCGGACTACTATTGCCTGCTTTATCGTACAGTTTATATTCGGCATAACACTCACCGTTCTGTGCAGCTTCAATCTGCACACGGGTGTAAACTATTTTTAGATCCGCCGGGACTGGAATTCGATTAATGTGTTGACTGCCTGCACTTGTTTTCCAATAATAATCCACTTCATCGCCCTCTTGGCGATCCGCATAATCCGGTATCACACAGACAAATTCATCACCGTGGGCTTCGAAGAATGGAATTGTAATTTGCGTGGTAGGCAATATCAATGCACCGGGCGGTGCGTGTTTATAGGGAGGGCTGCGATCAATGACCAAGGGGGTAATTTTTGAGTCATTTTCAGCGCCTCCATTATGTCCAATTACAAGATACCTAAAGTCAAACGGCCCTTCTTCGTAGTCTAATTTCCCCGCATCTATAGTGAGTAACAAAGGAAAATCTGTATCGTCAAGCGGCCCTTTAATTTCATACGCTTGCAGCGTATTAAACGCGTTTGAAGTATTCTGTCTACGCCATTGAAATGAAAGTTTATCAATGGCATTTTCTGGCGGGAGGTTATCCCATGCAGGCACCTCCACGGATAACGGTTGCTCCAGTGCTGAGGCGGGTAGTAAACCTTCGGGGGCTCCCGGCAAAGTTCCCAGTATATGGGGTACCTCCAACTCAATGTGTTTTGACCCTACCGTGGGGGCATCCACTGAGCCGTTAATTACGTTCACATTTTTTTTTCCGTCAGAATCAGTCATTGCCGTCACTCACTAAATTTCAATTTAATTGAACCTTGATCTGACGAGCAAAGTGAAAAGTCACTTTGCTCGTACAGCACGCCAAGTATATTTAGCAGGTTTTTGATCGGCCTGTTACTATCAGAACTACTAGCCCCCTACCTTTTTAGCGATAGACTATTACCTTACTTAACGCACACTTCATACTCACCAGCTGTAATGAACCCCTACAGAACCACCCAACGGTTGCTCAATGCCATCGCCCTTGCTGTATTCCAGGTCAGCATATGCCTTAACTTTCTGAGTCAGGGTCATCGTCACACCTGCGCCAAACTCACCCCGCGAACCTGACAAATCGTTGTTAAACACATTGTCGTTCACTTTAACTTCGTTGTTTTTAGAGAACTCATGCACGTACGCTGCACGCAGGTAAGGCTGTACGAGCTGGCCGCTCGCCAACTCAATATTACGACCAACCGTAGAGCCAAGTTCGCCCAACAATGAACGCGTGCGATCACCTTCGGCACGCAGTCCATTATCAAGGTCATAATTTTTACCTTGAATCACTACGCTCGATACTTGGGCATAGGGCTCAACAAAATACCCGTCCTTTAACGTTATATGCCGCCCAACCTCTGCAGAGGCACCGACACCATAATTGTTATAACTGCCTTTTGCGCTCGTGTTATCACTCAAGTTCACATCTGATTTATTCTGAAAGCGGTTAACCTTCACGACACCATCAAAGTAATAACCTGTTTGCGCATCAAGCCACGTGGTGTAGGCACCCGCGTAGTAACTGTTTACGGTACCGGAAGTACCGCGATCAAGGTCAAGATCAGACTGGCTATAACCGGCCATCAAACCCGCCAGCCACTGCCCATCACCGATAGGCAACGGTGCATCCGCACCGAACGTTAACCCTTGCTGGTTTTGCTTATAGCCCACACCGGTAGAAGCGGACACCACGTACTTATTACCATAGGCTCTAACCCACGCACCGGACTGACCCGTACCGACGCGCAACTCACCCATGCGTGAACGCAGTGTTGTCAACTCTCCGTACCAGATAGTCGGTGCCGTGTTAAACAATGCCATGGCCGACTGAGTGCCGGGGCTGATGGTCTTACTTTCCGGGTTCAAATACCAATCGGTTGCGCCTCCAGTTTCAGTGCTAGCTAACTGATAGGAATAAGCCCCAAGGTCAATCCGATCATTCAGCAGCGAAAATTTTGCATCCCCTGCTGCGGTATGCACTAGATAAAGCTTGTCTGCATTAATCGGATCAGCACCGGAACTGGCCACTACTAATTGGTGATTCCCGGTCGCGGTGCCAGTCACGTCAAGTTGATCGGTCTGGCCTGTTGAAAAATCTGAAGCCATAAAGAAAGTGCCGCCAGTCCCACTCAGGTTACCCACCGACAGCGTGAAGTAAGAAGTAGGCTCACCAAACTTAACCGAACCGCCATTCATGGATAAGTCGGACACTGTACCGTCTTCAACCATCACCCACTGAGCTTGGCTATTGATTGCCAGACTCGTGAGATTTTCGAGGCGCCCGGTTAAGGTAGCTTGATTATCAAGGATCACGTTGGCAGTAGCGCCGGATGCGGCAATCACATCTCCCGCAAGGTGGGTATTGCTGTCACTGACTCGCAAGGTAGCCGTGGACGTGCCATTAACCTCCAGTAAGTGACCGTTACCACCGGAGAGTGTGGCGCCATTCATCACATTGATTTGAGTGTGAGTAGCGCCTGAATCGTAGTTTTCTACAACGATGGCTGACCCGGTACGCCCGACCACTGTTGTGCTGTCGAGGTTAATAAGCGTATCTTCGGGGTTAAAGTAATCAAAGACTTGTATGCCGTTCAGCCCCCCAACAATCGTGCCTCTTACCGCTGAGGCCGTACCATTGAACACCTCAAGTCCGATGCCATCGGCCCCGTTGGCCAACAACGTGGTGTCGGTCATCTCCAGCCGGCTCAATTGAGAGACAGTTGCGCCGCGAGTCATACCTGTGATGGTGCTACTGAATACCTGTGCAGCAGACCCTACTCCTGTATCCGCAGCGACCCTAAGACCGATCTCATTACTGTTAATCGTACTGCCCGTGATGGTCGCCGTGCTGCCATAAAGACTCACGCCGGGCTCGGTACCGTCACCGTTTACGGTTGACCCGTTTAATACCAAATTTGACGTGGTCACCTCAATATTGCGTGAAGTCGCATTATTGGCAGTCAGCGTCCAGCCATTGAACACTTTATATTTATCCAGCGGACTACTTGAAGCATCAATAATGGCATCTTCATACCCGATAACCACCGTTTCAGCATACGAGCGCTCACTGACCAACAGACTAGAGCCCATTACAACAAGAAATATACTTTGAGAAAGCGGAGAGTGTAGATAGGGCATAGTCATCAACCTAATAACTGGTGCGGGTTTTATGCAAAGAATCACCTTAGGCTTCTCTCGGCACATTCATACAAAGCCAACGCATGTTACGCACCTTGTCTAAGCCTTAATGTAGGACTATCCCTACGCTTCTGTAAGGATAGTCCCGACAAATGGGGCATTTGAAAATCTATGGATTGGGGGGAATAGTGCACGGCCCACCGGGGCTATACATCCCGATTTTCACAGTCGCCTCTCCAGGTTGTTCTACACCATCAATAAGCAGGGTGTACTCAAGCTTGCCACTGCCATAAGGATTACCATCAGCATTGTAAATAGGTAGAAAATAGGTTTCATAAGGTCTGACCCACCAGTCAAAACCCTCTTTTTCTTGCTCCTCAGTCACCGTAAGCTCGCCACTTTCAAGTGGGCCACCCGGTATTGGATCTACGGTGTTGTCATCAATATAACTGGTCCATTTCAGTTTTATTTTTCTGCCCGCATTCAAATACCTAGACGCTGGTATATGCACACGAACCCCATAGGTGTTATCATCGGTCAACTCTAATGAGGGACAATTCAGCCAGTTATAATTGGGATCAATTTTAGGGAATTGAGGCGCCTCCAGCACAATAGGGACCCCCGTTACCTTTACTGGCTTGGGCTTTGATTTTTCTTCATTAATAAAATCTTTATGAGAGACGGTAAACCACGCATCAATGTCGCCGTTGCCCGCCGCGTCAATATCGGCCCAATTAACAGTGAGCTCTATGTCAGGATCGCCAGGGGCCTCTGTAGTGACTGTATGGGTTCCGATGGATTTACCTCCCCAAAAAAATTCGATTAACTGGTCGGTGGCAATCCCCACATAAGGGGACAGTTTTATCGTGGCAGGTTGGTTAGCATCAGCATCCACTATTTTATCGATTTCACCCGTATAACTGTTTACGGTCACTACGCCGAGTGCTGGGTTTACTGGATTAGGCTCATCCGGGTTTTCAGGACCCACCTTGGACAAATCAACCTGAATCGTTACATCGGCAGAACCCAAGAGTATCGAGCCCCGATAATAATCGTACTTAACAGTGGTGGCTTGAGAACCAGACGTCGTGAAATCATAGGCCGCTTTCAAAACAGCCCACGGCACAGGAACATTAACTGGAAACTGATTAATTGGATAAGGGGGAACCAGTTTTTCACTTCCCCACGTGACCGTAATAGCATCGCCAATCTTCCAGTTGAGTACCTCCGTCTTGATATCAACATAAACACCCAAAAACGCATCATCACGGTCAATTATATTATCTGAACCATCATCGGCATGGCGCACCGTCAGCGCCGGGAACGGAGCCACAGGCCAAGGCCCAAGCGCTACTGGCATTTTCACGGACTTGCCAATGCGACTGTCATTACCAGCTTTATCGACCAAGATATAACACGCGTAATAGTCACCATCACCCGCGTCAACGATAGTTGATTGGGGAATGGTGAACTGTCGATTTGTCGGAATATCTTGATAGCCACCGATCGGCGTCAAACCCGATATATCTTCGGGCACATCACCTTTCACCCAAAACACGCCAATTTTATCGCCATCCGCTTGATCCTGATACGAAGGAATAGTGGCTACCACGGCATCACTGTTTGCATCCGTGATAGGGCCAGTCGGGAGGACCAAGTCTGCGGGATAGGCATTGCCATAGGGCGGAAGAATATCGAGCACTATGGGCGTTGCTTCCGACCTTTGTTGTACGCCATTACCGAAAACTTTGTATCGAAAATAGAAAGCACCATGCACATTTTCAAAAAACTCAACCGGTATCTCTAGAGGGATAGGATCCGGGTGCGCTCCTTTTATCTCTGTTTTTAGAAGGTCTGTATACGAAGTATCGTTGTCGTCACTGTTTTGCAGCCGCCATTGCAGAGTTAACTCGTCTCCTACCGGAAAATTGGGATCCTCAGGAAGACCCGCCCAATGCGGAATCCCAACCTTGAGAGGCTCTTTTAAAAGCGCTTTAGGCATGAGCCCCTGCGGTTCACCCGGCAAAACACCTTGCACAGTAGGCTTAGCAAGTTCATTAACACGCCTTAACTCAGCACGACGTTTTAAAAAAGCCTTACGCGCATTTCGAGCAGCCAATTTCCTCTCAAGCATATTCATCGTTCAACCCTCAATTCATAGAGAAAGTACCAGTACCTCAGCCCCCCTGATAGCAACTTAGTTTTTGCCTTGGATAAACAGGTAAAGCACGTGTTAAAGTCCGAAGCATAAATACAAACTCATCAGGCATGACTCTATTGAAAGAATATTTTCATCCATAAGTGCCTGAGTATTTCTAAACGCTTAAAAGTATTGAACGCCTTTTTATGGCGGCTGAATACTGTCAGAAATGACAGGTATACCCATTTTTTCCATCAGACCACCCACCGCACTCCCCCCTCCAAGATCCCCGGCAGTGTCAATTTAGAAGCGGCGTTGGCCCAAGCGTCAGACTTGTTGCGCTGCGCGGGCGCTTCGGCGAATGAAGTGGGCAATGGCATGCCCGGCGCCACACGCGACTTGGTGATGTCGATAGGGCATGTGGTGGAGCTGGCCAAAGCCTATGTCGATAAATCGCTGGACGGTTTAACAACGAACTGACGCTGCACGCGCCTGGGTACAAGCAGGCGCGCGCCCCAATATCAACAAGCTCGCTCACCGTAGGTTTCTTACTTACGCTTTTGGTACAACTTAGGCTCACCGGGCGGACGGGTCTTGAAACGGCGGTGGGCCCACAGGTATTGCTCGGGGCATTCACGAATGGCCCGCTCGACCCACTGATTGATGCGCAGGCAATCGGCCTCATCGCTTTCTCCGGGGAAATCCTTCAAAGGCGGATGAATCACCAACTTGTAGCCACTGCCATCCGCCAGTCGTTGTTGAGTAAAGGGCACAACGTGCGCTTTGCCCAGCTTGGCAAACTTGCTGGTGGCGGTCACGGTGGCCGCCTGAATGCCAAACAAGGGCACAAAGATACTCTGCTTGGCGCCGTAGTCCTGATCCGGCGCATACCAAATCGCACGCCCCGAGCGCAGCAGCTTGAGCATGCCGCGCACGTCATCACGTTCCACGGCCAGCGAATCCAGGTTGTGGCGCTCGCGGCCCCGTCGCTGAATAAAATCGAACAGCGCGTTCCCATGCTCGCGGTACATGCCATCGATGGTGTGTTTTTGCCCGAGCAGGGCCGCGCCGATTTCAAGCGTGGTGAAGTGGAACGCCATGAGGATCACCCCTTTGCCTTCCAACTGCGCCTGCTTGAGGTGCTCCAGCCCTTCTACATGGGCCAGCCGGGCCAGGCGCGGCTTGGGCCACCACCAGCTCATGGCCATTTCAAAAAATGCGATACCGGTGGACGCAAAGTTCTGCTTGAGCAAGTGCTTGCGCTCGGCGGCGCACTTTTCGGGGAAACACAATTGCAGGTTGCGCGCGGCAATGCGCCGACGATCACCGGCGACCCGGTACATCAGCGCGCCCAACACACGCCCCAACCCCAATTGCACTTTATAAGGCAGCTGCACCACCAGCCACAGCAGGCCAAGGCCAAGCCACAGCAGCCAAAAACGCGGGTGAAAAAAAGCAGCACGAAAACGCGGGCGATCCATTAATGATTCCGGACAGACACAAGGGCCGGGCATTCTACATCGTTCGACCCCGCTTGCGGCTCGCGGGCGATCTCGTTATAAGTCTCAGCACTTTAAGTGACAAGCCGCATTAAGCCGACCATGAGCCAAACCGAATCGCTAGACCAAGCCCCTGTGTTCCAGCTTAAGGGCAGTATGCTCGCCATCACGGTGCTGGAACTGGCCAAAAACAACCTTGAAGCCCTGGATCGCCAACTGGCAGCCAAAGTGGCCCAAGCCCCGAATTTTTTCAGTAATACCCCGCTCGTCCTGGCGCTGGACAAAATGCCCGCCGGTGAAGGTGCGATTGATTTGCCAGGCCTGATGCGTGTCTGCCGTCAACATGGCCTGCGCACACTGGCCATTCGCGCCAGCCGCATAGAAGACATTGCCGCCGCGATTGCCATCGACCTGCCTGTGCTGCCACCGTCCGGCGCCCGTGAGCGGCCGATTGAACCGGTCGAAGCCGAGGTGAAGAAAAAACCCGAAAAACCGCCCGAGCCTGTGGTCAAGCCGACCCGCATCATCACCAGCCCCGTACGCGGCGGCCAGACGGTGTATGCCGAAGGGGGCGACCTGGTGGTCATGGCGGCGGTCAGCCCCGGTGCGGAACTTATGGCCGATGGCAACATCCATGTGTACGGGCCAATGCGCGGTCGAGCACTGGCCGGGCATAAAGGCAACACCAAGGCGCGCATTTTCTGCCAGCAGTTGAGCGCCGAGCTGGTGTCGATTGCCGGCAAGTACAAAGTGTCAGAAGACCTGCGCCGTGATCCATTGTGGGGTGCAGGGGTTCAAATCAGTCTGTCAAGTGACATGTTGAACATCACCCGTCTTTAACGGATACTCTCGCCATTTTCCAACCATCTCAAAAGCGTAGAGAAAACAGTTTAAACCTTGTAGGAAATCACCAATCAGCCAGCGCTTACGGCTTGTAAACGCCGACCTGAACGATCATCCGCCAGGACTGTTCACCTGCCGTCGTTAATAGAGATGTTATTCAGGGGCTAAAAAGTCCTTTTTCCTTAGGGGTGAAACACCTTGGCCAAGATTCTCGTGGTTACATCCGGCAAGGGTGGTGTGGGTAAGACCACCACCAGCGCCGCTATCGGTACCGGCCTCGCACTGCGCGGCCATAAAACAGTGATCGTCGACTTCGACGTCGGCCTGCGTAACCTGGACTTGATCATGGGCTGCGAGCGCCGCGTGGTGTATGACTTCGTGAACGTGGTCAACGGCGAAGCCAACCTGCAACAGGCCCTGATCAAAGACAAGCGCCTGGAAAACCTGTACGTGCTGGCCGCCAGCCAGACCCGTGACAAGGACGCACTGACCAAAGAAGGCGTCGAAAAAGTTCTGATGGAACTTAAACAAACCTTCGAATACGTGGTGTGCGATTCCCCGGCCGGTATCGAAACCGGTGCGCACCTGGCCATGTACTTCGCTGACGAAGCGATTGTCGTGACCAACCCTGAAGTTTCCTCGGTACGTGACTCGGACCGCATGCTCGGCCTGCTGGCCAGCAAGTCCAAGCGTGCTGAAGAAGGCCAGGACCCGATCAAGGAGCACTTGCTGCTCACCCGTTACAACCCGGAGCGCGTCAGCAGCGGAGAAATGCTCGGCGTTGAAGACGTCAAGGAAATCCTCGCCGTGACCCTGCTGGGCGTGATTCCGGAGTCCCAGGCTGTTTTGAAGGCTTCCAACCAAGGTGTGCCGGTCATTCTTGACGACCAGAGCGACGCTGGCCAGGCCTACAGCGATGCCGTCGATCGCTTGCTGGGCAAGTCCGTGGAACATCGATTCCTCGATGTCAAGAAGAAGGGATTCTTCGAGCGTATCTTTGGAGGCAACTAAACAATGAAATTTCTCGACTTCTTTCGCGCCAACAAAAAGCCAAGCACCGCGTCGGTCGCGAAAGAGCGTCTACAGATCATCGTGGCGCACGAACGCGGCCAACGGAGCACGCCGGATTACCTGCCCGCCTTGCAGAAAGAGCTGGTAGAAGTGATTCGCAAATACGTCAATATCGGCAACGATGACGTGCATGTCGCGCTGGAAAACGACGGCAGCTGCTCGATTCTGGAACTCAACATCACCCTGCCAGATCGTTAACCGATCCGGCCGACACCACGGCGACCTGGGCACCTTCTTTACGGAGACGGTTCCCACGTCGCCGTTGGCGTTTCTCAAGAGGCTGTTTTAATGCCGTTGTCCAACATCCACATCATCCACGAGGACGCTGGCGTTCTTGTGGTCAACAAACCGACGTTGCTGCTGTCCGTGCCCGGCCGCGCAGAAGACAACAAGGATTGCCTGATTACCCGCCTGCAAGAAAACGGCTACCCCGAAGCGCGGATCGTACACCGCCTTGATTGGGAAACGTCCGGGATCATTTTGCTGGCGCGGGATGCTGACACCCACCGCGAACTGTCTCGCCAGTTTCATGACCGTGAAACCGAAAAAGCCTACACCGCACTGGCGTGGGGCCAACCGGCGCTCGACAGCGGCACCATTGATCTGCCGCTGCGCTACGACCCGCCGACCAAACCCCGGCACGTGGTGGATCACGAGTTTGGCAAAAATGCCCTGACGTTCTGGAAAGTCCTGGAGCGCTGTGGAGATTACTGCCGCGTGGAACTGACGCCGATCACCGGCCGCTCGCATCAACTGCGGGTACACATGCTGTCCATCGGCCACCCGCTGCTGGGCGACGGCCTGTACGCCCATGAACAGGCGCTGGCGGCATACCCACGCCTGTGCCTGCACGCCAGCATGCTGAGCTTCACTCACCCGCAAACCGGTGAGCGCTTGCGCTTCGAGTGCCCGGCACCGTTCTGACTCCCGCCCCTGCGTGGTCGCTGCCAGGCAACACAGGCGGCGGCTGCGGGATTGAGGTTCAATCGGGGTCAATTTTTGTGACCAATGCGCTAAACTCGCGGCCTTGCTGTCTGGAGTAACTTATGCGCGAAGAGTTGAACCAAGGCCTGATCGACTTTCTCAAGGCCTCCCCTACCCCCTTTCATGCCACCGCCAGCCTGGTGCAGCGTCTGGAGGCCGCCGGTTATCAGCGCCTCGATGAGCGCGAGACCTGGTTCACCGAAACCAACGGTCGCTATTACGTCACTCGCAACGACTCCTCCATTGTCGCGTTCAAGCTGGGCCGTCACTCGCCCTTGCACGGCGGCATTCGCATGGTCGGCGCGCACACAGACAGCCCCTGCCTGCGGGTCAAGCCTCAACCCGAACTGCAACGCCAGGGTTTTTGGCAACTGGGCGTCGAAGTCTACGGCGGCGCCTTGCTGGCCCCCTGGTTTGACCGCGACCTGTCACTGGCCGGGCGCGTGACCTTCCGCCGCGACGGTAAAGTCGAAAGCCAGCTGATCGATTTCAGGGCGCCCATTGCGACCATTCCGAACCTGGCGATCCACCTCAACCGCACCGCCAACGAAGGCTGGGCGATTAACCCGCAAACCGAGTTGCCGCCGATTCTGGCCCAGGTCGCGGGCGATGAACGTGTGGACTTCCGCGCCTTGCTGACCGACCAACTGGCCCGCGAACACGGCCTGAACGCTGACGTGGTGCTCGATTACGAGTTGAGCTTCTACGACACCCAGAGCGCTGCGGTGATTGGTCTCAATGGTGACTTTATCGCCGGCGCCCGTCTCGACAACTTGCTGTCGTGCTACGCCGGCCTGCAAGCGTTGCTCAATACCGAGACCGACGAAACCTGCCTGTTAGTGGCCAATGACCATGAAGAAGTCGGCTCCTGCTCGGCCTGCGGCGCCGATGGCCCGATGCTGGAGCAAATCCTGCAACGCCTGCTGCCTGAAGGGGATGAGTTCGTACGCACTATCCAGAAATCCCTGCTGGTGTCGGCTGACAACGCCCATGGCGTTCACCCCAACTACGCCGACAAACACGACGCCAACCACGGCCCCAAACTCAACGCCGGGCCGGTGATCAAGGTCAACAGCAATCAGCGTTACGCCACCAACAGCGAAACGGCCGGTTTCTTCCGCCACCTGTGCATGGCCGAAGAAGTGCCGGTGCAAAGTTTTGTGGTACGCAGTGACATGGGCTGCGGCTCTACCATCGGCCCGATCACCGCCAGCCTCTTAGGGGTGCGCACGGTGGACATCGGCCTGCCAACGTTTGCCATGCACTCCATTCGCGAATTGGCCGGCAGCCATGACCTGGCGCATCTGGTCAAAGTGCTGAGCGCGTTCTACGCCAGCCAGCAACTCCCGTGAAGGGCCTCGGAGCGGGCCTGCCCCGCTCCAAACCCTGCAAGGTGCAGGCCTGGCGCTCAATTTTGATACACGTCACCGCACACTTTCACAATCGGGCCTAGACTGGAGCCCATTCATTCCTTCAGGTCCATAACAATGATCGAGATGTCTGCGTTCCACTCCATGATGATTCCCATTGTGTGCGGCATGTTGCTGCTGACTATCGGTTTCACCCTTCGCGAGCGAACCAGCGGCATCGGCGTCCTGATGATCTGGTGCGGCATGCTGCTGATATTCGGCACGATCGTGTTCAAGATTCTGGCCAAGCTGAATGCTTGAACACCTGCGTTTTTTCGCAAAATCCAGCGCTGATTGATTTCATGTGTGACAAGAAGCGAATCAGCGCTGCCCCAGAGTCTGTTCCCGTTTCATAGCAGCCGCGACGAACACCAACGGGTCGCGGGTTGCATTAAGTCAGGCTGCATTGCAGCGCTTGAGAAGGGAACAACCATTGCCTTCGCTCTGCGCCTTGCCTGGCTAAATGTGACCCCGCGACGCGGTTTGCAGTGAAACGGGAACAGACCCTAGCGTACACTCGGTCGACCTGCCCCCTTGAGGTTGACCGCCCAGTGCTTGTTCGTTTGTTCGCCCTGCCGTATTTAGTGCTCGTTTGCATGCTGACGCTGCTCCCCATCACGTCTGCGCACGCTGTCGGCCTGCCCGGCCTGCTCAGCCCGGATAAAACCCAGGCCCAACCCACCGAGCCGTTGGGTCAGTCGCTGGACGAAGTGATCAAAAACCTGGAGAACGACCAGCAACGCAGCAAGCTGCTGGCCGACTTGAAGAAGCTGCGCGACGCCACCAAAAAGGCGCAACCCGAAGCCGAGATCGGCGTGCTCGGGCTGATCGGCAGCACCCTCACCGACCTCGAAAAACAGTTTTTGGGCAATGACAGCCCGACCTCGCGCTGGGCACGGGAGATTGATCAGGCACAGGACGAACTCAAGGCGCTGATGCTGCCGGCCAGTCAATGGCTGCCGATCATTTTTGCCTTTGCGCTGATCATCATGGTCTGGAGCTTGCTGGCCGCGCTGCTGATTTGGGTCAGCCACCGGGTGCGCCTGCGCTTTGGCCTGAGCGAAGAGTTGCCGCAACACCCCAAGGCGGTGGACATGCTGCGGTTTGCCTTGCGCAAGCTGGGGCCGTGGCTGGTGGCGTTGGTGATGACCGTGTACATGAGCTATTCGTTGCCGTCGTCGCTGGGCAAGGACTTGGCGATGGTGCTGGCGTATGCGCTGGTCATCGGCACCTGTTTCTCGGCCATTTGCGTGATTGCTTTTTCCCTGCTCGACGGCCCGCACCGCCACCGCGCCCTGCACATCCTGCGGCATCAAGCCTTTCGTCCGCTGTGGTGGATCGGCAGTTTTGCCGCCTTCGGCGAGGCCTTGAGCGACCCGCGACTGGTCGCCACCCTGGGCGTTCACCTGGCCCACACGGCCGCCACGTTTGCCAATGTCATGGCGGCGCTGTCCACCGGTTTGTTCATCATTCGCTTCCGCCGCCCGATTGCTCACCTGATTCGTAACCAGCCCTTGTCGCGGCGCCTGACCCGTCGTGCCTTGAGCGACACCATTGAATTGCTCGGCACGTACTGGTGGATTGCGGCGCTGATTCTGGTGGCCATCTCACTGGCCGCGACGTTTATTTCGGCCGGCGACACCAGCACCGCGTTGCGTCAGTCACTGATCTGCACCGTGCTGGTGGTGCTGTGCATGGTGATTAACGGGCTGGTGCGCCGCCACGCGCAAAAACCACAACGCGGGCTCAAACGTCACGCCTTGTATTCAGAACGCCTTAAAGGCTTTGTCTACACCCTTGCGCACCTGGTGGTGTGGCTGGTGTTCATAGAATTGGGGCTGCGAGTGTGGGGGCTGTCGCTGATTCGCATCACCGAGGGCGACGGCCACGAGATTACCGTCAAGCTGTTCGGGCTGGGCGGTACGCTGCTGTTTGCCTGGCTGATCTGGATTCTGGCCGACACCGCCATTCACCACGCCCTGACCCGCTCGCGCAAAGGGCTGGCCAACGCCCGCGCGCAAACCATGATGCCGCTGATCCGCAACGTGCTGTTCGCGGCCATTTTCATCATTGCGCTGATCGTTGCCCTCGCCAACATGGGCATGAACGTGACGCCGCTGCTGGCCGGTGCCGGTGTCATCGGTCTGGCCATCGGTTTCGGTGCGCAGTCGCTGGTCGCGGACTTGATTACCGGCCTGTTCATCATCATTGAAGATTCACTGGCCATCGATGATTACGTGGATGTTGGTGGCCACCTGGGCACGGTCGAAGGGTTGACCATTCGCACCGTGCGCTTGCGCGACATCGACGGCATCGTGCACACCATTCCGTTCAGCGAAATCAAAAGCATCAAGAACTACTCCCGCGAATTCGGCTACGCGATCTTTCGCGTGGCCATTCCCTACAACATGGAAATCGACGACGCGATCAAGCTGATGCGCGAAGTGGGGCAAAAGATGCGCTCCGACCCGCTTCAGCGCCGCAACATCTGGTCACCGCTGGAAATTCAGGGGGTTGAAAGTTTTGAATCGGGCAGCGCCATTTTGCGTGCGCGCTTCAAGACCGCGCCGATCAAGCAATGGGAAGTATCACGTGCGTTCAACCTGTCGCTCAAACGCCACCTGGACGAAGCCGGGCTTGATCTGGCCACGCCGCGCCTGAGCGTACAAGTCGTCACGGCGAGCAGCGGGATCTTGCAGAAGGATTAACCCTGCGCCGGCACCTCCACGCCGACATGAATCGCGTCATGGCGCCAGTACTCCAGGTCACAATCGATCAGCCGCCCGTGCTGATCGTAGTTGACCCGCGCAATGCACAACCCCGGGCTGCCCGTTGAGACTTTCAACGTGGCGGCGGCTTGTGTGGGTAACGCAGTCGGCACAATTTCGAATTGCACCCGACCGTAATGCAGGTCGAAGTGCCGGGCATACAGCTCGGTGATGGATTGCGTCAGATCAAACTCTAAAATTCGCGGGAAATACTGCGGGTTCAAGTAGTGCTCGACATACAGCACCCGTCGTCCGTCGATACGCCGCCCCCGGCAAATCTGAATCACGCTGGACAGTGCCGGCAACTTCAAACGCTCGCACACCGCTGCCGACGCGGGCTGTAGCCGCGCCGATATCACATCTGTGGTGGGCACTCGCCCCTGGGCGCTGACCATGGCGTGAAAATGGCTGCGCTGCATCAAGTTGTAGGCCAGTCGCGGTGGCGAGATAAACCAGCCACGCCGTTCTTCGCGGTACACCACCCCTTGGGCTTCGAGTTGCAACAGGGCTTCGCGCACTGTCACCCGCGTGGTATCGAACAACTCACTGAGCTTGCGCTCGGCAGGCAACTGGCTGCCGCACGCCAGCAAACCGTGCCCGATTTGCTCCTGCAACGCACGGCTGATGGCTGTCACCGCTTTGGGGGCCTCTTCACGCATCAACGTTACCTATCTGGACTAGTCCAGCACCAAATATGGGCAAAGGCGGGGTCATCCACCCCGCGTTCCTGAGGGGCCAAGCCTAGGCAGCTCACATGACTGTTCGATGACAGCCCAGGCCCTCTGTGCCCTCAACGCCCCGAAAAACGGGGGCAAAGGCATGGTCTACGCTTACTCGCAATGAGCGCATCGGGCTCGATCAGCCCTTGCACGGTTGATGCCGACATCAAAGTGTCATACGCCCGTCCTAAATTGGCTCGGGTATTGCTGACCTAGACCAACACCTGCAAAAGACCCATAACAATCAGCGTGAAAACGCCCAAGGAGCTACGGATGAAACAGTTTTTTCTGGCATCACTGTTAGGTTCAAGCATCGCTCTGTGCAGCACGGCCATGGCCGCCGACGTCGATTTGCAAAGCCTGGAAGCCGCCGCGCGCGCCGAAGGTGCAGTCAACAGCGTGGGCATGCCCGATGAGTGGGCCAACTGGAAAGGCACTTGGGCCGATTTGAACCGGCTCTACGGCCTCAAACACATCGACACCGACATGAGTTCGGCGCAGGAAGTGGCCAAGTTTGCAGCTGAAAAAGACAACGCCAGCGCCGACATCGGTGATGTAGGCGCGTCGTTCGGCCCGATTGCCGTGGCCCAAGGCGTCACCCAGCCCTATAAGCCGACCACTTGGGAGCAAATCCCCGACTGGGCCAAGGACAAAGACGGCAACTGGGCGCTGGCTTACACCGGCACCATTGCGTTTATCGTCAATAAAAAACTGTTGCACGGCTCCGACGTCCCCACCCGATGGGCGGACCTGAAAAATGGAAAATACAAAGTATCTATCGGGGATGTCAGCACAGCGGCCCAAGCCGCCAATGGGGTACTGGCCGCCGCACTTGCCAATGGCGGAGACGAAAAGAACATTCAACCGGCGTTGCTGATGTTTGCTGACATCGCCAAACAAGGGCGCCTGTCGCTGGCCAACCCGACCATCGCCACCCTGGAAAAAGGTGAAGTCGAAGTGGGCGTGGTCTGGGACTTCAACGGCCTGAGCTATAAAGCCAAGATGGCCAACCCGGATGACTACGTGGTGCTGATCCCGTCAGATGGCTCGGTCATCTCCGGTTACACCACCATCATCAACAAATACGCCAAGCACCCCAACGCGGCCAAATTGACCCGTGAATTCATCTTCAGCGATGCAGGGCAGACCAACTTGGCACGCGGCAACGCACGGCCGATTCGGGCTGAACACCTGAAACTGCCTGAAGACGTGCAAAAGCAGTTGCTGCCCAATGAACAGTACAAAGATGTAACGCCTATCAAGGATGCCGCAGCCTGGGAGAACACCTCCAAGGCACTGCCGCAGATGTGGCAGGAAGAAGTCATCATCAATATGCAGTAACGCCCTTAACCCTGGAGCGGCTGCCGCAGAGTCGGCAGCCGCAATTGGAAGGCATGCTCTTTCCCTGGTGGAGTCGTACATGAAACACAAGGTCATTCTGGTGGTGCTCGACGGGCTCAACGATGGCGTTGCCCGCCATGCCATGGGGCACTTGCAAGCGTATGCCGCCGCCGGGCGCGCGGCCCTGTACACGCTAACGTGCGAATTGCCCGCCCTGTCACGCCCGCTGTACGAGTGCATCCTGACCGGCGTGGCGCCCATTGACAGCGGCATCGTGCACAACAATGTGTCGCGCCTGTCCCACCAGCGCAGCGTGTTCCACTACGCACGTGAAGCGGGCCTGAGCACGGCCGCGGCGGCCTATCACTGGGTCAGCGAACTGTATAACCGCTCGCCGTTTGTCATCTCCCGCGACCGTCACACCGAAGCACCGGACTTCCCGATCCAGTACGGGCATTTTTACTGGAACGATCATTACCCCGACTCGCACCTGTTCGCTGACGCGGAGCATTTGCGCGTAAAGCATTCGCCTGACTTTCTGTTGGTTCACCCCATGAACATTGATGATGCCGGGCATAAGCATGGCCTGGACTCGGCGCAGTACCGCAACAGTGCGCGCTCGGCCGACATCCTTCTGGCCGACTACCTGCAAGGCTGGCTGGACGCGGGTTATCAGGTGCTGGTCACGGCCGACCACGGCATGAACAACGACCGCTCGCACAACGGTTTGCTGGAGGAGGAACGTCAGGTGCCGCTGTTTGTGCTGGGCGATGCGTTCAGCTTCAACCCCGACGTCGAACCCCGGCAAACCGAGCTGTGCGGCACGGTCTGCGCGTTGCTGGGCGTGGCCCATGACAAGCCGGTGTGCCGCGACCTGCTGAGGCCCGCCGTATGAGTCGAAGCAAAGGGCTGGCGCTGTTGTGTCTGTTGCCGTTCGCGGTGTTTTTTATCGTGTTTCAAATTGCGCCGCTGGTGTGGGTGCTGATCCACAGCGTGCAGTCGCAAGACAGTGGCTGGGGCCTGGCCAACTTCAGCAAGATTTTCAGTTCCAAGTTTTACCGACAGGCCATTGAGCACAGCCTGCAGATCAGTTTCTGGTCGAGTGTGTTTGGCATTGTGATCGCGGTGCTCGGCAGTTATTCGCTGCGCAAGGTGGATTCGCGGCTGCGCAATTTCGTCAACGCCTTCGCCAACATGACCAGTAATTTCTCGGGCGTGCCGCTGGCCTTTGCTTTCATCATTTTGCTGGGGTTCAACGGCAGCATCACGATCATGCTCAAACAGGCGGGGATCATCGAAGATTTCAACCTGTACTCCAAAACCGGGTTGATCATTCTGTACACCTATTTCCAGATCCCTCTGGGGGTATTGCTGCTGTACCCCGCCTTCGACGCGCTGCGTGAAGACTGGCGCGAATCGGCCTCGCTGCTGGGCGCCAGCAGTTGGCAATTCTGGCGTTTTATCGGCTTGCCGGTGCTTACCCCCGCCCTGCTCGGCACCTTCGTGATTTTGCTGGCCAACGCCCTGGGCGCATACGCCACGGTGTACGCCCTGACCACCGGCAACTTCAACGTATTGCCGATCCGGATTGCTGCGCTGGTGTCCGGTGATATCAGCCTCGACCCGAACATGGCCAGTGCGCTGGCGGTGATTTTGGTGGGTTTGATGACCCTGGTAACGCTGGTGCATCAGTGGCTGTTGAAGAGGACTTACCATGTCGCGCGCTGAATCCACCTCCGCCAGCCTCTACCACCGCAGCGTGGTCTGGCTGCTGTTCCTGATCCTGCTGCTGCCGCTACTGGGCACGCTGATTTACTCCATCGCCAGCAGTTGGTCGGCCACCGTTATGCCCAGCGGGTTTACGTTCAAGTGGTATGTGCAGTTGTGGGGCGATCCACGATTCCTTGCAGCGTTCGGGCAGTCGCTGTTGGTCTGCGTGGCGGCACTGGCGCTATCAGTGGTGCTGATTTTGCCGTTGCTGTTTGTGGTGCATTACCACTTTCCCAAGCTCGACGCGCTGATGAACATTCTGATCCTGTTGCCCTTTGCCGTGCCGCCCGTGGTGTCGTCGGTGGGCCTGCTGCAACTGTATGGCTCCGGCCCCCTGCAAATGGTCGGAACCCCGTGGATTCTGATCGGCTGCTATTTCACCGTGGCCCTGCCGTTCATGTACCGCGCCATCACCAACAACCTGCAGGCGATCAACCTGCGCGACCTGATGGACGCCGCGCAATTGCTGGGCGCCAACACCTGGCAAGCGGCGTTTCTGGTGGTGTTGCCCAACCTGCGCAAAGGCTTGTTGGTGGCACTGCTGCTGTCGTTCTCGTTCCTGTTCGGTGAGTTCGTGTTTGCCAACATTCTGGTGGGCACCCGCTACGAAACCCTGCAAGTGTTCCTCAACAACATGCGCAACAGCAGCGGCCATTTCACCAGCGCACTGGTGATCTCGTATTTCCTCTTTGTATTGGTGCTGACCTGGGTTGCCACCTTATTGAACAAGGACAAAAGCCAATGAGCTTCGTCAGCGTCGAACATCTGCAAAAAAGCTATTCCGGCACGCCCGTGTTCAGCGACATCAATTGCAGCATCGCCCAGGGAGAGTTCGTCACCCTGCTCGGCCCGTCGGGTTGCGGCAAGTCCACCCTGCTGCGCTGCATCGCCGGGCTCACCCCCGTGGATGACGGCAAGATCCTGCTCGACGGTCAGGACATCGTCCCGCTGAGCCCGCAAAAGCGGGGCATTGGCATGGTGTTTCAAAGTTATGCGCTGTTCCCCAACATGACGGTCGAGCAAAACGTGGCCTTTGGCCTGCGTATGCAAAAGGTCAACGCCAATGACAGCCAAAAGCGCACGACAGAGGCGCTGCAACTGGTGGAGCTCAATGACTACGCCAAACGTTACCCGCATCAGTTGTCAGGCGGGCAATGCCAGCGCGTGGCACTGGCGCGCTCGCTGGTCACCCGCCCACGCCTGTTGCTGCTGGACGAGCCGCTGTCTGCCCTGGATGCGCGCATTCGCAAACACTTGCGCGAGCAGATCCGGCAGATCCAGCGCGAACTGAACCTGACGACCATTTTCGTGACCCACGATCAGGAAGAAGCGCTGACGATGAGTGATCGCATCTTCCTGATGAATCAGGGCCGCATCGTCCAGAGCGGTAATGCTCAAACCCTGTACGCGGCCCCGGTGGACGCCTTCGCGGCCGGTTTTATTGGCAACTACAACCTGCTTGAACCCGAGGCCGCCACGTGCCTGTTGCAACGCCCGGTCACCAGCCGCATTGCAATCCGTCCCGAAACGCTCGCTTTAAGCCTGCACGGTGAGCCGGACGCGGTGATCCGCGGCCACAGCCTGTTGGGCAATGTGATTCGCTATCGGGTTGAGGTGCGCGGCGTGGAGTTGATCGTTGACGTGCTCAATCGCTCATCCGCGGATTTGCTTGCAGATGGCCAACGGGTTGCCCTGACCATCGATCCGGGCACCCTGTGTGAGGTAGCCTGATGCGCTTCAATTCATTGCAAAGAGAGTGGCGCTGATGGCTTTGGCAATTTTTGATCTGGACGAAACCCTCATTCACGGCGACTGCGCCACCTTGTGGAGCGAACAGATGGGCCGTCTGGGCTGGGTCGACCCCATTTCGTTCATGCAGCGCAACAACGAACTCATGGACGCCTACAGCCGGGGCGAACTGGCTATGGAGACGTACATGGCCTTCAGCCTGGAGCCGATGATCGGTCGCACACCTGAAGAGGTTGCCCACCTGGTGGGCCCTTGGGTCGAGGAGCATATCGAGCCCATCATTTTCAGTGATGCCACCCGCACGATCGCTGCCCATCGCCAGGCCGGGGATCGGATTCTGGTGATCTCCGCGTCGGGCACCCATTTGGTCAAGCCGATTGCCGAACGACTGGGCATCGACGAAGTGCTGGGCATTGAGCTGGAGGTCCAACACGGGCTCTACACGGGCAACACCGTCGGCACGTTGACGTACCGGGAAGGCAAAATCACGCGCTTGCTGGAGTGGCTGGACGCCGAAGAAGAAAATCTGGAAGGGGCGAGTTTTTATTCCGACTCACGCAACGATTTGCCGTTGCTGTTGAAAGTGGATCACCCACACGTGGTCAATCCTGACCCGGTGTTGCGTGAACACGCTGAAAAAGCCGGGTGGCCAATCCACCACTGGAAGTAAGCGAACAAGCCCCTGACCACAAGGGACAGGGGCATTGCCGCCGTTTTAGAGCAGGTCCGGGTCGATCACCAGCACCAGCTTGCCGGACACTTGATTGCCGGCCAGCTCATCAAACGCTGCTTGTGCCTGCTCGATCGGGAAGGTCTTGGCCAGTTGTGGGCTCAAGCGCTTCTCAGTGAACAACGGCCACACTTGCTGACCCAAATCGCTGAGCAAATCCGCCTTGAACTGGTCATCGCGGCTGCGCAAGGTCGAGCCCAACAGCTGGATGCGCTTGCCCAGTACGAGGGCCAGATCCAGCTCAGCCTTGCGCCCGCCCATCAGACCGATCAGCACCCAGCGACCGTCCTGGGCCAGCAATTGGAGGTTGGACTCCACGTAATTGGCGCCCACCGGGTCCAGCACCACATCGAACGGCCCCAGCGCCTTGAGGCTGTCGAGCCCGTCATTGCGCAAAACGCCACCTTGGGCACCGAGAGACTGGCAGTACGCCAGACGCTCTGCAGACCCCACGCTGACCCAGCACGGGCTGCCAAAGGCTTTACACAATTGAATGGCCGCTGAACCGACGCCACTGGCTCCGGCGTGCAACAGCACTTTTTCACCGGGTTTCAGACCGGCCAGTTGGAACAGGTTCAGCCAGGCGGTGCTGTACACCTCGGGCAAGGCCGCGGCTTCGACCAGCGACAGACCTTCGGGCACCGGTAAAGCGTGGCGCGCATCCACCACAACCTCTTCAGCCATGCCGCCGCCGGCCAGCAGCGCGCACACACGGTCACCCACTTGCCACGACGATCCAGGGCCGACTTCACTGATCACGCCCGAGCATTCCAGGCCCAACACCTGGCTGGCGCCGGGCGGTGGTGGATAGAGCCCCGCACGCTGTAAAAGATCGGCGCGGTTCAGCCCCGCTGCCGCCACACGAATCCGAATTTGCCCTGCATCGCAGGTGGGACTTGGCTCTTCAACCCACTTCACATGACCTTCAACGCCTTGCAATGCTTTCACAGTGCCTCCATAGTGAGTCCGGACTGAGCCCGGCGCTGAAGCACCGGGCTTTTTGCATTATGCGACCGGTCCTTGATGGAACCGGCGACTTCAAAGACGGCCTAATATGCGTTATCAATTGCCCCCGCGTCGAATCAGCATGAAGCATTTATTCCCTAGCACCGCACTTGCCCTATTCATTGGCCTCAGCGTTTTGCCGCTCTCGGCCAATACATTCGCCGCTAACAGTTGGGATAACCTTCAGCCCGATCGTGATGAGGTAATTGCCAGTCTTAACGTTGTTGAGCTGCTCAAACGCCATCATTACAGCAAGCCGCCACTGGATGACGCACGTTCCGTGATCATCTATGACAGCTACCTGAAACTGCTCGACCCCTCGCGCAGTTATTTCCTGGCCAGCGATATTGCCGAATTCGACAAATGGAAAACCCAATTTGACGATTTCCTCAAAAGTGGCGACCTCAACCCCGGCTTCACGATCTACAAGCGCTACCTGGACCGGGTCAAATCGCGTCTGGACTTCGCCCTTGCCGAACTGAACAAGGGGGTCGACTCGTTCGACTTCAATGCCAAAGAGACCCTGGAGGTCGACCGCAAGGACGCCCCATGGCTCAAGACCGAAGCCGAACTCAACGACCTGTGGCGCAAACGTCTGAAGGACGAAGTGCTACGCCTGAAAATCGCCGGCAAAGAGCCCGCGAAAATCCAGGAACTGCTGACCAAGCGCTACAAGAACCAACTGTCGCGCCTTGACCAGACCCGTAGCGAAGACATCTTCCAGGCGTATATCAACACCTTCGCCATGTCTTACGACCCGCACACCAATTACCTGTCGCCCGATAACGCGGAAAACTTCGACATCAACATGAGCCTGTCGCTCGAAGGCATTGGCGCCGTGTTGCAAAGCGATAACGACCAAGTGAAAGTCGTGCGTCTGGTGCCAGCAGGCCCGGCGGACAAGACCAAGCAGGTGGCCCCGGCGGACAAGATCATCGGCGTTGCCCAGGGCGACAAAGAGATGGTCGACGTGATCGGCTGGCGTCTGGATGAAGTGGTCAAGTTGATTCGCGGCCCTAAAGGCTCGGTGGTGCGTCTGGAAGTGATTCCGGCCAGCAATGCGCCGAATGACCAGACCAGCAAAGTGGTGTCCATCACCCGCGAAGCCGTGAAGCTGGAAGAACAGGCGGCCAAAAAGTCGATCCTGAACCTGAAACAGGACGGCAAGAACTACAAGCTGGGCGTGATTGAAATTCCGGCCTTCTACCTGGACTTCAAAGCATTCCGTGCCGGTGACCCGAATTACAAGAGCACCACCCGCGACGTCAAGAAACTGCTGACCGAGTTGCAGAAAGAAAAAGTCGATGGCGTGATTATCGACCTGCGCAACAACGGCGGCGGTTCGTTGCAGGAAGCGACGGAGCTGACCAGCCTGTTTATCGACAAAGGGCCGACCGTGCTGGTGCGTAACGCGGACGGCAAGGTAGACGTGCTGGAAGACGAAAATCCGGGCGCCTTCTACAAAGGCCCGATGGCGTTGTTGGTCAATCGCCTGTCGGCTTCGGCCTCGGAGATTTTTGCCGGCGCCATGCAGGATTACCACCGTGCACTGATCATCGGCGGCCAGACCTTCGGCAAAGGCACCGTGCAGACCATTCAACCGCTCAACCATGGCGAACTGAAACTGACACTGGCCAAGTTCTATCGGGTTTCCGGCCAGAGCACGCAGCATCAGGGCGTTCTGCCTGACGTCGCGTTCCCGTCGATCATCGACACCAAGGAAATCGGTGAAAGCGCCCTGCCTGAAGCCATGCCATGGGACACCATCCGCCCGGCAATCAAGCCTGCGGTCGACCCGTTCAAGCCTTTCATTGCCCAGCTCAAGGCGGACCATGAAGCGCGCACGGCCAAGGATGCAGAATTCATCTTTATCCGTGACAAGCTGGCGCTGGCTGACAAGCTGATGAACGAGAAGACCGTCAGCCTCAATGAAGCCGAGCGCCGCGCGCAACACGCCGACATTGAAGCCAAGCAACTGGCGATGGAAAACGCCCGTCGTCAGGCCAAAGGCGAAGCACCGCTCAAAGAAATGAAAAAAGAAGACGAAGACGCACTGCCGGTCGAGCCTGAAAAGACCAAACCGGAAGATGACGCCTACCTGAGCGAGACCGGGCGCATCTTGCTCGACTACCTCAAGCTCAATGGTCAGGTGGCCACCCGCTAACGACGCACGCGTGTCGTGGCGCAGTGGCAGCGCACGATCGGGATCAGCCGTTAAAGCCGATCCCGATCTCAGCCTGGTTTCTGAGCCACCCCGGCACGGGCGTTTGATCGGGAACAGCCGTGTTGTTCACTGACCTAAAAAAGGGCGGGCCGCGCAAAGCGGTCCGCCCTTTTTTTGTCACGTCGGGAGCTTAACGCAACCCGGCCCGATAATGCTGAGCCTGCTCGGGATCGGCTTGCACCCCCGCAGCACCTTGCTCATACAGCGCCGCCAGTTTGATCGGCGCCAGCGGGTGGCCTGCCTTGACCGCCATTGTCCACCAGCGAACGGCTTCAGCAGCGTCAGGGGCTTTGGTCACACTTCCCGCGAGGCTGAACACACCCACTTGGTACGCGGCCTTGCCATCGCCCGCCAGACCCGCCAGGCGCAACAGGCGCACGCCCTCCTCCTTGGCCCCCAGCCCTTGCCCGCGAAACGCCAGGATGTGCCCGTAGAAGCTCTGGGCATCGGTATCACCCAGGTTGGCCATGCGCGCGAACTGGCCTTCCATCCAGCGCCATAAACGTGGCTGGCGAACACACCAGCGCCAGTGAAACAACTTGCGCGCCAGCCAGTAGCTGAAGCGCGCCTTGAGTCGCCACATCACTCAGGCTTCCTCATGTTCGTAAACATGCTCAAAGACCCGAACCACTTCAGCGGCATGCCAGGAAGCAGCTGCGATACCGTCAGGTGGTCCGCTGAAACGGCCGAGCCGCTCTGCGCATTCGAAAAAACCGGTACGGGGCAAACGGCTCGCCCCCTGGCTGATGACCAATGAACTGCGCATCGGCTGTTCCGCTTTGGTGTCCAGCGCGGCCAGATGCTCAAGTGCGGCGGTCAGGGTCAGCATGGCCGGGCTGGGCAATTGCAAACGTTCCAGCAACGCTCGATAGGTCACCAGGTGCCGCTGGCGGCGGGCCTGATCGAGTTCTGCCAGCAAGGCGTCCCAGTGTTGACGACTGATGCGTACGCTCATGACGCGTCCCTCCAGCCGGTGATCCCCAACTCCCAGCCAAGGCTGCGGCTGATGGCGCTGTCCGGCGTGCGCTCACCCCGTTCGATCATGCTCAGGTAAGACGGGCTGATACCGACCGTGCGCGCCAGCGTGTCGAGCGCCAGGCCTTTTGCTTCCCGCAAGCTTCGCAGTTGATCAAGCCCTGGCAGCGTGTGCTCAGGAACAGGCGCGGCTGGCGCCTCGGCGGGTGCTGGCTGCTGGCTCATACCCGCAGCCTTGAGCAGTGCCTGATAGCTTTCCCATGACAGAACCGCGTATTCGGGTTCCCCGTTGCGCTTGATAATTTGAAGATCCATTACTAAACCCCGTCAGACTTTTAAATAAATCGAGTCGGAACTTTCCCTAGAAGCTTAATCCTAACAGCCGCTAAGGTCTTGGGGGTTTTTGATGTGAGGTCAGATAAACCTACGACGGGCGAGGAAAACGGTGCGAGGCGCTGCAAATGTTATCCACACAAATTGTGGATAACCTTGTGAACAGAGCTGATTTTGATCCCTGAAAGCCCCGTTCCATAAGGGCTGCGCTCAGATCGGGCATTTTTTACACACATAAAAAAACCCATAAATTCATTGACTTGGCAGCCGAGTGGCACTAGCAACCCGCACACAGCGCTTTGGGGATGTTCCGATCAGAGGTCAAACAGAGCGTAGGAAATGAACTACAGAAACGAAAACGCCCCGTCGAGACGGGGCGCTATGTGTTGCAACTCGCTTACTTGCTGGCAGGTGCTTGCGGGGCAACTTCCTGATCAGCGCTGGCCGGGTCTTTGATACCCAGCAGTTCCAGGTCGAACACCAGCACCGAGTTGGCTGGAATGGCCGGGCTTGGGCTCTGCGCGCCGTAAGCCAGTTCGCTAGGAATGTAGAGTTTGTACTTCTCGCCAACGTGCATCAGTTGCAGGCCTTCAACCCAACCCGGAATCACGCCGCTCACTGGCAGATCAATCGGGCTGCCACGCTCAACCGAGCTGTCGAACACTTTGCCGTCGATCAGTTTGCCTTCGTAGTGAACCGTCACCACGTCGGTCGCTTTTGGCTGTGGGCCATCGGCTTTCTTGATCACTTCGTATTGCAGGCCAGAAGCGGTGGTGGTGACACCGGCTTTCTTGCCATTTTCTTCGAGGAATTTTTTGCCAGCTGCCGAGGCTTCTTCGCTCATTTTGGTCAGACGCTCTTCAGCACGCTTTTGCAGTGCAGAGAAGGCTTCGATCAGCTCGTCATCTTTAAGTTTTTGCTCTTTCTTGCCAACGGCATCTTCGATGCCCAGGGCGACGGCTTTGGAATCCAGATCATCCATGCCTTCTTGAGCCAGGCTTTTGCCCATGTTCAGGCCGATGCCATAAGAAGCTTTTTGTGCCGGAGTTTTCAGCTCTACGCTGGTCTGCGAATCGCAACCCGCCAGTACCAGGCCTACCAGAGCCACAGCTGCCGCCAACCGATGCTGTTTCATGCTATTTCCTTGTTCATGCGCCAAATGGGCAATCGAATAAAGCCGCGAGCTTATCAGGCGGCCGCGACCAATGGCTACCGGCATGAGAGCCACAAAACGATCAGAAGTTCACGCCTAAAAGACAATTCATAATCGCTGCAACTTTTGTAAACACTTAAGACGGTCTGTCAAGGAGGACGCCTAATTTTCAGCAGGAACTAATGGCTACTTGATGCCAGCCACTCTGTAAGGCATAAGACGGTAAAAAATTGACAAGGAGCGTGACAGTGCGTCTGTTTTACCGTGTTCTGCTAATCCTGCTGGCGGCCGTGGCGGGGTTGATTGCCGTGGTGGTCTATTTCACCGCCCATCCCCACTTACCGGCCTATCAGGCACCGCAGCAGCTGCATTATCTGGATCAATGGAGCCCGGCAGACCGCCAGACTTATTACTACACGCCCCAAGGCACTCAAGTGAAAGGCTTGCGCTACAACTGGTTCAGCGCGTTGGAGTTGCCGTTTTCGCAGCAACCTTTTGCCGCGCCCGAGTACTTGGCGCGCTTCGGCTTTCTGGTCGACCCGCAACAAAAAGCCAGTGCTGCCAACCCCGGCAATTTGCCTGTGGGGTTTACCCGTCACAGCAATCCCGGCAGCACGGTTGAGTACCTCGACATCACCTGCGCCGCCTGCCACACCGGCGAATTGCGTTATCAAGGGCAAGCCCTGCGCGTGGATGGCGCCCCGGCCCAGCACGTGCTGCCTTCAAGCGTGCCGACCCTGCGCGGTGGCAGCTTCGGCCAGGCCTTGGTGGCCAGCCTGGCCGCCACCTATTACAACCCGTGGAAATTCGAGCGGTTCGCCCACGCCGTGCTGGGCGATGACTATCAAGCGCAGCACAAACAGTTGCGCCGCGAATTCAAAACCGCGCTGGACACTTTCCTCGCCGTGGCCTGGAATGACACCCATCGCGGCCTCTACCCCACCCTGGAAGGCCCCGGCCGTACCGACGCCTTCGGCCGCATTGCCAATGCCAGTTTTGGCGACGCGATTTCCCCTGACAACTACCGCGTCGCCAATGCGCCGGTCGATTACCCGCACCTGTGGGACATGTGGACATTCGACTGGGTGCAGTGGACCGCATCGGCCAAGCAACCCATGGCACGCAACATCGGTGAGGCCCTGGGTGTCGGCGCCACCCTGAACTTTTTCGACAGCCACGGCCAGCCTTTGCAAGGGGATGCGCGCTACCCCTCCAGTGTGCGGGTGCATGACTTGCACCTGATCGAAGAAACCCTGCAAAAGCTCAAACCGCCCGTGTGGCCTGAAGCACTCTTCGGCCAGATCGACCGCCCGCTGGCCGCCAAAGGGCGCGCCCTGTTCACGGAAAACTGCGCCGGTTGCCACGTGCCGCAGGTCAAGGACGAAGCAGGCCGCCGCGTGCAACAGCTGACGGTCATCGCATTGGACGTGATCGGCACGGACCCCAATACCGCCAATAACATCGCCGATAACCGCTATGACGTCAGTGCCCTGCAATGGGATCCGGCCGAGTTGGCGAAGATGAACGTGACGCTGTTCCCCCACAGCGATGAACCGCTGGACTTGCATCAACTGTCCGTTGCCAAGGGGCTGGCGTACATCACCGCCTTTGTTGAAAAGCATGCGTACGCCGCCGCCGGGATCAGCCCGCAGGAACAGGATCGCCTCAATGGTTACGGGCTGCCGATTGCCGTGCAGGAAGTGCGCGCATACAAGGCGCGGCCGCTGGACGGGATCTGGGCCACAGCGCCGTATTTGCACAACGGCTCGGTGCCCACGCTGTATCAATTGCTGTCGCCTCAGTCCGAGCGCGACGAAACGTTTTACCGCGGCACGTTTGAGTACGATCCACGCCATCTGGGTTATCGCACTGAAGCCTTTGACGGGGGCTTTGTGCTGGACACCCGCATCAGCGGCAACCACAACAGCGGCCATGAGTTTCGGGCCGGGCCGCGGGGCAATGGGGTCATCGGGCGCTTGCTGCAACCTGAAGAGCGCTGGGCCTTGCTGGAGTACCTGAAAGTCCTCGGCAGCCCGCTCGAACAACAGGTGCCCGCACTGTGAAAAGGCCATTCCAACGCACGGTAACTGAAAGGATCTTTGCATGCTGACCACTCTTTGGATGCGCTTGGGCTCATGGCTGGGCAAGCTGCTACTGGCACTGATAGCGCTGGGGTTGATCGGCTGGGCATTGGCCAGCGGCTGGTATGCCTGGCAACACCGCGGGCCGGTGTCCACGCAAGAGGAAATCCCGACCGGCGAAGCCGCGATGACCCGGGATACGATTCAGACCGCCCTCAAAATTGTCGATCAGCACCGGGAAAACACCCGTTACCTGCGCGATGCTCACGCCAAGGCACATGGTTGCGTCAACGCCGAGGTTGAGGTGTTGAGCGACCTGAATCCGGCCTTGCGTCAGGGTGTCTTCGCCGAACCGGGCAAGACCTGGCACGCCGTGATGCGCCTGTCCAACGGCAATGCCTACCCGCAATTTGACAGCATTCGCGATGCCCGGGGGATGGCCATCAAACTGCTGGACGTCCCGGGCGCTCAACTGATGCCCAGCCAACAAGGCCGCACCGAACAGGATTTTGTGATGTTCAACCATCCCAACTTCTTCGTCAGTGATGTGGCCGAGTACCGACAAAACATCGGGGCGCAGGCTGACGGCAAAAAGGTCATGGCGTTCTTCCCGTCGTGGAACCCCAAGGACTGGCAAGTTCGCCATTTGTTCATTGCCTTGGCGACGTTGTCACCGGCACCGGCCAGCCCGACGCAGACCACCTATTTTTCGGTCTCGCCTTACAAGTTTGGCAGCGTGAACGCCAAGTTCCGGGTAGCCCCCGACCCTGAGCGGTGCCCGGCCTACACGCTGCCCGAGCAGAACCAGGCGCTGCCCAATTTCTTGCGCCAGGCGCTGACCCGGCAACTGTCGACTGACCGTGTACCGGCCTGTTTCGTGTTGCAAATCCAGCGCCAGAACGCCAATCGCTACATGCCGATTGAAGACACCAGCATCGAGTGGCAAACGTCCGATGCACCGTTCGAGACCGTCGCGCGCATCAACGTACCCGCTCAGGACTTTGACACCCCGCGCCAGAACCTGACGTGCGACAACCTGTCCTTCAACCCCTGGCACGGGATCGAGGCGCATCGGCCTATTGGTGGCATCAATCGGTTGCGCAAGGCCGTGTATGAGTCGGTCAGTGAATACCGTCACTCGCGCAACGCCGAACAATAATGACCTACAGGCCCGTCTCAGGCAGACGGGTCTTGCCCCTGTTCCGTGAGCACCACAAAGGGCTGCCAGCGCTCGGTCACCCGACCTTTGCGTGTCCACACCGTGTCAGTCACCAACACCTCCAACACGGCCCCCTGGGCCACATGCCGGACATAATCAGCGGCACTCAGCACACCGAGGCTGAGCAAATGCTCGAAGTCGCTGACTTCACCCTCGCGCCGGGTCACGCTGGCAATCAACGCGCGGTCGATACCTTCTGACAACTGGCGATACGACAACAATGCCCCTTGGGGCGCCGAAAAATAGATTTTGTGGCCAATCGCGTTTTGCATCAGCCAAAAACCCATGCACACGTTATCCGGCGAAAAACAGTTGTTCATGAGTAAGCGCTGGCTGGCCGGCACAGGCACGCCAGCGTTATCAGCCGAGTGATACACCGCCACCACCTGATAGCCCGCAGGCAATAGAGGCGCACCTGAGCGCTCTCTGCCGTAGGCGTCCGGGCGGTCGTATCGTTCGAAAGCGGCAATGTGAGGGCGTGTGCAGACAAAACGCGCGTGCTCCGTGTGCTTGAGAATAAAACCCACCCGTTGAACCCTTGCACCTTTAAGCATCTGGGCATGAGCCAGTCTGGCGGCGGCATTAGCCGTTGCCGCGATCGGCCCGCACAGGGGCGGCCGGTCATCAACCTGCGTGTCGATGACCTGGCCGGTTCGCCAATCGCCGGTAATGCGAGCGCGTCGACGCCAGAAAATACCGGGGCATACCACACTCAATTCCCCGGCCAGATACACCATCGCCAAAAAATCGCTCGGCAGCAGCACATTCTCGGCATCTGATTGTTCAAGGTGCCCTGGCGGGCCCGGATGGACCAACCTGAACACAGGCATCAAGGCGCGCTCCAGCTGCGAATCGCTGGAGACGTAGCACAGCAGGCTGCCATCGGGATTGGATAAGTAGAAACGCCCGTAATTGTGGCGAAATGAAATGGCCGTGCGCAGATCCATCATGGAGAAGAAGTTGTCTTGCAGGGCTCGCTCTTCATCACTGAGGTTCAGCGGGTGCGCGAAAACAGTGTGTGAGTGATAAAGCCCTTCAATGGCATAGCCTTCAGGCGGCAAAATATCGCCGTTTGCTCCCAGCGACAGCACGTCTGCGGGCCGGAACAGAGTGCCCTCACTGCTCTGTGGGATGGTGGCAAAGTACTGATGGTCTTTGCTCAAAATAAAGCCGCCGAATTCCTCTTCGCGTTGATTGCCAATTAAATCGTGGGCATACACCGCTGCATCGTCTGCGCTGATAAACGCAGGACTCAGGGTGGGAACAAGCGTTGAGTAAGGGCGGGGGGTGTCGAGGGTGGAGTCGTCCATTAGGGGGTCCTTGAGGTCGCGTGGGGGGGGGTTGAGCCGACTTGGTTCAACGGGCCATCACGCAACAGTGTCAAGGTCATTCCCGGTGCCAGGGCGTTACAGGGCTACTACCCGGCAAACGCCCCCTTAATACGCACCCCGCTTGCCGGGGCAGGTATCGAGCCTCAGTGAACAGGCAATTCGACGCCTTCGAACAGGTCTTCAAGTTCTTGCTTGTTATGGCACTGGATCGCTTTGGCCATCACTTCGCGGGTCAGGTGCGGGGCGAATTTTTCGATGAAGTCGCACATAAAACCGCGCAAGAACGTGCCCCGACGGAAACCGATTTTGGTAATGCTCGACTCGAACAGCTCGCTGGCATCCAGGACCACCAAATCTTTATCAAGGGTGGTGTCGACGGCCATCTTGGCCACGATGCCAACCCCCAGCCCGAGTCGCACATAGGTTTTGATGACGTCGGCGTCGGCGGCCGTGAACACCACTTTCGGTGTAAGGCCTCGATGGCTGAACGCCTCGTCGAGCTTCGAGCGGCCGGTGAAGCCAAACACGTAGGTCACGATCGGGTATTCGGCCAGCGCTTCAAGGGTCAGCTTGGGCAATTTGGTCAGCGGATGCCCTTGGGGCACCACGACGCAACGGTTCCAGCGATAGCACGGCATCATCACCAGGTCGCCGAACAGTTCGAGGGCTTCGGTGGCAATGGCGAAATCAACGGTGCCATCGGCTGCCATCTCGGCAATCTGCATCGGCGAGCCCTGATGCATGTGCAAGGACACGTCCGGGTATTGCTTGATGAAGTTGCTGATAACAGGCGGCAAGGCATAACGCGCCTGGGTGTGGGTGGTCGCAATCGACAGGGTGCCTTTTTTCTCGTTGGAGAATTCCTGAGCGATTTGCTTGATGCTTTCGACCTTGCGCAGGATCTCGCCGGCCGTGGTGATAATGCGCTCGCCGGCCGGCGTGACGCGGGTCAGGTGTTTGCCGCTGCGGGCAAACACTTCGACGCCCAATTCGTCTTCAAGCAAGCGGATCTGTTTGCTGATACCCGGCTGTGAGGTGTAAAGGCTCTGCGCAGTGGCGGAAACGTTGAGGTCGTGGTGCGCCACTTCCCAGATGTAGCGCAATTGTTGAAGCTTCATATGCATCCCTCAAAGCAATTAGACGCCAAGGGTATCGGCGGCGGTATATAACTATATGGAAGGTCAGAAGAAGAAATCTAGAACTTTTTTATCGTTATCAAGCCTGCAAGCATCTTAAACCTCCGTGCGACGACGGCGCTGCAGCAGCGGCACCAGGTACACCGGCATGCGTGCCAGCTCAATCACCCGCGCCGCCGTGCGTCCCAGGTGGCTGAGCCCGCCCGAAGGCTGGCCATGACTGCCGAGGATCAACAGGTCAACCGCCAGGCTGTCGGACTGCTGCAAAATCACGTGCGCAGGCTCGCCCTGAATCACCTTGACCGAGCGAATCAGGGCCAGTTCCTGCCCGCCTTCACCCAGCTCATCGCGCAGGCTTTGTAACACCCGTCCCTCAATGTTCGACAGCATGGTGCTCATGCCCTGCTGGTGCAGCGCACTGAACGTCTCTTCATCGAGATAACTCTGCAACACCGACTCCGCGAACAGCCCCATCGGCTCCACGGCATGCACCACATACAAGTCCGCACGGAAGGTACGCGCCAGCCCCAAGGCGTGCTGCATCACCAGTGGCGCATAAATACCGAGGTCATTGGCAAACAGTATCGAGCGAATCATGCGACCTCCCCCGACTCAATGAGTGGCCGAGATGGATTCAGCTTAGCAGCGCCAAGGGAAGTGCGAGGGCTATCACCGTGCTGTCAGTCGGCAGGCAAATCCTGCCGTTCGTTGCTGATACCGTGGGGCACATGCCCGGTTGCTACGACTTGGCGGGCGCGCTCGCAGTGACCGGCCTGATCGTCGAAAAACACGTCGGCCGCGAACGCTTCGAGAAAGGCCGACTTGTCCAGGCCGCCCAGAAACAGCGACTCATCCAGCCGGATATCCCAGTCACGCAGGGTGCGAATCACTCGCTCATGGGCGGGTGCCGAACGCGCCGTCACCAGTGCGGTACGAATCGGGCAGGCGTCGTCCGGGAACTCACGCTGCAACAGGTTCAGCGCCTCCAGGAACCCTTTGAAAGGACCGCCGCGCAAGGGGCTGCGCGCCGATTCACGCTCCAGGGATTGAAACGCTTCAATGCCGCCCGACTGATACACGCGCTCGGCTTCGTCGGAAAACAGCACCGCATCACCGTCGAACGCTATGCGCAGTTCTTTGTTTTCAGCCCGCCGCGTGCCTCCGGACAGGATCGTCGCGGCCGCAAAACCGGCATCCAGCGCACTGCGGACATCGTCGGCGTGGGTCGATAAAAACAGGTCGCAGCCAAAGGCATTGAGATAAGGATGCGGGTTACGTCCCCCGGAGAAGGCCGCTCGTGAAATCCCCAGCCCGTAATGCTGGATCGAATTGAAGACCCTCAAGCCTGTATCGGCACTGTTGCGCGAGACCAGCACCACCTCTACCCGCTCACGGCCGAGGGTGGCGTTGAAGCTCAGTAACTTTTGCACCAGCGGAAAAGCATCCCCCGGCGCCAGCACTTCATCTTCGTGTTCAATCTGGTACTGGCGATACGCCTCAATACCGTGGGCCAGATACACCTCATGGCTCGCACTCAGATCGAACAGGGCGCGAGACGAGATCGCCAGCACCAACTTGCCTTTCAAGCCTTTACTCATGTCGCCTCCGCTGGCAGTGCATGGGGGGTGGACGACCGGGTCAAGGCAGTTCGTCCGGTTCCGTCATCAAGGCCAGCCGGATGTGATGCGCCAGCTCGCCTTCACTCAAACGCGATTTCAACTCGCCATAAAACTGGCCGTCACGCACCACCAGCAGGGTCGGCAAATGGAAAATCCCATAACGCTGCACCAACCCGCCGTTGTCACCCGCATCGATCCAGCACAGCCGGTCAATAGGCAACGTCATCGCAGGCAGCCTGTGCCGGGCGACACGGCAGCTCGAACACCCGACGCTGGAGAAGATCACCAGCGATGTACCGGGCAGCGCCAGCAGGTGCTGGTCCGCATCAAAATCTGTCAGTTCCATTTCACCCACTATACTGAGGCAAACAATATCAAAGTGCTGGCACTTGGAGTGTGCGTTCATGGGTCGTTTTTTACCTCACCCAGATGATATCCCCGCTGAGATTACGCCCCGCAAACACCCCGCCCTTTCACGCCACAAGCTGCACTCTATCAGCCTTGGCGGCGTTTCATGCAACAGCGACCGAGGCTGGAAGCGTGGAGCGGCCGTTGACATTCACATGCCCACCCTGGGCGAGGATGCGCATTACCAAGGCTATATCGCGTGGTGTGAAAAACGTGAACAGGGCTACCGCGTGGGCATTGCCTTCACCGATGCCCAAACACTGTTTGGTGCCCGCATGGGCGAACAGGTGTGCCAAATCGAACACTTTTACCGCTTGCAGCGACTACAAAACCCGCAGGTGGACAACCTGCAAGCGCTGGCGCTGGAATGGATCAGCCTGAACGCCGTGGACTTCTCCCAAGCCACCGTGGAGCGCGCGCTGGCTCAACCAGCACTGGATTAAACCTGCGTGTGCCCATTGTCGGATAACCGCTTTACGCGTTAAGGTTCGGCTCCCCGTTGCGCTCAATCATGCTGTGCTCCGCCGCACGGGGATCGCTGGCGGCCGGCACCCGTGACCTGACGAGTAACACGATGGCTGATTTACCGATCGACGACCTAAACGTTGCCTCCAACGAAACCCTGATCACACCTGAACAGCTCAAGCGCGAGATGCCTCTGCGTGAAACTGCCTTGCAGACTGTGACCAAGGGCCGTGAGGTGATTCGCAACATCCTGGATGGCAAAGACCATCGACTGTTCGTTGTCATCGGGCCTTGCTCGATCCACGATATCAAGGCTGCCCACGAATACGCCGAGCGCCTCAAGGCCCTCGCCGCTGAAGTCAGCGATACGCTGTACCTGGTCATGCGGGTGTACTTTGAAAAGCCACGCACCACCGTCGGCTGGAAAGGCCTGATCAACGACCCGTACCTGGATGACTCGTTCAAGATCGAAGACGGTCTGCACATCGGGCGCAAACTGCTGCTGGACCTGGCTGAAATGGGCCTGCCGACCGCAACTGAAGCGCTGGACCCGATCTCCCCGCAGTACCTGCAAGACCTGATCAGCTGGTCGGCCATTGGTGCGCGCACCACCGAATCGCAAACCCACCGCGAGATGGCTTCGGGCCTGTCTTCGGCCGTCGGTTTCAAGAACGGCACCGATGGCGGCCTGACGGTAGCGATCAACGCGTTGCAGTCGGTTTCCAGCCCGCACCGCTTCTTGGGCATCAACCAGGAAGGCGGTGTCTCGATTGTCACCACCAAAGGCAACGCGTACGGCCACGTCGTGCTGCGCGGCGGCAACGGCAAGCCGAACTACGATTCAGTGAGTGTCGCCTTGTGCGAGCAGGCGCTGAACAAAGCGAACATCCGCCCGAACATCATGGTCGATTGCAGCCACGCCAACTCCAACAAAGACCCGGCCTTGCAGCCACTGGTCATGGAAAACGTGGCCAACCAGATCGCCGAAGGCAATCAGTCGATTATCGGCCTGATGGTCGAAAGCCATCTGAACTGGGGCTGCCAGGCCATTCCTAAAAACCTCGAAGACTTGCAGTACGGCGTGTCGATTACCGATGCGTGCATCGACTGGGCAAGCACCGAGAGCACCCTGCGCAGCATGCGGGCCAAGCTTAAGGATGTACTGCCAAACCGTGCTCGCGGCTAAGCACAGCCACGGTTGAACCTGCAGGAGCGCGCCCGCTCCTGCAGGGGGTTTTACAGCGCTACAGCGGAATCGAAGCCCGGCGTTCGCCGCGCTCATACACCACGTTGGCGCGCCCCACGATCAAAGGATCGAGCGCCCCGATACCTTTCAAATCCTTGTCGGCATACGGCAGCTTGTGCAGCACATAGCGCATGGCGCTCAGCCGCGCGCGTTTCTTGCAATTGGACTTGATCACCGTCCAGGGCGCATCCGAGGTATCGGTGTAGGAGAACATGCCTTCCTTGGCCTTGGTGTAGTCGTCCCACTTGTCCAGCGACGCCAGATCGATCGGGCTGAGTTTCCAGTGCTTGAGCGGATGTTTCTCGCGCTCCTTGAAGCGTCGACGTTGCTCGTCGCGGCTGACCGAAAACCAGAACTTGATCAGGTGAACGTTACTGCGCACTAGCATGCGCTCGAAATCCGGGGTCTGACGCATGAACTCAAGGTATTCATCGTCCGAACAGAAGCCCATCACGCGCTCAACACCCGCGCGGTTGTACCAGCTCCGGTCAAACATCACGATTTCGCCGGCTGTGGGCAAATGCTGAACATAGCGCTGGAAATACCACTGGCCGCGTTCCACTTCGCTGGGTTTTTCCAGGGCGACAATCCGCGCACCCCGTGGGTTGAGGTGCTCCATAAAGCGCTTGATCGATCCGCCCTTGCCCGCCGCATCTCGCCCTTCGAACAGAATGACGACCTTCTGACCGGTTTCCTTGACCCACGCCTGTAGCTTGAGCAGTTCAACTTGCAGGCGATATTTCTCGCGCTCGTAGTTGCGTCGCGACATCAGGTTCTTGTAGGGGTAGTTGCCTTTGCGCCAGTCCGGTGCCAATTGATCGTCCGGGTGCAGGGGACGCTGGTGGAAAACCGACTCGCTTTCCTGGCTGAGCAATGCGTTGCGCAACACCACCGCATCGTCGGGAGACATGCCCGACATCAAGGTGCCCAAGGTCTGGATAAGGCCCTGTGTATCGCCCTGCGGAATCTGCTGCAGGATGTCTTTGACCGCCGCACTGGTGGCCGCCTGGCGCGACTGAATTTTGTCTTCGACGACATGCCGCTGAAGTTGCGCAGGGCTTTGCGTCGGTGCGACATCACCGGACTGTGTGCGGCGTGGGCGGGAGGTACGTGCCGCTTTTTTGGCTGCGGGCTTTACGGAGGCAGTGCGAGTGACCACATCGGTCATGAGATTTCCTTAAATGAACGGCGGATGATTCAAATAAATACAGCATCTGTCGCCCGACCGCCTAGACACAGATCAAAACCCCCTCGATCACCCTCGCAGCAAACGCAGACACCCCGCGAGAACGTAGGACTCGCGGGGTGCAAGGGGGTGCGTTTTATACGGGGGTGCGGCAGATCTAACCCAGTTGCTCGTCCGCTTTCACACCCTTGCGATACACCTCATACACGATGACATCAGCGTTGAGTTCGCCCAGGTGCTTTTCAACCAATGGCTTGACGTCGTGCCATTCCAGCCCACCGACGCCCGTGGCCAGCCGCGGTAGCGCCACACTTTTAATGTGTTCGTCAGCCACATACCGGGCCAGTTCGCGCAAAGCATGCCCTACGTTTTTCAGGGTTGCCTTGCCGGGCTTGGCCGCATGACCGGTATGCAACGAATCCTGAGTCAACAGGTTCACAATGCTGCGCACTGCGCCCTTGTCATCAACCCCTGACCAGCACCAGATTTCACCGGGCTGTGGGGCCTTGCTGTGGGCGGCGTGACGATAATCCGCCACCAAGGATGGCCAACGCTCGCGCAGAGCCAGCGCCAGGCCGGTATCGAAAGGATCCTGAGGCGCAATGCCGTGAGCAATCACCTGCGCTTGACTCAGTAAAATGTCGCCTTCGACTTCACGGATCATATGCGTTCTCTCCACAGTCATTAACCCGGGCTCGGCAACGCGCCGCCCCCGCCTGATTCCAGACTAAGCGAGGGGGTCAGTGATCACGTTGATTCAGGTCAATAGCGGCAAGAGCGGCGTCGGGCAACGCCCTGGACGGGCAGACGGAGCACAGTAAAGGGTCAGAGTTTGGCTTGAGCGCGCTTGTGGCGCTCCATGTAACGCTCGACGTAAGAGCATGAAGGAATCACGTCATAGCCCATCTTCTCGGCGTAATCGAGGGCTTCTTCGGTCAATGCAGCGGCAATTCCGCGGCCACGCAGGGCGTTCGGAACAAAGGTGCGGTAGATATCCAGAGTCTGCTTTCCCAGATCCATGTAGGTCAGGTAAGCACGATGACCGTCGACAGTGGTCTCAAACTGGTGACCTGCCTGGTCATGGTGGATGGATAACGCCTCGCTCATCATTACTCCTCGCGGGTCTTGAACCGTGACCCCTACCTTACTGTTGTTTGTCGGCCGAGGGAACCACTGGGCACCCGGCTTGGGCCTCACGCAATAGCAAGACGCCAGCCTGTGTAAAGAGTAGTCAAACTCGGCATAAACGCTCGGTGCACGCGACGTGACCGGAGCATCTGTCGCCCAGCCTCATGCCAGACCATTGAACATTTTGCGCAATGTGGAAGCTATGACGAGACTCCGGCACTAAAGTCACTTGAAACCTGATGACCTGTCCCCAAATAGGGCGATGTGCTTAGTGCGTCAAACCGACTGTTTTACAAGCACAATCTGTTAAAGCTAGCCCATGGCCAGTCATTACCAATTATTTTTTTTGGTTCTTGCGCTAGGTCAGTTTACTTACTACAAGTAATGGGTAGTATGTACGCCGGCTGTTTCCTCATGTTGAAGGAGCAGCTTCAATTAGAAAGTCCTTGAAGGGGAACACGATGAACAACGTTCTGAAATTCTCTGCTCTGGCATTGGCCGCAGTTCTGGCTACCGGTTGCAGCAGCGTATCTAAAGAAACTGAAGCCCGTCTGACTGCAACTGAAGATGCAGCAGCACGTTCCCAGGCTCGTGCTGACGAAGCCTACCGTAAAGCTGACGAAGCGCTGGCTGCTGCTCAAAAAGCACAACAGACTGCTGATGAAGCAAACGAACGTGCTCTGCGCATGCTTGAAAAAGCAAGCCGCAAGTAATAGTCCTTCGGGGCTGTTACCAACCGACCCATTTTATGGGTCGGTTTTTTTTGCCTGAGGTATTTTCAACAGGCATTAAAAAGCCGCCGCAGTCAGTGACTGCGGCGGCTTTTAAACAGATCGATTACTGCACGTAATCGAGCGATTGCCCTTCTGGCACTTCGAGCACACCAGGCACTTGCGGTACGACAGCGGTGCTGATTCCGATCTCAGCCGGTATTCCCGTTTCTGCCACGACCACCGGGAACGCTTTTTCCTTGTCGATCTGAATGCTGTTTTCCAGTGCTTTGTGCTTGAGCACGAAGTTCATGAAACCAGCCCACTTTTGTTCTTTGTCTTCTTGAGTCAGATGCGACTTGTCGCTCTTGGCGAGCAGGGATCCGTCTTTGACGTTCAAAGGCTCGTGCACTTCGAGATACACCTTGCCGCCACTTACGCCCATCTTGTAAGGCTCGTTGATAATGCGAACGGGCGTCCCCACAGGCACCAACTGCGACATTTGCAAGACGTTCTTGTTCAGCATGCGGAAACAGCCGTGGCTCGTGCCCGTGCCAATACCGAACTTGGCATTGGAACCATGGATCAGGTAACCCGGCATGCCCAGCGTGAACTTGAAAGGCCCCAGAGGGTTGTCCGGGCCCGCGGGCACCACATTGGGCAGCGGATCACCATTGCGGGCATGTTCAGCCTTGATCGACGCAGGGGGCGTCCAGGTCGGGTTCGGCGTCTTGGCGGTGATTCGGGTCTGGCCCAACGGCGACCCCCAGCCCTCACGACCAATCCCCAGCGGAAAGGTGTACACCTTGTTTTGACCTTTGGGGAAGTAATACAACCGGTATTCGGCCAGGTTGATCACGATCCCTTCCCGCTTGCCGGGTGGCAGGATGAACTGGGTTGGCAACACGATGTCGGTGTCTACCAGCGTGCCATCGGGGTGCTTTTTGACCGGTAGCCAGGCATCGATGCCGGGGTTGGCCGCGATCATCTCCGAATAGCCCAGCTCATGCTCATTGCCCAAGTCTGCGAAGGAGTCTTCGTAGCGGCCCTTGATGACCTGTACCTGCCCCACCACGTCTTCACCGGGCGGTGGCAACGGAAACTCAAGAGCAGCAACAGGGCCTGCCACACACAGTGCGGCAACTGACAGACAACGGGTGACGGCAGGTAGGCGCGACAACATCCGGAACATCCTTCGCATAATCAACGGGGGACAAAAGGGGGAAAGTGTACACGCAGCCTGCCGGGTTCAGGAGGCGGCGTACCTCGCCAAAACAGTCAGACGAGGTAGATCATAGTTCAAAGCGCAATTCGGGCCAGATCGGCTCGGTGCCGCGGCGCTGCGATTCAATGATTGCGCGGCACAGCGGGCAGAGGCGGTGGTCCTGAAACACCTTGCGCGTGACGTCCGACCAACGCGGCTGCGCAGGCAGCAACGAGCCGCACAACGTACGGTCAATGGTGCCTCCCAGCTCCAATTGACGCGTCACCAGATGCACCCGTACCTCCTGGCAGGCGAACAAATCGAGCTGTTCATCGGGCTCGATCAGTTGATAGGCATATAAAGACCAGGCAGGACGCGACATCGGGGGCTCCAAATCGGGGGGGCGCCACCTTAGCCGAAACGCTGCGACTAGAAAAGCATCAAAGCAACGGTTTTAGCGCAGGCCACACATTATCCAGCAGGCGCTTCTGTCCAGCGGCTGCAGGGTGCAAGCCATCAGCCTGCATCAGCTCGGGATGCCCCCCTACGCCCTCAAGGAAAAACGGCACCAGCGCGATCTGTTTTTCGTCAGCCAGCTGCGTGTAAACACGGGCAAACGCCTCGGTATAGCGCACGCCATAATTGGGCGGCAACTGCATCCCCAACAGCAGCACTTTAGCGCCGGCGGTTTTGGCCGCATCGATCATCGCGGCAAGATTTTGTTGCAATTGCGCAGGCGGCTGACCGCGCAACCCGTCGTTGCCGCCCAATTCGACAATCACCACATCCGGTTTATGCTCTGTAAGCAGTGCGGGCAACCGGGCCTGCCCGCCCGCACTGGTGTCACCACTGATCGACGCATTGACCACCCGGTCGTCATGACCTTCGCGTTCAAGTCGCTGCTCAAGCAAGGACACCCAGCCCAGCCGGGTATCCAGGCCGAAACCCGCGCTGATACTATCGCCGACGATCAAGATTGTTCCCGCCGCTGCGTTCTGCGCCATACACATCAGGGCCAGAGCAGCACTTACAAACCACACACGCATCGGATTCTCCATGGGCGAACGTATTCTCACCGCGCAGAACCTTAGCAAAGTGGTACCCAGCGCGGAAGGCGAGTTAACCATCCTTCACCCGCTGAGCCTTGAACTGCGTCAAGGCGACAGCCTGGCCATCGTCGGCGCATCCGGCTCAGGCAAGTCGACCCTGCTGGGATTACTGGCCGGGCTCGACCTGCCCAGCGCAGGCGAAGTCATCCTCGCCGGGCACGCCCTGAGCACGCTGGATGAAGACCAGCGCGCCAGGGTTCGTGCCGAACACGTCGGTTTTGTATTCCAGTCCTTTCAATTGCTCGACAGCCTCAATGCACTGGAAAACGTCATGTTGCCGATGGAGCTGGAGGGCCGCACAGACGCGCGCGATCACGCGCGGCACCTGTTGGAGCGCGTCGGGTTGGGGCAGCGCCTGAGCCATTCCCCGCGTCAATTGTCCGGGGGTGAACAGCAACGCGTGGCCATCGCCCGGGCTTTCGCGGCCGAGCCCGACGTGTTGTTCGCTGATGAACCCACCGGCAACCTGGACAGTCACACGGGTGAGCGCATCACCGATTTACTCTTTGAGCTCAATCAAGAGCGCGGCACCACGCTGGTGCTGGTGACCCATGACGAACGCCTGGCACACCGCTGCCGGCGCCTGATCCGCCTTGAAGCTGGCCATCTGGTCGGCCCTCTGGAGCCTTGATGGCACGCATGCCACTGTTACGCCTGTGGAGCCTCGCCGTACGCCAATTGCTGCGCGATGCACGTGCCGGAGAATTACGCGTACTGTTCTTCGCCCTGCTGGTGGCGGTGGCGGCAAGTACCGCCATCGGTTATTTCGGCGCACGCCTGAACGGCGCCATGCTGCTGCGTGCCACTGAATTCCTGGGCGCCGACCTGGTCCTCGATGGCACCTCCCCCGCGCGGGACGAACAGGTTCGTTTCGGCAAGGAACTGGGCCTCAAGCATGCGCGGGTCGTGGAGTTCTCCAGCGTGATTGCCACCGACAACGGCATTCAACTGTCCAGCATCAAGGCCGCAGACGATGCCTATCCCCTGCGCGGCGAACTGAAAAGCGCTGCCCAACCCTACGCCCAAGAGCAGCCCGGCGGCGGCCCTGAACCGGGCGAGGCCTGGGCCGAATCACGCCTGCTGACAGCGCTGGACCTGAAGGTCGGTGACCCGATCGACGTGGGTTCAAAAACGCTGCGCATTACCCGTGTCCTGACCTACGAACCCGACCGGGCCGGCAATCTTTACAGCCTGACCCCACGGGTACTGATCAACCTGGATGACCTGGCTGCGACCGGCATCGTACAGCCCGGAAGCCGGGTCAATTTCCGTGAACTGTGGCGCGGCGAAGCGCCCGCGCTGGCGTCCTACCGGCAAGTCATCCAGCCCGGCCTTGACGCCAATCAACGCCTGCTGGACGCCCGCGACGGCAACCAGCAAATAGGCGGCGCACTGGGCAAAGCCGAGCGCTACCTGAACATGGCCAGCCTGGTAGCGGTGTTACTGGCGGGCGTGGCCGTGGCACTGTCCGCCACGCGTTTTGCCAATCGCCGCTTCGATGCCAGCGCGCTGCTGCGCTGCCTGGGGTTGTCGCGTCGCGAAACCTTGTGGCTGTTTGCCCTGCAATTGACCGTACTAGGGCTGCTGGCCAGCGTGGTGGGCGCCTTGCTGGGCTGGCTCGCCCAACTCGGCCTGTTCGCGCTGCTGCATGACCTGCTGCCGTCCGACGTCCCACCAGGCGGTCTGATGCCTGCGTTCGCCGGCATGGGCACCGGGCTGGTGGCGCTGGCCGGTTTCGCCCTGCCGCCGCTGGCAGCTCTGGGCCGGGTACCGCCGCTGCGGGTATTGCGGCGCGACCTGTTGCCGATACCCGCCAGTACCTGGAGCGTCTATGGCGCTGCCCTGCTCGCCCTGGGGTTAATCATGTGGCGCATGAGCCTTGATCTGGTGCTCACCTTCGCCCTGCTGGGTGGCGGTGTGCTGGCTGCGCTGGGCTTGGGCGGCCTGTTGCTGTTGGCCCTGCAAAGCCTGCGTCGCCTGTTGGCTGGCGCCTCACTGCCGTGGCGTCTGGGCCTGGGACAACTGCTGCGCCATCCCCTGGCCGCCGCCGGCCAAGCCTTGGCGTTCGGCTTGATCTTGCTGTCGATGGCGCTGATTGCCCTGTTGCGCACAGAGCTGCTCGACACCTGGCAGAACCAACTGCCCAAAGATGCGCCCAATTACTTTGCCCTGAACATCCTGCCCGCTGACAAAGAAGCCTTTGGCACGCGGTTGATGCAACTGCAGGCCACGGCAGCGCCCCTGTATCCGGTAGTGCCGGGCCGTCTGATCAGCATCAACGGCCAAGCCGTGCAAGGGCTCGTCAGCAAGGACTCAAGCGGCGACAAAGCCATTCAACGCGACTTGAGCCTGACCTGGGCCGCCAACCTGCCAGCGGGCAATGAGTTGACGGCGGGCCAATGGTGGACGCAAGACCCCGGCGACGGCATTCCCGGCGTTTCGGTCGAGGCCAAAGTGGCCCAAAGCCTGAAACTCAAACTGGGCGACCACCTGACCTTCAGCGTCGGCGGGGCGCGACGTGAAGCGCAAGTCACCAGCCTGCGCAGCATCAACTGGGACAATTTCCAACCCAACTTCTTCATGATCTTCCAGCCCGGCACCTTGCAGGACTTGCCCGCCACCTACCTCACCAGCTTCTATCTGGCGCCGGGCCATGACCGGGAAATCATCGAGCTGTCCCGCCGTTTTCCGGCCGTGACGATTTTGCCCATCGAAGCCTTGCTGGCCCAACTGCGCAGCATCCTGGCGCAGGTCACCATTGCCGTCGAATACGTGCTGCTGTTTGTCCTCGCGGCCGGTATGGCCGTGCTGTTTTCCGGCCTGCAATCCACCTTGGATGAACGCATCCGCCAAGGGGCCTTGCTCCGGGCACTGGGGGCCCGGCGCGCACTGTTGATCAAGGCCCGGCGGATCGAGTTCGGCCTGCTCGGTGCAACCAGCGGTCTGCTCGCTGCGATCGGCGCCGAACTGGTCAGCCTGGTGCTGTACCGCTTCGCGTTTGACCTGCCCTGGCATCCTCACCCGTGGCTGTTGCTGTTGCCGGTCGCGGGGGCATTGATGGTAGGGGCGGCCGGTGTCTTCGGCACACGCAAAGCGCTCAATACCAGCCCCCTGACAGTGCTGCGCGAGGGCTGATAGACTCGCCGCCTTCTCTGCCAATGGATTGCCCATGAGCCGCTACCGCCCCCCTCGCCCCGCCGGCACCGCGCTGATCACCCCCGAAGGTGAAGCGCGGATGCGGGCCGAACTGCACGAGTTGTGGCACGTGCGTCGCCCGCAAGTCACGCAGTCTGTCAGCGAGGCTGCGGCGCAGGGCGATCGCTCGGAAAACGCCGAATACACCTACGGCAAAAAGATGCTGCGTGAAATCGACAGCCGCGTGCGGTTTCTGACCAAGCGCCTCGAAAGCCTCAAAGTGGTCAGCGACAAGCCCAGCGACCCCAACAAAGTGTATTTCGGGGCGTGGGTCACCATTGAGGATGAAGACGGCAAGCAGGCGCGTTACCGCATCGTGGGCCCGGATGAGCTGGATTTGAAACAAGGCTTGATCAGCATTGACTCGCCTCTGGCGCGCGCGCTGATCGGCAAGGCGCTGGATGCTGAAGTGCAGGTCCAGACACCCACCGGCGAACAGTGGGTGTATATCGTCGCCATCGATTACCCCTGACCGATACCCCCACAAAGATGTAGCGGCATATGTAGCAGCCGTTTAAAAGCTCAGTTCCCCTTCTATGCTCAGGTGTATCCACCAACGGTCATTCAAGGAGCGAAAGACCATGAGCACAACAACTAACCATTACTGGATGAGTGAAGTCCCTGACATCAACAGACTGCGCATCGGCGAACTCATCCTGCCCGGCAGTCATGATTCAGGCAGCGATAAACAAGCACCCGACTTCCAGTGGCCACAAGAAATCACCCAAGACTTCGCCCCCCTTCACCAACTCAGGCACGGCATCAGGGCACTGGATTTAAGGGTCGCGTTTTACGGCAAGTATCCGCCCGGTGATGCGCGGCGCTTTCAACTGTTCCACAAAACCTCATCCGGGCGCACGGTCGCTGGCGACATCCTGCAAGCGCTAAAGACGTTTTACGCGGATGAACGGGCATTTAAAGAGATCGTCGTGCTGGACTTTCATGAGTTCAGGGACTTTACGGCAGAGGCGCACAGCGAACTTCAGGCGCTGATCCTCTCCATGCTGGGCGAACGCCTCGTGTCTGAAAAATGGGCCGGTTTAACGCTCGATGAACTCTACACCACCCATCCGGGAGCCAACGTGGTCGCGGCTTACAACCATTACACCAGCTCGACGTCGCTCTGGGAGGGCGTCGATCAACGTTGGAGCGGTAAAAACCTGATCTCGACAGCTGACCTCAAACACTTTATGGACAGCACCATTACCCGTTACAAAGCGCGAAACGCGTTGGTTGCCATCCAGTGCGCGAAATATGTCTTGCCGCTGCATGTGCCTGATGATTTCAAAGAGGTAATCAATCAGTGGTTCAAGTCGGAGCATTCAGAAAGTTACATTCAAAATTTCTTCATTATTAATACCGACTGGGCAACCCGCAGTGAACTGGTCAACAACTGCAAACACGCCAATCAAGTCAAAGCCCAACGTGTAACCTGACACGCTTATGGAGGCGCCGGGCATTGTTCAAAACACTCGGCGCACGTGTGCCTCAACGCAAGGTAATCAGCCCTTGGCGGGATATGCGTATCAAGTTGCGAATCACCGACTCGGCCTGTTGGGCAGTGGGCGACTGAATCACGGCCAGATCAAAACTGTCATTGGCAAACCGCGCCAGGCTGTCGTCGCCTTCTACAAACTGAATCAAAAATGCTGAAGCCCGTCCCTTTCGACGCGGCCAACCGTCCAGATAACGCAACAGCGTCGGCTGGTGTTTGCCGCCCAACAGGATTTTTGGATTACGAAAGGTTTGATTCGCCGTGATCGGCGCAAGACGTACAAGGGGACGTGGCTGACTCATCTATCGGTTTCTCCGCCTCAGGATTCTGCGTGGCAGGTGAGAGGCAACACCGAACCAGCGCTTTAGCGGTATTTCAAGGCCTGTTACAAGCCTCTTGGGTGTTCAGTCGAACACCCGGCGCCCCGCAAGTAGCTGTTTAAATCGGCGCAAGAAAACATCCTAGATAAACCCGGTTACAACTGTCAAGAATCACGTTCTGAGGCAGTCCGCCGGGCAGTGAACCCCTGACAGCTACCCGCCTGCTCGTCTGTAGTCAGGTCAGACGAGCAGGCCTTTGGGCTTACTTATGGGCAATCGCCTGATCCAGGGACAATTTGCCCGCGCCCTCGATCAATACCGCCAAGGTGCCGCCCAGCAGCGCCAGGGCGAATTCATAGCCGTTGTTGGCCATGAACAGACCGTTACTGATATGCACCGTGAAAATCGCCACCAGCAAGGTAAAGGTCAGCCCCAGTGCGGCAGGCCGCGCCAGCAGCCCAATGATCAGCGCCAGCCCGCCAAAGAACTCCGTCCCGCCCGAGAGCAGCGCCATCAGGGTCCCGGGCGCCAGACCGATGCTTTCCATCCATTGCGCCGTACCCGCCAGACCGCCCCCGCCAAACCAGCCAAAGAGTTTTTGCGAACCGTGGGCGGCGAAGATAATGCCGACCAGAACCCGTAACACGGTCAAGCCGTAGCCCGCGTGAGTCCCCAAAACGGTGTGGGTCAATTTGTTCATGGTGCAGTCCTTTTCGTCAGTCAGGTTGGGAGTGGCGCCATATTAATCAGTTTTTATCCGGTTAAAAGTCGAATAAATGCCCAATAACAATCGGATTTATCGATTATTTGCGGGAAGCCAACTTCGGTTCAGCGGGCTCCAGGGCGTCGCGTTCCCGGTCGAAGGCCAAATAGTATTTATTCACACTATTAACATAGCTGACCGCCCCCATTCCCACCTGCTCCATGGCAATGCGCTCTACCTGAAAGAACCATTGATTGGGATTAAGCCCCCTGCGCCGGGCCTCTGCGCGCATGGCCTGCACGCGTTCGGGCCCCATGTTGTAAGCCGCCAGCACGAACGCCATGCGCTCGCGTTCATTTAATTTGGGGCTGGCAAAGAACTTGCGCCGGATCATCGCCAGGTACTTGGCACCCGCCTGCACATTGCTGTCGACGCTTTGAATATTGTTGACGCCCACCCGCTGCGCCGCCGAGGGCGTAATCTGCAACAGCCCCATTGCGCCGCCCGAGCCTTTGGCATTCGGGTTCAGCGTGGACTCCTTGAACGCCAGCGCCGCCAGATTGAGCCAGTCCATGCCTTGTTGCTGCGCATGCTTTTGCAGCACCGGGCGCAGTTTTTCAAGCTTCTGCCGGTCTGCCCGCGCCAGCGGGTAGTGCACGCGATACAGGCGTCGATAGACGCGCTCGAACGCCACATTCTGATCGTCAGGCACGCTGTAGGTCGTCAGGAAGCGATCGATGCTGGCCCGCAACATCGACGCATCGCGACGCACGTACCAGCGCATGGCCCCCGGCTCGCTGACCAGCACTTTGCGATCAAAGCGCAGCTTGGGCATCAACGCGGCCCAACGCTCGGCAATCGGCTGTTCGACCAGGGTCAGGTGGTAGATTTTGGCTTGCACCATCTCCAGCACATCTTCGACCGCCAGGGTCGGGTCCACCCATTCGATTTTCACCGGCGGCAGTTTGCGCAGTGCCAGTTTTTGATTGATCAGGTTCACCGCTTCGCCAGCCGCACTGCCCGTCGTCAGCGCCACCGTGCGGCCCGACAATTGCTCAAGACGGGTGAAGCGTCGCTCACCCTTGACCCCCACGAGAATCAGCGACACGCGATCAATGATCGGCTCGCTCGGGCTAATGGCATGGCTCGGCTTGACGTCCAGCAGCTCGCCGGGCGCCATTAAGTCGCCTTCGCCGCGCAACAGCGCACCCAGCAGTTGATCTTTGGCTTTAGGGATGATTTTGAGGGTGATCTGTTGACCCGTTCGCGCATGGCCGTTGAGGTAACGCTCGAAGGCCCGCAAGCGATGGTATTCGACACCAATCGACTGGCCCTGCACTTCACCGGAACTGTTGCGGCTTTGGTTGACCAGCACGCGCAGCACCTGGCTACTACGAATCTGCGCCAGATCGCGGACCTGACTCGGCTGCGCCGCCTGGAGCGGTCCGGGCAGGCGTGCCGTTGCCAGACCGGGCAACAGCATCAGGCACAGCGCAATCCACAGCGTCAGTCTTGTCATCCGTTCTCCGCAAAGAATACAGCCCGTCAGCGTGCCGGATTACCCGACAACCGGTCGCCCTTTTGGGGCATAAGGTGCGCTGCGAGCCGTGTGCAATTGCGCGGATACAGCGAATCCTGTACCGGGAATTGCGCAATTGCGGCATTCAAAGACAACCACAACTCTCTGTAGTTCTTGGTTTTTCTTATTAAATCGACAGCTCTGATATGCTTCGCGGCCTGTGGCCTGAGGTAGCACCATGCAACTCATCGATATCGGCGTCAACCTGACCAACCCCAGCTTCGACGGCAAACATGAGGCCGTGCTGGAGCGTGCCTACGCCGCTGGCGTGTGCCAATTGGTGCTCACCGGCACCAGCGTAGACGGCAGCGAGCACGCCTTGCAGTTGTGCCATGAGCAGGATGAAAGCGCCACGCGGCTGTTCTCGACAGCGGGCATCCATCCGCATTCGGCCAGCGACTGGAACACTGACAGCGCCCGGCGTTTACATGCCTTGCTCACAGAGCCACGGGTGCTTGCTGTGGGCGAATGCGGCCTGGACTTCAACCGTGATTTTTCGCCACGCCCGCAACAGGAAAAAGTGCTCGAAGAACACTTGGCGATGGCTGTGGATTTACAACTGCCCGTGTTCTTGCACGAGCGCGACGCCAATCAGCGCCTGCTGGAAATCCTGCGCGACTACCGCGACCGCCTGCCGGCTGCCGTGGTGCATTGCTTCACCGGCGAGCAGAAGGCGCTGTTCAGTTATCTGGACCTGGATCTGCACATCGGCATCACGGGCTGGATCTGCGACGAACGCCGCGGAACGCATTTGCACCCGCTGGTGCGCAACATTCCCCGCGGTCGATTGATGCTCGAGAGTGACGCGCCGTATTTGCTGCCCCGCACCCTGCGCCCAAAACCCAAAAACGGTCGCAACGAACCGGCCTACCTCCCCGAAGTCCTGCGTGAAGTGGCGCTGCACCGGGGTGAAAGCGAAGCCGATCTTGCCGAACACAGCACCGCCTGTGCCCGCGCCTTTTTTGGCTTGCCGACCCTGCAACACGTTTGAGGCAACAGGGGTGAGCCCTCACAGGTTCACGCCCTTGACCCACATCAACAAGATCGTCATGGTTTGACGGCACAATGATGGCACCTTGCCAATATTGTTTCCGCCAAATCAGAGAAGACCTTCCATGGGTGCCTGGCTTAGCAACATCTCGCTCAAATACAAATTCTGGGCCGTCAACGCGGTGGCCTTCGTCACCACGCTGTTGCTGGTGCTCTACGCCGTGCAACTCGAACAACAATCGCGCGCCGATGCCGCCCGCGCGAATGCCCATGCGCAGGCGCAATTGCTCAGTGCGTGGCCGGGCGGTCAAGCCTTGCCCGCCGTCGACTTCTTGCTGCCGATGAGTCCGGGCCAGGTTCCCACCGTGGACGAACACCCCCTGCCGCAACTCAGTGAGGGCAATGGGTGGGTCTCCCTCCACGCCATGCCGTTCTTCGGGCACAACCCGCTGCTGGGCGCCGAGGTCATCACCCGCCCTGACGGCCAACGGGTTGCGGTACTGGCCTACGCGCCAAGCCTGGCGCAAGTGTTTGTCGAGCGTCTGGCGAACTACGCGGTAGCGGTGTTCGTGCTGATGCTGGCGATGCTCTGCGCTTCGCAACTGTTGATTCAGTTCTTGCTCAGCCAGCTCAACACGCTCAAAGACGTGATGCTGCACGTCGAAAAAACCGGCGACCTGTCCGCCCGCGTGCCCTTGGCGTGCACCGACGAGGTGGGGCAAATGGCGGGGGCCTTCAATGCCATGCAAGCCGGTTATCAACGTATCGTACAGACCGTCGCCGACACCGCCGCGCAATTGGATGCCGGTGCCGCGCGACTGGCCAGCAGCATGGACGAAGTGCGTCATGGCATGCTCGGCCAGCAAAGCGAAACCGATCAGGCCGCCACTGCCATCAATGAAATGTCTGCCACGGTCTATCACATTGCCCAGCACGCTGGCGCCACCCGCGACCTGTCGCAAACCGCCGACACCCTCGCCGGCAGTGGTCAGCAAGTGGTCAGCCGGGTTCAGGACTCCATCGCCAGCCTGTCCAACGGCGTGCAACAAACCGCCGAGATGATTCAGCAATTGGCCCAAGACAGTCAGAAGATCAACGGCGTCGTCAGTGTGATTCACAGCATTGCCGAGCAAACCAACCTGCTGGCGCTCAACGCGGCGATTGAGGCCGCCCGGGCTGGCGAGATGGGTCGCGGGTTTGCCGTGGTGGCCGATGAGGTGCGCAACCTGGCCAAGCGCGTGCAAGCCTCGACAGACGAAATCACCACCATGGTATCGGCCCTGCAAGCGGGCACCCGAGACGCGGTGGACTTCATGCAGGAAAGCTCGTTCAAGGCCGATGACTGCGTGCAGCAGGCCCAAGAGGCGGGCGAGGCGCTGGCGGAAATCACCGACGCGGTGGCCAAGATGCGCGAGAGCAACACGCAAATTGCGGTGGCCGCCCAGGAGCAGAGCCATGTTGCCGAAGAAATGAACCGCGCCGTGGTCAGCATCCGCGACGTCACTGAAAACACAGTCCAACAAACCGTCGACTCAGCCACGACCAGTAACCAGTTGGCGACGCTGGCCGGTGAATTGAACCGGGCCATCGGTCAGTTAAAGCTATAAGGCCAATAGCCATTGTCGATTCGCCGCGTGCCTTGCGCGGGCCTATCCTCTGTTCATCCGGTTCAGCCATCGCTGAACCCTCGAACAAGGAGTGCAATCATGGGCAAACGTCATCCCAACCTGCCTGCCTGGCAATGGCGCTCGAACCCACAGAGCCATGCAAGCGCCTCGCATCAGGCGATTGACCTGATGGCTGTCGCGTTGATGGTGGTGGCCTTTCTGCTACTGGCCTCGGGCATCTTCAGTGGCAACGCCACCAGCGCGGTGATCGGCCTGGTGACGCTGTTTGCGGCCACACGCCTGCAACACCAGCGTCACAAGGCGCATGAAGAACCACACAGTCAGGCGTTCTGACTGGGGCGGTTCCCGTTTAATAGCCGCCGCGACGAACACCCACGGGGGTGCAGGGCAAGGCGAGAGAATCGGGGTTGGGTTGTAGCCAATAAGCATCGATCAACGCCGCGCTGCGCCACGTGGGCTTTCATCCCCTAGCCAAACACCGTGACGGTCTGGCGGCTGATCGCAATCAGCTCGCCCGCAGGCGACCACAGATTAGCCGCCACATGGCCATACCCATCCTGCGCATGCTCGATCACGGCCAGGTATTTGCACCACTCAAGGGTGCTGATGTGAACCTGCGGCTGCACAAACTCAATGGTCCAGGTCAAAGTGCTACCGGCGGCGGGCTTGTCCAGCAGCGGCAGCAACGCCGGGGGCCAGGCATCGACCAGGGCCAGCACGTGGGTTTCGGTCAGGGGTTCGTCCTTGACCTCACCCGCAAACCGCACCCAGCCGCCCATTTCACGCCCGCCCTTGCCGGTAAATGGCAAGGCGCCTACCGCCCAGCCCATCGACAAATGCCGCATGAATTCCGGCGTGATGCCTTTGATGTAGGGCAACAGCGGGCAGCTGTCGACGGGCTTCATGTCCGGCGCCGGCAGGCTCTGCACCTTGACGGACGATTCGCGTGGCGCCCCGAAGCTGCCTTGAACCAGCGTCACCACCTGACCCTGTTGCAGCGCCCTGCCCAGCACCTGCGTGACGGCCTTGCCTTCACGCAGCACTTCGACTTCAAAGCTAACCGGCACATCCGGGGCCACAGGCCCGACGAAGCTCACCGACAGCGAGCGTAAAGCACGCTGCGCAGGGACTTGGGCACGCATTGCCTCATACTGCAAGGCCGCCATCAAACCGCCAAATGTCGCGCGTCCCTGACCCCAATCGGCCGGAATCGTGACGGACGACGGGTTATGACGCACCGCCGCAACCAATTCTGAAAACTGCATGAGCACCTCGGTATGGATCATCAGACGCAGATACTACGCACCCGCCGCAGGCAGCACAGCGCTTGATTCGGCCAAATCATGAGTGAAAACAGGCCGCGCTCAACTTGATCAACGCGCGGTCGGCGTCCTGTTCACCAAGGGCCAGGGTGTCACGCCAGCCCTCGACACAGGGCTGCAAGTCCGGCTGCTGCTCGGCCTGCAACAACCATTGCCAGGCATCGTGCCAGTCGCCCAGGGCTTTTTGCGCCTCTTTAAGGCGTACCAGCACCCTCGGCGGCAAGCGATCCAGTTCGGGGTAGGCCTCGGCGGCATAGCGCACGCGTTTAATCAGCAAACGCACACGGTGCCGGTCATGGCCGGGGTCATTCAGCGCCTTTTGTAGGGTCTGCCACTGTTTTTCGAGCACCTTTTCGATGCGCGGGCGCAACCCGCGCAGCAACCCTTCACGCTGGGCGGCCCGCAGAAACCGTGGGAAGACGTCAAGGATCATCAGCAGTTGCGCCAACTGCGCGCTTTCGGCCACGGCGAGATAGCTGCCAGCCAGTTGCGACAACCGACGCTCAGCCAGTTGCGCGTGCCCCTGTTGCTGCAAATACGCCGCCAGCACTTCCAGATCGCGCAGCGGCGTAGTCAGAGCACCCACCTGTGAGGCCGCCATTTCCAGCTGCACCACCCCCGGCAACCCCCGCAGTGGTCTTAGTAGGCTGCGCAGACGGCGCACCGTGGTGCGCAAATCATGCAAGGCTTCGGGGTCGGTTTCGGCCTGCAAGCGCGCCTGACAGGCCAGCAACCTGACCTCCAGACGCACGATGTTCGCCACAATCTTGTCAACCCATTCAGACATCCTTCCCCTCCCCGTCCCGCACCGGTTTAACGACCCGCGCGTGACTCACGAATATAAAAACGCGCTTTCTCGGCTTTTTTCGAGCAGCCTTCAAACGCTTCGAACTGTTGTTGAGTTTTAGCCCCGGTCAGCAACGACAGGGCCTTGGAATAGCTGATCGTGCCTGCAAACCCTTCGGCCTTGGCCAGGTCCAGCTCGTGCCAGGCGGCATCCAGCTGCGTCGCGCAACTGTCACGGTAGGCCGTTTTGCCCGCACAACCGGCCAGCATCAACGCCATCAACGGCACACAGATCAGAGCTTTCATGGACATACCCTCAAACAATTAATGTTAATTAGAGGCTAAGACGCAAAAGCAGGTAGAAAGTGCCCTGCCCCGGCGCGCCGTCTTTGCAAGACTAGCTTGCCCATTCAGGAAAAGGCATTGCATTGTTAGCACCTCACTGGCCAAGGATTGATTCATGAAAAAGCGCGTTGCATTGGTGCTGGGCTCGGGTGGCGCCCGAGGGTACGCCCACATTGGCGTCATTGAGGAACTCGAACGCCGTGGCTACGACATCGCCTGCATTGCCGGTTGCTCGATGGGGGCCGTGGTGGGGGGCATTTACGCGGCTGGCAAGCTGGATCTGTACCGCGACTGGATTCAAAGCCTGGACTATCTCGATGTGTTGCGGCTGGTGGACGTTAGCTTTCGCCTGGGCGCCATTCGTGGGGAAAAAGTGTTCGGTCAAATTCGCAACATCGTTGGCGAGATCAACATCGAAGACTTGCGTATCCCCTACACCGCCGTGGCCACGGACCTGACCCACCAACAGGAAATTTGGTTTCAGGAAGGCTGTCTGCATCAGGCAATGCGGGCCTCGGCGGCGATTCCCAGCCTGTTTACCCCGGTGATGCAGGGCAGCCGCATGCTGGTCGACGGCGGCCTGCTCAACCCGCTGCCCATCGTGCCGGTGGTCTCCAGCCATTGCGACCTGATCATCGCCGTTAACCTGAACTCCACCCTCCAAAACGGCTACCAGTTGCCCGTCATTCAACGTGCCCCGGCGTTCAAAAGCCGTTTCGACAACCTGATGAACTCCCTCGGCTCACACATCCCCTTTCGCAATAAACATGCAAACGACCTGCTGGAGCTGGAACAAGCGCTGCTCACGCCTGCCCCGGATACCCCGCCCAATCCCTGGATTGAATCGTCGCGCCCCGACGGCCAGCAACCGGCCGCCGCCCCGACCCAAGAAGGCGCGCCCAAATCCGCTTCAGGTTCATTCATCATCGACAACGTCGGCCCGGCGTCGCTGCTGGATTTGATCAACCAGAGCTTCGAGGTCATGCAGACGTCACTGGCGCAATACAAGATCGCCGGTTATCCGCCCGACATTCTGATTAACGTGCCCAAGCGGGTGTGCCGGTTTTTCGAGTTTTACAAGGCGCCCGAATTGATCGCCTTGGGCCGCGAGATTGCCAGCGACACCCTGGACCGCTATGAGAGTGAAACCCCCTAAGCGTCCAGCAAGCGATACCCCACGCCCGGTTCGGTCAGGATAAAGCGCGGGCGGGTCGGGTCATCGGCCAGCTTTTGCCGCAAATGACCGACCACAATGCGCAAGTAATGGCTGTTCTCGACATGGGTTGGGCCCCAAATATCCTTGAGCAGTTGCTGCTGGGTGATGACCCGACCCGGATGGCGCGCCAACTGCGCCAGCACGGCATATTCCTTGCGCGTCAGGGCGACTTCGACGCCGTCCAGCACTACACGGCGATAGGCCAGGTCCACGGTCAAGGGCCCCACGGCCACGGCGGCCTGCTGCACCTCGCCCGCCGGAGCCTGACGCAACAACGCACGGACGCGCGCCAGAAACTCCTGAATGCCGAAGGGTTTGGTCACGTAGTCATTGGCGCCGCCATCCAGCGCTTCGACCTTTTGCGCTTCGCTGGCCCGCACCGAAAGTACCAGCACCGGCACCCCTGACCATTCGCGAAACTCGCGCAGCACGTGCTGGCCGTCCATGTCCGGCAGGCCGAGGTCGAGCACCAGCAGATCCGGTTTCTGCAGCGCGGCCAGACTCAAGCCGTCGGCGCCCGTGGCCGCTTCGAGCACCTGATACCCCTGGGACACCAGGCTGATGCGCAAAAACTTGCGGATCTGCGGTTCGTCATCAATGACCAAAACGGTGGTGGGTTGGCTCATGGCGTGGGTTCACCGTGCAAAGAGGCGCGCAGAATATCAGGCTTCACGGGGCGGCTCTTCCCCTTCCGGCAGCGGCTGTTCAGGCAGCGGCAAGTGCAAGGTGATGCACGTGCCGCGCCCGCCGATGCCCTCGCCCACACTGATGCGCCCGCCATGGGCGCCGACCATGCCCTGACAGATCGCCAGCCCCAGCCCCGTGCCCTGCCCGCCCCGGTCGCCGCGGGCAGCGGTGTAAAACATGTCGAAAATCTTCGCCCGGTCTTCTTCCGGGATACCCGGCCCTTGATCGCTCACGGCAAACCACAGCTCCTGTTGATCGGCCCCGGCCACCAGTTGCAGCACGCCATGGGGCGGTGAAAAGCGTGCGGCGTTTTCCAGGACGTTGACCAGTGCCTGCTCGATCAACGCCGCGTGAATGTGTAACAGCGGCAATTGTGGCGCCACGTCGACCTGCACCTGCAACGGCGCGAGCACCGCCCGCAGCCGGTTCAACGCACTGGCGACGATGTCCGTCGGCGACACCCAGTCCCGCGCCAGCTTCAAGGCCCCATGCCCCAGACGGGTCATGTCCAGCAGGTTCTGGATGTAACGGTCCAGGCGCTCGGCCTCGTCACGGGTGCCCTCCAGCAACTCGCGCCGGTCCTCAAGCGGGATCGCCTCGCCCAGCGCAAGCAGCGTGTCGATACTGCCGCGCATGGTGGTCAGCGGGGTGCGCAGGTCGTGGGACACGGAGGCCAGCAAGGCGCTGCGCAATTGTTCGGTTTCGCCATGCAGGCGGGCGGCTTCAAGGTCCTGGGCCAATTGCGCACGGGCCAGCGCCTGTGCCAATGGTTGGCTGAGGGCCATCAGCAGGCGCCGCCGCTGACCGGTCAAGCTCTGGCCTTCTTTCGGGCTGACGCCCAGCAAGGCCAATGGACCGTCGTCCACCGTCAACGGCCACCACCACCAACGGCCCATCGGTAAAGTGCCGGTGCCTTTGCCCGCCGGTTGCTCGTGATTCCAGGCCCAGTCGGCCGCCGCGCGCTCGGCCTCGTTGAAGGTCAACGGCCCTCCGGTTTCCACGGTCCAGCCGCCGCTGCCATCACGGTTGAGCAGGCACAGGTTGAGTTCTTTCCAGCCGCTCAAATGCTGGGCGGCGGCGTTGACCACCGCTTTGCGGTCGGTGGCAGCGGTCAGTTTGCGCGACAGGTCCAATAGCTCGCTGGTCTCTTGCTGGGTCTCGCGCAGCGCCTGCAACTGGCGGCGCTGACGGGCCGCGAGGTTGCCGGTCAAGGCGGCCATGAGCAGGAAGAACACCAGCGTCAGCACGTCTTCTTCGCGCTGGATACTGAACGAGAAGTTCGGCGGGATGAATAAAAAGTCATAGGTCAAAAAGGACATCGCTGCACAGGCCAGCGCAGGTCCCAGGCTGCTGCGCACCGCCACCAGCAGCACGGCCGCCAGAAACACCATCGAAATATTGGGCAACGCCAGCACGCTGGACACCCCCCAGGCCAACGCACTGGCCAGCACGGTCGCCAGCAGCGCCAGACCGTAGTCGAACCACACCAGCGACCCCACGCGCCGACGCGGCGTGGCATCCGGTGCCTGCTCGTTATCGAGCACATTGATTTCCAGCCCGTGGGCATCGCGCAACAAGCGAGATGCCAGGCCGCCGCCGAAGCATTTCCTGCGCCAGTTCGGCCGTGACTGGCCCACCAGTAGCAGGCTGGCGCGGCGCTCGGCGGCGTGCTGAATCAGGGTTTTCGCCACTTCGCCCGCGCGCAGCAACACCACCTCGCCCCCCAGACGCTCAGCCAATTGCTGCGCGCTTTGCAGGCGCAACCGCGAGTGCTCGTCCCGCGCACTGCCGTTGTCCACGTGTACCAGACTCCATGGCAAATGCCGGCGCTCGGCTACCCGGCTGGCGTGACGCACCAGCCGCTCGGCCTGTGCATCGCCATCAATGCCCACCAGCAACCGCCCGCGCAACGCCGGGGCAGCCTGACCCAACTGGCGATAGCCTTTGTCCAGCTCATCATCGACATACACCGCCGCGGTCTGCATGGCCAATTCGCGCAGGGCATTGAGGTTGGTCTGGGTGAAAAAGGCATCGATGGCCGCGCGGGCCTGTTCGGGCACATACACTTTGCCATCGCGCAGCCGCTCCAGCAGTTCGCGGGGCGGCAGGTCGATCAGCAACAGTTCATAGGCTTCCTGCACGATCCAGTCCGGCAGGGTTTCGCGCACGTGCACCCCGGTGATGCCGCGCACCTGATCGTTGAGGCTTTCCAGATGCTGGACGTTGACCGTGGTGTAGACATCTATCCCGGCGGCCAGCAATTCCTGCACGTCCTGCCAGCGTTTGGCGTGGCGACTGCCGGGCGCGTTGCTGTGGGCCAATTCGTCCACCAGCACCAATGCGGGCCGGGCGTGCAGCAGGCCATCCAGGTCCATTTCTTCAAGCTGCACGCCGCGGTATTGCGAGCGCACCAAAGGCTGTTGCGCCAGGCCGTTGAGCAGGGCCTGGGTTTCGGCGCGGCCATGGGTTTCCACCACCCCGACCAGCACCCGGACACCCTGACGCACCTGGGTGTGGGCTGCCTGAAGCATGGCGTAGGTCTTGCCCACGCCCGGGGCCGCGCCCAGAAACACCTTGAGCCGGCCACGGCCAGCCCGAGGCAAATCCGCTAACAACGCATCGGCGCGACCGGAATCTGTCATGTCTTTACCTATTCAAATGGAGATCAACGCGGTCGCTGCCGCAACAGGCGGCAGCGACAACGGCGGCAGATGGCTCAGGGTGTGAGCTGGGCCAGCGCCCGGTTCAGGTTCAGCACGTTCACCACCGGCGGCCCAACCCACGGCTGCTCGATGTGCGCCTGCAGCAAGTGCTCGACCGTTTGCACCGGCAAGCCTCGGGCCGCAGCCACACGTGGCAGTTGATAGCGTATTGCCTCAGGTGGCAAGTGCGGATCCAGCCCGCTGGCGGATGTCGTCAGCATTGCCAGCGGCACTGGCCCCTGTTCGGGCACGGCCCATTCGGCGGCGCTGTCCTTGATCCGCGCCGCCAGCGCCGGGTTGCTGGGCGCCAGGTTGCTGGCCGCGCTCGACACCGTGGCGTAGGCCCCGGCCGAGGGCCGCGAGTGAAACCATTGTTCGCCGGTGAAGGCCTGGGCGATCAACTGCGAACCGCGCACGCTGCCGTCCGCATCGCGCACCAGGCTGCCATTGGCCTGATCGGGAAACGCCAGTTGCGCGATCCCGGTCACGGTCAGCGGGTAGATCACCCCGGTGATGGCCGTCAACAGCACCATCAGGCTCAGGGCCGGACGTAAAAGAGTAGCCATGTTGCGTTCCTCCTCGGGTTAAACCAGATGCAGCGCCGTGAGCAGCATGTCGATCAGCTTGATGCCCACAAACGGCACCACCAGCCCGCCCAGCCCGTAAATCAGCAGGTTGCGACGCAGCAGTTGCGCGGCACTCGCCGCCTGCACCCGCACGCCGCGCAAGGCCAGCGGGATCAGCACCACGATAATCAGCGCGTTAAACACAATCGCGGACAGGATGGCGCTTTGCGGGCTGTTGAGGTGCATCACGTTGAGCACCCCCAGTTGCGGGTAAATCGTGGCAAACAGCGCTGGCAGGATGGCGAAATACTTGGCCACGTCGTTGGCAATCGAGAACGTGGTCAGCGCGCCCCGGGTCACCAGCAACTCTTTACCGATCTGCACCACATCCAGCAACTTGGTGGGGTCGCTGTCGAGGTCGACCATGTTGGCGGCTTCGCGGGCCGCCTGGGTGCCGTCGTTCATGGCCATGCCCACGTCGGCCTGTGCCAGCGCCGGTGCGTCGTTGGCGCCGTCGCCGCACATCGCCACCAGACGGCCGTCGTTCTGCTCCTGGCGGATGCGCGCCAGTTTTTTCTCCGGCGTGGCTTCTGCCAACACATCATCGACCCCCGCCTCGGCCGCAATCGCCGCGGCGGTCAGCGGGTTGTCGCCGGTCACCATGACCGTGCGGATCCCCAGCTTGCGCAGTTCGGCAAAACGCTCGCGGATGCCGGGCTTGACCACGTCCTTGAGGTGAATCGCGCCGAGCAGCTTGCCTTGCACGCACACCAGCAACGGCGTGCCGCCACTCTGGGCAATTTTGTCGATTTCACGGGACAAGGCCGGGGCGACCTCATCGCGTTTCAGGCCGATAAAGGCCAGCACCGAATCCACAGCGCCCTTGCGGTACACCCGGTCGTTGTAATCGACCCCCGAGAGCCGCGTTTCAGCCGTGAACGGCACTGCTGTGATTGCGTGCGCCTCCGGCTCTGGCAGCGCGTGCAGGCCACGGATGAACTCGACAATCGACTTGCCCTCCGCCGTCTCGTCCGCCAGCGACGCCAACAGCGCGCCCTGAGCCAGCTCCATCGCGGTCACGCCGGGGGCGGCATACAGCGCCGTGCAGCGGCGATTGCCGAAAGTGATGGTGCCTGTCTTGTCCAGCATCAACACGTGCACGTCACCGGCGGCCTCCACCGCGCGGCCGGACTTGGCAATCACGTTCAGGCGCACCAGCCGGTCCATACCGGCAATGCCGATGGCCGACAGTAAGCCACCGATGGTGGTCGGGATCAGCGTCACCAACAGCGCAACCAGAAACACCAACGGCAGACTGCCACCCGCAAAATAGGCGAAGGGCTGCAAGGTCACGACCACGATCAGAAAGATCAGGGTCAGGCCGATCAGCAGAATATCCAGCGCCACTTCGTTGGGCGTTTTCTGGCGTTTGGCGCCTTCGACCAGCGCGATCATGCGGTCCAGTGTCGACTCGCCGGGATTGGCGCTGATCTGTACCAACAGCCAGTCCGACACCAGCCGCGTATTGCCTGTGACGGCCGAACGATCACCGCCCGACTCGCGAATCACCGGGGCTGACTCGCCGGTGATCGCCGCTTCGTTGACCGCGGCAATGCCTTCAATCACCTCACCGTCACCGGGGATCATCTCACCGGCTTCGACACGCACCACATCGCCTTTGCGCAAGCGCGTGGCTGGCACCACTTCAAAGCTGCCGTTGGCCGTGCGGCGGCGCGCACTCAACCCCACGCTGCCTGCTTTCAGGCTGTCAGCCCGCGCCTTGCCCCGACCCTCGGCCAGGGCTTCGGCGAAGTTGGCAAACAGCACGGTAAACCACAACCACACGGCGATTTGCAGCGCTACGCCGGTGGGCACCACAGGGTCGGGCAACACGCACAAGATCGTGGTGAAGACCGCCGTCAGTTCCACCACCAGCATCACCGGCGAGCGCTTGAGCTGACGCGGGTCGAGCTTGACGAATGCGTGTAACAACGCCGGACGCCACAGGTCGGCAAACGCGGTTTTCGGTGACGCAGGCGCCTGGGTGTCAGGCGCAGGCGTCAGGGTTTTAACAGGAGCTGGCATGCTCATCATCGTGTCCTCAGAAACCCGGAATCAGTTGTTCAGCGATGGGGCCAAGGGCCAGTGTCGGCAAAAAGGTCAACCCGCCCACCAGCACGATGGTCATGGTCAGCAGCACCACAAACAGCGGGCCGTGGGTGGGAAAGCTGTCCTGCCCCACGGGGGCGGTTTTCTTCATCGCCAGGCTTCCGGCCAGCGCCAGCACCGGCAGGATGTAGCCGAAACGGCCGATCAACATGCCCAACCCCAACATCAGGTTATAAAACGGCGTGTTGGCATTGAGCCCGGCAAACGCCGACCCGTTGTTGGCACTGGCCGAGGTAAAGGCGTACAGCACTTGACTGAAGCCATGGGCACCGGGGTTGCTCACCGACGCCACGGCGCTCGGCAAACTGGTCGCCAGCGCGCTGAGCACCAGCACGCCCACCGGCATCACCAGCAGCGTGACCACCAGCAGTTGCACCTCTTTGGCTTGCAGTTTTTTGCCCAGGTACTCGGGGGTTCGGCCAATCATCAAACCGGCCAGGAACACGGCAATCAGTACGTTCAGCAACATGCCGTAGAGTCCGGCGCCCACACCACCGAAGATCACTTCACCGACCATCATGTTGACCATCGCCACCATCCCGCTCAGCGGGTTGAGGCTGTCATGCATGCCATTGACCGACCCGTTAGAGGCCGCGGTGGTGGTCTCGGTCCACAGCACCGTGGCGGTGGTGCCAAAACGCACTTCCTTGCCCTCCAGCGGTGCGGTGTGTTCAACCAGCGGGCTGTTGAGCGCAGGGTTGGGTTGAGACTCTGCGTACAACGCAGTGCCGCCGCCGATCAAGAACAACGCCAGCATGCAGGCGATGATGGCGCGGCTTTGGCGCAGGTCCTTGACGTAATGGCCGAAGGTGAACACCAGCGCCACGGGAATCAGGATGATCGACGCCACTTCAAACAGGTTGCTCCAGGCCGTGGGGTTCTCGAACGGGTGCGCCGAGTTGACCCCGAAAAAGCCCCCGCCATTGGTGCCCAGTTGCTTGATCGCAATCTGACTCGCGGCCGGCCCTAACGGGATGACCTGATCCACGCCCTCCAGGGTCAGCGCGTGAACATAATGCGCCAGGGTTTGCGGCACGCCCTGCCACACCAGCAACAGCGCCAGCACCAGGCACAGCGGCAGCAGGCCGTAGAGCGTGGCGCGGGTCATGTCGACCCAGAAATTGCCCAGCGTGCGGGCGGACCGGCGGCTGATGCCACGGCACAAGGCAACCAAGACCGCCAGGCCCGTCGCCGCACTGACGAAGTTCTGCACGGTCAGGCCCGCCATCTGGCTGAGGTAACTGAGGGTCGCTTCGCCGCTGTAGCTCTGCCAGTTGGTGTTGGTGACAAAACTCACAGCGGTGTTGAACGCCTGCGTCCACTCCTGACCCGGCAACTGCTGCGGGTTGAGTGGCAAATACTGTTGCAACAGCAAAATCGCAAACAGCAACACAAACCCTGCGAGGTTGAACGCCAGCAACGCCAGCGTGTACTTCTGCCAAGTGTGCTCATCGCCCGGATCGACCCCGGCCACCCGGTAACAGACCTTCTCGACCGGCCCGAACACCTGCGTCAACCAGGTGCGCTGGCCTTCCATGACCTTGTAATAAAAACGTCCCAGCCAGGGCGCAGGCAGCAACACCAACGCGAAAAAGGCCAGCAACAGCCCATAGTCATAACTGTGCATACCCGCTCCTAATTCCGATCAGCGCGCAACAGCGCCACCAGCAGATAAACGAACAGCCCCACTGCCAACAGCAGCGACACCCCATCCAGAATGCCCATCGACGTGCTCCCCAAAGCGGCGATTGCCGCGTGTGGGGAAAGTGTGGGGTTCAGGGGCGTAAAGGATCGAGATCGAGGGGGATGCGAGGGCGTAAAGAGGCCGTAAAGAAAACCATCACTGCAGATCTGTCGCGGCTGCCGGATCTGCCACGACAGTAAGCCGAGCGGTCAGCGCAGCAGGGGGGTGTCCAGCACTTCGGACGCGCCGCCCAGCACGCTTTCGCTCAGTTGGATAAACGATTGGGTATTGACCTTGTCCATGCGCATTAACGCTTGGCTCACATCGTCCAGCGAACGCTTGCTATGGGTTTGCAGACGGATTTCGCGGTCCAGCGCCTGCAACAGCGTCACCGCACGCGCCACCACCGCCGGATTGGCCTGCGCGCCGCGCATCCGCTTCACGCCTTTGCCAGTCGCATTGAGCTTGTGCTGCAAGGTCTGATAACGCTCCTCGCTCATCCCGCCTGCGCGGCGCATCAGTTCGATGGCGTAATACTCGCTCAACCCTTGGCTGATCCAGTCATGGCCCGGTTCTACCTTGATGCCACTGAACAGTTGCACCAATTCGCGCAACAACGGGCTGCTGCCGGACTCGCTGACCATCGGCAACGCGCTGCTCAGGTAAATGGAGTTGCGGTCGGCGCTGGCGCCTTTCCACATCGGGCTGCCGGCCCCGACGATCAGCAACTTGGGCGGGTTGCGCGGGAACACCGCTTGCACCTGCGGCCAGACGAAGGTCAGCAACGTCAGGACGTCCATGCGCCGCATGCCCTGTCCTTGCGGTGCGGCAACGGTGACCTCGGTTTCGCCCAGCGTGGTGCGCCGGCTGCCCAGCGTGCCCGCCAGCATCCACCCGGTTGGCCGATCAAACAAACGCGAAACATCGTCAATGCGGAAACGGTTTTTGCCGATGCGCGGCCACGCGGTTTCGACACTTTTCCAGCCTTCGGGCAAGGCGAACGTCAGCCGTGACACCAACTCGGTACCGTCTTGCTGGTCGAGGCTGGCAGGCGGCACCAGTTGCTCGCCACGGAACAACGCCCACTTGGGCGTGGCATAGGTGTCGAAACTGCCGTTTTTAAAGGGGTGATTGAGGCGAACCCGGTAGCTCAGCGTGGCGGTGCCTGACGCGGGATGCCACACCCCACGGCTGTGCTGCGGGTCGGGGGTGAGCTGCCAGCCGCCATCGGCCTTGAAATCGCTGTAGCTGCCGGGTGCGCCAAGGTCGAAATCCAGGCTGCGCACGGCTGAGCCTTCAGCCAGCGTCAGGCGCACGTCGGCCTGGCCGGTTTGCGGCATCAGGCGCACGTGGTAATCCAGATTGACTTTTTGCGCGGCCCACAGCGGACTGCCGAGCAGTGCTATCAGCAGCCCCAGGGGGATTCGGTAACGCAGCGGCATACACACTCCTTGCGACCGCTCCGGCGATTAACCGGCGCGGAAAATCAGATGATCTTCCCAGTCTTCTTCCGGCACGCTGCCTTCGGCCAGCATGCGCCCCGATTGCGAGATGCGCTCGTGGTGCACGGCGTCCGGATCACCACACACCAAGGGGTGCCACAGCGGCAGGTCCTTGCGTTCGCTGACTAGCCGGTAGCCACAGGTGGGCGGCAGCCATTTGAATTCCTCCGCCTTGCCCGGCGACAGTTGAATGCAGTCCGGGACAGAATCACGTCGATTCGGGTAGTCCGTGCACCGGCAGGTTTTCAGGTCGAGCAGTTTGCAGGCAATGCGCGTGTAGTAGACGCTGTTGTCGTCTTCATCTTCGAGCTTTTGCAGGCAGCACAAGCCGCAACCGTCGCACAGCGACTCCCATTCCTCCTGATCCAGTTGATCGAGGGTTTTGCGGATCCAGAACGGTTCAACTTTTGCGGCCATGGCTCAAACATCAACATCGGGGAATGGAAAAGGCCGCCAGTCTAGTGCCCTAGGCCCCGCGGGCCAAGCGCTTGTCGTCAGACTTGTCAGCCAGATGGCATAACAGTAGCTTTGCGCCTACGCTGAACCGCGAAAATCAACTCAGGTATCAAGAATGACTGCTAATACCCGCATCGCCGATCACGCCATTCACGAGCAATTCACCCAGCGCTGGTCGCCCCGTGCTTTCACCGATGCCACCCTCGACACACCGACCCTCATGAGCTTTTTTGAAGCCGCACGCTGGGCGCCTTCGGCTTACAACTCGCAGCCTTGGCGCTTTCTGTACGCGCTGCGCGGCACCCCGGCGTTTGATCGCTACCTGAACCTGCTGGTGGAATTCAATCAGGGCTGGGCTAAACACGCCGCCGCGCTGGTGGTGATTGTGTCGAAAACCACCTTTGCCGCTCCGGGCACCACCGAAGAAAAACCGTCACCGACTAACGCGTTCGATACCGGCGCAGCCTGGGGCCATCTGGCCTTGCAAGCTCACCTGAGCGGCTGGCATACCCACGGCATGAGCGGGCTCGATTACGAGCGCGCGCACAAAGAGCTGAAGATCCCGGAAGGCTATGCCGTGCAAGCCATGGTGGCAATCGGCAAGCTGGGGGACAAAGCGACGCTGGTCGATTACCTGCAAGCCAAGGAAGTGCCCAGCCAGCGTGAGCCGCTGAGCAAATTAGTCGCTGAAGGTGATTTCAGCCTCTAAGCGCGGCCTGTCGCTGCCGCAAACCGCGAGCTTTCGACCTGGCCCTTGAAAGCTCGCAGCCTCGCGTTGTCCGGCAGCGACCCCAGTCTTGTTAATAGCCGCGTGCGAAATCCACTTCGCCACGCATCGGCTGCCCCGCCTGAAACGCACGCAGGTTGTCGACAAACAGTTGCACCATCAACGACGGTGACGTCGGCGCCGAACTGTGGCCGGTCAACAACAGGCCCCAGGCGGTCCAGAATGGATGCTTGGCGGGCAATGGCTCCTGCCGGCACACGTCAATCACGGCGGCGGCAATATGGCCGACCCGCAACGCTTCAACCAAGTCCGCATCCACCACGGCGACGCCGCGCCCGGCATTGATGAACACCCCGGTCGGATTGAATTGTGCAAACAGTTCGGCATCGTACAGGTCGTGGGTGTCCGGCGTGTTGGGCAACAAGTTCACCACGTAATCCACCGCCCCCACCAGGCGCGGCAAATCCTCCAGCGTGCCGACTCCCTTGAAGGGCGCCTGCTCACGGGCGGTGCGGGCGATGGCATACAGCTCCACGCCAAACGGTTGCAGAAACTGCGCCACGGTCTGGCCAATGTCGCCGGCGCCGACGATCAGCACCTTGCGCCCGACCAGGCTCTGGCCCATGCGGTTGTCCCATTTGCGCTCCACCTGACTGACCAGCCGCGCCATGACTTCACGCTCGTGACCGAGGATGTACGTCAGCACGTATTCGGCCATGACCTGACCGAAAATGCCCACGGCACGGGTCAGGCGGTAGTTGCGCTGCAAGCCGCCGGCCAACAGCGGCGTGATGCCCGCCCAGGTCGATTGCAGCCATTGTGGCTGATGCCCCTGACGCATCAGCGTGGCCAGCAGATCAGGCTGGCCCAGCCATACCGGGCAATCGGCCGCCAGACGCGACAGCTGCGCCGAGTCGCCACTGGTCAACACCTCCAGTTCAGGCGCGGCCGCTTGCAGCAGGCGTGTGTAAAGGGGGTGGTCATGTTCGGCAATCAGAACGCGCATGCTCGTAACCTTTTTAAAACGCTGCCAGCGGCCGCCGTCGCGGGTTAACGCGTCGAATGGGGGCACCGCCAATGCATTTGAATCCACTCAGGACAGGTGCCCTCTGCCGGGCACCCGGATCAGGTCGTTACATCGGGTCGTTGCGACGTAACAGCTCTTCAGGCAAGTGCTCGATGTATTCGTCTTCGGCCGGTGGCATCTGCAGGTGATAACCCTGTTTCTCAAGGTTCTCCAGCACCACGGCGATGTCTTCGCGCGACAGCTTGCGCTCGGGGGTCAACACCAGATCGAACGCGTGAATGGCTTTGCCAAACGCCGCCATCAAAGGCTCCGGCACGCGCTCCAGGGCATCGGCCTTGAGCACGTACAAATACATTTCGTTGCGCTTGGTGCTGCGGTAAATAGAGCAAATACGTTTCAAGACGGTTCTCCAGCAGTGGCCAGGCTGTCGAGCAGCGCCTGACCCATCAGCTCACGGCGCCATCCGCGCAGTGAGTCCGGCAATTGATAAGGGCCATTGGGGAAGCCGCTCTTGACCAGCGCTTCCAGGGTTTTCTTGCGCAGCATCAGCTCGGGCGCCATGTTCAGTTGTTCGGCATACACCTGGCCCACCGCCCGCAGGCGTTTGATCAGCGCCGCGGCTTCTACCGGCAACGGCTCGGGCACGGCAGGCGGCCACTGCTCCGGTGGCAGGCTGCCTGCACGCTTGATCAGGTCGAGTAAAAACTCGCCGTCCTGACGCACAGTGCGCGGGTGCATGTCTTCGATGCGTGCCAGCGAAACCAGGTTGTCGGGCTGGGTTTTGGCCAATGGCCACAACGCATGTTCACGCACGATCCGGTTGCGCGGTAGGTCACGGGCGCGGGCTTCACGCTCACGCCAGGCGCAGATTTCACGCAAGACCGCCAACTGATCGCGGGACAACTTCCACGCCAGCTTGGCCTCGCGGTACACCTCGTTCGGGTCCACTTCGCGGCGCAGGTTGGCGACCAGCTCAGCACCGTCTTCGAGCACCCAGTTGTACTTTTCGGGCGACAACCGCGGACGCAACAGCACATACACTTCCGCCAGATGTTGAGCATCTTCGGCGGCGTAGCTGATCTGCGTTTCGGACAGTGGACGTTGCAGCCAATCAGAGCGGGTTTCGCCTTTGGGCAGGTCCAGGTCGAGCACTTCCTTGACCAGACGCGAATAGCCCATCGAGAACCCCAGGTTCAGGTAGGCGGCTGCCAACTGGGTGTCAAACAATGGCGCGGGCAAGCTGCCGGTCAAGCGCAACAGCACCTCAAGGTCCTCGCTGCACGCGTGCAGCACTTTGACCACGGCCGGGTTTTCCAGCAGGGCTGCCAGCGGCTGCCAGTTGTCGATGGTCAACGGGTCAATCAGGTAGGCCCGCTCCCCGTCGCCGATCTGAATCAAACCGGCAATGGGGTAAAAGGTGTCGACCCGCATGAATTCGGTGTCGAGGGCTACAAACGGCAAGTGCTGCCATTGGGCGCAATGTTGGCCGAGGCTATCGTTGTCGCGGATCCAGTGAATATCGATGGCCACACGGCTCTCCCTTGAAGAATGGCGCGCAGTATATATCGGCATCAGGCATTTCCGGCGATTGACTGACAAACTTGTCGACGAAAAAACCTACACAAATTCGGGCCTCTACCTTCAACACACGCGCCGGTTAAATGTGTATTTTCACCCGGCTCGCGCTTCGAACAGCGTTAGCAGCACGCTCACACCGGTGATCAAACGCAACGCGACTCCGTCTTCAAGAAACATTCAGTGACAAGGCCGTACCCTGTACCCGGCACCACCAGCCCTGTTCCCACATCGACCAGAAGGACGCCCTCATGCGCCAGCTGTTTAAACGCACTGCCACTGCCCTTTCACTGTCCGGTTTGTGCGCCATGAGCCTGCCCGCCATGTCCGCAAGCCTGGACAGCACCGTGCAAGAGGCCGCCCAGGCGGTGATGCAGCAATACAACGTGCCCGGTCTGGCCATCGCCGTCAGCGTCGAAGGTAAGCAGCAGTTCTTCACCTTCGGTGTCGCCTCAAAATTGACGGCCACCCCGGTGACCGCCGACACGCTGTTCGAAGTGGGCTCCATCAGCAAAACCCTGACCGCGACCCTGGCTACTTACGCTCAGGCCAATGGGCAACTGTCACTCACTAACACGGTGAGCACGTACCTGCCCGAATTACGCAACACCCCGTTCGGCAACGTAACGCTGATCGGCCTGGCCACTCACACGGCCGGCGGATTTCCGTTGCAGGTGCCCGATGAGGTTCAAAACGATGCACAACTCATGGACTACCTCAAAGCCTGGCAACCGACGTACCCGCAGGGCACCCAGCGCAGCTATGCCAACCCCAGCATCGGCATGCTGGGGGTGATCGCCGCCAAACGCATGAACATGCCCTACACCGAGGCCATGCAAGACCATTTGCTGCCGGCATTGGGGATGAAAAGCAGCTATCTGCAGATCCCTGACAGCGAGATGCACCGCTACGCTCAGGGGTACAACAAAGAGGATGCGCCCGTACGTTTAGGGGCAGGCGTATTGGCGGACGAAGCCTACGGCCTCAAAACTTCGGCGCGCGACCTGATCCATTTCGCCGAGCTGAATGCAGGTCTTGGCCAGGTCAGCCCCCCCCTTCGCCGGGCCCTGGACACCACCCATACCGGTTACTTCCGGGCCGGGCCCATGACCCAGGACCTGGTGTGGGAGCAATACCCCTACCCGGTCACATTGGCTGCACTGGTCGAGGGCAATTCGAACGCCATGGCCTACGACACTCAACCGGTTGAGGCCTTGAATCCACCGCTGGCCCCGCGCGCAGACAGCTGGATCAACAAGACCGGCTCAACCAATGGCTTCGGTGGCTACATCGCGTTCGTGCCCGCCAAAAAGCAGGCCGTGGTCATCCTTGCGAACAAAAATTACCCGAACGAAGCCCGGGTGAAATTGGCTCATGCGCTTTTCGAGGCGTTGAATTAACTGCCTTTGCGCAACACGAAAATGCTGCCCGCCGTGTGGCCGGGCAGCACATCGTATTGTTTGAGCACGCTGAAACCCGCCTGTGAAAACTGGGCTTCGATTGCGTCCTTGGTCACCCAGATGCGCTGCGGATTTTGCGAGGGTTTAATGAACAGCGACAGGATCAACGTGTCACGGCTGACCCGGTGCAATTCGCGCAAGATCGCCAGACGGTGCTCGCTGTCACGCACATGGTGAAACAGCTGCATGCAAAAAATGCAGTCCACGGCGTTTTCAGGCATATCGATGGTAAACACCGAGCTTTTAAACAAGGTGACACGCGCCAGCAAGCCCGTCGAATGGTGGGTTCGGGCGTGATCGAGCATGCCCTGAGACGGGTCGGCGGCCAGAATCACCCGGTTGCCATGCTCGGCCAACAACGGCCAGAAACGCCCGGCACCGCACGCCAGGTCCAGCACCAGCCCTGGCTCGCCCGCCACTTTGAGCGCGCGCCGAATCAGCGACTGCTCCCGCCACATGGCCAGACGCCGGAGCACACCTTCAGGCCGCACTTCGCGGCATACCTGAGCATGCTCGCGGTCATAGCGTTCAGCGAATTCAAGCTCAATGGTGGAAGGTGGCTGCGATGACATGGCCCGCGAACTCTTGTGTATGAAGTTATTCGCCAAGGAGGTTAGCGGGCCAGCAGTGAAAAAATTGTCAGGAAAGGATGAAAACCTTCGTGGCGGTTAAACGCCTGCCCTCACAGGAACAAGGCGTTTAGCCATCCATGGCCCAGTCGCCGGGGAAGGTGGCCTCGTGGCCACGGTGACAGGTCCATTGCGCCCGCTCCCTCCACCCTGTAACGGCAAGCTCACGCGTGCTGCAAATACCAGCGCCAGTCCTGCTCGCCCACTTCGCCCATGAACTGGCGGTATTCCGCGTTTTTGACCGCCAGGTACACCTTCACAAACGCAGGGCCGAACGCTTCTTTGGCCCAGTCAGAGCATTCCAGGGCACGCAAGGTCGTCAACCAGTCGGTGGGCAGTTGCTCGGCGGCCTGTGCGTAACCATTGCCTTGGACCGGAGCGCCCGGATCACGCTGCTCGCGAATACCGCGATGAATACCGGCCAGAATGGCCGCTGCGGCCAAATACGGATTGGCATCGGCGCCGCAAATCCGGTGCTCGATATGCCGCGAAAAAGCCGGGCCGCCCGGCACCCGCAGGCTCACCGTGCGATTGTCCACGCCCCACGTCGCGGCCAGCGGCGCGTAGCTGTTGCTCTGAAAACGTCGATAAGAGTTGGCATTCGGGCAAAACATCAGCAGTGAGTCGAGCAGCGTGCTGAGCATGCCGCCCACCGCCTGTTTGAGCAGCGGCGTGCCTTCGGGCGCTTCACTGGCGAACAGGTTGTTGCCGTCCTTGTCGGCCAGGCTGACGTGCATGTGCATGCCCGTCCCGGCCAGATCGTCAAACGGCTTGGCCATAAAACACGCAGCCATCCCGTGCTTGTGCGCCACGCCCTTGACCAGTCGCTTGTAGCGCACCGCTTCGTCCATCGCCTGCAACGCGTCGGCGCGGTGTTCAAGGGTGATTTCCACTTGCCCCGGTGCGTATTCGGAAATGGCGGTGCGCGCCGGAATGCCTTGCAGTCTGCAGGCGCTGTACAGATCGGCCAGAAACGGCTCGATTTGCTCCAGTTCACGCAACCCGTAGACCTGCGTCGCACGCGGTCGCTGGCCGTCGGCATCACGCGCCGGTTGCGGCCGGCCCTGGCTGTCACGCTTTTGGTCGAGCAAGTAAAACTCCAGCTCCGCCGCCATCACCGGGTAATAGCCGTCGGCCTTTAGCCCGTCGATCACCTTGACCAGCAGATGACGTGGGTCGGCCACGGTGGCGGGCATGCCTTGCTCGGGGTGCATGCTGACTTGCACCGCTGCCATCGGTATCTGGCGCCACGGCATCGGTTGCAGGCTGCCACTCAACGGGTAGGCGCGGCAGTCGATGTCGCCCACGTCCCAGACCAGCCCGGTATTTTCCACATCGTCGCCATTGATGCTCAGGCCCAGAATGGTGCTCGGCAGCGGCCGACCGCTTTCATAAACCGCCAACAGTTCATCGCGGTGCAGCAACTTGCCGCGGGGCACGCCGTTGTTGTCGAGGATGAACAACTCAAACATCTCGATATGCGGGTGCGATTGCAGAAAATCCAACGCTTCTTGTAACGGCGCAAACAGGGTCGTGGCACTCATGGGAAGACTCGTATAGGCGTATCAGACAGGCGCGCAAATGCGCGGTTGATCAACATCAGCCAACACAAGGGGTATCCGGGGGGCGCGCATGACGGCAGTGAAACAAGGCCCAAAACGCCAGTTCGCCCGGCAGTTCACACCGATCAAGGGTGGCGCAGGGAAGATAACCACGAAGCGGCCGTCCTGCAGGCGCGTAAATGCCTGACAGCTTCACGCGTTGAATCTCTACAAGGCCAAGCCTCATACCTGCAACCATTGCCGAAAAAGAACACGCAGCCTCCCATGCGCCGCAGCCCGCTTAAATACAGACTTATCAACCTTTGAGTGGCCAACCGCTAAACATTTGAACGCACGTGATAGCGATGCGAGGCCGCACGCCTTGCGCTGATGAACATCTTTTCATCGAACGACTGCGCCAGGCGCAAGGTCGGATCCAGTGTCTATCCTGCTTGGGAATGGGTTAATCGCCTGTCTCAGGCTGTCTGTTTTCTTACTTCAAGGAGCCTCTCCCATGTCCCGAACGGTTGCTGATTTCATTACCGAAACGCTGCAAGAGGCAGGCGTCAAACGCGTGTTTGGCGTGGTAGGTGACTCGTTGAATGGCTTTACTGACTCGCTGCGCCGTCAGGAACAGATTGAGTGGATTCACATGCGCAACGAAGAGGCCGCTGCCTTTGCCGCCGGTGCCGAGGCGCATTTGACCGGTGAGCTGGCGGTCTGCGCCGGCAGTTGCGGCCCCGGCAACCTGCATTTGATCAACGGCCTGTTCGACGCCCACCGCAGCGGCGTACCGGTGCTGGCGCTGGCCGCGCATATCCCCAGCAGCGAAATCGGCATTGATTACTTCCAGGCCACCCACCCCGAAAGCCTGTTCAAAGAGTGCAGCCATTACGTGGAGCTGGTATCGCACCCCGAGCAGTTGCCGCAGATTCTGGAACGCGCCATGCGCATGGCCATCGCCAAGCGCGGCGTGGCGGTGGTGGTGATCCCGGGGGATGTCGCCCTGCAAACCACGCAAGCCAAGGTGCCCCACTGGCTCAAGCCCGCCATGCCACTGATTCGCCCCGCCGACACCGAAATCGATCAGTTGGCCTCCTTCCTTAACGACGGGCGCAACGTGACATTACTGTGCGGCGCAGGGTGCGCCGGGGCACATACCGAGATCCTGGCCTTGGCCGAACGCCTGAAAGCCCCGATCGTGCATGCATTGCGCGGCAAGGAACACGTCGAATACGACAACCCGTATGACGTCGGCATGACGGGCTTGATCGGCTTTGCATCCGGTTACAAAGCGATGATGAACTGCGACACCTTGCTGATGCTGGGCACTAACTTTCCATACCGCCAGTTCTACCCGGAGCACGGCAATATTGCGCAAATCGACGTGCGCCCTGAAGCACTGGGCAACCGTTGCCCGTTGCAGCTGGGATTGCTCGGTGACGTCAAGCTGACCTTGCAGGCGGTGTTGCCCAGCATCAGACAAAACGCCGACAGCGAGCACTTGGAGGCGGCACTCAAGGACTACAAAAAATCCCGTGAAGACCTCGATGCACTGGCCGAAAGCGGACCGAACAGCGACATCATTCACCCGCAATACCTCAATCGACTGGTCAGCGAGCTGGCGGATGACGACGCGATTTTCACCTGCGACGTCGGCACGCCCACCGCTTGGGCAGCGCGCTATTTGAAAATGAACGGCAAGCGGCGTCTGGTCGGCTCGTTCAACCACGGCTCCATGGCCAACGCCATGTTGCAAGCGATTGGCGCACAGGCGGCGTTCCCGCACCGGCAAGTGGTGTCAATGTCGGGCGACGGTGGTTTCACCATGATGATGGGCGACTTTCTGACGCTCAATCAGGTGGGTTTACCTATCAAAGTCATCGTGCTGAATAACGGCACGCTGGGCTTTGTCGAGATGGAAATGAAAGCGGCCGGGTATCCCGACGTGGGCTGCGACCTGAAAAACCCAAACTTCGCCGCAATGGCCGAGGCCATGGGTGTCAAGGGCATCCGTGTGGAACACCCTTCGCAACTGGAAGCCGCGCTGCGCGAAGCCTTCAGCCACCCGGGGCCGGTGTTGGTGGATGTGGTCAGCGCCCGTCAGGAGCTGGTCATGCCGCCGACCAAAACTTTTGAGCAGGCCAAAGGTTTTAGCCTGTTCATGCTCAAAACGGTGATGGACGGCCGTGCGCGGGAGTTGATCGACCTGGCCAAGGTCAACCTGTTGCGCTGAGGTTCGCCGCCCTGTCAAAACCCTTGGGGCCTACGCTTCGAGGGTTTTGTTCGCCCGCAGCCCGCGCCGGTTCCTCACCCCACCCGCAAGGCTATCCCGTCAAATTTTGTAATAACTCCGGCTGACCGAAAAAGCCTGGATCGCTGTAGTCTTGCCCTCCCTCATTGACGCAAGGTTTATATGAACACCCTTCTGGAGCCTCCCAGTCGCTTCTTGGCGCTCGCAACTCACCTTCACGTGCACCGCCTCACCTCATCTCCCGGCATCGCCTCCGCTCGGTGCTCGCTCATTGTTTCAGTCCCTGCCCTACCCCTGACACCCACGCTGCGTTCGTGCGTCAGCGCGTCTGTGGTCGCCCGGCCTGTCGTTTCCTGTCTTGAACAAGAGGTTTACTGATCCCTATGGAATGGATTGCAGATCCGACGGCCTGGCTGGGCCTGTTGACGCTGATCGTGCTGGAGCTGGTGCTGGGCATCGATAACCTGGTGTTTATCGCGATTCTGGCGGACAAACTGCCGCCGGAGCAGCGCGACCGGGCACGCGTGATCGGCTTGTCGCTGGCGCTGATCATGCGACTGGGCCTGTTGGCCAGTATCTCGTGGATGGTGACGCTCACCGAGCCGCTGTTCGAGGTGTTCGGCAAAGTGTTCTCGGGCCGTGACCTGATCATGTTGTTCGGTGGCCTGTTCCTGTTGTTCAAGGCAACGATGGAGTTGCATGAACGGCTGGAAGGCCATGTCTCTGAACGCACCTCGAACACGACCTACGCACTGTTCTGGCCAATCGTGGCGCAGATCGTCGTGCTGGATGCGGTGTTTTCACTGGACGCCGTGATCACAGCGGTGGGCATGGTGGAGCACTTGTCGGTGATGATGATTGCCGTGGTGTTCTCCATCGGCCTGATGATGCTGGCCAGCAAGCCGCTGACCCGCTTCGTCAATAGTCACCCGACGGTCATCATGCTGTGCCTGGGCTTCCTGATGATGATCGGCTTCAGCCTCACGGCCGAAGGCCTGGGCTTCCATATCCCCAAAGGGTATTTGTATGCCGCGATTGGCTTCTCGATCCTCATCGAATTGTTCAATCAGGTCGCACGGGCCCGTCGCAAAAAAAGTGTGCAAGGCCTTCGCCCGATGCGAGAGCGGACGGCGCATGCGGTCATGCGGCTGTTGAGCGGACGCAAGCTGGAAGCGGATGAAGTGGACGAGGAAATTGCCGATCTGCTTGAAGGCGGCGAGACCAAAGAGGTGTTTCACCGTCGCGAACGCATCATGATCAGCGGCGTGCTGCAGTTGGCTGAACGCCCTATACGCACCGTGATGACGCCCCGCGCCCAAATCGATCACATCGATCTGGCGGATACGCCCGAAACCATTCGCACGACCCTGATGCACTCGTCTTACTCCCGTTTGCCGCTCATTCGTGAAGGGCGAATTGATGAGCCGCTGGGGTTCATTCACAAGAAAGAACTGCTCAAGGAGTTGCTTGCGGGCAATCAGCCGAATCTGGAGGCCATGGCGCGTAAAACCATCAACTTGCTGGACAGCTTCACGATCCTTAACGCCCTGGAGCAGATGCGCAAGGAATCGACCCACATTGCGTTTGTGATCAATGAATTCGGGGACTTCCTCGGCATTTTGACCATGACCGACATTTTGGAGTCCATTGCGGGTGAGTTACCCGATGCCAGCGAAATTGACGGGCCTGACATCGACGTACTGGATGACGGGTTCGCCGTCAGCGGCGCGTTGAACCTGAGTCAGGTACGTGAGCGCACCGGGTTCCCGGCCCACGGCACGGACGACTATCACACGGTGGCGGGGATGGTCATGAGCCTGCTGGACCGTTTGCCGATCAAAGGCGACCGGATTCAATGGGAGGGCTGGAACCTGATCGTCACCGACGTTGAAGAACGGCGCGTAACCCGCGTGCACCTCTCCAAAACGTAAACACCTGCGCGCCCTTGCCCCGTTTTACACCAGCGGCAAGGGCCAACCACCGAGTGCAAAGGCGACATCCGGCCTTTCGCTTCGTCAGAACAATCGCTTAATATACGTTTCATATGCATTTCATATTGAGCGTATCAATGGGCATCGTAAAAATTTCAGACCCCATGCACGAGAACCTGCGGCTCGCGAGCAACGCGCTGAGCCGCTCCATCAACGCGCAAGCCGAACACTGGATGCGCATCGGCATGCTGAGCGAGCTGCACCCTGACCTGGACCACCACCACATCTGCCGGTTGCTGATTCGCGCCGAACTGGCGGGCGGTCTGGACCTCAAGTCCCTGAGCGAACTCGCACTCAACGCTTCCCCCCTCGAAACCGTATCGCAGGCCGATCAATGAGAAACCACGTCGTCATCAACAGCCCGGCGCAAATCGCTCAGTCCAAATTGGCCGGCATGCTGGCCGCCGAAGTCCTGGCCATGATCGCGGAACACGTTAAACCCGGCGTGACCACAGACCAACTGGACAAACTCTGCCACGACTACATCGTCAATGTGCAGAAGGCCATCCCCGGCAACGTGGGTTATCACGGCTTCCCGAAAACAGTCTGCACCTCGGTGAACGACGTCGTGTGCCATGGCATCCCGACAGCCACCCCGTTGAAAGACGGCGACATCGTCAATATCGACATCGCCGTGGTCAAGGACGGCTGGTACGGCGACACCAGCCGCATGTACTTCGTGGGTGAGCCGAGCCCTGAAGCGCGGCGCTTGGTGAAAACCACTTACGACGCCATGTGCGCCGGTATTCGCGTCGTCCGCCCCGGAGCGACCCTGGGCGATATCGGGCATGCCATCCAATCCCTGGCCGAGAAAGCAGGCTACAGCGTGGTGCGCGAATACTGCGGCCATGGCATCGGCAAGGTGTACCACGATGAGCCGCAAGTACTGCATTACGGCTTCCCGGGCCAAGGCATGAAATTGAAGTCGGGCATGATTTTCACCATCGAGCCGATGCTCAACGCAGGCAAACGCCACGTAAAAACCCTGGCCGATCAGTGGACCGTGGTGACCAAGGACCATTCGTTGTCCGCCCAATGGGAGCACATGGTGGCCGTGACCGATAACGGCTTCGAAGTCCTCAGCCCGTGGCCGGACAGCCAGGCCGACTACCCGCCGGTCGGCTGAAACGCGTGATCAATAAGCGGGCCTGCCGAGAGGTCAGGCCCGTGCAGGTGGCCGCTGCCGTAGCTCAGCCAGCTGACTGTGTGGCCATCCGGGCGGGTGGTGGCGATGCGTTGGTTGAGCACGTTGTATTCGTGCTGCTCTATACACTTCTTTGGTTAGGCTCTGTACGAAATCCCGAGAAACCCAATCGCCGCGCTTCGGGAGCTGAGATTTTGTAGAGTGCCCGCCATCTACGGAAAGGAATTCGGTGATGGCTAAGCGTTATGAACTCTCGGACGAGGCCTGGGATGTAGTCTCCGATCTTTTCATCGAAACCCATGGCCGAGGCCGGGCGCGCCTGAGCGATCGCCTGATGCTCGATGGCGTGCTCTGGGTACTCTGCTCGGGTGCTGCATGGCGAGATATGCCAGATCGATTTGGCCCGTGGTCAACGGTTGCGAGGTGGGCGAAACCAAGGGACATTCGATCAGATGCTCAAACGCATGCAGCTCAGGCTGAATGAAAAAGGCCTGATTGATCTGCAAACCTGGATGATCGATTCAACCGCAATACGTGCAACCCGAGCCTCATCTGGCGCTCGAAAAAAAGGGGGCCTGACCCACCTGCCGATCACGCTCCAGGTCGCAGTCGCGGTGGCATGACCACCAAAATTCACATGCTCTGCGACGCCAACGGGATAACGTTGCGCTTCCTTCTGTCTGGCGGTCAAGCCAGTGATATCAGCTACGCCCAGCCTATCCTGGACGAAGTCAGCATTCCTTCGAGCCAACGTGGTCGCCCGCGCAAACGCTGTAAATGACTGCTGGCCGACAAGGGCTACGACGCCGAAGCACTGCGCCGCTACTGCGATCAATATCGAATGCAGCCCGTCATCCCGCTGCGCTCAATGAAACGCAAGCCCAAGCCTGGCTTACCCAGGTTGTTCGATCGGCCCAAATACCGACAGCGCAACATCATCGAGCATATGTTTGGGTGGCTGGAAGAGAACCGTCGGATCGTGACACGCTTCGACAAGCTCGCGAAAAGTTATGCCGCCATAGTCTCATTGGCGTGTTCCATGCGGTGTCTGCGACATCTCTTTTCGTACAGAGCCTGGTACTTGGCTTAGCGCTTTCTTTATCCAAGCATCCTCTCAACATCTCTATTATTTCGTCTTTTGAATAAGCAAATTACTCATCAGCACTCATCCCTATAATACGTTCAGGTGATTCATTTAATTTCTCATCCTTGCATTGTTAAGGGCGGCAATCAAGTGATTTGATATACACATATTTTGCGACAGCGCTTGAGTTATACGCCGTGGTTTTTAGGCGCTCTATTGTGTCGAGAGCCAAACTACCGCAACAATCACATTTAATCATCTTTATCACCTGCGCAAGCAGGGTTATTTCATGACACCTTAAATATTTAAGGTGTCGACTCAAAAACTATACTTTCAAAATAAGGTTACTATTTAATGCTATGATGTCTACATGATCAGAGCTTGAAAAGTTATAAAAAACATCTTGAAGATGCATATGCTCTAAATTTTCACAGATCATTCGGTCAGCTGCTTTTACCAGAAACTCACCAATAGCCTTTATAGTTTCAGGACAACCTAGTATCGATATTTCATTCAATTTTATTGATGTTTCTTTACCAACAGCCGTACCATGAATCTCAAATCCACTAATATCAGTCATAAGTCAAATCCTTTAGTTCGCAAGTACTCTTTCTCTTTCCGAGTTAGCTCTGAAATACCACTCCGTGAACCGTGGCTCTGAGAGCCATCCTTATTAATAACCACTTCTTCACGTCTTAAATTACATTGACAATGTGCATGTACCTGCTGATTCGTATTCTCAACATGAGGCGAGTCAATGCCAACTCTGCCGTTACCGACTCGCTCCCAACGCCCAGAACGCGCCAACCCCAGCGGATTAACCCACCCCACCGGATTAGGCGCATATTGATAAAGATTCAACCCACCCGCATAGCTGATTGGGTCTTTGCTAACAAACCGTCCGACTCGTGGATCATAGTACCTATACCGATTGTAGTGCAGCCCTGTTTCGTGATCGTGGTACTGCCCCTGAAACCTGATCGGGTTGATCAGGCCTTGGCGTTGTGCCCATTCAGAACGTTGTTCTTTGACTTCTCCCCACGCGCTGTACTGAGCGCTCCAAGCGATTTGGCCGGTGTGGTCGGTGAGTTCTTGTGGCGTGCCGAGGTGGTCGCACTGGTACCAGGCCAGCACGTCAATCGGCAGCGCTTGCGGAGTGTGGGTCCACAGCGGGTCTTGGTCGATGTCATAGGCGCCGGTGTAGCTTGGTTGGGCCAGGCGGATCAGTTGTTGATGCAGCGCTTGAGCAAAGAGCGCGAAGCTGCCTGGTTCAAAGATTTAATGCACCGCGTACCCGACGGCGCCTTGGGTCTAGCCGGGCTGTTTCCACAGGCCAAGGTGTCACCGTTCAAGCCATGAAGGGTAAACCGCAGCCCCTTGAAAAGGATTACTGGGCTCAGCCATATAAATTATTTTCGTAAATACGCAGAAACCTTATCTACATTAACGATCAATGCTTTAAATGACGCCTCTGAATCTCCTGATATTTTAACTGTAAAGTAACTATCTTCCACAAAAAACCCTATCGTTAAATCGCACTTATTTCCCGGCCCAAACTTAGTCAGAACTACATCACTTAAAGGAAAGGCTGAAAGCTCAACTTGTACAGCATTCAATCCTTCCCACTTCCCAGGCGGGACCAAAGGAAAATCCTTCATGCTAAATCGCAACTTAGCAATTGGGCCATTCCACCCAAAATTTACTTCCTGCAAGTCTACACCATCGAAACTCAAATCTTCGCCATAGAGCTCATTAATAAAATTACTACCACTCAGATAATTTTTAGCCAATTTCATCACTGCTCTCGCTAAAATGGATAATGTGCCGCTGTAACGGGTACCGATCCGGCTCGTGTATTCTCTGCTGGCCTCACATTTAAATGAGATTTCTGATCGCCAATACCACCTTCGCCAAATTTATGTCCTGCACTATGTTCTTGAATCACTACCTAACTTTCGTCTTCCCGGGTGAAAGTATATTCTCTTGTTTCCACACGCTTCCCATCGCATATTAATGGACAGCCTCCTCGTGTAGTCATTGGTACTTTAACAATACTATCTGATTGCTGAGATACAGAAACTCCTCCATCACGCTTTGCTCGCTTAAACGCGCCTTGTCGACCTGAAAGCACAAACGGGTCTACTCAGACCACCGGTTTCGGCGCATACGCATAAAGGTTCAACCCACCCGCATAGCTGATGGGGTCTTAGCTGATAAACCGTTCGCCCCGTGGATCATAGTGCCTATACCGATTATAGTGCAGCCATATTTCGTGATAATGCATGGCTATTTTATAATCGTTGCAGCATCTTATATGAGTCAAATGACTATGTAAGTGATGCAAGCGGACTTAAAAACTCCACAAGCCACAAAATCATATCTGCACATCTATATGCTAGATATTGACGCGAACATTTTTAATCTCTCCTTCAACTCATAAATAGACGCCTCTATCATAGAGCAATACTGAGAAATACTGAGTTCCTCAGTAAAGCATGTAGTGCTTGCCCAAGGTTTTATGACAATAAAACTTTGCTTATGCACATCAACGAATACCGCCTCATCACCATCAAAAGCCTCAACACCTAACGGCAAGCAAGAATTTCTTATATCTTCTCGAATAGCATTAGACAGGACGTTTTCCAAATTATCCATGGCGCACTCTATTGGCTCAAAATCATTCATTCTGACCACTAAATCCTCTAACGCCAACAAAAGACTCTTTGCAAGCATAAGCTGCTCGTAATCTCCAACATTTACTGAACCAAAAACAAATTCACAGCGCGAAAAAACGTATTGCCTGTCAGTTGAGAGCTCTACCTCCAATTTAATTATTGGTTCTTTCATTTCCCTGCCCCCTTACATTTACAAGTAATCGTCCTTGCTGCAAACCGTTTAGCAACTTCAGGTGGCACTGGAATCCCGCAATTCTGTATAGAGTCTCCATTCCAATGCACTTTTCCATCATTGCTATAGCCAAAACGATGAACTACGCCATGTTCATCTCGCGTATACCAATGCTTACCCTCTGCATCAGGTATCGCTTTTTTTGTACAAGTCATCTGCATTTTTGGGAAAAATTTAAGTTTTTGTTCCTCCGCCTCTAAAGGTTCCAGATGAAGGATCATGGTGCCCTGGATTTTCATATTTTGGTTTTGGGCCGTGGTATCGACCCTCTTTAGGGAGCTTGGCTAACCCATTTGTATCAACCCACCCCGTTGGATTCGGCGCATACGCATAAAGATTCAACCCACCCGCATAGCTGATCGGATCCTTACTGACAAAGCGTCCGACCCGTGGATCATAGTACCTATACCGATTGTAGTGCAGCCCTGTTTCGTGATCGTGGTATTGCCCCTGAAACCTGATCGGGTTGGTCAGGCCTTGGCGTTGTGCCCAGTCCGAGCGTTGTTCTTTGACTTCTCCCCACGCTTTGTACTGCGCGCTCCAGGCGATTTGGCCGGTGGGGTC